>CAZZFF010000095.1:0-24062 GCA_964653485.1 uncultured Verrucomicrobiota bacterium | reverse complement strand
CTTCTCGGCCGTCTCCGGGGGCGCCGCCCTGGCCGTGCTCACTTACATCGGCTTCGACGGCATCTCGACGCTCTCCGAGGAAGTCCACAATCCCCGCCGGAACATTCTCCTGGCCACGGTGCTGGTCTGCCTGATAACCGGGGTGCTGGCTGCCGTCCAGGTCTATGCGGCTCAACTCGTTTGGCCGAGCAACAGTTTCCCCAATGCCGACACGGCGTTCTGTTACGTGGCGGGCAAGGCGGGGGGACGATGGTTATTCCTGGCGGTGGATGTCGCGCTGCTCATTGCCACCATGGGCTCCGGCGCCGGAGCGCAATTGGGCGCAGGCCGCCTCCTCTACGGAATGGGCCGGGACAACGCCATACCCCGGCGGTTCTTTGGGGCCATTCACCCCCGCACCCGGGTCCCGAGCAACAACATCATCCTGGTCGGCGCCCTCACGCTCGTCGGCGCATTCGCCCTGACCTATTCCCTGGGCGCCGAACTCCTCAATTTCGGCGCGCTCATTGCCTTCATGGGCGTGAACGTCTCCTGTTTCGTCCGCTACTTTCTGCGCGGCCAGCACAAAAGAGCTCAGGACCTCATCCTTCCCGTCCTCGGTTTCCTGGTCTGTCTCTTCCTTTGGCTCAGCCTGGGTCCCAAGGCCAAGCTAACCGGCCTGGGTTGGCTCACTGCCGGGCTGCTGTACGGCGCCTGGCGGACCTCCTGGTTCCGCAAACCCCTGGAATTTCAAAGCATCGATGAGATATGAATGTGAATCCCAATCCCAATGAAGCCTCCAGAATCCACAAGGCCGCCAGGATCGAGACCCGGTCCCTCGGAGGGTTAGTCACGGCCGCCGGCCTGCTGCTGGGCTTTCTGTCTGCGGTCCTCGCCCAAGCCGAAGGTCAACCGGCGATTTACGCGGATGCGAAGCGTCCGATCGAGGAGCGAATCAACGACCTCATGGGCCGCATGACCCTCAAGGAAAAGGTCGGTCAACTCAATTTGCCGTGCGTGTATGTCGAGGAACTGGGAAAGACCATTCCCTCGAAGATGGAGGCGTGCAAGAGGTTCGCGGCTGGAACCTACACGCCGGAAATCGGACCCGCCTGCGGGTTCTTCACGCTCGCGAATGAGATTCTCCATGAAGGCGCCCGCCAGCAGGCGGAGTACTTCAACGAGCTGCAGAAGATCGCGCTCACCCAAACTCGCCTGAAGATACCCGTCATGGAAGATGAAGAAGGCACGCATGGGGCCATGTTTTCGGGTGCGACAGTCTTCCCGGAGGGCCTGGCCGTGGGCAGTTCGTTCGACCTGGACCTGGTCAACGCTATCTATGCCGCGGCGGCGGCGGAAGCGCGAGCGGTCGGCATCCACATGCTCTCGACGCTGGTCATGGAAGTGGACCGCGACCCGCGCATGGGGCGAAACGAGGAAGCCTACACCGAAGACCCTTACCTTTATATGCGCCTGGGCGAGACCATCGTGCGGGCAACCCAGGGCTCGGACATCTCCGCCCCGGACAAGGTCATCGCCGTGCTCACGGATTTCCCCACGCAAAGCGAACCCTCCAGCGGCCTCGAACGCGGAGCCATCGAGCTATCGGAGCGGTCTCTGCGCCAGAACTATATGCCGCCGTGGATCGGCGCCATCACGAAAGCAGGTGGGTTGGGTGTGATGGCCGGCTACCCGGAAGTCGAGGATGTGCCGGCGCACGCCTCAGTGAAATGGATGAACGATGTGTTAAGGCAGGAAATCGGATTCAAGGGGATTGTCGAGAGCGAGGGCGGCGGCTTTGGCACGCTGCTCTACGAGCACATCGTTCCCACTCAAAAGGAAGCAGGACTGCTTGCCTTGAGGGCCGGGGTCGATTTGAACATCACCTACGAGCCTGCCTACATGGGACCTTTGGTCGAGAGCGTGGAACAGGGGCTGGTCCCCATGGCCCTGGTGGATCGCGCCCTGCGCAGGATTCTCGAGCAGAAGTTCCACCTCGGCCTCTTCGAGAATCCCTTCGTCGACGTGGACCGCGCCGTCCGGGTCGTCCACTCTCAGGCAAATCAAGACCTCGCCCTGCGCGCGGGCCGCGAAGCAATCGTGTTGCTCAAGAATGACAAGAACCTGCTGCCGCTCAGGAAGGACTTGAAATCGGTCGCCGTTATCGGCCCGAACGCGGATGATGTGATGAACCAATTAGGCGACTATTCGCCCAGGAAAGTCTTGCAGCATGTGACGACCGTCATCGAGGGGATTAAGGCTGCGGTCTCGCCCCAAACTAAAGTCACCCAGGCGCGCGGCTGCGAGGTGACAGGCGACGACAAGGGCGGCTTTTCCGGAGCCGTGCAGGCGGCCAAAGAGTCTGACGTCGCCATCGTGGTCGTCGGCGAGAGCCAGCACGACATCCACACCGACGGGGAGAGCCACGATGTGGCGAGCCTCGATCTGACCGGAGTGCAGGAAGACCTGATCCAGGCGGTCTTCGCCACCGGAACGCCCACGATCGTAGTGCTGATCAACGGCCGGCCGCTCTCGACGCGCTGGACCTCCGCACACGTCCCCGCCCTCGTCGAGGCCTGGGAACCCGGCGAGCGCGGCGGACAAGCCGTGGCCGACGTCCTCTTCGGCAACTACAATCCCACCGGCCGCCTCCCCATCTCCGTCCCCCGCCACTCAGGCCAACTGCCGGTCTATTACAATTACAAGCCATCCAAGACCGCCCGGATGCAACCGGGCTACGTCGACATGCCGGCGACGCCGCTTTACCCGTTTGGCTACGGCCTGAGCTTTACGAGGTTTGATTACGCCGGTCTGCGTATCGAACCGGCGGAAATCCACCCTGGCGGCGAGGCGCGCGTGACGCTGGACGTGAAGAACATCGGCGACCAGGCCGGCGTGGAGACCGTCCAACTCTACATCCACGAGAACTACGCCCCCGTTTCAACCCCCGTCAAGCAACTCCGCGGCTTCGAGCGCGTCGCCCTCAACCGGGGAGAGACAAAAACCGTGACCTTCAAACTGACCCCGGAAGACCTCCAGTTGCTCGACATTGACATGCGCTGGAGGGTCGTGCCGGGCGAGTTTGACGTCATGGTCGGCAAATCCTCGGCGGAAATACCTTTGCAGGGAACGCTAAAGGTGACGCGGTAACCCGGGTCTTCATGCATTATGAAGCCGCGCGGTTGACCACGCTTGCCAGCACATCGGCGAGGTTCCGGGCGGCCAGGCGGCTTTGCCTTTGGAGTCGGATCAACGCGCCGACTTTCGCGGGAGATTTCAGGACGGTGAACGCCAGTTTAACCGCGTCGAGCCGCCGATCGGGCGTCATAAGGAGGTTGAAATCAAGCGGCAGGTCCTCGTCGGCGCTATCCAGGATGACACGCACCGTCGCGCTGGGAATGCTCTGCTCGCGGCAGAGGGCGCGGATGATCTGGGATTCCATTTCGACGGCATCCGCGCCGGTCATCGCTCGCGCAGCCCGTTTGCTGGCCGCGGTACAGGCGACCTCGTTGGCGCAATGGAAGCGGGCCGGGCGCGCCCCCGCGGCCAGCAGGACAGGTTCGAGGCCGGTCTGGGCATCGGCGGCATAGACCACCGTCCCCGTCGCCAACCGCGGATCGAGTCCGCCGGCAAACCCGCAGCTCAGAACCAGGCCGGGCCGCAGCCCAGCCAGGGCGGCGCGGACGCTCCGCGCCGCGTTCTCCAAGCCCATGCCCGTGAGCAGCGTCCTCACGCGCGGCCTGGCTGAGGCGAGCTTGTCAAATGCCGCCGCCTCCGTTTTTACCGCAAAACAGACCAGGGTTGTTCCCGCACATTCGGCGCTCACTTGATGCCTGATAATCTGCTCTTCCAAATGTGGTAAAGCAGAACGGTGGCCCTGACGTCGCGCAGGCAGTATTCGGCGATCTCCCGGAAGCGTCCGGCGGCCAATAACGGACCCACATCCGTGCCGGTGACGCCATGGCTCTTGGGGGACTCGATGCCGAATGCCTTGCAATAAAAATCCAGGTTGAACCGGCGGGCGGCTCCTTCCCGGCCGCTCACGCCGTAGAAAGTCAACTGCTCCGCGAGGTCGCAATGGGGGTCGGTTTGGAAGCGGTAGCCGAGCCAGTCCTTGCGTGAAATGGGCACGTTGAGGAGCGCCGAGCGCAGATAGATGAACGGAACGTCAAAGCCGCGCCCGTTAAAGGTGACGACGGTCTCATAGTGCTTTGCCACGTCCCAGAAGGCGGTCAACAGTTCGATTTCATCCACACAGGCCACGAACTCGACCGGCCCCGCCTCATCCTCGCCCTGCTCGTAATCGGCCGCGGTGAAGAGGACCTGGCCGCGGGAGGTGTCGGCGTTGAGCATGGCGATGCAAACCACCTGGGCCGTGAGGGGCCAGAGACTGCATTGCTGCTGGATTTCAGCGTGGCGGGCGGCCCGAGCCGGCTCATCGGCGATCCTTTGGCACTCCCGAAACAGGTACTCCTGCTGGGCCTCGTCGAAATGTTCGAGAGGCAGGGCGGAGGTCTCGATGTCGAAGACCAGTTTAGCCATCGCTTCCAGGATTATTTCAGGGCCGCCGATTCCGCGATCTCCGCATCCGCCAGGGCGACGTACTGGGGCGCGGCGCTCAGTTCCAGGACCAACTCGGAGGCGTCCAGTTTCGGAGAGAAACTCGCGCCCTCGCTCGAAACAGCGGCCAGCGGCGTGCCGGGGGCGGCCTTGAGGCCCAGCCGGATCGAATGCGGTTCGCCCAGCGTCCAGGCAGCCAACTTGTTCGCCCCGGACGGCCCGGCGCAAGCCAACACGTAATCTTTGCCATCTGGCAAGCTCAGCCGGCGGACGATGCGATAGCCGGCCAGTTGGCGGGTCAGGGTCTGCACGGCCCTATAGGCCGGCTTGGGTTGCAGGTCGGGCAGGACTGTGCCGAAGTTATGCTCGTTCTCGTTCGCATCGGTCCCGTCGTTCTTCCAGTCGTACCAGATCGAGAGAGGGACGCCGCTATATAAATTGGCAAGCTGCTGGCGGGCGGCGAAGGCGGCCTGGTTCGGGAGGGAAACCCCGCGGCTGAAGCTCGAGTAGCCCCATTCCCCGCTGAGGATGGGTATCCGGCCCCGTTTCGCCGGCGGGGCATGGCTGTCGATGAGGGCGCGGAGTCTTTGATAATCCCCAGCCGCGGTTTCCGGCGGCTGGCGTGGGTCGCGGTAGGGATGCACGCTCACCGCATCGAGGTATTCGAGCACGCCCGACTTCAGAAAGGTCTCCAGATAATCCCACGGAAAGCCGGAAGTGGCGGGGGCCACGATGGTGGCTTGCGGGTCGGCTTCGCGGACGGCCCGGCAGGCCGCCAGGGCCAGGGCTGTGTACTGCTCCGCATCGGGGGCGGGACTCCAGAACTGGCCGTTGGGTTCGTTCCAGATTTCCCAAATGACATGGCGCCCCGCATAATGAGTCGCCGCCGCCGCCGCCCAGCGCGCGTAGGCTGCGATGCTCTCCGGGCGCCGCGGCGATGCCGTATTCTTGTAGGGCACCTGGGTCATTGGATTGGGGCTGGTCACCGTCTCCTCGTAAAGCGGGTGGGAATAGTCGAAGATGAAGATGGCGCGCAGGCCATGCCGGTCGAGGTTGGCCAGCAACTCATCATACTCCCGCCAGGTGTATTGGCCCTTTGCCGTCTCGGTCCCGGTCCAGCCGAAGTCCATGCGCACGAATTTGAACCCCGCCGCCGCTATCAGATCCAAGTCCTGCTCATGGCCGGTCACGAAATGAATATTGACCCCGACACCGGCCGGCAGAACAGGCTCGGGAATCTCCGCGGCGCCGCACACCCAGGGCAGTACAATCCAGCACCACCGCCAGACCCGTCTCAAGGCTCTCATGCCCAATAGGGTGTACCCAAAGGCCCACAATAGTCACTCCCAATTTCGCGCAGCAAAATCCGTGGACCAGTGGGAGCACTGACCGCGGAGAGCCCAAAGACCACAAAGACCTGGGAAAACCATGGCATTTCTTTGTGATCTCTGCGTTCTCGACGGTTAATGCGCCAAACCTCCTCAATTTAACGGTTGTCAAAGGCCCGCGGGAATGCTAAACAAATCCCCCGCTCCGAACGGGGGCGGTTGGAAGACCAGCAAACAGGCAAAGTAACATTTGGGATTTGAGTTATGTCACAGCATCGCAGTCTGCGCGCGGCCGCCACACTGGGCGGCAAACGGAATGTGCTCAAGCGTTTTGAGCGAATCGAGCTGCTCAAGAAGCGCGATCAATGGAAAACGGGCGACCGCATTACCGGCTTGCGCAAGACCAAGGCGGCCATCTAGGACGTGCGGAACGTAGAGTGAAGAGTGGGGAATCGCCGACGGGATACGATGCCCGCTCTGGCTATTCCGCACTGTTCACTCCTCATTCTTCATTCAAATGCTTCGCCTGCAGAAGTTTCTTGCGGAGGCGGGGGTGGCTTCTCGGCGCGCCGGCGAGGCGATCATCCTGGCGGGGCGCGTGGCGGTCAACGGCGCCACGGTCAAGGAGCTGGGGTCGAAGGTGGACCCGGCCCGGGACCGCGTGACGGTGGACGGCCAGCCCATCCGCGCCAAGCGCAAGGTGTACCTGGCCTTGAACAAGCCGCGCGGCTTGGTCTGCTCCCGCAAAGACGAGCATGGCCGGCCGACGATTTACGAGCTACTGCCCAATGAGTGGGGCCACCTCTACTCGGTTGGACGCCTGGATTTCGCCACTGAAGGCTTGCTTTTCCTTACGAATGATGGTGAATTCAGCTTGCGCCTGACCCATCCGCGCTATGAACTGCGCAAGAAGTACCTGGCGACCGTCCAAGGCCGGGTGGATGAGGCGATGCTCGACCGGTTCACGCACGGCCTGTGGCATCAGGGTGAAAAACTAAAAACAGAAAAGGCCCGGCTCATTTCGACCGGCTCGGGACAATGCGTGGTGGAACTTGAATTGGCCGAAGGCAAATATCGTGAAGTTCGCCGCCTGTTCGAGGCGCAAGGCATCACCGTCAAGCGGTTGCAGCGGACCCAGATCGGAAAGATCAAGCTGGGCGAGTTGCGCTTGGGCAGATGGCGGGCATTGACAGAAGCAGAGATTAATTCTCTACTGAGTTGAGTTATGAAAATGAACCTCTGGTTGCTCTGCGGAATGACGTTCTCAACAGCCTTACTGGCGCAGCAGGCCACGAATTCACCCGGAACAGGGGCGATCGAGACCCCGGCTCCCGCCCCCGCGGCGACGACCCCGGCCGGCCCCGGATCAGAGGCCCCGCCCGCCGTCAGCGCCGCGGCCCCCACCAATGCCCCTGCCGCCAAGACCCCCAAAAAACAGACCGCCAGGAACGAGAGCGGCAAGAAAAAGAGCGGCAAGAAGGCCCCCAACAAGACCGTGACTCACAGGGCCGCCGTTGCTTCTTCGGCTGAACTCAGGACCGTCCCCCTGGTGGCCGGGCCGGCGGTAGTCGCGGCCAACCATGTGAACGTGCGCGCCCAGGCCAAACTCCATAGCGAGGTGATCGGCCATCTCAGCAAGGGCGAAGCGGTGACCGTTATCGAAGAGGTCGTTCAGAACAAGTCGGCCCCCGACGAACCCTCGGCCTGGGCCAAAATTACGCTCCCGTCCGGCGCCCATGTCTGGGTCAAGAGCGCCTACATCGACCCCGCAGCCAAAACCGTCAAAGCCACCCGCCTCAACCTCCGCGCCGGCCCCGGCGAAAACTACAGTGTCCTGGGCCGTTTGGTGAGCGGCGAAACAGTCAAGGAACTCACCACCAAGGGTGAGTGGACGGAGATCGAGCCGCCTGCCAGCGCCTTCGCATTCGTCGCCGCCCAATTCCTGAGACAGGGAGAAGCCGCGCCGGCCGCCGCCCTCGCCGCGGCTCCCACAGCTCCGGCCCCTACCGCTCCCGCCCCCGAGACCGCTGCCGCCGCCCCAGTCCAGGCCCCGCCCGCAACCGCACCCGCGCCCACAGCCCCACCGGCCGTGGAAACCCCTGTTCCAGCCCCGACGCCGCCCGCTGCCACTGCCCCGGAAACGACCGCTCCGGCGACCACCGCCGCCGTCACTCCGCCAACAGCGGCCCCCGAGACAGCTCCCCAGGAACCGCTCCCTCCGCGCGTTGTGTTGCGCGAGGGCATCGTTCGCGGAATGACCAGCATCCAGGCCCCCTCCGACTTCGCGTTGATCAGCCCCGAGAACGGCAAGACGATGGACTACCTCTACACGACCTCCAAGGAACTGGATTTGCGCCGATACAAGGGTCTGCGCATCATCGTCACAGGCCAAGAGGGCCTGGATGAACGTTGGGGGCATACACCGGTCCTGACGATTCAGAAGATTGAAGTCCTCAGCGAGCCGCAGGACTTCAGCGAAGTGCCCCCGGCCAGTGGGACGCCCTGAGCGGGATTGGACAGCATGAATCGCCCGCCGGCCCTGTTTGAGAACCTCATCGATGGCCGGGCCATCGCCCGCCAAATTCAGGACGAACTGGCCCGGCGCATCGCCGCGCTCAAAGGACGGGGGGCGCCGCCTGGACTGGCGTTTGTCCGCGTGGGCGAAGACCCCGCCTCGAAGGTCTATGTCGGCCGCAAGGAAAAGACCTGCGCCGAGTTAGGCATCGCCTCGGAAACCCACGTGTTGCCCCAAACCGCGACCGAAGCCGAGTTGCTCGAATTGCTGGCCCGCTTGAATGCCGACGCCCGCTTGCATGGCATCCTGGTCCAGGCGCCCTTGCCCGGCCACATCCGCTCGGCTATCGTCTGCTCCACCGTGCTCCCGGAGAAAGACGTGGATGGATTCCACCCCATCAACGTCGGCAAGCTCATGTTGGGAGATCCAAGCGGTTTTCTCCCCTGCACACCCGCAGGCATCCGTGAATTGCTCACTCGCTCGAACGTGCAGACCAGCGGAGCGGAGGTCGTCGTGCTCGGACGGGGCAACATCGTCGGAAAGCCGATGGCCGCGATGCTCTGCCAGAAGCAGAGGCACGCCAACGCCACAGTGACTCTTTGCCACGGCGGAACCCGCGACATCCAGGCCCACTGCCGGCGCGCGGACATCCTCATCGCCGCCCTGGGCGTGCCCGGTTTCGTCAAGGCCTCCATGGTCAAACCGGGCGCAGTGGTCATAGATGTCGGCGTCAGCCGCGTGCCGGACCCGGCGGCCAAGGGTGGTTCCCGCCTGGCGGGGGATGTGGATTTCGCGGGCGTCCAACCGGTGGCCGGCAAGATCACACCCAATCCTGGCGGCGTGGGACCCATGACAATTGCCATGCTGATGCAAAACACCGTGCTGGCCGCCGAACGAGCCATCGGGGGCGCCAATTGAAAGGCCGGCACAAGAGGGCTCGCACCGTCCGCCGCCATCGCTGACTTATGGAACCGACTCGAATCCTGCCCGACTTGCAATGCTCGCTCTTGTGCGAGGAAATCCGCCAGGAAATCACCGGGAACTTCATCCTCATCGGCGTGCTCAGTTTCATCCGCGTGCCCCAACTGCCGATCGTCGCGCTCAAGCTCAGCCTCTTCAATCGGTGGACGGCGGGCCTGGGACAATTCGTCGAGACGGTCCGGCTCATCGCGCCCGACCAGACGACCGTCGTGCGCAAAAGCGAAGTGAGATTCGCCTTGAAGGACGCCGCGATGCACGCGACCAACGTCAGCGTGTTCACTCAAGTGGAATTCAAGGTGGCGGGCGCTTACTACGTGGAAGTAATGGTGGATGACGTGATGAAGTTGCGTTACCCGGTGCCGCTCGTCGTCGCGCCCCCGCCCCAGCACCCCCCCCAGGGCCAACCGCCCCACACCCCGCCCGCGCCGGCCGCGTGAATCGCGCCAGGCTCGTGCGTAGCCGCCGCACTCCACATCACCACTCGGGTGCGGCATCGTATTCATCGCTCACCTGAAGCGTATCGGTCTTGAGGCTGTAAATCGTCTTCACCTGAGCGGGGTCGCTGTGCGTTCGAACCACGCGGCGGAACACCAAGGGTATTGGCTGGCGACGAGCACCAGCTTGTGCTTGACCGGGTTCCGATGAACGTAGTTGAGCCTCGCCAGATAGCTCTTTTCATACGTCAGCCGGGTTTCGCGGAAGTTATGCCAGACTTTGCGGCCGGGTGCGTTGTCCAATCGGTTGATCCATTTGGCGGTCTTCTCGTGAAGCAGTCCTAGCATCCGGGAGAGGCTCCGCGCGCCTTCCGGCCCAGGGGGCGAATGCGCCACAAAATGGTAGTGGTTGGAGAAAACTGACCATGCTTCAAGACGCCACCCAAAGTCCCGCGCCACGGTCAACAGCCCGCGATGGAGCACGCGCACCCGGTCTCTGCCACGGAAATGGTGCTGTTTGAGATAGGTGCCCACGGTGAGAAAGTAGGTGCCGCTCTGGCACTGTTCGCGTTCATAGGAAAAGCCAAAGCGGCGTCCGCGCCTCCATATCACCGGCGACGCCACCAGTCAATACCTTGGAGTGCGGCGGCAAGCGGAGCGCGACGCCGCTTTAGCTTCGGATGAACAAGGCGACAGCGAAAACGAAAGCGGCGTCGCGCTCCGCTTGCCGCCGCACTCCAGGGGCGGCGCCAGTTCGAGGGCCGGGGCCGTGTCGCGCACCGCTCCGAGCCTCTATGGCTTGGCCGCCTCCTTAACAAGGATGCTGACGACCCTCTCCTTGATGTTGGTCTCCTTCACGACATCGCACACCCTGACGAACCGGCCCATGGGCGCCACCGTGTCCGCGCTGATGGTCACCTTAAGATTCGGGTTGCGCGCCACGGCCGCGACCAACTCGGCCTTGAGCTGGGCCACGGTCACAGGTTTGCTCTCGGTGCCCAGGAGAACGTTGCCCTTGGCATCGATCGTCACGATCATCGGCGGCGACTCCGTGGCGCCGGCCTTCTTGGCCGTGGTGGATTCCGGGAGGGACAGCCTCACTGCCGGCATTCGGGTGAAACTGGTCGTCACCATCAGAAAGATGAGGAGCACGATGAGGATGTCGATCAACGCGACGATGATCACCGCCGGGGGCTGACGCCGCTTTTTGAGATAGAAACGCATGGCTGTCCGCTCACTTCCTCGCCGCTTCGCGGGCCGCGTGGACCTTGTGCTCCCGGGGCGCCTCACGATATTGGCGGCGGATGAATTCGTCGCAGAGGGTTTCCATCTCGATGGCGATGGTCTCGACCTTCTTGCTGTAGTAGCTCCAGAAGACGAGCGAAGGGATGGCGATGAGAAGGCCCATGAGCGTGGTGTTGAGAATGAGGGCGATGCCTTGGGCCAGCGGGGCGGCCTCGTTGAGACCCTGCTGGCCAATGTTGCGGAAGAGGCCCATCATGCCGATGATTGTCCCCACCAGGCCCAGCAGCGGCGCGATGCCGACGATGATCTCCAGCACCACCAGGCCGCGCTCAAGACGCGTAACCTCATGCCGAGCCCGGGCCTGCATGGCGTCCATCGTGTCGGCTTTGGCCCAATCCAGGTGCTCGGCCGCCAGCAAGAGCAGTTGGCTCATCGGGCTGGGATACTGATGACACACCCGCCCGAGCATCGCGAGGTCCTCGGAGGTTTGGCAGGATCGGACGGCGGCCTCGATTTCAGGCGGCACGACCTTGCGCCAGCGCAGGGCCAGGCCGCGCTCGACGATGAACGTGAGGCCGACAATCGAGGTGAGAATCAGGAGTGTGTAAATGATCGGTTCCATGCGGGGTGTAATGGGGGCAAATTAGCGATAGTAAAAAGCGAACGTCACTTCCCGGTAGTTGGCGCCGATCTCTTTGCGCATGTCGCTTGGCCACGGAGCGAACGGAGCCGGGTCCCGAATCGCGCTCTGGCAAATCAGGGCCAGCGTCAAATCAACGGTGTTCTCCACCAGCTTCATTTGCGTGACCGAGCCGTCGGCGTTCAGGTGAAATCGAAGCATTACCTTGCCCGTCCGGGCCCCGGCGTAGCTTCGTTCGTCCAGCAGCGCGTACCACCGTTCCTGCACCGCGGAGATAATCGCCTCGTCATAAGAGCCGAAGGGGCTGGCAGTGACATCCAGCGAGGAGACCAACTGGTGCTGCCGCACGCCCCCGTCCTGCTTCATCTTTTCCCCGGCAAGCTTCGCCATCCGAACCTCGGGAGGCACTTCGCTCAACCGCCGCGGCTTCCTCGGCCGGTCGGCCTTGGCCTCGCCTTTGGGCGAGGACTCGTCCGCCTGGGCCACGGCGGCCCTGGGCTTTACCTCCTCCGTTGCATCCGGCTTAAGTTCGGTTTTAGCCGCGGCTTCCTCCGGCCGGCCCATAGCCAAATCCCCCGGCGCCATGGCCACCTTGGGCTTCGCTTCGCGGGCAGGCTCGGGCTTCACCTCGCGGGCGGGCTCGGTCTTGGGCTGAGCCGGGGCCGCGGGAGCCGCTGGAGGCGAGGGCGCGGGCGCGGGCGCCGGCCGCAAGGGAAACGCCTGCGTCCGGGGAATATCCTCGGTCTTGGGCACCAGGTTCTGCTTGCCGTCGATTTTTGGAACCGAAGACTGAATGCTCGTGTCCGGGTTGGCGGCCAGCGAATTCTTGTCGGAGTAGTAGTCGGACTTTTTGGGAGGCTCGGGGGTAGCCTGCGCGGGGCTGACATCCACGAATACAAGAGGCATCTGTTCGCGGCGCTGTTCTTCCTGGCGCTGCTTCTCCAGCAACTCGCGCTCCCGGGCGGTCTGCGGCTTGACGAACAACTCGGTCAGCATCCTCGGCGCCACCATCCACGCGGGCCATTGCACGCGCTGCCAAACGTGCAGCCGCCGCCCCGCCTCGTAGCCGCTGAAAGCCATGAGGTGGAAGACCAGAGACAACACGAAAGCCCAGGCCAGTCGCCTCGACTCGGCCCGTTCCAAGCGCAGTGATGACTCCGGCATTACAATGGCAGACATCCCTTCGCATTGTGCAGCACCCGGAGGGCAGGAGCAAACAAATCCCAGGGGCTAGATCGCAAAATCCAGGCCATCCGATGGCTGCTCCTGCAGCTTCCGCCAACGGTCGCACAGCTCGGCAACCGTGACGCGCTCCGCGATTTGCACCACCGCATCCCGAATTTCCTTCATCACACTGCGGATGGCGCACCGCGACTCGTCCGGACACGAACACTTCTGGTAAAAGCCCGCGCTCACGCAACGCACCGGCGCCAGCGCCCCCTCGATGTGCCGCACTACCGCGGCCAGGGTTATTTCCTCCGGCTTTCGCGCCAGCCGGTAGCCGCCCGTCACCCCGCGCTTGCTCTGAACGAACCCCCCGGACTTCAGGTCGTTTAAAATCTGTTCCAGAAATCGCTTCGGAATATTCTGATGTTCGGAGATCGCCTGGATTCGCACGACCGGCTGGTCGTAGTTCAACCCCAACACCACCAGCGCCCTCAAGGCATACTCTCCACGCAACGACAGTCTCATGGAAGGGCCAGACGAAGCCCACCCTCGGGCAATGCGCCAATGGCCGTCTTTTCCTTTCGGGCAAGGCGTTCCGCTCGCTCAGCGAGGCTGTTCGCAATCTCCGCGGTCGTCTTCATGAGCCGGTGTACCCATAGTTCCATAGCTGGCTGCCCATATCAAGCCCTGTCCGGGCTTGGCGAAAATAATATATACATCTCTATTGACATAGTATAGATTGATGATAATCTCGATGCAAGATGAAAATCGCGAGCTGGCTGCTTTTCCTGGCGCTAATCGCGCCGCCTGGCGCCCTGGCAAAGGACATCACGCTCCTCAACGCGTCCTATGACCCCACTCGCGAGTTCTTTCAGGACTTCAACGCCGCCTTTGCCAAAGACTGGCTGGCCAGGACGGGCGACAGGGTCATCGTACACCAGTCCCATGGCGGGTCGGCCAAACAGGCGCAGGCCGTGATGGCCGGCCTGGATGCGGATGTGGTCACGCTGGCGCTGGCCTATGACATCGACGCCATTGCCCGGAGAGGCAAACTTCTGCCCCTGGATTGGCAAAAGCGCCTCCCTCACAACAGTTCCCCCTACACCTCGACGGTGCTGTTCCTGGTTCGCAAGGGGAACCCTAAAGGAATCAAAGACTGGGAGGACCTGGTAAAGCCCGGCGTGTCGGTTATCACCCCCAACCCCAAGGCATCCGGCGGGGCGCGATGGAATTACCTGGCGGCCTGGGGTTACGCGTTGAAGCATTACGGCCAGGACGACGCCAAGGCCCGCGATTTCGTGGCCCGCCTTTTCAGGAATGTGCCGATACTGGAATCGGGCGCTCGCAGCGCCACGACCACCTTCACCCAGCGCCGCATTGGCGACGTCCTCATCACCTGGGAAAACGAGGCATTGCTCTCGCTCCAGGAGTCCGGCAAAGGGCAATTCGAAATCGTCATCCCTTCGGTGAGCATTCTGGCCGAGCCCCCGGTCGCCTGGGTGGACAAGACGGTCAACAAACGCGGCACCCGGGCTGTCGCCCAGGCCTATCTGGAGTACCTCTATACTCCCGAGGGCCAGGAGATCGCCGCAAATCACTTCTTCCGCCCCCGCCTTGATTCCGTCGCCCAAAGGCACGCCGGCACTTTCCCGAAGGTCAATCTCTTCACCATCGATGAGGTGTTCGGGGGGTGGGAAA
This sequence comes from uncultured Verrucomicrobiota bacterium, assembly GCA_964653485.1. Lineage (GTDB taxonomy): Bacteria > Verrucomicrobiota > Verrucomicrobiia > Limisphaerales > UBA8199 > CAVQND01. The sequence continues at coordinate 9,515 of CAZZFF010000095.1, read as the reverse complement.
AGGCCCAGACAATCCATTTCAACGAAGACGGCGTGTTCGACCAAATCATGAACGCTCGCCGGTGATCGGAAGACCCGAATCCTGCAACGCGACAATCCCACAAGGAGAAAACAAACATGCGCATCTATAACGACATCACGGAAACCATCGGCAACACTCCCCTGGTCCGGTTGAACCGGACGGCCCAAAAGCACGGCGCCATCGCGGATGTGCTTCTCAAGCTCGAATTCTTCAACCCGCTCTCCAGCGTCAAAGACCGCATCGGGGCCGCCATGATCGAGGACGCCGTCAAGGCGGGACGGATCGGCCCGGACACGGTGCTGATCGAGCCCACCAGCGGCAACACGGGCATCGCGCTGGCCTTTGTGGCGGCGGCCCGCGGGATGAAGCTGATCCTGACGATGCCGGAGACGATGACGATCGAGCGACGCAAGCTCCTGAAGATTCTTGGCGCGAAACTGGTCTTGACCGAAGGCGCCAAAGGGATGAAGGGGGCCATCGCCAAGGCCGAGGAGCTCAACCGGCAGATTCCCGGCAGCCTCATCCTCCAGCAGTTCTCCAACCCCTCGAACCCGGCCGTCCATCGCCGCACGACGGCGGAGGAAATCTGGCGCGATACGGACGGCAAAGTAGATGCGGTCGTGGCGGGCGTGGGCACCGGCGGCACCATCACCGGCATCGCCGAGGTCATCAAGCAGCGTAAACCGGGCTTCAAAGCCATCGCGGTCGAACCCGCCAAGTCCGCCGTGATAGCCGGAGGCAAGCCCGGCCCTCATAAACTGCAAGGGCTGGGCGCCGGGTTCATTCCGGACAACCTGAATCGCGCCGTCATCGATGAGGTGATCGGCGTCAACGAGGAAGACTCCGGCCCGATTTCCAAGGAGATCAACCAACTCGACGGCATCCCGGTCGGCATCTCCAGCGGGGCGGCCGCCTGGGCGGCGATCCAGGTGGCCAAGCGTCCCGAATGGCGCGGCAAAACCATCGTCGCCATCATGCCCTCTTGCTGCGAGCGCTATCTCTCCTCGTGGCTCTTCGCCGACCTCGGCATCGAATCGGATGAACTTGGAGAATTGATTCCGGCCCATGCTTAGGGTAAAAATGTTGCCGCCTTATGGCGGACAAGAAGTTCAACGCACTGCCCGGTTTTGGTCTGACGATGGGCTTCACGCTCTTTTACCTGAGCGCCATCGTCCTCATTCCGCTGGCCGCGCTGGTCTGCCGGGCGTTCGGAGTTTCCTGGGCTGAGTTCTGGCGGCTGGCGACGACCCCCCGCGCGCTGGCGGCCTACCGCCTGAGCCTGGAAACGTCCTTGCTGGCGGCCGTGGCCAACGCGCTTTTTGGCTCGCTCCTGGCCTGGGTCCTGGTTCGCTACCGGTTCCCCGGACGGCGGCTTATCGACGCGATAGTGGACTTCCCCTTCGCGCTGCCGACGGCGGTGGCGGGGCTGACGCTCGCCAGTCTCTTCGCCGCCGACGGTTGGCTGGGCCGTTTCCTCACCCCCCTCGGCATCAAGGGCGCCTTCACCCCTCTGGGCGTCGTCATCGCCCTCACTTTTGTCGGCCTGCCCTTCGCGGTGCGGACGCTCGAACCGGTTCTGCTGAACCTCGAACGCGAGGTTGAAGAAGTGGCTGCGACGCTTGGGGCCGGACGGCTGCGGACATTCGTGAGCATCGTTGCGCCTGCCCTCTTCCCAGCGGTGCTGACGGGGTTTGCCCTCGCCTTTGCCCGCGCCATCGGAGAATACGGCTCCATCGTCTTCATCTCGGGAAACCTCCCGTTCAAGACCGAAATCGCCCCTTTTTTGATTGTGACACGCCTCGAGGAATACGATTACGCGGGGGCAATCGCATTAGCCGTGGTCCTGCTGGTGTTTTCGTTTCTGCTATTGGCAGGGATTAACCTGCTCGAACAATGGGCCAGCCGCCTCCAGCGGTAGAAGAATCAGGCGTCGTGACAAATCATAAATCGGCCAAACAACCGTCCCAGCGAGGCACGGAAGAACCGCCGCTTGTCAAGTGGCTCCTCATCCTGGTCGCCCTCGGCTTCTGCTTCGTGTTCCTCCTCCTTCCGCTGGCCAACGTCTTTGTCCAGGCCCTTTCCAAGGGGTGGGCCTATTACGCCGCCGCGCTATCGAGCCCCGATTCCCTGGCCGCGATCGGCCTCACCTTGCTGGTAGCCGCAATCAGCGTGCCCCTCAATGTCCTGTTCGGCCTGGCCGCCGCCTGGGCGATCGCCAAATTCGAGTTCACCGGCAAATCGATGCTGATCACTCTCATCGACCTCCCCTTCTCCATTTCGCCGGTCGTCGCCGGTCTTATGTTTGTCGTCCTCTTCGGGCTCCAGGGCCTCCTGGGCCCCTGGCTCGACGCCCGCGACCTTAAGGTCATTTTCGCCGTGCCCGGCATTGTTCTTGTCACCGTGTTCGTCACGTTCCCCTTTGTGGCGCGCGAACTCATCCCCGTCATGCAGGCCACCGGTTCCGAGCAGGAACAAGCCGCCCTGACCCTTGGCGCCAACGGCTGGCAGACCTTTTGGCACGTCACCCTTCCCTCGGTCAAGTGGGGCCTCCTCTACGGCATCATCCTCTGCAACGCGCGGGCCATGGGCGAGTTTGGCGCCGTCTCCGTTGTCTCAGGCCACATCACCGGAAAGACGGATACCATGCCGCTGCGCGTGGAAAAGCTATACAACGAATACGACGCCCCGGCCGCCTTTGCCGTCGCCAGCCTGCTCGTCGTGCTGGCTCTGTTGACCCTCGCCATCAAGATATTCATGGAACGCCGCCAGGCACGGAAAGAACTCTCCTAGATGAGCATCGAACTGAGAAACGTCATCAAGAGGTTCGGCGATGTTGCCGCCGTTAACGACGTGTCCATTTCCGTCAAGGAGGGGGAGTTGATGGCCTTGCTGGGCCCCAGCGGCTGCGGCAAGACGACCGTCCTGCGCATGATAGCGGGTCTGGAAATGCCCACCAGTGGTGACATTTTCATCCGGGGCAATCGGGTCAACGATGTCTCCGTTCAGCGCCGCAACATCGGGTTCGTGTTCCAGAACTACGCGCTGTTCAAGAACATGACCGTCTCCAGCAACATCGCCTTCGGCCTGAAGATAAAAAAATGGAACCGCGCGGACATCCGCGGGCGCGTCGCGGAGTTGCTGGGCCTCTTCGGGCTGGAGGGCCTGGACCGCCGCTACCCTCACCAACTCTCCGGCGGCCAGCGCCAACGCGTGGCCATCGCCCGCGCCCTTGCCTCCCAACCCAGCGTGCTGCTGCTCGATGAACCTTTTGGCGCCGTGGACGCCAAGATCCGCGAGGAACTCCGCGAATGGCTCGTCACGCTGCACCACGACCTCAACGTCACCACCCTGTTCGTCACCCACGACCAGGAGGAGGCCCTCGAAGTCTCCAATCGCATCGTCATCTTCTCTCGCGGCGTCCTTGAACAGGTGGGGACCCCGCGCGAGGTCTATGAGCAGCCCGCCAATGAGTTCGTCGCCCGCTTCGTCGGGGCGATGAATGTCCTCGAACTCCAGGTGACCAACGGCGTCGCCCGCGCCGGCGAACTGGAGTTTCCAGCCTCCGGCCTGGCCGACGGGCAGAAACTCCGCATCGGGTTCCGCCCCTACGCCGTGCAAATCTCCTCCGACCTCACTCAGTACCGCTACCATGCCATCCTGCGGCACACCTTCTTCCTGGGAGTCCTCCTTCGCGTCGAACTCGAACTGCCCAGCGGCCTGAGCGTCCGCGCGCGCATGACCAAGGAGGAATATGCCCACCAGGCACTCGAACAAGGCAGAGAAGTCTCCTTCCAAATCCGCCAATACCGCGTCCTGGCCAAAGAAACCGCCCCCCTCCCCCCGGAGCGCGATCTGTCCTACCAGCCGTCCCCAGCGATTGGGGAGAATATCTGACTGATTTGGGGTTCTCGGGCCTATTGAGCCAAAGTCTCCCGGATCGTCGCCGCCGGCAGGAATAGCTCCAGTTCGTTCGACGGCAGGGACACGAACCCAAAACGCTCATAAAAAGTCTTCACCGCCTGGTCTTTGGCATCCACGAAGAGTCCGATCCCACCCGCCGTTTTGAAGATTTCCATAAACTTCTCCATCGCGGCGACCAGCAGGATTCTTCCAAGGCCTTCTCCATGGAGATTCCTGGCAATGGCCAACCTCCCGAGACGGACCCCCGAGACATCACGCGGCAATCTCCTCGCCTCCTCTGCGGAAAGTGACTCCGACCTTATCTGACAAAGGTTCAGCGAGAAAAAACCGAGGATGGGTTTGGGCTCGGAAGCAGATTCATCAACCAGAACGAACGTGCGGGAAATGCCCCGCATCGCGTGCTGCCGCGCCGTTTGCTTGAGAAACAGGTTCAGCGGCTCGCTTCCACAATCGAAGGCATTCCTGTCATGGAACTTCGCCAGCGGCTCTATTCTACGCACGTACGGAGCCTTTGAACGCCTTTACGGCATCTTTGAGGGCCTTACAGGGTTTCGGCGGAGAGTCGAGCAGAGAAAGCACCCTGCGGGCGTCCTTTTGGGAAAGCCGAATAACGGACTCGCGCTCCAGGAGACGCTGGGCTTCCTGATATGCTGTTTGTACAACGAACTGGTTGACGGTTGCCCCCAAAAGCTCCGCTGCCTGCTCCAACGTTGCCCGGACGTTTTCTGAAACCCGCGCAGTAATCCGCTTGCGAGGTTCTTCCATTACATGCTCCATGCGCATACGGTGCCGTTTTGGCACCGCGATGTCAACCCCGGTTTCGGAGGGGAGGCTTGCTGAATCGCGAGTCAACCAGTGCGATCGACAGGGCATGGCTGACATCGCCGCCGGCCATGTGGTGGATTTGGACACCGCGCTGAACGAGCCGTATCCGGGCGGCCGATGAACTATCGCGATCGGGCCGCAAAGTTCTTTGACGATCACCTTCCCTCCAGCCCCATCAGGTAGCCCAGGACCAACTCCGGCAACTCGTCACTATACCCCCCTTCCAGCAGGCTGAACACGGGAACACCGGGCCGCCTCAACGATTGGCCCAACCAGTAATAGTCTTCCAGCTCCAGGTTCATCTGCCCCATCGGGTCCCGGGCGCAGGCATCGAACCCCGCCGACACCGCGATGATCTCGGGTCTGAAGCCTCCCATCTGTTCCAGCGCGGAACTCAGCACCTCGCGGTATGCCGCGCGGGGCGTCCGCGGCGGGAGCGGGTAATTGAAGCAGTTGTTGCCCACGTTCCGCAGCCCGGTCCACGGGTAACAGGGACACTGGTGGACCGAGAATACGGCGGCCCCCGGCTTGTTGACCAGGATGGCCTCGGTCCCGTTTCCGTGATGCACGTCGAAATCAAACACCGCGACCCTTTGTGTGCCCGTGGCCAGGGCCTCCAGCACCGCCACGGCAATGTTGTTCAGATAGCAAAACCCCATTGCGCGGTGACGCGAAGCGTGATGACCCGGCGGCCGCATGAGGCTAAACGCCATCCCGCCCGCCCGGGCCTCTCTCAGCGCCTCCAAAGCCGCCCCCGCCGATGCCAACGCGTGTTCGGCGATCTCCGGCGCGTATGGCGTGTCCTCGTCGAAATCCTCCCCGTCCTTCAGCCGCGCTATGTGCCCCGCCCCATGGGCGCGCAGGAGTGCCGCCTCCTCGAAAGGCCCGGGCCTGCCCCAGGCGATCGGCAGGGCGCTCTGTCCGCGCAGCCGTCGGGCGATCCCGGTAATGCGCTCCGGCCTCTCCGGGTGGCCCGGGTGCGAGTAACCGGTGCAATGTTCATCCGTGATGACCTTCATCCCATCCTCTTTAAACAGATTCCCCAAGTCTTAAGCAAGTCAAATGTAAAACATCAGTTAGCCAGGCTAAGAAAACGATCACATCGCCCGGCGTTAGAGCCAAAGCGATGAAGCGCCTTTAAGTGACCTACGACAACGGCCGCTTCACGGAGGAGAAAAACCGTCACGTTCACGAACTTCGCCGACCGGTTCGCACTCCTCCTGTGGCAGACGGGCCACGGAGACTTCCAGCCCGGGGACCAGGCCATCGTGTTACGGAATGCCCGTTGTTGGGCGGTTTAAAGAAAAAACGGGTTGTGTTCTTTCTCCTCGGCGACGGTGGTGAGGGGTCCGTGCCCGGGGCAGAGCAAAGTTTCCGCGGGAAGGGTGAAGATTTGCTCGCGGATTTTGCGGCGGGCAAGTTCCCACGATTGGTTGCCGCGGCCGATCGAACCCGCAAACATGGCATCGCCTACGAAGGCGACGTGCGGCGCGTCCTCGGGCCAGGTGCCAACGATGTAGGTGACGCCATCCGGGGCATGGCCCGGGGTGTCGCGGTGGGTGATGCGGAGGCTGCCAAGGTGAATGAAATCGTTGGGGCGGTTGCGCTGGTCCACCGGGCATAAGGGCGCGCTGGTGTGGAGGCGGGCTTTGGGAAAGCGGTCGCGCACCGCGCCGAGAGCGGCGATGTGATCCTGATGTGAGTGGGTGATGAAGATGTGGCGGAGCTGGAGCTGGTTTTCGGCAATCAACCGGAAGATAGGCTCCCCTTCCCACCCGGTGTCGAAGAGGGCCGCGTCGCGCGAGACCTCATCCCATGCCAGGTAACAGTTGACGGGCATATCGCCGGCGGTTGTGGTGACGCACCGCAGCTCTCGCCACTGGCCCAGGTCCTTGCTCGACGGCGTCCAGCCCTTAGCGATGCCTTCCAATTTCAGCGCATCCAAATCCAGCAGTTTCGCCAGCGCGTTGAAATCCAGCGTCCTCGCCGCCGGGACACGACCCGACTTCTCGAGTTCCGCCATCTCCGCCAAGCTCAGGCCGGCGGCTTGCGCCGCCGCTTCGGCCGGGACTGTCGACATAGCGCGCGCTTTGGCGAGGATGTCGCCCAAATGGTCTTCAAGATTCATGAGGAGCAACTTAATCGGCTGGAGGAAGAAATGCCAGTCGATGAACTCCCGTTGGTGTTCGGGCGCAATCCACTATGGCGTCTCGTCCTATGAAAGGGCGACTTCGCGGGCGACGCATTGGGCCAGGCGTTCAAGCCAGCGGCCGGGTTGGGCTTTGGCCTTTTCGAGCGAGGCCAACTCGGTCAACGCGCGGAGTTGGGTGAAGCCATCCGAGAGTTGGGCGCCGAGGCGGTCGTGGACGACGCCGGCCAGGCCGATGCACGGGATGTTGAGCTCCCGGCATTGGCGGGCGATTTGGCCGACACCTTTGCCCATGAGGGTTGAGGCATCGATGCTGCCCTCGCCAGTGATGACCAGAGCGGCTCGGCGCAGGTGACGAACCAGCCCGGCCCGGCGGGCAAACAACTCGAATCCCGGTTCTAAACGGGCGCCCAGGAAGGCCAGCAAACCGAATCCGAGTCCCCCGGCGGCCCCTGAGCCCGGCTCCCGCGCGAAATCGTGGTCGAACTGGCGGCGGACCACTCGCGCCAGCCGCCCCAGGCAACGTTCGGCTTGGGCAAAGTCGTCCGGCCGCAAGCCCTTTTGTGGCCCGTAAACCCGCGTCGCCCCTTGGGGACCGAGCAACGGGTTTTGGACGTCCACAGCCACCCGGAGCTCCTTGAACCACCGGCGCCGACGCGGGGCGCGCAGGCGCGCCAGCTTGTCCAGGGCCGTCCATTGCTCGATCGAATTGCCGGCGCGGTCCAGGAATTCCCAGCCCAAGGCGCGCGCCAGGCCGAAGCCGCCGTCATTGGTCGCGCTGCCCCCGATGCCAGCCAGGCAGCGATCCGCGCCGGCCGCCGCCAGCCCGGCAACGAGCGCCCCCAAGCCGGCTGTATCGAGGGCGAAGGGATGGAACTCCTTGGGCGGTAGCATCGCCAGGCCGATGACCTTCGCCGATTCGACGATGGCGGTCCGGCTCCGCGGCTCCCACCACCATTGCGCGGCGCAGGGGCGATGCGCGGCATCGATGACAGAGAGGGTTTGAAGTTCAGCGTTGAGCAAGCCGCTGATGACCTCGCCAAAACCGTCGCCGCCGTCGCTCATTGGCAGCAGGATGAGAGAATCCCGGGGACGCGCCTTCCCCCAACCCCGCGCGATAGCTTGCGCTGCCGCGCCGGCGCTGAGCGTGCCTTTGAATTTGTCGGGGACGATGAGGATCAAACTCACGGAAATGCCTGCGATTGATACGTCGCGCCAAGGATGCCGCGTTGCGTTGGGGCAGACAAGCGGAAAGCCTCCGTTCTGGAGATCGTTCCAAGAATGGCGGCGCCGAGACGCCGCTCCGGAGAGATGGTTCCTGGACAGAAAGAGAGCGCCTGACAGAGGGATTAGGCAATGCCCTACAAGAGAATTGTATTTCGCCTAATAGACAAGGGATCGCCCGGGGCTATCGTGCAGGCTGGCAGACGAGTCCTGATGAAACGCTTTGGTTTGTGATCAAGAATCCATTACCGCTTGACCGCAGAGGAGCCGCGATGGTTGCGGCCGTTGCGATGATTATATGCGCGGGCCTCCTGATGAGGTCCGGGTCGGGCGAGCCTGCGACTGCGAAGCCGCCGCAGACCCCGGCTTTGGCGAGCAACTCCCCCCAGCCGGAGGCCGCGGTGGACTTGGCGCCAGGTCAACTCAATGCCATTAAAATCGAACCGGTGGGAACCTACCTTTTCCCCCTTGAGAGAGAGGCTGTCGGCAACATCGCTTTCGTTGACGATCTGTCGGTGCAGGTCTTCCCCCCGTACCAGGGGAAGCTCATCAAGACCTTCGTCGATTTGGGTGACGAGGTGCAACAGGGACAGCCGCTCTACACGGTTGACAGCCCGGACCTGATCCAGGCCGAATCAGCTTTGATCGGGGCCGCGGCAACCCTGGAACTGACCAGCAAGGAGCTGGCTCGCGCGAGGGACCTCTACGGGACCAACGGCGTGTCGCAACGCGAGACGGAGCAGGCGGCTTCGGATCAGCAAACGGCGGAGGGTGCGCTCAAGGCCGCGCGCGATGCGGTGCGCGTTTTCGGAAAGACGGAGGCCGAAATCCAGCAAATCGTGGACACACGCAAGATTGACCCGGCGCTCGTCGTGCGTAGTCCGTTGACCGGCGAGGTAACGGCATACAACGCGCCGCCGGGCCTGCTCGTGCAGCCAGGGACCGGCCCGGCCCCGTTCTCGGTTGCCGACACTTCGGTGAAGTGGATGCTGGGGAATGTCACTGAAAGCGACAGCCCGCTCTTCAAGGTCGGGCAAGCGGTCGAGGCCAGGGTGATGGCGTATCCAGGTCGCGTATTTCGAGGCAAGGTCGCCAAGATATATGCGACGGTGGACGCGAACAGCCATCGAGTCACAATCCGCTCCGAGATAGCGGACCCCAAACATGAGTTGCGTCCCGGAATGCTCGCCACCTTCGTGATTCGAGTCCAGGACCCGATCGAGTCGGCCGCCATACCCATGAATGGCGTCGTGCGGGAAGGCGACGGGACGATGACAGCATGGGTCACCCCCGATCACCGCCATTTCTTGCAAAGAATCGTCAAGGTTGGTCTGCAACGAGACGGCCAATATCAGGTCCTCGATGGGTTGCGGCG
>CAZZFF010000094.1:0-24342 GCA_964653485.1 uncultured Verrucomicrobiota bacterium | reverse complement strand
CGCGACATACGCCGGCGAATCAAGTCGGTCAAGAACACCGCCCAGATAACCAAGGCGATGCAGATGGTGGCGGCCTCGAAGATGCGCAAGGCCCAACAAGCGGCGTTGGCGGGCCGGCCTTACGCTTCGCTGATGAACGAGGTCATGGGCAGCGTCACCCTCAATGTGGGGGACTTCACCCATCCGCTCATGGAAGTGCGCGAGGGGAAAACGCGGGCGGTCATTCTCATCAGCACCGACAAGGGTCTCTGCGGAGCCTTGAACAGCAACCTGATGCGCGAGGCGGCGAAGTTGGACCAGAACACCGTCTTCATCACCGCCGGGCGCAAGGCCGCGCAATTCATTGCGCGAACCAAGCGCCACCTGGCGGCGGAATTCACATACAAAGACGCCCCGCTCTTCGCCGAGGCGCGCGCGATCTCCAAATTCGCCCGCGACCTCTTTCTCAAAGGGGACGTTGACAGGGTGGATATTCTCTACACGAAGTTCGTTTCGACGCTTGTCCAACGGCCCGAGACGCGCGCCTTCCTGCCCGTGGGGGAGATCGAGCCGGTTTCCGCCGGGGTTCACGAGCCGTCCAGCCCCGAGAAACTCTCCGTGCTGACGACCGAGTTCATCTTCGAGCCTAACGCCGGGCAAGTCCTCGGGGCGTTGCTCCCCCATAGTTTGAACTTCCAGGTGTTCCAGGTCCTTCTGGAAGCCAAGGCCAGCGAACAGAGCGCCCGGATGGTCGCCATGAAGAACGCGACCGATAACGCCAACCAGATCATCAAGGACCTGACGCTCGAGTACAACAAGCTGCGCCAGGCCAATATCACCAACGAACTGCTCGAAATCTCCACCGCCGCCATGGCGCTGGGATAGAAACCAAGCGTGAAAAGCACCTCCCGGAATCCTTGAGAATTTGTGATGAATAAAGGCAAAATCGTTCAAGTCATCGGTCCCGTAGTGGACGTGGAGTTTCCCGAGTCGCTGCCGCCCATTTACAGGGCGCTGACTGTGGAGTTCAAAGTATACGACCGTCCCGTCAAGCTGACCCTCGAGGTCCAGCAGCACCTGGGCGACAACTGGGTCCGCACCGTAGCGATGTCCAGCACCGAGGGACTCAAGCGCGGATACGAGGTCGTAGATACGGGCGCCGACATTTCCATGCCGGTCGGGGACGCGGTGATGGGGCGGGTCTTTGACGTGACGGGCAACCCCGTGGACGAGCGCGGCCCCGTCGTGACTGAGAAACGCTACCCCATTCACAGGCCGGCTCCGAGCCTCCTGGACCAGTCGACTTCGCCCCAAGTCCTGACCACCGGGATCAAGGTCATTGATTTGATCTGCCCCTTTCTCAAGGGCGGCAAAGTCGGGGCGTTCGGCGGAGCGGGCGTGGGCAAGACCGTCGTCATCATGGAGTTGATCAATAACATCGCCAAGCTGCACGGGGGCGTCTCCGTGTTCGCGGGCGTGGGGGAGCGCACGCGCGAGGGCAACGACCTTTACAACGAAATGTCCGAGGCCAAGGTCATCAACCAGAGCAATCTGAGCGAATCCAAAATCTCCTTGGTCTATGGCCAGATGAACGAACCGCCGGGCGCCCGCCTCCGCGTCGCCTTGTCCGGCCTGGCGATCACCGAGTATTTCCGCGACGAAAAGAACCAGGATGTGCTGCTGTTCATCGACAATATTTTCCGTTTCTCGCAGGCCGGCTCCGAAGTGTCCGCGCTCCTGGGCCGCACGCCGAGCGCGGTCGGCTACCAACCGACGCTGGCGGCCGAAATGGGGGATCTGCAGGAACGAATCACTTCCACGAAGAAAGGCTCGATCACCTCGTTCCAGGCAGTCTATGTGCCGGCGGACGACTTGACCGACCCCGCCCCGGCGACGACTTTCGCCCACTTGGACGCCACGATCGTGCTCGAACGCTCGATCGCCGAATTGGGCATCTACCCCGCGGTCGATCCGCTGGCCTCGACGTCGAGGGCGCTGGCCGCCGAGATCGTTGGCCAGGAGCACTACGATGTGGCCCGCGGCGTCCAGCGGGTGTTGCAACGCTACAAGGACTTGCAAGATATCATCGCCATTCTGGGCATGGACGAGCTCTCGCCGGATGACAAGCTGACGGTGTTCCGGGCCAGAAAGATTCAACGCTTCCTGAGCCAGCCCTTCAGCGTCGCCGAGGTTTTTACCGGCCACCAAGGCAGGCAGGTGCCCGTGGCTGAAACCGTTCGCGGATTCAAAGAAATCCTCGAAGGCAAGCACGACGATGTCGCCGAGGGCAACTTTTACATGAAGGGCGGGATCGAGGAGATCAGGCAGTAAGTATGACGCTCAAGCTGGAAATCGTGACCCCCGAAGGGACGGCCTATTCCGAGGACGTGGAGATGGTCACTGTGCCCGGTGTGGAAGGGGAAATGGGGATTTACCCGGAGCACGTTCCGCTCCTGACGCAAATCGCGCCCGGCGAACTCGTCGCGCGCAGCCGCGGGCGGGAGGAGTTTCTTGCGGTGGGCGAGGGGTTCGTCCAGATAACGGCCCAGCGCGTCGCGATCCTGACGGATATGGCCGTGCGCGCGGAGAGCATCGATGAAGCCAAGGTCGAAGAGGCCCGCCAGCGCGCCGAGGCCCGCCTCGCCGAGCACCTGGACGACGAGGAGGCCGCGATGGTCAACGCCGCCCTGGCCCATTCCATGGCCCTTCTCAAAGTCAAGCGGCGCAAGCGGCCATAAGCGAGGACGAGCGACTCGCCGGACTCAAGCCTGGTGAAGACGCTAGCTCGGACCTGCGAAAAAAACGCACGGCCGGCGGGGATGAAAATCTGCTCTTACTTCGACCAGGGGCCTAGCACGCCCGACGCCTCGTCATCATATTCGCTGCGGAGGGTCCGATGGGCGTGGTTGACGGCGTCTTTGTCAGCCTCACCGAGTGCAGCGAGCAGCCGCAGTTTCCTCTCCGCGAACTTTTCCAAGGCCGTGATGCAGAAATCGGACCATTCCAGCTTGAGGCTTGCCTGGCCCGAAGTTGCCGGGCCTTTGGTAAAGCCCACGCGGACCTGTACCGGTGATGGGTCCAGGCTCAAACTGAACATCCTTGAGGCCCGCGAAATTCTTTATTCAGAGGCTGTCCATGCAGTGCCAAATGCCCACTTCATCACGTGTGTACCTCATTTAGCGAGAGCCATGACAGACCTGCAACCGAAATCTGCCCTCGGGATTCCCGCTCCGGGTCGGCTATGCCGGGCTTGTCATTTCGGCCGCATAGCCTATCCTTCTAAAGTCTTTGACGCCTTACCATCGTTCTCGTAGCGTCTGGCAGTTTTCAAAGTCATGATTGGTTATATCTTTAGAAAGATTATCGGCTCGAAGAATGAGCGGGAAGTCAAGCGGTTGAGACCGCTGGTGGCCAAAATAAACGCCATCGAGGCCGAGCTGCAGAAGCAGCCTGAGGAGGTGTTGCGCCAGAAGACGACTGCATGGAAGCAGGAACTCTCAGGCATCACCGACAACGAAGCGCTCGCCGCCCGGCTCAAGGAAATCCTGCCCGATGCTTTCGCGGTGGTCAAGAATGCCTGCCGCCGCCTCGTGGGCGCGGAGATCACGGTGCGCGAGCACACGATGAAGTGGGACATGGTGCCCTTTGACGTGCAGTTGATCGGCGGCTACGCCCTGCACTCAGGCAAGATCGCGGAAATGGCCACCGGCGAAGGCAAGACCCTGGTGGCCACGATGCCGATTTATCTCAATGCGTTAACCGGCCGAGGGGTCCACCTTGTGACGGTCAACGATTACCTTGCGGCGCGCGACAGCGAATGGATGGGGGCAATCTACAAGTTCCTGGGCCTGACCGTGGGCTGCATCCTGCACGACCAGTCGCCGGAGGTGCGGCGGGCGCAGTATAGCTGTGACATCACCTACGGCACCAACGCCGAGTTCGGCTTCGACTACCTCCGCGACAACGGCATGGCCCAGCGCAAAGAAGACCAGGTCCAGCGCGGCCACTATTACGCCATCGTCGACGAAGTGGACTCCATCCTGATCGATGAGGCCCGCACCCCGTTGATTATCAGCGGCCCGGCGGTTGTCACCTTCGACGAGCAATACGCGACCTTCAAGCCCGCCGTCGAAACCCTCTTCCGGACGCAGGAGCGGCTCTGCAACCGCCTCCTCTCCGAGGCCGAGACCCTCCTCACCAAGCTCCATCCCGAAGACGGCTCCTCCCCGGAGAGCGGCGACGGACTCGAACGGGAGATCGGGCTGACGCTCTACCGCGTCAAGCTGGGCCAGCCCAAGTCCGCCGGCCTTCTCAAGCTACTCGAGAACCCCGAGAACGGCCGGATGATGAACCATGCCGAGCTGCAGCTCCACGCCGACCAGAAGAAGACGGAACTCTACGCCCAAAAAGAGGAACTCTTTTTCGCCATCGACGAAAAGAGCCACGAGGCCGACCTGACCGAAAAGGGCCGCAATTTCCTAAGCCCCAAAGACCCCGACGCCTTCATGCTGCCGGATCTCACGGTCGCATTGCACGAGATTGACAACGGCCCCGAACCCGACGCCCGCAAGCGGCTGGAGGCCAAGACGGCTCTCCAGCAGGACTTCGAAGTCAAAGCCCAGCGCATCCACGCCATCTCGCAACTCTTAAAAGCATACTGCCTCTACGAAAACGACGTGGATTACGTCATCGAAAACGGCAAGGTCGTCATCGTGGACGAGCACACCGGGCGTCCAATGTATGGCCGGCGGTGGAGCGACGGTCTGCACCAGGCGGTCGAGGCCAAGGAAGGGGTGGCCATCGAGCGCGAAACCCAAACGCTCGCCACCATCACCATCCAGAACTACTTTCGGCTTTACCAGAAGCTGGCCGGCATGACGGGCACCGCTGAAACCGAAGCGTCCGAGTTTTTCGACATTTACAAACTCGGCGTGCTGGTCATCCCCACCAACCGCCCGGTGGCTCGCAAGGACTCCAATGACTCGGTCTATAAAACCCGGCGCGAGAAATTCAACGCCGTTCTCAAGGAGATCAAGGAGGTCCATGGCCTGGGCCGGCCCATCCTCGTCGGCACCATCTCGGTCGAGGTGAGCGAGAACCTCTCCCGAATGCTCAAACGCGAGGGGATTGTCCATTCCGTCCTCAACGCCAAGTACCACGAGCAGGAGGCGGAGATCGTCGCCCGCGCGGGCCAGCGCGGTTCCGTGACGATCGCCACCAACATGGCGGGCCGCGGCACCGACATCAAACTCGGACCCGGCGTCCCCGATTTCGGCGGCCTGCATGTCATCGGGACTGAACGTCACGAAGCCCGCCGCATTGACCGCCAGTTGCGCGGCCGCTGCGCGCGCCAGGGCGACCCCGGCTCCTCCCACTTCTTCATCTCCCTCGAAGACGACCTCATGCGCCTGTTCGGCTCCGACCGCATCGTCAAGATGATGGAGAAGATGGGGCTGGAGGAAGGCCAGGAACTCGAGCATCCCTTCCTGAACCGCTCGATTCAACAGGCCCAAAAACGCGTCGAACAGCACAATTTCCAAATCCGCAAGCGCACGCTCGAATACGACGACGTGATGAACAAACAGCGCGAAGTCATCTATGGCTTCCGCAACGAAATCATTCAATCCCCCGACGTTCGCGACCGCCTCATGGACATCATGGAAGAGGTCGTCGTCCAAAAGGTCGAGCAGTTCACCAGCGCCGACTTTGACCCGCAGGAGTGGAAAATCCGTGCCCTCTCAGACTGGGTGAATCTCAATTTCCCGATCGGACTTCCGGAAGCCGAGGTTGGCAAGGCCGCCCAGTCGGGCCACGAGTTGCCGGTGTCCGGCTCCTTCTACGACGGCCTGAGCGCCGCCCAGTTCGCCGTCTGCACATTCATCTCCGAGAACGTCCGCAAGGCCTACGACCTCAAGGTGAGCTTTGAAAACCCCGATGCCCTCAAGGAGATCGAACGGTGGAGCGTCCTGAGCGCCATCGACCGCCTCTGGCAGGAGCACCTTTACGAGATGGACAGCCTCCGCTACAGCATCGGCCTGCGCAGCTATGGCCAGCGCGATCCGCTCATCGAATACAAGGCCGAGGCATACAAAATATTCGATGAGTTGATGGTCAACATCAAAACCGAGATTTGCCACAATATCTTCCGCAGCGCATCGAGCCTGATGGCCTTCGAGAACTTTTTCCGCAGCATGCCCCGGCAGACGACTCATCAATCTACCAGCGCCTTCGGCGCCGCGCCGGCGGGCGCTCCGCAGCCGGGCGCCGCACCCGCCTCAGGCCCTGGCGGAAACAAGGCCAGCGACATGGTCACGGAGGCTGCTGCCGCCATGGAAAAGGCCAAACCCGTCCGCGCCCTCCCCAAAGTCGGACGCAACGACCCGTGCCCTTGCGGCAGCGGCAAGAAATTCAAACACTGTTGCGGAAAGTGAGCCGGAGGCCCATCACCGCCACAAAGAACGATGCCTGGTTGACCGAGCCGTCGGGATGCCGAGCATCCGGGTTCCTCCGTTGGGCTTGGGTATTTCCACTCGCCGCACCGGGCTGGGGTACGTAGGTCCCGGCCTTGCCGCGGATAGCGGCTGTAATCCTAACTCCTGAAGGACACTTTCCTCGGTTTGCCCGCGCGCAGCACGCGCAGCGTATAGCCGCGTCCGCTCTCAAACGGCTCGACTGTGGCGGAGATTTCCAGGACCCGGTAGCGGATCGTGGCCAGGCCGTAGGATTGGTAAGTGCGGGCGAAGAGTTCGGTCTCGACCATCCCTGTCCAGTCGGCCAGGGTCAGGAATTTCATCGGCTCGCCGGTGGTTTGATGGAAGAGGCGCTGCTCGATGACCAACCCGCACGTGACCACCTGCTCGCCCAGGTGCTCGCCGAGCCGGCTCACCGGGCAATAGGTGTCCCAGGCAATGTCGGGAAACAACTCCAGCGGATGGCCGCTGGCCGGGAAGCCCAACAACTCTTCCTCCCAGCGCAACCGCTGCAAGCGGCCGGGTTCCGCCAGCGGCACGGAAGGCAAATGGTCGAGGTTGCCTGGCGGAAAAAGCCAGAGTTGAAGGGGAGGACGGAAACCGGAGGACGGAGGACGGAAGCCGGAGGACGGAGGATGGAGGCGGGTCGCACAGAGTGACTTGAATTCCCAGTATTGGGTAGTGCGGGTTTGGCCGAAGGCATCGAAGGCCCCCACCCGGATGAGCACCTCCATTTCTTGCGCCAGCGGCTGGACGCGCAGAAAAAAATCGGCTAGCGAAGAAAATTCGCCGCGCTCCCGCTCGCGCAGGATGGTTTGGGCGGTGTGTTGGGTCAGGCCCTTGACGCGCGGGAGCGGCACGCGAATTTTGCCATCCCGCGCGGTGAATTGCGGTCCAGGCTCATTGACCCAGGGCGCCAGCAGAGAAATGCCCAACCGATGACATTCCAGCACATAGACCAGGGGATGATAAAAGCCTTTGCCGTTGCTCAGCACGGCGGCCATGAACTGGGCGGGGTAATGCCGCTTGAGCCAGGCGGATTGATAGGCCTCCACGCCGTAGGCCGCGCTGTGCGCCTTGCAAAAGGCATACCCCCGGAAACCGTCGATCAGGGTCCAGACTTCGGCAATTTCGGCCTCGGTGCGGCCGCGCCGGCGCGCGGACTCGGCGAATTCGGCCTGTATCTGCGCGATAAGGCCGGTCTTGTCCTTGCCCAGGGCGCGCCGCAGGATGTCGGCCCGTCCGGGCGGCAGGCCGGCGAAGGCCTCGCATATCTGGAGGATGTGCTCTTCATAGACCACCAGGCCGTATGTGCTGCGCAGGCACGGCTCCAGGCAAGGATGCGGATAGCGCACCGGGCTGAGGCCCAGGTAACGGCGCGCAAATTCCATCTTCTTGCTCTCGTTGGCCGCGCCGGGGCGAATCACAGAAACGATGGCGATCAGCGTGTCTATGTCGCGCACATCGCACATTTTGCACAGGGAAATCATGGCCGGACTTTCAATGTGATGCACCGCCCGGGCGCTGCCGCCGGCAATCATCTCCCAAACGCCCGGGTCGGAGGGCGAAGGGTGAAGTCCACAGTCCACAGTCTGAAACTCGAAGTTCTCCTCCGCCCCCGCTTCTCCGAGGCCCGCCCCTGCCATAGAGCTTCGACCTTCAGACTGCGGACTGTGGACCGTGGACTGTGGACTGTGGACTTCGGATATTACATCGCGCATAACCGCCAGGCCGCCCTGGGCGAGAATGTCCATTTTGACCAGGCCCACTGCCTCGACGGAGTCCATATCAAAGTGCGTGGTGGGATAGCCTTTGGCGGAGAGGAAACAGGGGGTGATTTCGAGCATCGGCTGGCGCGAGAGCACCAATCCGCACGGGTGCATCTTGGGATACCGGGGAAAGCCATCCAGGAATCGCGCCATCCGGAGGGCCGTTGCGTATGGCTCCTGGTCGAGCGGCAAATCCCGGCATTCGAGCGTGCCGGCAGCCGCTTCGGCCAGTTCGGATGCGCGCGAGAAATGCGGCAGCCGCTCGGTAATGCGCCGGGCCTGGAATTCCGAGACGCCCAACACTTTGGCCGTTTCGGCAAAGGCGCTGCGCGATTGGAAGGTGGAAAAGCCGCCGACAATGGCCGTGCGCACCGCACCGTATTTTCCGAAGATCAAATCAATCACGTCGTCTTTCCGATCGTGTGGAAAATCAACATCGATGTCCGGCAGCTTGTGGAGGGCCATGCGCTCCTTGTTGAGAAAGCGCCGGAAATAGAGATCGAAGCGGATGGGGCAGACATCGCTGATGCCCAGGCAATAGCAGGCCAGCGAATCGGCGGCGCTGCCGCGAGTAAGCCAGGGAATGCCGCGGCGGCGGCATTCCTGGAGAATGTCCCAAACCACCAGGAAATATTCCTCGTAGCCGACTTCAGTGATGATGGCCAACTCTTCCTCGAGTTGGGGCTTGAGGCGGACGTGCTCTTTGGGGTAACGCCGCCGCAGCCCTTCCAATACCAACCGGCGCAGAAAGGCGGCCGGCGCGGAGCCGTCCGCCGGGGCGTAGCCGGGGAATTGCGGTTTGCCCAGCCGAAAGGCGAACGCGCAGCGGTCGGCAATCTCGCGGCTATGCTCCAGGCACTCCGGGCGGGCGCCAAAAAGCCGCTCCAGTTCCGGGGCGGACCGCAAATGATATTCTCCTCCAAGGCGCTTTTGAGGATGCTCCTGCCGCAGCAGGGTCAGAGTGCGGATGCTTTGCACGACGTCGTACTTCCAGCGGTCCGAAGGCTGCTCGTAATGGATGGGCAAC
Source organism: uncultured Verrucomicrobiota bacterium (assembly GCA_964653485.1). Lineage (GTDB taxonomy): Bacteria > Verrucomicrobiota > Verrucomicrobiia > Limisphaerales > UBA8199 > CAVQND01. The sequence goes on along the minus strand of CAZZFF010000094.1, from coordinate 15,097 downwards.
GATGCCACACAAGGCAGAGCGCCGGCCCTCGCATCGAGGGCTTCCAGAGCGGTTTCCAGGTAGAATCGGCCGGGAAAGAATTGAGCCAGGTCGGCAAAGGGGCTTACGGCCAGCAGACCCGCGGTATCCTCGGGAGAATTGAAAATGGAGGGAAGAGTTCCGTCCTGCGCCGGCGTCATGCTCAAAATGCGGCAGAGGTTATGATAGCCGGTCTGGTTCTGAACGTAGAGGCAGAGCCGCCGGTCCCGCCGGACAAGTTCCGCGCCGATAATCGGCTTAATGCCCGCCTCGGCGGCCGCCTGGGCAAACTCCACCGCCCCGTGCAGGTTGTTCCGGTCGGTCAGCGCAATCGCCGGCAGGCCATGTCGTTTGGCCAAGGCCACTATCGCCTCGATCGAAAGCGTCGAGTCCAGGAACGAGTAATAACTGTGAACATTGAGGGGAATGCAGGGAGAGCGCGGGGTGCGGAGCGGGGAGGTCTGAAGGTTGAAGGTCGAAGGTCGAAGCGAGGGGATGGTTTTCGGGAAGCGGGAGACGGCAAGCTTCCCGGTCTGCAAGACAAAATCATGGCCCCGGAGGAGGACGCCGCGGCCGTATTTTTGGCGCAGATGATCCACGGCGCCGGCAAGGCGCTGCCGGGCATCGTGCTGGCCGGCGGCGGCGTCCAGGGCCAGGCCGCTCCGGAAACGGCCGTCATACACATTGGCCAGCTTGAGCGAGACCAACCGGAGGCTCACGCGGCGTTTCCATGCCTTGTGCAGAAGCAGGATGACACGGGAATAAATTTCCGTTTCCAGGTCCGTCGGCTCGGCCAGGCTCTCGCTCGCCTGCTCCTCGTCCATGTCGTTGTAGCGCAGCTTGACCGTGAGGGTGCGGATGCTTTTGCCCTCCGCGCGCACCTTGGCCATGAGATTGTCGGCCATCCGCTGCAACGTGGCTTCCAGGAATTCCTGGTCGGTGGTGTCCTCCGGAAACGTTTCCTGCTCGCCGTAGGATTTGGCCGGGGCGCGAGCAGGGACTACCGGCCGCTCATCGAGGCCCAAGGCGAAACGCCGCAACTGGGACGCCAGGTTTCCAACGAGCAACCCCAGCAAGTCGGGCGGCGTGCAGGCTATCTGGCCGATGCGCGCAAGCCCGGCGGCATTCAACTGGGCCGCCGTCCGGGGACCGATTCCCGGCAGCCAGTGATTGGCCAGCGGCGCCAGGAATTGCCTCTCACACCCCCCCGCCACGAATTGAAAGGCCGCGGGTTTGTCCAGCTTGGAAGCGATCTGACTGACCAACTTGTTGCTCGCGATGCCCTCGCTGACCGAGAGGCGGAGCGACTGGCCAATGGCCTGGCGAATCGTCCGGGCAATGCTCAACGCCGGGCAGCGCGCCCCGCTCAGATCGAAATAGCCCTCGTCAATCGAGCCGATTTCCACGTCCGGCGTGAAATCGTAGGCATACGAAAACATCAACCTCGAAAAAAGTTCGTATTTGCCAAAGTCGCCCGGCAGGAGCACCAACTTGGGGCAAAGCCGCCGGGCCAGGGCGGTGGGCATGGGCGTATAAACCCCGAACTTGCGCGCCTCGTAGGAGGCCGAGGCGATGATGCCCCGCTTCTCGCCGCCCACAGCAACCGGCTTGCCGCGCAGCCGCGCATCCGCCGCCTGCTCTACGGAGGCGAAAAAAGCATCCGCATCCAAATGCACAATCGCCCGTTTCGCGTCCATTCGCGGTTCACTTTCGTTTGCGCACCAAGGCGACCATGACACCCTGGACCTGCAATTCTTCCCGGGGAAGAAGGTTGGGATAGCGGGGATTTTCGGCGCGCAGATACGGTTTGCCCCGGTGCATGAGAAACGTCTTCAGGGTCACTTGGCCGTCAATGAGCGCGGCCACGACATCGCCGGGATGCGGCGTCACCCCGTGCTCGATAATGGCAATGTCCCCGTCCACGATGTTCTTCCCAATCATGGAATCGCCCCTCACTTTCAGCCCGAACGTCCGGGCGGTCGGTTTGATCCCCAGTGTTTCCACATCGATCAGCACGCAGCCCTCGTCCTCCTGGACGGCATCCATGGGAAGTCCGGCGGGAATCGAGCCGTAAATCGGCACCGACAGGATGCGCGGCCGCAACCGCTGCCTGGGCGCGTTGGGATTGAGCACTTGAAATGTCCGGGCGCACCCCGGTTGGCTCTTCAAAAACCCCTTGTCGCACAGGGCTTTAATATGTTCCAGCGCCGCGTTCGGGCTGCTGAAACCGAAGTGCGCGGCAATCTCGCGGTAAGTGGGAACCAGGGCCGCCGCGTCCTGGCGATCCTGGATAAACTCGAGGACCTCGCGTTGTCTCTTCGTCAATTCCTTCATACTGAACATTTGTCCATATATGGCCGCCGTTGTCAAGACTTTACCTCCTGCACACGCTTGCAGTTGGACGGTGCAAACAATGCACGGCTCTCTTGGAAGGTCATCCGGTGATTCGTCAACACCCAAACCTCCGGCTTTTTATTCTCCTGCGGTCCAATGGCTTACACACTCGGGGTCAAATCTGGTACGCAAGTAGCAGTATCGCTGATTCAATGAATGCTGCCATCATCCAGACTCTGTTGAAGTTGCAAGCGCTTGAATTCGGTGAGGAGACCGGCAAGAACGTCGAATCCCGTATCGCCGAACTGAGGGCCGAAATCCCGGCGCCCATCCTGGGCCACTACGATCGACTCCGCGTCCGCGGCAAGAAGGGCGTGACGGTTGTGCTCAACCATGTCTGCACCGGTTGCCACATGCAGCAACCGATTGGCAAGATTACGATCCTCATGCGCGGCGAGGACATTCAACTGTGCGACACCTGCGGCCGCTATCTCTACTTGCCCGACCCCGCGGAAAGCGAATTTGTCGAGCGTATTGCCGCCGCCAAGCCGGTGGAAACCGTTGTTCAAAAGCCTGCTCCCAAGCCGCGCAAGCGCAAAGAGCCTAAGGCATTGGCGACCGCCTGAGCCGGGTGGTCAGACCCGACCGCGCCGGAATCGCCGACTTTCGACCGTTCTCCGCGCATGCCACTTGACGCAACTATCTCCGTTGCCGCTCCCCTCATGCTGGGCGAATATACCCGGCGGGGGCTGATAGTGCCTGAGTTGCTCCAACGCGACACCGCCGGGATTATAGGCGAGTTGAGCCAGGTCTTGCAGCGGGAAGGTTGCGTTACGGATGTGCTGCCTTGTTACCACACCGCCCTCAACCAGGAATTGTTGTGCAACTCCGCCCTTGAGTGCGGCGTGGCTTTTCCGCACGCGCGGCTCAGCGGAGTCAAACAACTGACTTTTGCGTTCGGGCGCACGCCCGAACCCGTGATCTGGGGGGCCAAAGGCTCATGGCGCGCCCAGCTCATCTTTCTCCTGGCCGTTCCTGCCACGGATGCGGCCTCTTACCTCAACCTGCTGGCGAGCCTTGCGCGGTTAGGCCGGCGGACCGAAGTGCTGGAGCAGTTGCGCGTCGCGGAGAACGCCGAAGCCATTCTGGCTGTGCTCGACAAAATCAGGATGCGCCAAGGATGACGCAAGGGGTTGAACAGACAACGCGCGGCGAGTCGAGGCCGGAACCGAATCGCGCGGAGCGATAGACCATGGACATCCTCTCCCCGCACTTCCTGCTGAAGCTCGCATTGCTCGCCTACGCCATCGGGGCCTCGGGCAGCCTGCTGGCCCTTCGGCGCGAGAGGGCCGCCAACTGCATCGGTTTCGGCGGCGCGACCCTGGGCGGCCTGTGCGGCATGGGAGCAGCATTGCTGGCGCTGACTTCCCGGACGACTGGCGCGGCGGCCGCATTTGAGCTTTGGCACTCCGGCGTGCCCTATATGAAGCTCACCCTCAAGCTGGATGCGCTGGGCGCTTTCTTTGTGCTCCTCACCTCCCTGTTGGCCGCGGCCCTCTCGATTTATTCCTTCGGCTACGCGCGGGGCTTTTACGGTCGAAAGAGCGTCGGCTTCCTCGGCGCGTTTTACAACGGCCTGCTGCTGGCCTTAACGCTGGTGTTCTCCGCGGCCAACGCCTTCTTCTTCCTCATAGCCTGGGAGATCATGGCGCTCACGGCCTATTGCCTCGTTAGCTTCGAGCACGAGAAGACCGAAACACGGAACGCCGGCGTGCTCTTTTTCATCATGTCGCACATCGGCACGGGGTGTTTGATCCTCGGTTTCCTGCTGCTCTTTCAGGCCTCGGGAGATTTTAGTTTCGAGAGCTTCCGCGCCTTCGGCGGGGGCATGGCCCCGGAACGGCGCAACGCGGCGTTCCTGCTGTTTCTGGCGGGCTTCGGAGTGAAGTCGGGCATCGTCCCGCTGCATATTTGGCTGCCCGAGGCCCATCCCGTGGCCCCGAGCAACGCCTCGGCCCTGTTGTCGGGCGTGCTCATCAAAACGGGAATCTACGGGTTGATTCGCGTGCTGTTTGATTTTCTGGGGACGCCCCCCAATTGGTGGGGAATGACGGTGCTCACGATTGGCACCGTCTCGGCCGTGTTGGGAGTGCTCTATGCGCTCATGGAGCACGATTTGAAACGGCTGCTGGCCTACCACAGCATCGAGAACATCGGCATTATCCTGATGGGACTCGGCGCGTCGTTGATGTTCCTGCACACTCAGCACCCTGTGCTGGCCACGCTGGCGCTCGTCGCCGGCCTCTATCACACGATCAATCATGCGATTTTCAAGGCGCTGCTCTTCCTCGGCGCCGGGGCGGTGCTGCACGCCACGCACACGCGCAACATGGAGGAGATGGGCGGGCTTATCAAGCGCATGCCCAAGACCGCCTTGTGCTTCCTGGTCGGCGCGGTCGCCATTTCGGCCCTGCCTCCTCTCAACGGTTTCGTCAGCGAATGGCTTACCTACCAGTCCCTCCTGCAAGGCTTCAACACCACGAGCAGCCTGGTGCGCATCCTGTTCCCTCTGAGCGGAGCGATGCTGGCCCTGACGGGCGCCCTGGCCGCGGCGTGCTTTGTGAAGGCCTTCGGGATTACGTTCCTGGCGCAGCCTCGCAGCGAGGGCGCCGCCCGCGCTCACGAGTCCTCCCCCTCGATGCTGGCCGGCATGGGTTTGCTCGTCACCGCCTGCCTGTTCCTCGGGCTTTTTCCCGCCACGTTCGTGAAACTGCTCGACCCGATTACCCAGCAACTCACGGGAGAGCAACTCAGCTCGCAACTGAGCCTGACCCACGGTCTGGTGCTCGGCAACACCCAACCCCAGGGCGGCACGGTCTCGACGCTGGGAATAGCCCTGATGGGCCTATGCCTGCTGCCGGTGCCCCTGGTTCTCTGGCTCTTCTTCGGCCGCCAGACCGTCACTCGCATCGGACCGACATGGGATTGCGGCTTGCAGGGGCTTACCCCGGCGATGGAATACACCGCCACCGGCTTCTCGAAGCCGATTCGGATGATATTCAAGGCCCTGTTCCGCCCCCACCGCGAGGTCCAGCGCGAGTACGACTACTCCCCCTACTTCGCCAAGACCCTGCGCTTCGAGAGCCACATTGAAGAGGCCTTCGTCACTCGCCTCTACCGGCCGTTCAACCGCGCCATCCTGCGGTTTTCCCGCCGGATGCGCGCCCTTCAGGCAGGCAGCATCCAGGCTTACCTCATCTATATCTTCGTAACCCTGCTGATTCTGCTGTTGTTCGCCTTATGATTTCGGATTTCATTTCATGAACTCCCTTCTCGCGATGTTCGCCCAAGCCTTCCTGCTCCTGGCCCTGGCGCCGCTGGTGAGCGGTTGCATCAGGAGTTGGAAGGCCAAGCTGCAAAATCGCCGCGGGTCGCCCGTGTGGCAGCCGTATCTCGACCTGGCCAAGTTCCTGCGCAAAGACATGGTGATTTCCGAGCACGCGTCCTGGATTTTTCGCGCCATGCCCTACGTCCTCTTCATCTCAACTCTCCTGGCGGGTCTGATGGTTCCCTTGGTAAGCGTTCAGGCCCCCTTGAGCCTGTTTGGAGATGCTCTGGCCCTGGTCGGTCTGCTGGCATTGGGACGCTTCTTCCTCGCCCTGGCCGGCTTGGACCCGGCCAGCGCCTTCGGCGGCATGGGCAGCAGCCGCGAGATGACTATCTCCGCCATCGCCGAGCCGGCCCTCATGCTGGCCATCTTCACCGTGGCGATCAACGCCGGTTCCACCAATCTGAGCCAGATGTTGGCGGCCGCCCAAGGCCCCACCTGGAGGTTGCTTAATCCGGCCCATGTCCTGGCCTTTGTCGCCCTGTTCATCGTCTTGCTGGCGGAGACGGGGCGCATCCCGGTCGATAACCCCGCGACGCACCTCGAGTTGACGATGATCCACGAAGCGATGATCCTCGAATACTCCGGGCGCTACCTGGCCTTGATCGAGTGGAGCGCCGCGATCAAACAGCTCGTCCTGATGGCGCTCCTGGTCAACGTGTTCTTTCCAGTCGGCATGGCGGCCACCCTGACGGCCCCTGCCCTGGGTTTGTCATTCCTCTGGCTGGCGGGCAAGCTGCTGGCGGTGGCCGGCGCGGTGGTCCTCGTGGAGACCACCAACGCCAAGCTCCGCCTCTTCCGGGTGCCCGATTTGTTGAGCACCGCCTTCATCCTGGCCACGCTCGCCTTGTTCTCGTCGTTCCTCTTCCAATGAGCCAAAAGCACCCGCCCTTATGACCGTCCCCCAGTCCGAACTTGCCTCCCAGTGGATCACGCTGCTGGCCGCCGGCATGCTGGTGGTTCAACTCCTCATGGCCGTGCAGCGGATGATCTTGACCAGCATCCGGCTCTTCGCGCTGCAATCCCTGCTGCTCTCCATAATTGCGGCGATTATCGCTTATTCTCACAATGCCACCCACGTCTATTGGGTGGTCGGTTTGACGTTTCTGGGCAAGGTCCTGTTTCTGCCCTGGTTGCTGGACCGTCTGGTGCGGCGCATCGGCATACACCAGGAAATCGAGCCGTTGCTCAACTCGACGGCCTCGATGTTGCTGTGCGGCGCGTTCACCGTGCTGGGCTATGTTGTGGCGCGTCCGTTCACCTCCCTGGAGCGCCTGGGCAATAACACTCTGGCCGTTGCCATTACCCTGCTGTTGACCGGGTTTTTCCTCATGATCAACCGCCGCAAGGCGATCACCCAGGTTCTTGCCCTCCTGGCCGTCGAAAACGGAGTGATGCTGGCGGCCGTCGCGTTGACAACCTACGGCATGCCCCTGGTGGTCGAGCTGGGGGTGTTTTTCGACGTCATGGTGGCCGTGATGGTGCTGGGCATCCTGGTTTATCGCATTCGAGAGACCTTCGCCTCGATGGACGTGGACAAGCTAAGCCAGTTGAGAGGGTAAGTTATGATGCTGACGCTCTTGTTGGCGGCGCCCACGGTGGCCGCGTTGTTCTGCCTGGCGGCCCGCTCGCGCCGCGCCATGGAGTGGGCGAACATGCTGGCTTTCGGCGCGGCGGTGGCGATGGGCGCGCGCTTGCTCTACGAGGTGCTCGAGCGCGGGGTGGTCACCGAATGCGGCGAGTTCTTTCGCGCCGACGCGCTGAGCGCCTGGATGGTGCTGCTCATATCGGTGGTGTCGTTCGGCACCGCACTGTACGCCGGCCCGTACTTCCGGCGCGACTTGGCCGCCGGCGTCGTGACGCCAGGACGGGTGAAGGAATTCTTCGTGCTCACGCCGGTGTTCACCGCCGGGATGCTCCTGGTCGTCCTGGCCAACAACCTTGGGGTGATGTGGTTCGCCCTGGAGGCAACGGCCCTGTCTTCGGTCTTGCTCGTGGCGCTTTACAACCGCCGGACTTCCCTCGAAGCGGCGTGGAAGTATGTCATGCTCGGCAGCATCGGCCTGGCCCTGGCGCTGCTCGGGACCGTCTTCACTTACGCGGCGGCCATCGAGAAGGAGTCACACGCCCTGCCCAGTTTCAACTGGTCGCACTTCATGGCGGTGACCAGCCAACTCGACCCGCGGATGATCAAGCTGGCGTTTGTCCTGGTCCTTGTGGGCTACGGCACCAAAGCCGGCCTGGCTCCCATGCACACCTGGCTGCCGGACGCCCACAGCGAGGCCCCCTCGCCGACGAGCGCCATGCTCTCCGGCGTCTCGCTCAAGGTCGCCCTCTACGCACTCCTGCGCTTTCATATCCTCGCCACCGCCTGCCTGGGCTCGTCCTTCAGCCGGACCCTCCTGCTGGTGTTTGGATTAGGCTCGATGTGCGTGGCCGCTCCCTTTATCCTCGTCCAGACCAATCTCAAACGGCTGCTGGCCTATTCGAGCCTGGAACATGTCGGCTTGATCTGCGTCGGCATCGGCTTGAACACACCCCTCACCATCTTCGGCGCGCTTCTGCACATGGGGTATCATGCCCTGACCAAGCCGGTGCTGTTCTTTGCCGCCGGCAACATTCACCAAAGCTGCCACACGCTCCAGATGCGCGCCATCGGTCCGGGCCTGATCAAGTCATTGCCCTTCACGGTGGTTTGCATGGGAGCGGCCGGCGCCGCGGCCATCGGTTTGCCCCCCTTCGGGTTGTTCTATAGCGAGATAACGGTGCTGAACGGAGGTTTCTCGTCCGGTTGGACCGCGACGAGCATCCTCGTGCTGGCCGCAATATTGGCCTCGTTTTGCGGCATTCTCTACCAGTTTAGCCGCATCCTGTTGGGCGCGCCCAAGGTCGGCCGCGCCGGGGATGCCTCGCGGGTGGATGGATTCCCCGCCATGGGGTTCATGCTCGGCGCGTTGCTGCTGTTCAGCTTCTGGCTTCCGGAGCCGCTGTCCCATCTGATGCGCGAGGCATCGAGCATCATCCAGGGCAGCGCGCTCTGATGTCTTCAACTCTCGAATGCAGAGGCACGTATGTTTGATCGAATGACGATGACAGGAGGGAGCGCGGCATGAACTCAGTTCAACGGGGTCAAGTCCTTCCCGGTCTCCAACCCGTCCTGGCCGATTTGACGGAGCGTTTTGGCCCTCGCATCGCGGCGGTGCATGCGGCCAGGCCCAACGAAATCTACTTCCACGCGGAAATGGAGCTGGTCCCGGGCTTTTGCGCCCAGCTCTACAAGAAGTGGGACGGCCGCTTGGCGAGCCTCTTTGCGGACGATGCTCGGGCGGAAACCGGCGCATTCCACTTATACTATGTTTTCGCTCTCGATGCGGCCCACGGCTTCCTCATCCTGCGCGTGCCGGTGTCCCCAGATCGGCCTCAGTTTGTCTCTCTGACCAATGCCTTGCCCGCCGCCAATTGGCAGGAGCGGGAAATCCAGGACCTCTTCGGGCTGAAACTCGAAGGCCATCCCAATCCTCGCCGCTGCGCCCTCCACGACGACTGGCCGGAGGTTCACCCGTTGCGAAAGGAATTCGATCTCAAGACCGTCCTGCCGCCTTTCCAGGGCGAGCGCCACAAATTCCGCGAGGTCGAGGGCGAAGGGGTCTTCCAGGTCCCCGTCGGGCCTGTTCATGCGGGCATCATCGAGCCCGGACATTTTCTTTTCAGCGTCGCGGGCGAACCGGTGCTTTATCTCCAAATCCGCCTCTTCTATACGCACAAGGGCACCGAGAAGCTCTTCGAGAACATCCCGATTGCCCGCGGCGTATGCCTGGCCGAGAGCATCTCGGGCGATTCGAGCTTCGCCCACGCGACCGCTTTCTGCCACGCCGTCGAGCGCGCCGCCGGGCGGGACGCCCCGCCCCGCGCCCGCGCGCTCCGAACCGTCTGCCTCGAACTCGAGCGGCTCTACAACCATATCGCCGACATCGGCGCCATCTCGAACGACGTGGCGTTCGCGGTCGCCAATGCCCACGCGATGCGCCTCAAGGAATCCGTCTTGCGCGTGAACGAGCTGCTGACCGGCAGCCGCCTTTTGCGCGGCATGGCATGGCCCGGCGGGGTGCGCTTCGACTGGGACGCGAACCAACTCGAGGCCCTGGCCCGGTTTGTCAGGGACCTGCGTCCGCAGTTCGAGTCTCTTGTTGAATTAGTCCGCGACTCGTCCTCGACTCGAGACCGTCTGGAAACCACCGGCATCCTCAAGCCTGAAATCGCCCGGGACCTCGGCGTCGTCGGCATTGCGGGGCGCGCTTCGGGCGTCGATCGCGACCTGCGCCGCGACTTCCCGCACGCCGCGTACGGGCAGGTCGAGTTCACCGTCCCGGTCTATACCCAGGGCGACGTTTTCCGGCGGATGCAGGTGCGCATCGATGAGGTGCGGCAGGCGCTCTCGATCATCGAGCAACTCATCGGGCGGCTGCCCAGCGGCCCCACGCGCGTTAAGGTGCCGGCGCTGGCCCCGAACACCGTCGCCCTGGGCTATGTCGAGGGCTGGCGCGGGGAAATCTTTCACTGGATTCGCGCCGCCGGGGGCGACCGCCTGGCTCGCTGCAAGATCAAAGACCCTTCGCTCCAAAACTGGCCGGCCCTCAGCGAGGCCATTCTCGGCAACATCATCCCGGATTTTCCGGTCGTGAACAAAAGCTTCAACCTTTCGTATTCGGGAACAGATCGCTGATTGCATTATGTTCGACATCTTGCGCAAGAGTCTGCAAACGGGCATTGTCACCACCCCCTACCCCGCCCAACCGGCGGAGGTCTCCAGCCGGGCGCGCGGGCAACCTGCGATTGACTTCAGGGATTGGAAGGATGCCCGGCCCGCGGCGGCGAGTTGCCCGACCGGCGCCCTAGCCTGCGCGGACACCTACGGTCAGCGGACGGTATCGCTCGATTTGGGCCTCTGCACTTTCTGCGGCTTGTGCGCCGAAGCGGACCCCGCCATTCATATTACCAATGCCTGTGAACTGGCCGCGCGGCGAAGACAGGACCTGGTGAGCCGCGCGACCTACGAGTTGAAGGCCGACGGCCTCCAAGGGAAACTGATCGCCTCCGAAAAACACACGACCCCGCGTTCCGGCCGGGAACCTCTCGAGGCCGTCGGCGCCGAGCTGAAGAGCCTCATCGCACGAGTGCTGGGCCGCTCGTTGCACATCCGCGAGGTGGATGCCGGCTCGTGCAACGGCTGCGAAGTGGAGATCAACGGCTTGAACAGCCCGGTCTATGACATCGAACGCTTCGGCATCCATTTCGTCGCCTCGCCGCGCCACGCGGACATGCTCCTCGTGACGGGGCCGGTATCCCGCAACATGGAATTGGCCCTGCGAAAGACCTACGACGCCACCGCCGCGCCGCGCGTGGTCGTGGCCGTCGGGGCCTGCGGTTGCGGGGGCGGCATTTTCGGAAGGAACTACGCCAGCCTCGGCGGCGTGGAGAAGGTTCTTCCTGTGGACGTCTTTGTCCCCGGCTGCCCCCCGAATCCCCACGCCCTGCTCCAGGGCATCCTGATGGCAATCGACAGGCTGAGCAGCCCCGCGTGAAGGACCAGGGCTAAGGGGTCATGACCACTAAGCGGCGGCCACTTTCCGGTAGTGGTGGCTAACGGCCCATTGGGCGAATTGTTTGATTTCGTCCAGGCACCGTTTGATCGCCTTCATGCTGACCGGGCTGGGCTTGCGACGCACTTCTCCGCGCATTTCAGGGTCGCGAACCGGGCTGGCCGTGCAGGCGGCAATCTTGTCCTCCGTGACTGAGGAAAGACGCTTAAGGAGGTCTTCGGCCGAGAATTCGTAGCGGCCGTCCACCCTCTCATAGCCCAGCAAATCCCGCAGCACCAGGTAGCCGCGCATATAGCTCATGTTGACTTCCGGAGCCGCCGCCAGGGCGGTCGGGTTGTCCGTAATGGGGATCGTCATCGCCTGGACTGTGTTGTGGAGGGGGTCCCGCTCATATTGGAATGGCCCGGTCTTGATCTTCAACCGGGACAACTCCTGCACGATGGCCTGTTCCAAGCAGCCGATCTGGCCCGCCAGCAACGGCGGCACCGCCAACCGAATCGCGCCGGTTGGGTCGAGCGGGTTGCACGCGTTATCGAAGCTGAAAAAATCCATGAATCGGGAGTCCCACTTCACCCCGTTCCGCTTCAGCATGGGCTGTAGCACTTCCGCCGTCAGGTAATCACATAGGTCCATAATCCGATGGGTAGGCGGATGGACCGGTTGCTCCGCTAACGTAAACTGCAGTTTCATGTTCATAATTGGGCCGCAATCCGTGTGCCAAGTCGCTCGCCGGTTGTGAAGCGCGCCTTTTGAGGCGGATTCTCCGTAACGAAGCCTCAATGAACCGGACGAATCTTCGCAAGTCGCGAAGGTTCGCAAGGCAGGCGACGAAATTCAGTGAACTTCGCGATCCTTCGTAGCCCTCGGCGTGACATGCTCGGCGGCAAGCGCGAGCGAGCCTTTCGGACAGGCCTCAACGCAGTAACCACAGGTAATGCAGAGGAGGCGATCAATGGTCCATTCCTTTTGGGCGCGATTGACGATCAGGGCGCCGGTCGGGCACTTTTTAGCGCAGACCCCGCAAAAGACACAACTATCCTTCGTAAACGTCAAGTGTCCGCGCGAGCCTGGGAGAAGCTTTCTCGGCTCGAAGGGATAGCGGCTGGTGGACGGTTTTCGCGCGACCCATTTCAGCACCAACCGAGGCATTGCAAGACTGACCATAAGATTCATTCCAGTTTGTTTTCCGCGGCAGACGGTTGACCGTGCCGGGTCATCGCTCGGTGCAACTGATGCATGGGTCGATGGTGAGCACCAAGACCGGCACATCGGCCAATTGACAGCCGGGCAACAACTTCAAGAGCGCCGGCAGGTTGGCGAAGGTCGGGGTCCGAACCCGGAACCGCTGGAGGTTCCTGGCGCCGTTGGCCTTGATGTGATAAACGACCTCGCCGCGGGGCTGCTCGGTGCGGGCGATGAACTCGCCATTGGGATTGCCGGTGACTTTCGTATCGAGAGCGCCGTCGGGCATGCGGGCGATCGCCTGGCGAATGATGCCGATGGATTGGAACAGCTCGGCGCAACGGACGTCGCAGCGCGCGTAGGAATCCCCTTCGTTGCGCGTGATCGGTTCGACGGGCAAATCCCCGAAAGCGGCGTAGCCCAACTGTCTCATATCCTGCGCCACGCCGCTGGCGCGCAGCGTCGGACCCACGCAACCCAGTTCGTGAGCGTCCTGGCGGGAGAGCACGCCGACCCCGCGCAAGCGTCCCGCAACGGAACGGTTGTTGAGGAAGACGTTGGTGATCTCGCGAGTGTCTTTCTCGATGGAATCCAGTTCCCCGAGCATCTGTTGGAGCCGCTCGTTGGGGATGTCGCGCCGAACTCCGCCAATCTTGCAGGTGCCGAAGATGACCCGGCCCCCGGTGGTGGCTTCGATGATGTTGAGCACGGCCTCGCGGACCCGCCAGGAGTGCATAAACAGACTCTCGAAGCCGACGGCGTCCGCCATCAGGCCCAGCCAGAGAAGGTGGCTGTGCATGCGCGAGAGTTCGCCCCAGAGCGTCCGCAGGTACAGCGCACGGGGCGGCACCGGCACGTTCATGATCTTCTCGATGGCCTGGCAATAGGTTTGACCGTGAATGAAACTGCAGATGCCGCAAATGCGTTCGGCGACATAGACAAACTCGACATAGTCTTTAACCTCGACCATCCGCTCCAGGCCGCGATGGACGAAGCTGACCGACGGCCGGGCCTCGACGACCAATTCGTCCTCGACGACCAAGGCCAAGTGGATCGGCTCCGGCAGCACCGGGTGCTGAGGGCCAAAGGGAATGACTGTGCGCGGCATGGCGTCCTGTCTGGCTTAAGCGGTGACGGCCAGTTCGGCCGCGGCTCGCGCCGGGACGGCCGGCTTGGCCGGCCTGGGTTCCGGAGCCGGTTTGGCCACCGGGGCTTTGCGGCTGCCAAAGGGATAGGGCACCGCCATTTGATAGAACTTGCCTTGAAAATCCACAGCCATGCCCTCGACTTTCAGCCTGAAGAGATCATGCATCTCGTTCTCGTAAAGGACCGCGCACCAGTAGATGTGGCTGACGCTGGGCACGCACGGTTCCTCGCCGGCCAACTGGAGGCGGAGGGTCAGCAGACACTCCTCGCGCGCAAAGCTGTAGTTCACTTCCAAGTACCCGGGCACGTTGGCAGCGCCGATCTGGGCCAACCGGTAGCCCTGGGTATGCAGTGTTTTCACGCGTTCCAGGAGCGTTTCGACTGTGATCAATTCGAGAGTTTGTCTTTCAGTCATGAGCGGCATAATGGTTCGGTTTTAAAGGAATTGTCGGATGCAAGCTGTTGGGGAGCGGCCGTCATAGCCTTGCGCCTTCTTTCGAGCACGGCCAGGGCTTGGACGACGCCATCGATAATGGCTTCCGGCCGGGCTGCGCAGCCCGGCACATACACATCCACCGGGATCACGGTGTCCACCCCGCCGGAGACGTTGTAGCACTTGCGGAAAATGCCGCCGCTGGAGGCGCAGATGCCCACGGCGACGACCACCTTAGGGTCCGCCAACTGGTTATAGATGTTGCGGATGACCTCCTTGCTCAGGTGGTTAACCGCACCCGTGACCAGGAAGATGTCGGCGTGCTTGGGGTTGCCGGTGTTGATCACGCCCAGGCGCTCGACATCATAGAGCGGGGTCAGGCAGGCAAGCGTCTCGATGTCACAGCCGTTGCAGCTTGAGGCGTCGTAGTGGACGATCCAGGGAGATTGTTTGAGTCCGAGCATACTATTTGGCTCCATGCATGAACGACAACACCAGGATGTTCCCGAAGCCCAATACAGCCGCCACCACCCAGGCGCTCTTAAGCACCAACTGCCACTTAAAACGGGCAAACACATTGTCCATCAGAATCAGCAACCCGAACGCGGACCCGGCCGCCACCAGGCCCAGCAGGGGGAACGAGGCAAAGAACAGGTAAACCCATCCGAGCAAGAACACGCTTTCATACCAATGGGCGACCTCGATCAGGGCCAGCGTCCGACCCGAGAATTCCGTCGTGATTCCCCGGACCAGTTCCTGGTGCGCGTGGTGGGAGGAAGACAAATCGAACGGCGATTTGCGAAACTTGATTCCGAGCGTGAAAAGAAAGCCAAGAAACACCCCCGGCAAGGCCAGCGGCAGCACGCCGGGGTAACTGGCTATCTCGCGCACTTGGAAGCTGCGGGTGACCATGTACATGCCCACCGCGGTGAGCAGGACCATCGGCTCGTAAGCCATCATCTGGATCAGTTCGCGCTCAGCCCCCACAAAGCTGTA
>CAZZFF010000093.1:0-24695 GCA_964653485.1 uncultured Verrucomicrobiota bacterium | reverse complement strand
GCAGCAGAGTCTCCAAAACTCAGCTTGCCTGGGGCAGCACCAGGGCGGCTTGCCAGATTTTCAATTTGTGGGGCCGTGGCAGAAGAGTGATGCACCTGCCTTGCTAGCAGGGTGAAACGGGAGCGTTACCCGTCGGTCTCCACCATTTCACTGCGGGGAGAATGAGATTCAGGCGAGCCTCATAAGCTCTGCCTCCGTGGGCGCGACTCCCACCCCCGCTACCAATTTGGGAGGTGTTCCGGCTGCCGGCCTGTAAATCCGGTGTCGCAAAACAAACGTCGGAAGTGACGACTGGAGCATTACCAGCACCTCCCACCATTTCGGATCCGTAGCTCAATCAGTCCCGATTCGGAATCGGGATTGTCTGCGGGAAGGCTGAGGGTGCAACTCCCGCCACCCTGACCAACCTTCGCTCTCCGAGCTACGGCTCGGCAAGCCACTTTGCGGAAGGCAGGCAGATATGGTGGCCGTGCGCAAGCACCTGGCTGCACCTGTCCCGAAAACAGGGTCCGGACTCCGGAGCCGGGAGCGTTACCCTGGTGGCAGTCCGCCAGGACCCTTCCGCCAATCTCAAACCGTAACCGCTTAACCCCAGGATACCGCTATGACTATTGCCCAATACTTGCCGCGATGGCTACGACGCAGATCAGAGAAACCCGCTCTGGTGGACACCGGGACCCGCAGTAAGAGCGACCGACAGGCCCTTCCGGTGCTGCCCCCGCGCGACCGCTCTGCAACCACCTTCCCTGGGGACGGCGAGGGTCCGGCCGGCATTCGCGCGCGGTGGCACATTTGCGCCTGAAGAAACGATGAAGGAGGAACGAGGAACGAGGAATTCGCGCAACGCCGTCAGCTTACGCGTCCGCTGTCTGATGTGATCTCTGGCGGGCGGTACTAATCGACGCCATAGCAATGGCAACGAGTTCTTCGGCCTCTTTCCGAAGGCGCCCCGTCTCGTCGGAATTGCACCTGCCCCTAGCAGAGAGGAGGTCGAGCCAATACCCGGATTCGTCCGCTTCCTCGAGGACGATGCCCATTTTCGCGATGAAATCCGGTGTGCTTTTCGCTCGATAGGCGGCGCGGTAGTTTGCGCCCACCGACGTGCCGGAGCGCAGCAATTGCCGCCCGAGCACTCTTCCTGTTTCGTCCTTCGGCAGCCGTTCGCAAAACGTGATTACCGCTAACGCGAACGCCCTGGTCCTATCCAGGAGGTCATTTGTGCGTGCCATTCTTCGTTCATCGTTCCTAATTCATCGTTTCTCATGAATACACTGATTGAAGCCCATGTGCGCCTTTTCGCCTCGCCCCGAAGCTGGATCGAAGCTGAGGCGCTCCGCCAACTCTACTCGGCGGCAAAGCTCGAGGGGATGCATCTGGTGGCCGGATTCCCGGATCTGCATCCGGGCGAAGGCAGCCCGGTTGGCGGGGCATTCGTGACCGAGGGCCTCATCTACCCTCACCTCATCGGGGGCGACATCGGTTGCGGAATGGCCCTGTTCAAAACCGACCTCGTCCAGCGGGACCTTAAGCTGGATCGTTGGGCGGAACTGCGTTTCGACCTGGAGCATCCGTGGGAAGGCGAGGTAAGCGAGGTTCTCGCCGCTTCCGACCTGGAGTCCACGAATTTCGACGAGGCCTTCGGCACGCTCGGCGGCGGCAATCACTTTGCCGAACTGCAGCGCGTCGAGGAAGTGATGGATACTGCGGCCTTCAAACGCTTCGGCCTGCGCAAGCAGCAACTGGTCGTCCTGGTCCATAGCGGCTCGCGCGGTCTGGGCGAATCGGTTCTGCGCCCCTGCGTCGAGGAGAACCAGTCCAACGGCCGGGAGGCCGAGTCCTTTGCCGCGGCAGCTTACCTCAAGGACCACGACACGGCCGTCCGCTGGGCCAGGGCCAACCGTGCCCTCATTGCCCGGCGTTTTGTCGAGGCGCTGGGCGCTGAGGCTGAATGCCTCTGGGACGGTTGCCACAACAGCATCACCCGGCGCGAAAACGAGGGTAAAGCGGTGTGGGTGCATCGCAAAGGTGCGGTGGCGGCCGAACGCGGGCCGGTGGTTATCCCAGGCTCCCGCGGTTCGTTCAGCTACTTGGTCAAGCCGACCGGGGATGGCGCAAGCCATGCTTGGTCGCTGGCCCATGGCGCCGGGCGCAAGTGGGCTCGGAGCGAAACACGGCTGCGGATGCGCGAACGGTTCGGCTCGCAGCAGTTGACTCAAACGGCGCTGGGCAGCCGGGTCATCTGCGAGCAGCGCGAGCTGCTCTACGAGGAGGCTCCGGCCGCCTACAAAAACATCGAGGACGTGGTTCAGGATTTGGTCGACGCCGGGTTGATCTCTGTGATTGCGACTTTCCGACCTGTCCTCACCTACAAGACGCGGGCGCTGCGGCGCTGATGCGTCCATCACCGCCATGGAGGCGGGATTTCACGGGGTTAATGCCTGCCCGCGAGCAGCAACCCCGTGGTTTCCCTTTTCCGCGGCCGAGGCTTTTGTCCGTGAATGCAAAGGTGCTAGCGCACTGCCACCACGAGCAGCCGGCTCTTCAAGCCGACCTGGTGGCCCTGCGCCAGCACCCGGTGCGAGTCCGGCCACGGATGCCAGGTGGCTCAACGCTAATTGCCCCCAAGGTGTAAAAGAATGTGCGTGCTATCCCGATGGGCGGCACGGACTGCTCGCTGCCGATGGTCTGGGCCCGCCGCAAGAAGCTGCGGGTTTCGGCCTTTGTGACCTACACCGACAGCGAAACCTGGGCGGGCAATATCCACCCGGCTCAGGCGTTGCGGCAATATCGGGATGAGTTCGTCGGCGACGCCAAGGCGGTCGTTGTGGGCATGACCTCCAACGGGTTCACCCCTGGCGGACCCGAACGACCGTGCGTGATGCTCGACCAGCTTTCGCCCTCCGAGCATCGGCTCGACGAGCCATTTCCCGCGACGCGAAATCCCGGTGCCGGCCAGGACCTCACAGGCCTGGCCGCGGCGGTTCAACTCCGCCTTCGTGTCGCGGTCCTTGCGGACGGCCACCAGGTTGCAAGCATTGCAGCGATGCAGCGGTCTCTTAAACCGCAGAGCACGGGGCAGCACCGTGGCGACCCACCATTTTACGCCGGCGTGGCTCAGCAGCGACAGGCGTTTGCACGCGGCGGCAGTTTCGTAAACCGCCGGGCAGAATCGCCCCACGAGAGTGCAACTCCTGCCACGCGGACCATTTAACAGAAAGGAAAACATGAAAGGTAGAAGCGTCATGGAGATGGACGATTACCGTCTCCTGCCCAAGGGGCTTCGCCGGATGCTCGTGTTCTCGGAGACCTTTTTTTCCAGGAATGCGGCAAAGCCAAGGCCCCGAAGAAAGCCCGGCGAGCTGAGGTCCAGAAGACCTCCGCCTCGCCGGCGTTTTGCGAGTAGCGTCCACCCGGGTCAGCCGTCGAATCGCCGAGCTTCGGCCTGGTGGGCCATTTCTGGGATGTCAACCAGGCAAGCGAAGACGTGGCAGTCCGCCAGGACCCTCGGTGCTAACGAGTGCGTGCCTCTGGGCATGTGGCGCAAGTCCGCACACCTGTCTCTGAAACAGGGCACTTGGCAGTGCGCCAGCACCTGGAGCGTTACCAGTAGCGGCGGCCAATTTGCCCCGGAGCCGTTTCGACAAAGGACAAACACCCCGCCACCCGAAGCCACCCGAGGGGTGGTGGTCGTTTGCATTTTATGAGCATATTGACCAAAGCGACCGTGCTGGTGCTCAACCGCAACTGGCAGGCCATCAACGTGCGCACGCCGCAGGAGCCGTTCCGCATGATGGCCACAAACCTGGCCACCGGCCCGGACATTGAGCGCGGCGACGGCACCCGCGCGGAAGCACTGCGCCCAGTGACCCGGGAGGAGTGGCTCAGCCTGCCGAGTCGGGACCAGGACGAGACGGTGCATACGGTTCGTGGCCAGATCCGCGTGCCGACCGTCATCGTGGCGGTCAACTTCGCCAATGTGCCCAAGAAGCGTCCGAAGCTCTGCGTCCGCGCCATTCGTGAGCGCGATCCCGATTCGGAATCGGGACTGCCAGTACACCGGCCGTTTGCTGCGGCCGGAGGAGGGCAGCCTGGACCACGTCGTGCCCCGCTCCCGAGGCGGCAAGGATGCCTGGGAGAACCTGGTCTGGTCGGCCAAGGAAGTGAACCAGCGCAAGGCCGACCGCCTCCCGCACGAGGCCGGCCTGAAGCTGCTGTCCATCCCCCGCGCGCCGAAGAAACTGCTCGTCTGCGCCGTTATTCGGAATCCGCATGGCGTAAACGATTGGAGGCTGTTCGTGGAAGGTTGAACCCGGCTTGGGCCGCCGGAAATGGCGGTCCAAGCGCCGCGGCTAATTGCTGTTCGCCGGAGCGGATACTAACCCGACTGCTACGGTGACCAAACATCGCCGGGGTCCGCCGCGTTCTGGGCAGATTCTCCAACGGACCACGATGAGGTTTCGCACCTCTGCGTGACCATTTCATCACGCCCGATCGGGTGTTTGTCACTGGGCGGTCGTTTTCAAGCCGGGAATCGATCCTGCTATCTCCTTTGACTTGGATTATTGACGTCACCGGGCTATAAAAACCCGGGTGTTCTGATGAGCGAGTACAGCAACCTTTCGCCCAAACCGACGCCTGCGCGCCGGGGCTGGCGACCTTTTTTCATCGGGTGGACCATTTTCGTACTGGTTGCGGTGTGGTGGCTATGGCATCGAGCCAGCAGGCCGATGATCAGCACGAGTTGGTCAGTTGGAGGCGGCGCGGCGACAGGGGCAACACCTCTGGACCGCATGGTCAATTGGTTCAAGCTGGCAGATCTGAACTTCCATCGAGTTTACCCTTGGGTGCTACTGGCACCCTATGTGGCGTTGCTCGGATGGCGCTTCCCCTGGGGGCGCCACCAATGGCGCACCAGCCTTCCGGCACACTTGGCCGGTTGTGCGTTGTTTGCGATCTCAACTCACACGGTCTGGGTGTGTGCCGATTCGTGGCATACGGTTCACGTGAAGGTTTACATGCGGACCAGCGCGGAAGGCAAGCGAGCGCAAGGTCCAAACCGAAATTCAAGTCAACCTAATGAACTTGTGGCTGTTCCAGGCGACACCGGGGTGACAAATGGCCTGGCAGAGCAACCGCCCGGAATGTCGCCTCCCGACGGTCGGCCTGATCGAGGGAGGGACTGGATAACGGATGGGCGAACAACGCGTCTGAACCCTTCCGTTCATGGCCGGTTCCCTGCGCGACGGCGCTTCGTGGAAGCGCCGTTCGATCTGCTCAGCCTGTTTGTCTATGCGAGCTTGGTCGGTTTGGTGCATACCGTCCAGCTCCATCGTGAGTCGAAGGAGCGGGAGAGACGCGCGGAGGCCTTGGAGGCGCAACTTACCGCGGCTCGGCTGAGCGCGCTCCAGGCACAATTACACCCCCATTTTTTGTTCAACGCGCTCAACGCCATTTCTACGCTCCTGGTTCGCGACGTGCGGGCGGCTCGGGACGCGCTGGCCTCTTTCAGCGAATTATTGCGCCTGGCTCTCTCCCAATCGACACAAGCGGAGGTCACGCTCCACGAGGACCTGGAATTCCTCAGGCGTTACGTTCAACTCCAACAAACCCGCTTGGGCGACCGCCTGCGTTTCGAGGAGGTGATCCCGTCAGAGACCCTCGACTGCCTGGTCCCGGCACTACTCTTACAGCCCCTGGTGGAAAATGCGATTCGCCACGGCATTGAGCCTTCGCTTCATCCCGGATTGGTCCGTGTCGTGATCCAACCGCAAGCGAGCCGTCTGAAAGTGACAGTGGAGGACAACGGCACCGGCTTATCCAGTGGGCAGAGAGGGGACAGCGAAGGTACCGGGATCGGCCTGAAAAACTTGAAAGCGCGTCTGGAGACGCTCTATGGCCTCGAACAGGGGCTAGAGTTTAATTGCAGACATCAAGGCGGCGCGGTGGTAACCGTGGCGATTCCGCTGCGACGGGCGCCAACTTGCCAACCAGCCGCGATCGAGCCGTGAGCATTCGGACGATTATCGTGGATGACGAATCCCTCGCGCGAGAAGGGCTCAAAGCCTTTCTGGCCGAAGAACCCGACGTGGAGATTGTACAGGAATGCGCGGATGGCGCCTCGGCGGTGCGCGCGGTGGAACGACACCGACCGGACCTCCTGTTTTTGGATGTGCAAATGCCCGAGCTCAGCGGCTTTGACGTGCTGGAAGCCATCGATCCAGCATCGATGCCACTGGTCATTTTCACCACCGCCCACGATCAACACGCCATTCGCGCCTTCGAGGTCAACGCCTTGGATTACCTCCTCAAACCCTTCACGACCGGGCGCTTCAAAAAGGCCGTGCAACGGGTGCGCGAACAAATCGCCGCGCGTTCCGCCGCCGATGGGCACTCGCGGTTGGGGGCCCTCTTGGCCGGCCCACGGCCTCCGGGCCTTGGCGGCAGGCGCATATTGGTCAAGTCTGCTAATCACATTTTGTTCGTGGAGGCTGAGGAAATCGATCATGTCGAGGCGGCGGGCAACTACGTGATTCTGCATGCGGGGAAGGATGGCCACATCGTTCGGGAGACGATGGCCTCAATGGAGGCCCGGCTAGGCCCGGCAGGTTTCATGCGCGTTAGCAGGTCCGCCATCGTCAATCTGAACCGTATTGCACGGCTGGAGCCCTTGGTCGCGCCGGGGGAGTTCTGCCTTGTCCTCAAGAATGGCGCGCGCTTGAGCATGACCTGCACCCTTTCGGAATTGCAGCAGCGCATCGGAGCCGCCTAGGCGAAGCGAGCGCCGGCACCCGTAACTCCGTGTCACCGTTTTATCCCGACTCATCACCAGTACGTCACATTTTAGAGGTGCGCCGGGGTGGATTCACGCAGAGTGCCTTCGGAAATGTGAAGTTGTTGACAATGCTAATCAATACCCATGAAACCAAAGCACCTGGTAATGACTTTTGGCATCTTGCTTTCCGCCGGGGGGCTATGGGTCGGCCATGCCGCCTGGCGCGCCCACCGTCAACTCGTCACGTTGGACGTCCGCGAGGTTCCGCTGGCCGAGGTCCTTCGCAAGATAGAAAGCCAGATCGGGACGAAGATCCGCGCTGAAAAGAGCGTAGACGCCCGCATCACGCTTCGGGTCAAAGCTGCGCCCCTCCGCTCCGTCCTCGACCGGATCGCCCAGCAAGCCGGCGCGCGATGGTCCAGCGTTTACGCGGTTTATGACTCGAGTCGCGCCCTCAAGGCATTGGATTCGGCCTTCCGCGGCGATGGCGAGCTTGAACCGGTTGGCTGGATGAGGGTGGCACCGGTGTTTCCGAGCCCTGACCAATTACAGAGGGAATTTGACAAATCCTCCCCCGAATCTGATTCGCCACTGCTGATGGATGGGGATCCCGGGAAAATGGAGACGCCGAAGGAAACTGGTCCTTCCGCTTCCTGGCAGGAGAGCAGATCGCCCCGTCGTCCGGCGGAGTCAGGTGGCGGACAACGCAGCATGATGTTCAGAGTTACCCCCAAGGGACCCGTTATTCTTCAAGGAGGCGCCGATGAGGGGATTGAATTGTGGTCGCCCGCGGAGTTGGTGGCAGAAACCTCTTTGAGCGCCCGAATCAGCTCGAACGGCGCCACGCGGGATTTGGCGGCAACCGCAGATTCTGCTGCCCGAACGGCGCGTGCCATGAATGGCAAATGGACAACCTATCTGGCGTTCCGCAAATCGAAACTGGGAATTGGCTTCAGCGGGCCTTCTCCTGGTCGGCAGAGGCTGGGGCTCGGCGGTCCAGGACCAGGGCCCAACCCGAACGAACGGTTCGCAAATCTCACTCCCGGGCAGCGGGTCCAACAGGCCCGCCAGTATTTGCTGGAGCGGTAGATCACGAGCTGGACTATTCCGCTTCCCATTTTGCTATGAATAAACAATCTGTAGCCTTTACCCTGATTGAGTTGCTCGTGGTGATCGCGATTATCAGCCTCCTGGCCAGTCTGCTGCTACTTGCGCTGGCCCGGGCGAAAACCAAGGCCCACAATGCGGTCTGCACGAACAACCTCAGGCAGTTGGGCATCGCCACGCGGCTCTATTCCGAGGACAACGACAACCGGTTGCCCAGCGCTGAAATCCTGCCCACCGAGCCGATCAATCCGGCCAGCCCCATGCCTCGCATCTGCGACGTGCTCGCCCCTTACATCGGCCGCGCGGCCGGCACCAATACCAATGGCGTGACCGTGTTGAAATGTCCCTCCGACAAGGTGGGCCTGTTCACCGCCGAGGGCTCCAGCTACGAATGGAACACGGGCCTCAACGGCCATCGCATCGACGAAACCCGGACAGAAAAAGCGTTCCTGCCAGTGGTCCACAACGGTGTCCAACTCAGCACCAACCGGGTGTTCCCGCCTGAGACGACTCCCCTGCTGCTGGACTACGAGGAATTCCATCCCCGCCCGCCCAAATCCGGCAAGAACGTCGTCTATATGGACGATCACGTGGCGCCTCTCGATGTCGTATCCGGCGCTCCTTCCAGTCCGCCACCGCCCATCCCCTGAAACTCATGAGTGAGCATGGCCCGGCAGCCCAGGCGCGTTTACACGCCTCGGAGATTCCTGGCGTTCGCCCGGAACGGACGCTGCTTTCAATAATATAGCGAATCTGCCAAACTCGATCATCTGCATTGAACTCCACCGTGCCTGGCACAACAATCGGTCTCGCGAAATGAAAACGGCTTTCTCTGCCAAACGGCAATGGTTGACTATCCCGATATTGGCGCCCCTGTTGTGGGCGCCGATGCTGGTCCAGGCCGCTGCACAGGCGACGATCTGGGCGGCGCCGCCGGGGGAAAAACTGTGCGAGGACTACGATCTCCGCGTCAACGGCCAGCCGGTTCCGGTTTATGCCTGCCGGGTCTCGGCCGTGCCGTTTAACCAGGTGTGGCCTGGGTACCAGCGGCCCCTCGACCAAACCGAGTTGGCTGGATTCGCCCATTGGGCCATGTCCGGCCCTGTGTCGGTGGAGATCACTGCGAAGCAGTCGTTCACCAACCTCCTGGTCCGGCCCGGCGCGCGCGGAATCCGCCCCGCGGTGAACGGCCGGACCATCACGTTTGCCCTCTCGAAGGCCGGGCAAGTAACCGTCGAACTGGACGGCCTGCATCACGCGCTGCACCTGTTTGCCGATCCGCCGGAGACCGGCGTGCCCACCCCCGACGCGGTCGGGGTGCGGTACTTTGGGCCGGGCGTTCACCACCCGGGCAAGATCCAGCTCAAGAGCGGCGAGACCCTCTACCTCGCCGGCGGAGCGGTGGTTTATACTGCGGTCGAGGCGAGAGGGGCCACCGGCGTGCGGATTGTGGGCAGAGGCATCATTGATACCAGCGAGTACGCACGGGGCCAGGGCGGCGGCTGTATCCGGCTGACGGATTGTTCCGACGTGAAGGTCGAGGGTGTCATCCTGCGTGACCCGGACGTCTGGTGCCTCAGCGCCTTCGGGTGCCGCAACGTCGAGATCGACAATGTCAAGCTCGTCGGCTTGTGGCGCTACAACGCCGACGGCATCGATATCTGCAACAGCCAGGACATGGTCATCCGCAACTCCTTCGTTCGCTCCTTCGACGACGCCATCGTGCTCAAAGGGCTCAACTGGGGCGGGGGTGGATTCCATGAAAGACCGGTTCGAAACGTGCGCGTCCAGAACCTGGTCCTTTGGTGCGACTGGGGCCGCGCGCTGGAAATCGGGGCCGAAACCTCGGCGCCCGAGATTGCCGACGTCCGGTTCCAGGACTGCGACATCATCCGGACCACCCACATTGCCCTGGACATCCAGTGCGGCGACCGAGCGTTGGTCCACGACATCCGTTATGAGAACATCCGGGTCGAGACTGACACTGTCAGTCCCGCTCCCCGCATGCAAGGCAACGCCGACGAGCGGTACGTGCCAGACCGCCAAGTTCAATATGTGCCGGACCTGCTGGTGATCGTGATCCGCGAGAATGCCTATTCAAAAGACGCCGAGCGCGGGAACGTCCGTGACGTCACGTATGCGGACGTGTCCGTCACCGGCGAACGTGCCCCCCGATCTTCCTTCAACGGCTTGGATGCCCGGCACACGGTTGAGGGAGTTTGGCTCGACAACCTGCGGCTGAACGGGAAGCCAGCCATGACGGCCGCCGAAGCGAACCTGAGGGTCGGGCCTTACGTGAGTGACGTGCGTTTCGGCAAGGCCGCGAAATAACGACCCTGCGCAACGTGTCTCGTCCTATGCAAATGACGCGACCGGAACTTAAACGTGCCCCACCATGAGCCAGCGCACCAGCGCCGTGGCGAAGGCAAACGCCCCACCGCTCCAAAAACTGGCCATATATGTCGGGTTCCCGCCCCACCGCCGACGCAGTCTGCCGAATCCGTAATCGCGAAAGGCCGCGACGAAAACCCCGACAGCACGCAGGATTGGGTGCGTTATCATGACCAACGCGAAGATGCGCCTCCAGGACTCTGCTGCGGGTAGCCCTGGTCCGTATAGGACAAAGATCGGGTCAGGGGCGAGGTGGGACCCGGCCTATTTCGTCGCCGGGTCCGCCGGCTTCGCGTCATTCACGGTTGCCTCCGGCCAGCCGTCGGCACCCCAACGGAGCGGCATGATGGCGAGCGTAGCTCTTCCATCCATTCGCAGGTCCCCCTCGAAGTCCGAGGTGAACCAGTCCTTTCCCAGCGCGTTCAAAGTCCCTGCGTGTCCCGGGCCGATCAACGGGCCGTTGGTCGTTGCCAGAAACAGACTGCCGCCGCTACGCAGCATCTCGACACCGGCCTTGTCGAGATAGGGCCCCGTGACAGCACGGCTGCGCCCGATCCGAATGTTGTAAGTGCTCTTCGGCCCCTGACAACAGCTCCCCCAGTTTACAAACAGATAATAATAATCGTCATGCCGGCACAGATACGAAGCCTCGATGGATTCATTGAAAGCGAGCGCCAACGGTTTTTCCTCCGGCGCGAGGCGTTTGCCGGTCTGGGGGTCCAATGGGATCAGCTTAATGCCGGTCCAATAGGAGCCAAACGTCAGCCACAGGCTCCCATCGAGGTCGTGAAAAACCGACGGATCAATGGCGTTGTAACCGTCCCCCTCTTGCGTGCGCACCACAAAACCCTGGTCCGTCCAATGATAGGCCGGATCGTCCGGGTCCAAAGTGGGATTGGTCGCTAGCCCGATGGCAGAAGTCATCTTCCCGAACGACGAAACCGAGTAGTAAAGGAGATACCGGTCGCCAAGTTTAATGATGTCGGGAGCCCAATATTGCAGGTTGCGGTTTTCTGGCACGACCCGGGCAATCCATTCCGGCGCTTTCTTGAATACGGCCGGCCCCCGTTCCCATTTCACCAGGTCCTTGGAACGGTACGAAGGCACGCCCCGGCCCGTGTAGAAAACCCAGTAATCTTCTCTGCATTTCACGATGCTCGAAGGATCCCGGGTGGTAATGCCACGGCTGGCCGATTGTTCCAGCGGCACGACGAGGTCGGGCCTGGGCGCACCCGATCGGCCGGCCTCCGGTTGGGCGTTGGCCGCGATGGAGATAGCCGCCGCGCCAGCGAGAATCGCGGCACAAGGAATGCGCCGGCCGTGTGAGGTGCCCCGTATGAGCTTCATGGACCCAGTTTGAAGAAAAGCCGCACAGGATTCAAGCCTGCAGGCATTCTGAAGATGGCGTCGCGAGCCGCGCTTACATATCCTGGGAGCGTGACGAAGTTCAAGGTCCAACACGCCCTCGGGGCAAGCCCTCAGCCCGCGAGCGAAGAGGGCTGGATGAATCGCCTGCTCATCCTTGGGCTTTTGTTGGCGGCATCCGCAATGGCCAGCGGGGCCGATTGGGTTCGGCCGGGGTTGAGCACCAACCAACCAGTTTGGGGGTTGCGGGGCGGGTTGCTCTGGGCAGTGGCGCCCGCAGGGTTTCGGGGAGGCGAACCGCGGGGCTTGATACGACTTGGCTACCCGGTCCTTGCCGGTGCGCGTTACGACCTCATCAATTTCATCGCGGTGGAACCCGTCGTGCATGGCCGCCGCGGTTTCAGTGAACTCGAACGCAGCCAACTCGACGGTCGGGGCGGCAAACGCATCTGGGCTGAAGGTACAGGCGAGATGGCCGTGACGAATGCTGCTCGGGGAAACCTCCGGAAGTTGCCCGACGGCGGGGAGCAACTCGAGGTGGGGTTGCGCGTAGAGAAGTTCGACAACGGCGCCCGTGTGCGCTTGGTCCTCCAGCAGCGCAGCGAGCGGCCCGACGAAATCGCGCTGAGCGTGTTCCAGGAACCCGACAGCGCGCCCCTGGATTACTGCATCCTGACGGCCACCATGGGCAACATGGCCCGCACTCGCTTGCTCCGGCTCAAGGACGAGGTGGTCAGCAGCCTTCGGGTTTACCAGGGTTACCAGGGAAAGGACTTTGCTCCGCACCGCACCTATCCCTTGTCTCGCCTGCGCCGAACCGCTGATGGACGGGTCCTGGCCGCCGTGACCAATGACGAGGACAACCCGGCCTCGGTGTTCCCTTTTGCCGGCACGGAGCTCTGGCATTACGCCGGCTGCAAGGTGACGCAGTATTGGGCCAGGGAGGCGGGGACTTTCGGCGAGGATCTGCAGGTGGTGGTCAACGGCCGTTACGCCTACTGGCGTTCTGCTCGCCCGATTCCTGGAGGCATCGCCTTCGAGAACTTCGAAATGCAGCAGCGCTTCCGGGATGGCCAAACGTTCATCTTCGGCATTACCCGCCGGACTCCTCAGGAACTCGGTTTCACCCCATGAAGATCAGATCCAGCTTCCGTCCTTTCCTACCGGTCCTATTAGCGGTCATGTGGGTGACGTTCGACCGAGACCTCCTGCCCTTGATGCGTCATGGCCTGGAGCGCGCCCGAGCCAAGGGGTTCATCCAGGGTTCGCCGGCCCTCGCCGATTACCGGCCGCTGGGCATCTCGATCGGCTGGGAGGTCCCGGGCATGTTCGACGCGGACCTTCAAATCCGAAGCCTCAGCTTGAAGGCCAAATCGAGATCGTGACTATTGGCTCGCCTGACGTCGCCATGATGTTTCGAAGCTGTGAGCCATCTTCAACTCATCCTGCGGGAGATCCGTGTTAAACACTTTGACCCAAGTGCGGAACCAAAACCCAAGGAAAAAGGGCTGTTCGACGTTAAAATCCGAACTAAATGGTATTTGGTTAACGTTTCACTTTTTGCAAGTGACTTATTTCCAGAGGGTTACAAATTCGGGGAAATAAGTTCGGAATTCGTGCGAATTGGCTCCGCGGGCAAGGGTGGAATCCGAACTTCCTGGGACCTCAGCCTGACACTCGGGATACCCTTTTCCAGGTGGGGAGCGTCCCCGTTCGTTTGCGCCCCCGTTTCCTTTCCTGCCGATATCGTCGAGGAGGTTGTCGGGGAGCAGGAGGAAGAAACCGAGGCGCACGAGCGGCGTCCGCATCCGCTTGAGTTGGCGCTGATGTGGCGTCAACAAATGGACGAGGATCCCAAGCTCAACAAGGCCAAAATCGCGGCCAGAGAGGGGATTTCTCGGGCTCGGGTCACCCAGATAATGGACCTCCTCGAACTGCCGGCGGAGATTCAGAATTGTGTCCTCTGTCCACCAGTTCCCCTCGAATCCCATTTGTTTCCAGAACGCCAGCTCAGGCTTCTAGTTCGATGCGAGAACGAGGAGGCACAGATTAGCCGCTGGCAGGAGATGCTCGAAGAACTCGGCATCCCTGTTGGACAGTGGACCAAGATCTGACGGTCTAGGGGACGTTTTCCCGGGGCGACCAAGCCACTGTCGCCTGCAAAACTTGGTCCACTTGGTCCACTCCATAAGGTGCTGACCTGCTTTGGCGTGCCGGCGGCCTTGTTGACTGCGCGGCCCACGGCCGATATTCAGGGCCTGAAGCACGTCAGGGGGCACTCTCCGCCATCACCATCACCCAGAGCCTGGACGCCGCGGTTTAACTCCGATTTGGCAAGGCATAGCCGAGTTTCTTCATGGCACGGCCGAAGGCGGCCAAGTTCTCCTTCGGGACGACGAGCCGGTTGTCGCCGGCGTGGTAACAGAGCTTGCTGGTGCCCGCGCTCGTGGCAATGAGCCGGGCAAGGACCTCGTCGGTCCACTCCAAAAGCACCGCCTCGCGCAACTTCCTGCAGGCCCCGGTCTTGTGCTCCAATTCTCGCAGGAACACCCGGACGTTGTCTGGCAGACCTTCAGCGGCATTGTCCTCCAGGAAGCCAAACAATTCCGCGAAGGATCCCCCGGTTTCCACGTGGGTGAGCATCCGCTCGGCGTCGAGGCCCCAGACCAGATCGCTCTTTGGACAAGCCATCAACTCCAGGCTCGCCCGGTCGGCTGGGTTCAGGACCCCGCCCAGGACGATGTCCAGGTTCGGAAGCACGCGAAAGAGCTTCGGTTTGTCCTCGGTCCGGTATTCGTAGCTCTCGGCGGCCCCCAAAACATAGGCCCCGAGCGGATTGAGCCGCACGTAGAGCAGACCGTCATAGCGCCCGCAGAACGGGAGATCTCCACTCAAAAAATCCTTCAAATCGGGCCAGAGGCGATGCGGGTAAACGTAGGCTACATCGAGTAGGCCGAGGGTAGCCAACGATTCCATGCACACTGCCCGGAGAAACTGGCTGTTGAGGCCGCCGTGGTTGGAAATGCAGCCGTATTGGGGTTCGAAAAAGTAGAGCGCGGGATAGTCACTCTCAAGTACATCCCAGTTCTCACCCAGGGCATTCACAAGGCGAAGGCATTCCTGGTAATGAAGCCATTGATTGACGGGCAGGGTTCGAAGCGCTCTCTTGATGGTGAGCTTGCGGGACGCGGTTTCACTCATGTGGCGTCGGCCCTTGCCACCCTGCCCGCGGATATGGTTGATGCGGTTCAACTCGTCGAAATCGTTGTTGGTGAAGTAGCGGGAGACGGCGTCGCGCAGTTTTTCCGCCGTGAATTCTTGGAGCGTGTCCCGGCCTTCCGGCGTGAGCGTCAAAACGCCGGCCTTGCTCCTGGCCCAGCCGCACTGCTGCGCGAGCACCGGCCAGGCATGGGCCCGCACGGCGCCGGCATCAGTGTAATACCGCTTCTCCCAGTCGCTCCGGTCGCCCTCGGGAACTTCGAGGCTGAAATCCGGCACGATGAGCGTCTGGGCGACCAACCGGGTGGCGGCATCGGTTGGCCGGCGGCTGGCATCGGTGGTCTTGACTTTGCCGGCCTGGATCAGGCGGAGCACGCGCGACACCTCCGCCGGGCCGATTCGCTCGCTCTCGAACAGATGAACGGGCCGAATCCGGTCCCCTCCCAGGCATTGTTGTTCGGAAGGCCAGGCTTTGGGCAGCCGATCCACCAACTTCGGTTTGACCCCCTCTGGCTTGGGTAGCAGTGCGCGGAGGGGCGCTTCCAACTCCGGCAGCAGGCCAGGCTCATTGTCGCCGCGGTATGTCGGGAGGCTGAGGAAAGGCACCAGCAGAGACACTTCCTCGCGGAAGCTGTACTGATAGCGCGGCAGTGGGCACTTGCTGCGATACTTCGCCTCGAACTCGCGCGCTGAGACAAAGCGCCCCTGGTGCGCACACTCGGCCAGCAGGCATTTTTCCTCCAGGCTGAGTCGCGCCAGCACGCCGGACAGGTTGCCTGTCAGTTGGGCCTCGATGGCGCGGACGAATTGCTCTTTGCGCGTGCTTCCCTTCTCCATTGCATCCATGCGGCGCAGCCAGCCTTTAAGGACGTCCCCATTCAGAGCCATGAGATGTTGGTCCATTGTCGGTTTCATGGGTCATTTCAGAAGAACGTCACTTTAAACCCGTGTTCTTCGCACCGCTGGAGAAAGTGGTACGGGTTGGCTCCAGCCTTGATGACCAGGTAACCGGGCGGTCCCTCGCGATCGAAATAGCCTTTGAGCCGGGGGTGGGTGCGGATGAGCGAAAGCAGTTCCGGACTCTCCGCCTTGACCAAGGCACAGCAGGAATGGAAAAACACGACCCCGCCGCTCGCCAAGGCGCGGTCTCCCAGAATGTCAAGGACGTTGGCTGGCAGAGGGGCGCATGGGGTCAAGGCCTGGAGCAACTCCTGGCTCGGCGGACCAACTGCCGGCATCTCTTTCAGTGCCGTCTTGTCCAGCCGGAATCGGATGACGCTATCGATGCGCTCGGTGCGGCAGCGTCGGAACAGAATTGCCAAGGTCTTGGGATCGATATCCACGCCCGCCAGGACCGACAGGTCCGCCAAAGCCTTGAAGTCCTTGACCTCGGGCGGAGCGGGAGGCGCCGGTTCCAGGCCGAGCATGACCCGTCCGGCCGGGTTCAAACAAAACCAGTCCTGTTTGTCCTCGGTGGTCTCATACGCCCAGTATGCGGTGTAGAGTGCGTTGACCAGAGCGGCCTGACCTTTGCCGTCATGCCAAGGCCGCCATGAAAGGTCGTCGCAACGGAGCTTGTTCTCCCTCATGAACGAGGCGAGATCCGCTTGCGGCAACTCGCTGAAAGCCAGCAGCGCGGCGCCGATTCGGTCTGCCCGCACGGCCTTGCCTTCAAGGGCGGTGAAGAAGCCGCGAAGCAGGCCAAGAACGCTCGCGGGCAATGGCGCAGGCTGCCGCCTGGAAGGCCGGGCCCGGTGGCTCATCAGGGAGACCAAGGCGCTGGTCGCTACCGCCTCGATTCGGGCAAGGTCCCGACTCCAGAAGTCCTGGAACCGTTTGCCGGGTTTATAAACCTCGTTGAATTCGGGGGTGACCACATCGCCGGCGACGAGAAAGTCCGCCGAGTTCCGAAAATAATACTGGTTGAAATTGGCTTCCTTGCAAAAGCGTTCGATGTCCGTCAGGTTGGGCGACAGCTTGTCCCATTTGGGTCTAACGCGCCCCGAGAGGAGCACGCAGCAGACCGCCCTCCACCAGAACTGCGAGTAAGGGAAGACGGGGTCCTCCTTTGGGAATGCCCTGGTTGATTGGTCCTCGGCCCATTCCCGGAGCGAGGGCGGCATCGCCAAGCTTCCATGTTTGGGCTTCATTGATCCTCCAACCCCTTTCCAATGTGTTCATGCGTCTCGGCGGGCCCTTGAGACTCGCCACGCTTCCAAATCGAGCACCGTAGCGCCTTCCAGTTCATGCGGCATTAAGATCCACTATTGAGGTGTCGAGCGCCAGCCTGATGTGACCTGGCAGCGTAGCAGAGGCGCGGGATTGACGCGGCGCCTGGAAACATAAACATTGAGGGTGGCGTGAATGAGTTCCATCCTGAAAACCCGCTCATCGTTCAGGGCGACCACACGGTCCTGGTGGAGGTGGACAGTCCTTTGTACGCGGAGGCGCGGGACGCCTTGGCGCGCTTCGCCGAGTTGGTCAAGTCTCCCGAGCACATCCACACTTACCGTATCACGCCCCTCTCCATCTGGAATGCCTGCGCTGTGGGGGACACCGCCGAAACCATCGTCGGCGCACTTCGGCGGCTGTCGAAATATCCGCTGCCGGGGCACGTCGGGGCGAGTGTTCGGGATTTCGCCGCGCGCTATGGTTGCCTCAAACTGACCCGGCGCGACGGCGATTCGCTGGTGCTGTCAGTGCGCGACCTGCCACTGGCCGAGGAAATGGCCCACCAAAAAGCGCTGGCGCCCCTGCTGCGCGCCAGACCAGCGCCGCTGGAGTTCGAGGTGGCGGCGGTGGAACGGGGGCGATTGAAACAGGCCCTCATCAAGCTGGGATTCCCTACCGAGGACCTGGCCGGCTACCTGGCCGGCGAGCAATTCCCGCTGGCCCTGCACTTGGCGGCGTTGTCCGGCAGGCCGTTCGCGCCGCGCGATTACCAGCGTGAGGCGGCCGAGCTTTTTCATGCGGGCGGCGCCGAACGCGGCGGCTCGGGCGTTATCGTTTTGCCCTGCGGGGCAGGCAAGACCATTGTGGGCATGGCTTGCATGGCCCTGGTGCGCGCCTCGACGCTCATCCTGGTCACCAGCGTCACCGCCGCCCGGCAATGGAAGACCGAGTTGCTCGACAAGACGACGCTTACCGAAGAGGACATCGGCGAATACTGTGGCGACAACAAGGACGTCCGTCCCGTCACCCTCGCCACCTATCAAATCCTCACCCACCGCCCGAGCAAGGAGAGTGAGTTCACCCATTTCAAGATTTTCGACCAACGCGACTGGGGCCTGATTATTTATGATGAGGTGCATCTGCTGCCCGCGCCCGTGTTCCAGATCACCGCCTCCCTCCAGGCGCGCCGCCGGTTGGGCCTGACCGCTACACTGGTGCGCGAGGACGGCTTGGAGAACGAGGTCTTTGCCCTCATCGGCCCGAAAAAGTACGATGTGCCCTGGAAGGAGATGGAGAAGCAGGGCTGGATAGCAAAAGCCGTCTGCACGGAAATCCGGTTGCCCATGACTGAGGAACGCCGCATGGATTATGCCGTGGCCGAGGCGCGGCACAAATTCCGCATCGCCTCGGAGAATCCGGGCAAACTGCGGCTGGTGCGCCAGTTGCTAGATCGGCACCGGGACGTGCCGGTGCTGATCATCGGGATGTATGTGGACCAAGTGGAAGGTTTCGCGCGAGAGATCGGCTTGCCGCTTCTCTCCGGCGCCAGCAGCCAAGCCAAGCGCGACGTCGTTTATGGGCAATTCCGGCGCGGAGAGATCCGGGCGCTGGTGGTTTCCAAGATCGCGAATTTCTCAGTGGACTTGCCGGACGCCGCCGTGGCCATCCAGGTTTCCGGCATGTTCGGCTCGCGCCAAGAGGAGGCGCAACGGCTGGGCCGCATTCTCCGGCCCAAACCAGGCGAGAACCAGGCGCATTTCTATTCCCTCGTCTCCCGCGACACCGTCGAGCAGGACTTTGCCTTGAACCGCCAGCTCTTCCTGTGCGAACAAGGCTACGAATACCGCATTATCACGCTTGATTCCCCTGATGAATCGTTATCGCAACCAGCATGAAGTTCTTCGATACTGATTGGAACTGCATCTTCCACTGGCTGGCGGTCTGGAACAGACTTTCTGTAGCGGCCCGCCGCCATTACCTGCTGGCCGTACCTTCCCACGCCGCGACCGTCGCCGCAGAGGGGTATGGCGGCGACCTGGCCTTCGCGCTTCAATCGGGCTTGGTCGAATCTGTCTCGACCGGCCGGCTCAGGCCCACGCAGGCGAGCGTCCCCTTTCGGGCACTGATGGCCCAATTGGCCAAGTTCCCCCTCTTCGATCATAAGCCGACGCGACAATTGCTCGATGAATATGTGGTCAAGCACTACATCCGCGAGGAGAGCGACTCCATCCGTTCGTCCTGGAACAAGCCGTTCTGGAACTCGCTGGCTTGGCCGCGCTCATTCCTGGATCTGGCGGACGTGCGGGGCTGGGAGGAGCGTTATCTGACTTGGGTCGAAAAGCAGGGCCGGCCTGCGTCGTCCTGGAGATGGTCGCCTCGGCCCTCACAGCCGCCCAAGGTCACCTGGTTTCCGAGCCCAGAGATTGGGGAGGCCGCCCAATGCCTCGTGCGTCGCGCGGTGGATTCCGTCCAACCCGTCCCGATCCTCTCCTTGCCTGACGCCCTGCCGGAGCGCCTGCGCCCAGGGCTGGAACCGGCGCTCAAGGCCTGCCTGCGCTTCATGCTGCTCTACCCGGCGCTGCGCCAGGATTCTCTCGAGGCGGTCATCGGCCTTTGCCCCGCGGTTGTCTATCTCCTGAACCGGCCGGCGCCTGTGCCGCCGGCGGTTGAACCTTGCAAGGACCTCATCGGCGTGGCATTTCGGCTGGAAGATATGACCCGGGTGTTGGCCGAGGCCGCAACCGGCGAGTGCCGGATCAACCGCAGCAGCTATGGCCAGCGGCTTTTCAAGGTGATCGAAGACAAACTCCGCGAAGAGTTCGTGACGTTGCCTCCTTGGTTGGAGGCACACCATGAATTCGGCAGCCGGCTTGCCACTGCCATCGGTTGCTTGACATCGCTCAAGCTGGCTGAGGACAAACCCAGCTCCACCAAGCGCCTGCTGGCCGCCACCGCCAAAGACCGAAAATGGCTCGCCCAGCCGGCGGCGAACCGCCTGGCCGGACTCCTGTTCGAAATCAGGCGCCGCCAGCCGGAGAAGATTCACTTCTCCTATGACCCGCTCAGTTACATGCCCGGGCAATTCAGTTTCGGCGAGATGAAAAAGGGTGATTTTGACCATCACGCCTGGCTCGGTTCCGTATGGCGCCAGACCCCGGATGAGGGCTGCGTGGCCTTGAACGCCTTCCTGGACTACCACGCCCGCGTCAGCCATCCGCTCAGAAACCCGGCGATCCCGGAGGCCCGCCGTCCCCGCTTCGCTTCCGCATACGACGGCAGCGAGCGGGCGTTGCGAGAGGAAGCCATCGAAGAAATCTGCCGCGAGGCGTTGGAGAAGTTCTTTTGGCAACGGCTCGTCCCGCTCGGGTGCGTCCAGACCACCTTGCGCGAAGACGGGCAAATCTGGTTCCGCCTCTCGCCGGCCGGCAAATACCTCTTTGGCCAAGCCGCTGAGCTGGCTTACGGCCAACCCGCCGCTGACGCCGCCATCGTCGTCCAGCCCAACTTCGACATTGTGTTTCTCCAGCCCAATCTCAGTGCCGAAGTCGAACTGTCCCCCCTTGCCGAGCACGTCGGCAACGGGGTTGGCACGCTCTTTCGCTTGAGCCGCCGCAGGGTGATTCTGGCCGCTTCGCAGGGGACCACCGCTGAAGCGGCGCTGACGTTGCTTCAGAAATACTCTTCCAAGCCACTGCCCGCTAACGTAACCGAAGAACTCCGCTCCTGGTTTGCCGCCTGCCGCTCCTTGGTGATGCGGCGTGCCGTCCTGATCGATGCGGGCGACGCCGAAACCGCCCTGCGCGTGCGGCGCTTGCTCGGCCCGGATTGCCGGGGCCTTGGAAGCACTCTGCTCGAGTGGCCGGGAACTCACGTCCATCCCAAGCTCCGCGCCAAACTGACCGAGCAAGGCCTCTTCCTCGAAAAGTCACAAGGCCCCGCTGGCAGCGAATTGCTCAAGACGGACGACCCAACCGAAGACCAGATGTGAACCAAGAAGTTCGGGTTTGAACCAAGATTGAGGTGGCTCCGCGGGCATGGGCAAAATAAATCGTTTTTCAGGAGGCGAACAACTCAGCTTCGCTTGTAAATGTCGCGCCGATGGCCGGCATAGTGGAGGTAGAGGCGGCCCTGGCGCGTATCGAATTCGTACAACACACGGTAATCCCCGACCCGCAGCTTGAATTCCGGGCGACCTTGAAGCCGCTTGTGGGGGAAGTTCTCCAGTCGGGTACCCATGTCGTCAACGCTGCGCTGCACCGCCTCGCGAACAAGAGCAGGAAGAGAATCAAACGCTTTGGAAAACGTGGGCGACCAAATCTGAAGGGCGGCGGCCACGGCGCTATTCTGTCCGGCGCGTGGTGTACTGACCGGCCGCAATCTCTTGGCGCGATTGGTCCAACTTCGCCTTAACTTCTTCGGTCAGTTCTGATTGGTCCTCAAGGTAGTCCTCAAGCCATTCGCGAACCCGCTCGATTTCTTCGCGCGACAGTTTCGGAATCGCGGCCTGGATGTCTTCCACCGTGCTCATGACAAAGCAACCCTAACCGATAACGGTCGGCCTGGAAAGGGTTCTTTTTGCCATGTCAAACCTGCGTGGGTTGGAGCATTGGCGCGACCGACAATGAAATAGAATTTCATGCGGTTTGGTGGCGCGTCGTGCCGGTGAAATTGCACCAGGCCGTGGGCTCAGGCAAGACGACGAGCAGCCGGAAGTTCCCGAATGAGTTGGTTCACTTGGTTCATCAGTATCATGAAAACCTGCTGGGTCGTGAACCAAGAAGTTCGGATTTGAACCAAGATGAACCAAGCTCGAATTGGCTCCAGAGGCAGGGCTCGAACCTGCAATGTGTGGGTCTTGGCGGATTTCCATAGGTTCACGTGGTTGCCTGTCTGTGTCAGTCGTTGCACCTACCTATACGTTACTTGTTCAATGTCTGCAAGCTTTTTCTTGAGTCTGTGTGCAAGTAGGTGAAGAAAAACCTGTGTCAGGGCGTGTCAAAAACCTGCGGTGTGTCGAAAGCGTGTCAGGGGGGCAAAACCGGCGGAATCTGTGTCAGGCTGTGTCAGCCTGCCCCTTGGCAGCACTCCTCAAACTTCGCCTTGACGGGGTTTGATCTCCGCCGCCTTGCCCTTGGCGCATTGCGCCTTGCCGGGTAGGCCAGACGATTCGGCCCCTGGGAGTGCCCACACAGCGCAATTCACCCCCGCCCGCGCTGGGGCAAATTAGACCGGAAGAGGCAAGGCGGTTGGGCAACAGTTGGACCACTCCACCGAGGGCCGAAAGTCGGGGATCGGCGGGGCTTTGCGGAGGGTTTTTGGATGAGAACCGGGAGAAGGCCTCGAATTACCGCGAGACACGGGGGACTGTTACCCTACCTTCATAGGGTGTCGGGCCTCGCGCAGCCTTGCGCGAGGGCTTGACCGGGTGCCTGGGCTGGCAAGAGTGGAAGGCGGAGGCAACCGGAGCCTGACGCCGGCGCCCGGCTCGGCCTGGATGGTTGCGCGGCTTCACGATTGGCCGGTCGAAATGTCCAGATCCCCCTGGGGGGCCACCCACCCGGCAGGGGGCCTCCGGGGTTTTGGGCTGGGCGGCCTGGCGTCGCAGATGTGGGGCGTCTCTACTCGACAAGAATTGGCCTTCACCTTTTTAACTCCGGCTTGGCCGTCCCTATAATTTCCTTGTCAGTCCAAACGACCTATTGCCAGCGGCATACCCCCCAAAAAAGATTAAAGCCGTTTGGCCATAAGCTTGTGCGGCCAAACCCTCATCGCCAAGACGGCCAGGGGTGCGGCCATCCGGTTTAATCGGCGCAACCCACTTTGGACGGGGTGCAGTTCTTGCTTTCCTCCGCCGGGGCCAACGTGGCAGAATGGCTGCAAGCCTTTCAGGAACGTAAACGCGAAGTGCCGCAGTTGCGGCCATCAGAACTATGGACAGCAGAATCGCGCAGCGGTTGATTATCGGGTTGGCTTCATTGCTCCTGGCTGGGTGCTCCTCAGTCGGCAGTCACGTCTCTTCAGGGGGCGGCCGAGCAGTCACCAAGGCGGTATTCCTCGAGCCCGTGCCCTCGGGTATGGCCACGTTCACGCCTCGAATCGTTTCCTGCCTGGAGCGACACGGGTTTGTTTTTGTCAACGAGACGGGCGCGGACTGCCTACGATTGCGGTTCACCTACGATCCTGACGTTTGGCACAGGACCGTCGAGATTGAGCTTTGGGACGGCAACCGACCCGTGGTTGCAAGCAGGTCGGTTAATCCGGGCTGGGGCAACATGCTTGCCCAAGGGTCGGCCACTGCTCACCTGGCGAAAACGGCTTCAAGGAGCTTTGAAAAGCACTGCGAAGAGTGGCTCAAGACCGTTACGTTGCGAGAACCGAGCACCCCTTGAAGTGATTTCCGGCTCAGGATTGGCTCGATGCCCGGCGCTCGCTACGCGCCTCAAGATTGGCCTGGCTGGTCTGCGGGGCAAGGTTTATTTGGTCCTCGCTTCCATCCACTTACGGGGCCAGATCCAGACCGCTTGACGGCCTTCTCGGACTACCCCGGGAAGGATTCCAAGGCGGCGCCGGACCCAGTATTCGGTGCGCCCAATCCACTTGGCGAACTCGGCGGGCGTCATCGGCTTGTCCAGGTCGGTGGCTTGAGGAACGGTGCGTTTCATTTGTGGTCGCGAGTTGGGCGTGGACAGTTCTGCATCGCCTGGGCGGCAATGCGGCACAGGTTGACTAAATCCCCGGTCGTGCTGTCGGTGAACGGCGTGACGCGGGCATACCACTCCAGGGCCTCCTTCGGTGTGACACGCCGGACATCATCGCTCGTCGCCGCGGTCAGCGGCTTCCACCGCCCTTCGGCGTCAAACAGCCCCGCAACCTGGTTGCCGTCAACATCCCGCTCATCTGCAAACCCCAGGTAAAGCCGGTCCTCTGTGTCAACGAACAGGCTATCGGGAATCTTCGGTGACCAGGTGTTTGAATCGCAGACGAACTCAGCCTTGAGGCCGGCAATCGGGCGAGTGTTGCTGGCGCCCTCGGCGTTGGGTTCCGTTGTCGCGCCCGTCCCGGCGGAAGCCATATCAGCCAAGGCCAGGTTGAGCAGATAATGCGGAAGCGAGTCATGCTTCTGCGCAGCCCTCGCTGACACGGACTGCCATAGCGGGGTTTCGAGTTCGAGGCGAATGCGATGGTGCCGCGTTGCGGTGCCATTGGTTGAGGGTGAGGGTTTGGCTTTGTGGCTGACCGCTCCGTTGCTGGTGGGTACTGGGGTTCTTGCTTTCATGGTGGTTTGTTCGGAAGTCCCGCCACCCGGCCGCATCACGGAGCGGCACGAGACCACTGCGGCCAGGGGCGGGAAGATGGTTCCGTCGCTGATTCTGCTCTGTGCCGTGATTACACATTGCGCAAAATTAAACCATAAAATGAAATAATGGCACGAAGTATTTTTAGTTACCCTAATGTTAGGGTATCGAACGTGGAACGGGGGAAACAGGCAGGGGCGTTGGGATGCGCAGAAGGGGCCCAAGTGACCCGTGGACCGCCGCCACTCTCGCGCCATGCGAGTTCTATTGCGGGTCTGACATCTTCAAGGCCAGCCTTGCAATTCCAAGTTGCGCGCTAGAGACTTATACTGTAACGTTAAAGTAGGCCGGGATGGCCCTAATCTGTGATTTAC
>CAZZFF010000092.1:0-24975 GCA_964653485.1 uncultured Verrucomicrobiota bacterium | reverse complement strand
GCCGCGGCAAGGTCAAGAGCGCCCTCACCATGAGCGTCGAAATCCAGCGCAAACTCAGCGAAATCCTAAAGAAACGCGCCCGCGACGAATCCGATTTCCAACTGCTTATCGTCGTCCACCCCACCATCCTCGAACGCCTCCGCACCGAGGACGAGAAGCTCCTCATCGAAATGGAAAAACGCTACTTCGGCAAACTCTCCTTCCGCAAGGACCCCGCCCTCCATGCCGAGCAATTCAAGATTGTCAACGTGGCCACCAACGAGGAACTGGCCAGCGCGGGAGGGTAGGAAGCGGGCGAGCGTGTCGAGCGGGAGAGCGTCGCAGCGGGCTCGAGGTCCGCGCGCTCCGACGCTCGGCACGCTCCGCGTTCCCCTTTTACTTGCTCGCCGAATTGGTCTGCGGAGGGTCGGGCGTGACCGCGGCCTCGGTCTGCGCGAGCACGACAAACCAACTGGTTGAGTTGGGGGCGTTGCCGCCGAGGACGAGCGTTTCCCCTTTAGGCAGGGCCTGGGTGCGTTTCAAAACGTGCTCCCGCCTGCCAAACAGGGAAACCTCCACCGTCGTATTGCCCAGGTTCTTGACCTCGATGTCGCACTTGTCGCTAATGGCCACCTTGGACAAACCCTTGGGCGGCACTTCGACAACTTTGCGATTGATGACATAATAGCTCGTCCACTTGAAGGGAAGCTCCTGCAGCTTCTTCTTCACCTCCGGCGTCACCGGCTTATGCGCCGGGTCGGAGGAATGGGTGTCGTTGGTGCCCCAGATCAACAGGGCCTCCAGCTTGAGATTGGCCTCCGCCGCCCCGCCGGACGACGCAATCAACGCCAGCCCGCCCGCGGCGGCCAAAAGCCACGCGAGCCGGAACACCGAAGTCGCTTTGAGTCTCATGGACTACTCCAGTGTATCCCCCTCCTCGTTTGCGGCAAGTTCTTCCTCAGCGGGGTAAGACAGCCATACCAGCGTGGTTCGCGCCGCGAAGTCGTAATAAGTAAACGCGCCCGCATCGGCCAGGGAAGTTTCAACCTCCGGGCCTTGCTTTTTGGACGGCGCAAGCAGCAGCAAGGCAACCATCCCCGCAGCCACAGCCCCGGCGGCAGGCGCCAGCCACCGCCGCCAACCCGCGAAAAGAGAGGCCCCCCGGGACTCTGCGGCATGCCTTGGCTCCCGCTCAATCTCGCGCCGAATCTTGGACCAGAAGAACTCGGGCGACTCCGGCAGTTTGACCCCAGCCTCAAAGCCGGCCAAGACCCCCCTGGTCATCTTCAGCTCCTCCAGCAGGGCCTGCGCCTCGGGGTCCTTTGTCAACCAAGCCTCGAACTCCGCCGCCTCCCGCGCCTCTAACTCCCCGTCCAGGCAGGCCTGGAGCCTCAATTGTGAATCGTAGTCCATCATCTCAAACCTTCCTTCCTCAAGCCGGCCAGCAGCCCGGCCATCTTCCGGCGTGCATAAAACAACCTCGACATGACGGTGCCGATCGAGCAGCCCATCGTTTTGGCAATCTCTTTATATTCCATCTGTTCGAATTCATGGAGCACCAGCACCGTTCGGTGCTCATAAGACAACTGGCCGAGGGCGTAGTTGATTCGCTCCCGCAATTCCGACCGTTCCAGCCCCGCCGTCGGGTTGACCGTGACCACAGGCATCTGTCGCTCGACGCCCCCGGACTCTTCATTGATCGCTTCAATGGACTCCATCCGTTGCCGTTTCTGCCTGCGCAGGTGGTCCAGGCACAGATTGATGACGATCCGCGTCATCCAGGTGCCGAAACTCGACTCGCCCAGAAACTGCGGCAACCGCTGCCATCCCTTGACCCATGCCTCTTGTGAAAGATCAACCGCTTCTTCTTCGTTCCTCACCATGCTCAAGGCGCGAGCAAATATCTTGTCCCGATGCCGCAACACCAACTCTTCAAAAGCAACCATATCGCCCCGCTGGGCGGCTCGCACCAGCATCGGGTCATTCTCCGGCCCATATTCTTGTCCACTCATTCGACGGTCCACGCTGGCGGCCTATTCACCCCCGTTCAGAGTTTCCCCTTCGTGGTCGGAAGCTGGCCGGCCATCCGCGGATCGTGCCGGCAGGCGGCGTCCACGGCCCGCCCAAAAGCCTTGAACAGCGCCTCGACGATGTGGTGCGGCTCATCCCCGTAGAGCAACTCGACGTGCAGGTTGCATCGGGCCTCGTTGGCAAAGGCCTGGAAAAACTCGCGCGCCAACCCGAACCGAAAGAAGGTGGACATGTCCTGCCTTCTCTCCTCCCTGCTGACCGTCCGGTAGGCCAAGTCATTGAGACCGCGCCACACCAGGCAGGGGCGTCCTCCGAAATCAATCACGCATCGCGCCAGGCATTCATCCATCGGCACGTAGGCCTCACCCGTGAACGGATTGCGCGGGTCAAAACCCGTCCCGTATCGACGCAGCCCCTCCTTGTCCCCCAGGGCCTTCACAAAGGCCTGGCCCAAAGCCAAACCGCAATCCTCCACGGTGTGGTGCGCGTCCACCTCCAAATCCCCGCGGCACCGCAGCTCCAGGTCCATTACACCGTGCCGGGCAAAGAGCGTCAGCATGTGGTCAAAAAAACCGATCCCCGTCCGCACCGCCGCCTTGCCCCTCCCGTCTATGTTCAGCTTGACACCAATCCGTGTCTCTTTGGTTTCCCTTCGAATGACTGCCTGCCGCTTGTTCATGTCCGTCAATTAAACCAAAGCCGGCAGCCCCAGACCAAGCCTAATCCATACCCCCGCATCCCTCGCGGGCGCATGCACTGAGGTCTGTCGAAAATTGAGATTCCAAAGTCCGCCACCCGTCATTAATATCTGGCTGTTGACCAATGACCAATTCTCGATAATCAATTCCCAATCCGGTTCTTCTCCATGCAAAACGGTCTGGTCTTCAACATCCAGAGGTACTCGGTCCAGGACGGGCCGGGAATCCGCGCGACCGTTTTCCTAAAGGGTTGCCCGTTGCATTGCGCCTGGTGTCACAACCCGGAAGGCGTCTCGCCCCGGCGGGAAATCCTCGTCCTGGAGAACCGTTGTTTCGGCTGTGGCCAATGCCGGCGCGCCTGTCCTTTCGGGGCATCCATCCCGGGCCGGGATGCCCTGCCGCCCCGCCACGAACGCTGCCTGTTGTGCGGGGCTTGCGTGGCCGCCTGCCCCGCCCAGGCCCGCCGGTGGGCCGGAGAGCTAATGACCGTCTCCGAAGTCCTCGATGCTGTCTGGCAAGACCGCATCTTCTATGACGAATCCGGCGGCGGCGTCACCTTCTCCGGGGGGGAGCCGCTCCAGCAATTCGAGTTCCTGCGGGCCTGCCTCGGGGCTTGCCGCGCGCGCGGCCTCCGCACGGCCGTGGACACCTCCGGCTTCGCGCCCCTGGAGCACCTGCTGGCCGCCGCTCCCCTGGCCGACCTCTTCCTCTATGACCTCAAAATGATGGACCCGGCAAAACACCGGCAGTACACCGGCGCCCCGAACGGACCCGTCCTGGAGAACCTCATCGCCCTCGGCCGGGTCCACCACCAAATCTGGGTCCGCATCCCGGTCATTCCGGGCGTCAATGACGATGCGCCGGCTCTGCAAGCCCTCGCCCGTTTCGCCGGCTCCGTCCCCGGCGTGCGGCAGATCAACCTCCTGCCGTTCCATCGGACCGGCCTGCCAAAGCTTGCCCGCTTGGGCCGGGCGAACCTCCTGGCCGGCGTGAAACCGCCGTCCGCGGAGGCCATGGCCGCCGCCCTCGCTATCTTCCAGGACCTTGGCCTCAACGCCAAAATCGGAGGATGACCTTGCCGGCCCAGCGCGACCCAAATCCTCGCCTAATGACCTTCGGATGCAAGGAAGATTAGGAGAATCAAAGCCCCTCAAATCTCATGCCAATCCAGAGAAGATAGAGAACCGCGGAATAAACGGAATACGCGGAAAACCATTCCTTTTCCGCGTATTCCGCTTATTCCGCGGTTCCTCAAAAACATCTTAGGCGAGGATTTGGGCGCGAGGAGCGCACTGGACGGGCGGGCGCCATTGGGTATAACCTCGGCGCTCATGAATGTCATCCGCCACACGGACCGCGGCTTCCCCGCGCGGCTGAGCCAACTCTGCGCGCCGTCCAGCCTCTTTGATCCGGCCATCGAGCAGCGAGCGCGGGACATCCTCGAGGATGTCCAGGCTCGTGGCGACCAGGCAGTGCTCGAACTGACCAAACGCTTCGACGGCGCCACCCTGGCCGCCGGCCAACTGGCCGTCACCCAGGCCGAGTTCCTCACCGCTTCCCTCAAGGCGGATGCGGCTCTCCGGGCGGCCATAGCGGAGGCGCAGGCCAATATCGCCGCCTTCGCAAAAAAATCGCTCCGAAAGAGCTGGCAGACCCGCAACTCGCACGGGGCCACGGTGGGCGAGAAATTCGACCCATTCCATCGCGTGGGAGTCTATGTGCCT
Organism: uncultured Verrucomicrobiota bacterium; assembly: GCA_964653485.1. GTDB lineage: Bacteria > Verrucomicrobiota > Verrucomicrobiia > Limisphaerales > UBA8199 > CAVQND01. Next base: position 20,543 of record CAZZFF010000092.1, on the reverse strand, counting down.
GGCGGCACCGCGCCGTTGGTTTCGACCGCCCTGATGACCGTGGTGCTCGCAAAGGCGGCGGGTTGTCCGGAGATCGTCGTCTGCACCCCTTGCGGCAAAGACGGCAGCCTCAATCCAGCCCTGCTGTTTGCCGCGCGCGCGGCCGGGGCCACCGCCGTTTACCGGGTTGGCGGGGCGCAGGCGATTGGCGCGATGGCCTACGGCACCCAGACAATCGGCCGCGTGCAAAAGATTTTCGGCCCGGGCAACGCGTATGTCGTTGCCGCCAAGCGCCTGGTCGTCGGCCGGGTTGCCATCGATTTGCTGCCTGGCCCCAGCGAACTTCTGGTGCTGGCGGACGACAGCGCCGCGCCCGAACTGGTGGCCGCCGATGTTCTGGCCCAGGCGGAGCACGGCTCGGGACACGAACGGGTTTGGCTCTTGACCCCCTCCGGCCGGTTGCTCAAGGCGGTCGAGCGGCAAATCGCCCGCCAGATGCCAAGGCTCTCAAGGCGTCAATTCATCGAACGCGCCCTCGAACGAAACGGATGGCTGGTCCAACTCAAGACGCTCGATGACGGCATCGCGCTGGCCAACCGGTTGGCGCCCGAACATTGCGAAATCGTATGCCGCAACGCGCGCCGTGTCTCGGAACAAATCGTGACCGCCGGCGCTCTGTTCCTCGGCCCCTATTCACCGACCGTCCTGGGCGACTACGTCGCCGGACCGAGCCACACCCTGCCGACCGGCGGGGCGGGGGCTTCCTTCGCCGGGCTGACTGTGGACCAGTTCCAGCGCCGCACCAGCGTGGTCGAGTACAACCGAGGGGCGCTGCGGCGGGCCTTGCCGGCAGTGCGCCAATTTGCCGAACTCGAGGGCTTGGATGCCCACGGGCGCTCGGCGGAAATCAGGTTCCAACGGTGATAGCGCTGCGCACTCTCCTGGCCTTGATCCGGGCCTCGACCCTGCCGGCGGTCTGGTCCAACTGCCTGGCGGGCTGGTGGCTCAGCGGCGCCGGCCCCGTAACGAGGCTGCCGCTGCTCTTCGCCGGCGTCACCTTCCTTTACCTCGGCGGCGTCTTCCTCAACGACGCTCTGGATGCGAGGTACGACCGCCAATTCCGCCGGGTGCGGCCAATTCCCTCCGGAGCCGTGTCCGAGGCAGCCGTCCTGCGCTGGGCCTTGGCCTGGCTGCTGCTGGGCGAAGTGTGTCTCTTCGCATTGGGCAAGGCCACCGGTGGCGTGGGGCTGGCCCTGGCCTTTTGCGCGGTCGTCTATAACGCGACCCACCGGCTGGTCACCTTTTCCCCGGTCCTCCTCGGACTCTGCCGTTTCCTGCTCTACGTCACCGCCGCCACGGCCTCGGCCAAGGGGCTGGAGGGATGGACGATCTGGTGCGGAATCGCATTGGCGCTCTACGTCATTGGCGCGCGCTGTCTGCCTCGCCCCGAAAACATCCTGGGCCACTTCGACTATTGGCCGGTGCTGCTCATGGGCGCACCGGTCTTGCTGGCGCTCATCATGGATGCCGGCCCTTACCGGATGCCCGGGTTGGAACTCTCCGCCGTTCTTCTGTTGTGGGTCGTCTATTGCCTGCGGCGCGCCTTCTGGCCTGTGGACCGCGATTTTGCCCGCGCGGCCTCGGGTCTGATGGCCGGCATCGTCCTGGTGGACTGGCTGGCTGTAGCGGACGTGCCCAGGGCTTTGAGCCTCGTGTTCCTCTGCTTGTTCGGGGCCACGATGCTCGTCGAACGCGTCGCTCCGGGATAGCCTTATGCGTTGCATCGTTACCGCCGGCCCGACTGCCGAGCCTCTGGACCAAGTGCGCCGCCTCACGAATCTCTCGACGGGCCGTCTCGGTTCGGAGTTGGCCAACTTCCTGTCTGAACGAGGCCATGAAGTAACGCTCCTCCTGGGCCGGCACGCCACCTGGCGCGGCGAGCGCCGGGCGCGCCTTATCGAAACCTTCACCACCACCGCGGACCTGATCGAGCGGCTGCGCGCCCTCGCGGAACAGCCCGTCGATGCCGTCTTCCACGCCGCGGCCGTCAGCGATTTCGCTTTTGGCCGCACATGGCGCCGGGACGCGGCCGGGGAACTGCGCGAAGTCCGGGCGGGCAAAATCTCGACCCGGCTCGGCGTCTTGCTGGCCGAGTTGGTTCCGACACCCAAGATCATCGCCCAGTTGCGCGGCTGGTTCCCCAAGGCGCTGCTGGTCGGCTGGAAATACGAAGTGGACGGGGTCCGTTCGGGGGTGATTCAACTGGCGGAGAGGCAGATAGCCGAGTGCCTGACCGACGCCTGCGTTGCCAACGGCCCGGCTTACGGGACCGGTTTCGGCCTCGTGCGGCCCTTGGGTGAAGCGCGGCATTCGGCCGATGCCCGGGGCCTGTTCCAGGCATTGGAGCAACTCATTGACGGAGCGGCGGCCCATCCTGCACCTTGATCGCGTGGCTGAGACCCGCACGCTTGGAATCCTAAGCGACATTCATTACGCCAGCGCGCCCGAACAGGCGCGGGGGGACGATTATGAATATCGCGACCTGCGCAATCCCTTGCAGCGGGTCCTCCTCATGCTCAGCCGGCGGTTCATCTGGCAGCGCCGGCCCTTGCGCCAGAACCACCTCCTCGATGCCTTCCTGCGCGAGGCCGGGCCGCTGGACCTTGTCGTCGCCAACGGAGACTACTCCTGCGATTCGAGGTTCGTCGGCGTCAGCGATGACGCCGCCTGCCAGAGCGCACGGGAATGCCTGGCCCTCCTGCGGCAACGGTTCGGCCCGAGCCTGCGGGCCACTCTCGGCGACCACGAGTTGGGCAAGGTCAGCTTTTTCGGAATGCGGGGTGGCATGCGCCTGGCCAGTTGGGAGCGGGCGACCCGGGAACTGGAGTTGGCGCCTTTCTGGCAAACGACCCTCGGCAACTATGTCCTGATGGGAGTCGTTTCCTCTCTCTTGGCCTTGCCGTTATTCGAGGCGGACACGCTGCCGGAGGAACGGCCGGAATGGGAGCGGCTCAGGGCCGGGCATATCGCGGAGATACGGCGCGCCTTCGCCGCCTTGCAGCCCGGCCAGCGTGTATTGCTCTTCTGCCATGACCCCTCCGCCCTGCCCTTCCTCTTGCGCGAGGACCCTGTGCAATCCAGGCTGCCGCAAATCGAGCATACCATCGTAGGCCATCTGCATTCCCAAGTGGTGCTTCGCCAAAGCCGCCTGCTGGCCGGCATGCCCTCCCTTCCATTCCTCGGCCATACCGCCGCCCGATACACCGCCGCCCTGCGCCAGGCCCGCCTGTGGCGCCCGTTCCGGGTGCGCCTCTGCCCCTCCCTCGCCGGCCTCGAATTGCTCAAAGACGGCGGCTTCTACACCGTCCAGTTGGATTGCCAGGGCGCCCGCCCCGCCCGCTTCCATTTCCACCGCCTGAGCCGGTAGCCTGCCGCGCCGGGAATCAGATTTGTCTTTTCCTGGATCGGGGCTTTGCGGTAAACTGTCCCCATGGCCGAGATCGTGGATTTTGTAAATCGGGGGGCGTCCTCAATCACCCCGGCGATTACCGAGAAGATGCTGAGGCACCTGCCGCAGTGGAAGCTGGAGTTTACCCAGATCTACGAGCCTCTGTTCCCGCATCTGGTCGACCAACTGGAGTTCCTGGCCAATGCCGTCGAGGACACCGCGGAAGGCGCTTACAGGGACCTGCCCTATATCCCCTTCGCTCAGGCGGTGTTCGCCCTCATTTACGCGCATAAGAAGGTCGGCATCATTCCGGATACCGTGCTCAACATGGGACGAGCGGACGATTCCAGCGTCGTCCGGGCCGTGCTGATTCAGAACGAAAAGGCCTTTGCCATTTACGCCGCTTCCCAGAATGTCGAGTGGTCCCGAATCACCAGCCAGCCCTGATCGGCTGCTTCGGCGCCCTCAAAAAACGGCCTTTGCTTCCTACGCGGGCCCAACCAACGCCACCACCGCCTTGATGAGGTCTTTAGCCCGATAGGGTTTGGCCAGGAACCGGTCCGGTTTGCAGGGCACATCGCGGAAAATATGCTCGGCCTGGGTGCCGCTGACCAAGATCGTTTTCTGGCCGGGGTCCATGCGCCGGCACTCCGCGATGAGCGTCAACCCTGTCATCCCGCGCATGGCGTAATCCGTAATCACAAGGCAGGGGCGCAGCCGGGCCTCGGAGAAGGCGGCCCACGCAGCTTCCGCGTCGGGAAACGTCTCCACGCCGTAGCCCAGCCCCTTCAGGATGACGGCCGCCATTTCCAGGAGCACGGTCTCATCGTCCACGACATAAATCAACGGCGCCGATCCCTCTGACTTCGAGGAAGCGTTTTGTCTAGGGCGGTTCATCAGGTGCGTCTGAGTTAATACTTCTCCAGCCCCGCTGGCAAGCTGTCTTGCGCCAATTTTCACGGTTGCACGGCTTTACTCAACACCGTAATGTCTCCCCGACCGACTGACCCCAAAGCCACTCACGCAAACGGGGTCTTTGTATGAAGAAGAAGAAATCGCGATCCGGCAAGGCCGCGGAAGCAGCGCAAACCCCGCTGCCTCCTCGGCCTTTCCGACTTCCGCCAATCCTCCTGGAGGGCGATGAATCGGGCGCGCCGGAGCCCGCCGTGAGCCACGGCCAAAAGGATGCTCTTGGACCGGCAGCCCCGGCCGAGCCTCTCGAAGTCGAAGCCCCGGGCTTGCCCGAAAACTACGGCACACGAACGCTGCTCCTGGCCGCGCGGGACCCTCACTGGCTTTATGCGCATTGGGACGTCGCCCCCGAAGAGCAGAGCCGTTGCGCCGCGGTGGCCCTGGGCGGGCATCTCGTCCTGCGCGTTTACGAACGCGCCGCTTCAGGAGCGCCAGCCGCTGAAATGCCCCTCCATCCCGAGTCCAGGCATTGGTCGGTCTGTGTGCCGCGCGCCGAAACCCAATATGTCGCGGAACTCGGCTGCCTGTTGCCTGGCGGGCCGTGGAAAACCCTTGCCACCTCCGACGTCGTAACCACTCCGCCCGACTCTGTGTCTCAAGACAGGAGCGTCCAGTTCGCCACGATCCAACCACCAGCCGAGGCACACGCGACTGGCGGAGACTCGCCTTCGGGCAGCGGCAGCGTTGCTGCCACGACGGATCCCTTGGCTGCCGCGCCCACACACAGCACAACGCCGGCTCCAGGCGGCCGGGGCGCAACCGCCCCGATTCAGCCGCCGGCCAAGGCGCCCCTCCCGGACCTCGTGGCCGGTCTCCCCGACCTGCAAGCCCGGTTGCGGCCAGTGCCGCCGCCAGCAGCCGCCTTGCAAGAGGCCGCCGTCGAGCACGCGATGACCCATGCGCAGCCTTCTCAGGTCGGAGCCAACTCGGCGGAGATTGCGGCGCTCCTCCAACCCCTGGCCCACATCCAGGTTGGCCCCCAGCCCGCCGTGGAATCGGGCCAGTCGAGCCTGGCCGGTCTCGGTGAAGCCATCAGCAGCCCGGCAGGCGGCCAACCGGCGATGGCCGCGGCCCCTGTGGGCGGCGGCGCGCTGCCAGGAGACTTCTGGCTGAACGTCTATGCGGAACTCGTTATCCATGGCGCGACCGAGCCGGACGCCCTGGTGGCAATCACCGGAGAGCCCATCCTCCTGCGCCCCGACGGCAGCTTCAGCTACCGTCTCGCCTTGCCGGACGGGCATTACGACGTCGCGGTCACCGCGGTCTCGGCTCACGATGACCAACGCCAGGTCACATTGCACTTCACCCGCCGCACTGACTCCCCTCCTTTCACCACGCCTTGACGACGGAAAGGTCTCACTCGTTGGTCTTGCGCATGGCTCATCCTTCTTCCGTTCCATGAAAGGGTATCTCTCTTTGGTCCTGCACGCGCACCTGCCGTTTGTCCGGCATCCGGAACACGACAAGTTCCTCGAAGAAAGCTGGCTCTTCGAGGCCATCACCGAGGCTTACGTGCCCCTGCTCCAACTTCTCGGACGGTGGCAGCAGCGGAACCTCGACCTGCGCCTGACTCTCACCCTGACGCCAACCCTGTGCGCAATGCTGCAAGACCCGCTCCTGTGCGAGCGATACCGCCGTCACCTGGACGGGCTTATCCAACTCGCCGAAAAGGAAACATGCCGGACCCGGTGGGAACCGGCCTTTCATGACCTGGCCTTGTTTTATCTCGACCGATTGCGGGGCGCGCGGGACTTCTACATGGCCCGCCAGGGCGGCCTGGTCGGCGCGTTTCGCGCCTTTCAGGACCAGGGGCGCATCGAAATCGTCACCAGCACTGCCACCCATGCCCTGCTCCCCTTGCTGGCCGGGCATCCCCCTTCCGTGCGCGCCCAAGTGCTCGCCGCCCGCGACCATTACCGCGCCTGTTTCGGCCGCGACCCGCGCGGCATCTGGCTGCCGGAATGCGCCTACGTCCCGGAGATTGAAGCCGCCTTGATCGAGGCCAACCTCCGCTGGTTCATCATCGACAGCCACGGCCTCCTCCGCGCCCGCCCAAGGCCGTGCTTTGCCCTGTTCGCCCCCATTTTCACCCCCAATGGAATCGCCGCCTTCGGCCGCGACCCCCATTCCGCCCGCCAGGTCTGGAGCCGCCACGAAGGCTACCCGGGCGACCCCCGCTACCGGGATTTCTACCGGGACATCGGCTTCGACCTCGATTTCGATTACGTCAAACCTCACCTCCCCTCCGCGGACAAACGAGGCTTCACCGGAATCAAATACCACCGCATCACGGGCACGTCCCCCCACAAAGACCCCTACCACCGCGAGGCCGCCCTCGACGCCGCCGACACCCACGCCGCTCACTTTCTCGAAGCCCGTTGCGCCCACATCCACTCTCTCGCTCAGACCATGGACCGCCCCCCGCTCCTGGTCTGCCCGTACGACGCCGAGCTCTTCGGCCACTGGTGGTACGAAGGACCTGAATTCCTCGATTCCTTCGCGCGCAGGGCCTGCGCCGATCCCCAAGTCCTTGCCCTCATCACCCCCGAGGATTACCTCCACCGCCACCCTGCCAACCAGGTGGCCGCCCCCGCCCCCTCCAGTTGGGGCGAGGGCGGCTACTGGCAAGTCTGGCTCAACGAAAAAAACCAGTGGCTCTACCCGCATCTCCACTTTGCCCAGCGGCGCATGACCGAGCTGGCGCGGCGCTTCCGCCAACCCGGCCCCTTGCAAGCCCGCGCCCTCACTCAGGCCGCCCGCGAACTGCTCCTGGCCCAAGCCAGCGACTGGCCCTTCATCCTCCGCACCGGCACCAGCCCCGCCTATGCCCGCAAACGCGCCACGGACCACTTGCTCCGCTTCAGCACCCTCTACGAACAACTCTCCAACGGACAGCTCGACCCACCTTGGCTGGCACAAATCGAGTCGTGCGACAATCTCTTCCCCGGCCTCGATTACCGTTACTGGATGTGATTTGAGTCCCAACCTGAATCTTAATCTTGATCCTCTATCCGAATCAGAGGACATTAGGATTAGGATTAAGATTAAGATTGGGCCCTGCTACCAAAAGAAGTGAAAACCACCCCAGACCGCCCGGTGCGGGTCGGCATGATCTCGCTCGGCTGCGCCAAGAACCTCGTGGACGCCGAGATCATGCTCGGCGCGCTCTTGCAACACGGCCTCGAAATCACCAACGACGCCTCCAAGGCGGACGTGGTCATCATCAACACCTGCTCCTTCATTGACTCCGCCCAGCAGGAAAGCGTGGACACCATCCTCGAATCCGCCGCTTTGCGCGACGCCCAAAACCGCGGCCAGGGGCTGATCGTCGCCGGGTGCCTGCCCCAGCGGTTTCCGGAAGAGCTGCCCAAGCTCCTCCCGGAGGTCGACGCCTTCATGGGCGTTGACCAGGTCGCCAACGTCGCCGAGGTCGTCAGGCTAGCGCTGGCCGGGCGCGCCGCGAGAGACGCGGCGCGAAGGGCCAAGGGCGAAGGTCAGAGGGCGGAGGGCGGAGGGCGGAGAACGGGGCTTTCTCTTAAACCGGCGCTTCGCTCTCCCACGCCAGTCGATGTCACTGCCCGCCCGCGCTACATTCCAGACTATGCCACGGCGCGGTTTCGTCTCACACCCCGCCATTTCGCCTACATCAAAATCGCCGAGGGATGCAATCATCCTTGCAGTTTCTGCATCATCCCCAGGATGCGCGGCTCGCATCGGAGCCGTCCGCAGCCGGATATCGTCACCGAAGCCAGGGCCCTCCTGGCGGACGGGGTGAAGGAGCTGAACCTGATCTCTCAAGACTCCACTTACTACGGCTTGGACCTGCGTCCTCACCAGAGCCGGGCCATCTCGTCACCGGACAAATTCGGCGCCGCGGTCAAAGCGCTTCCGCCGTCGGCCACCACGATTTGCACCCTGTTGCGCGAGCTGAATGACTTGCCCGGCGATTTCTGGATTCGCCTCCTCTATACCCACCCGGCCCACTGGACCGATGAGCTGATTCAGACCCTCGCCCAATGCCCCAAAGTCGCTCGCTATGTCGACATCCCCCTCCAACACATCCACTCGAACATGCTCGAACGGATGCGGCGCGAAACCTCGCGCGAGCATATCATAGACCTGCTCGGCAGGATTCGCGCGGGCATCCCCGGCATCGCCCTGCGCACCACCTTCATCGTCGGATTCCCCGGCGAGACGGAGGACTCCTTCCAGACGCTGCTCGACTTCATTCGCTCGGCCAAGTTCGAACGGTTGGGCGTTTTCACCTACTCGCGAGAAGAAAGCACCCGCGCCGCCAGCATGGCCGCCCAAGTGCCCGACGCCGTCAAGCGCCGTCGCCGCGACCTCGCCATGGCCGCCCAACATGACGTGGCCCTCCAGGTTGCCGAGTCCTTCGTGGGCCGCACCCTCAAAGTGCTCGTGGAAGCCGAGGCCGGCCCCAAAGACCTCGAAAGCGCCCGCATCAATTCCTGGGAGCACGGCCTGATTCGCGGCCCCGGCCAACAACTCGCCCCCCTCAAAGGCCCCTGCCTCGTCGCCCGCGGCGAGGCCGACGCCCCGGACATCGACGGCCGCGTCTATGTCCGCGGCCAACTCCCCCTGGGCGGCTTCGCCCAAGTCAGAATCATCGGCCATACCGATTATGATCTGATTGGGGAGCCGGCTTGAGCCCGGCCGTTCGATGATCTTCGGCGAGTGTCGAATCGCGAACTGACAGGACACCTCATGGGGTGCAGATTTGTGAACGGACGTTCTCGGGCGCGACGGCTTGGAAGTGCCTTGGGTTTAGCGTAAGAACCTCGTCCGCCCCCGTTTTGGCCGCGCACCGAAGCAACAGGGCGTCATAAATCGTGCCACCCTGAATTCCCGAGAGCGCTGCTTCACGAATCAAGACAGCGTAGTCGCTTGCAGTGAGGCCCATGACTTTGAAGTGCTTCAGGACGTTCTCTTCGATGCTGAGCAGCGCTTGCTCAGGGCTATGGCGAAACGGTGGAGGCGACTTCGTCAACACGCAGTAAATCTCCGCCAGACTGTGAGCGGAGACAAACCCCTCGTCTTCTCCGTTTTGAACGCGATCCAAAACGGCGTAGGCGCGCGCATGGTTTTCATGCTCCTGAACAACCGACGCGACCACCACACTTGTATCGAGGAATACCTTCATGTTCCACGCTTTGGCCCCTTGAATCCGTTGGAGCTTTGCTCGTGGCGCTCATCGCGGGTTTCCTCCACGATACGGCGAACCGTCTCCTGGCTCAAAACTCCTTCGGCGCCGGTGGAGAAAACAAGCGCCCGGCCCTTCCGCACAAAACCAGCCGTCCCCCTGCTTGGCGTCAGTGTGACAGAAGGACCGTGGATCGAAACCTTCAGGGCGTCACCTGGCTTAATGCCGAGTTCTTGCCGCACGTCCTTTGGAAGGACAATCCGGCCAGCCTGATCTATTGGAACCACCGATTCTTTCATACCATACTGCAATACCATTGCCATTTGAAAATGGCAATGCCATTCTATCGCGTCCACGAACCCATCCGCCGGTCGCCAACGAATCGCCAGCCTGCCCTCCCCCCACGCTCCTCGGACAATGCTCTCGCCGGCGTCCGGACGCCCATTGAGAAATGTTTCGCTTTTTCGCGCCGGCCACCCCAGGATGTCCGCGCGGTTCGAGCTCGGTTGGCTTTAAGCGTGGCGGCATGATTGATTTCGCCGGGTATGTTGCAACTATCGATTATCACTCCCAGCTTCCGCAACTCGCAGTGGTTGCGGCTCTGTATTGCCTCCGTGGCCGATCAGGAGGGGGTGAAGGTCGAGCACATTGTGCAGGATTCCTGTTCGGACGATGGCACGCGGGAGTGGCTGCCCAAGGACCGGCGGGTCAAAGCGTTCATCGAGAAAGACCAGGGGATGTATGACGCGGTGAACCGCGGGTTCAAGCGGTCCGCGGGCCAGGTGCTGGCCTACCTGAATTGCGACGAACAGTATCTGCCGGGGGCCTTGCAGGCCGTCCATGATTTCTTCATCACTCACCCGGCGGCCGATGCCGTCGTATCGGACACCATCGTCACCGACCCTGCCGGGGCCTATATCTGCCATCGTTATTCGCTCATCCCGCGAAGGAACGAACTCTGGGTGCGGTTCCCGGTCCTGACCTGCGCCTTGTTCGTGCGGCGCAGTGTGGTCGAGACAATGGGCCTCTGCTTCGATACGCAATGGCGCGACGTGGGCGATTGCTTTTGGGTCACCGAAATGGTCCGGCGCGGTGTCCGCTTTGCGGTCCTGCCCCGCTTCACCTCCGTCTTCACCGATACCGGGGAGAATATGAACCTCAAGCCCAACGCCCTCCGGGAACGGCAACTGAAATGGAAGATGGCCCCGGCCTGGGTGAGGCTATTCAAACACGCCTTCTCAGCCACATACTGGCTCCGAGTGGCCCTGCGCGACGCGCCCTTCCAAAAGCCATTTGATTATTCACTCTTTACGCTGGCGGACCCCGCCTGCCGCGCGACCCGCCACGTGGCCCGCCCGACTTGCCTCTGGAAGGGACGTTGAACCTGCGGCATGGCCGAGCAACAGGAAATCAGCAGGTTAGTGACCGCCGTCTTCGCCGCCTGGCAGCAAGCTGGCATCCAGTTCCTCGTCCTGCGCAACTACGACGGACTGCCCGAATTCACGGGCAACGACATCGATGTCCTGGTTCGCCCGCCCCAGGTTGGCGCCGCGGAGGCCGCGCTGCTGGCTGCGGCCCGCGCCACGGGTTTTCGCCTCCATAACCGCGCCGAATTTGCCGCCACGCTCGCCCTTTACGTCTCCGGCCTCCAGTCCAACATCCAGGCCCATTTCGATCTCTTCACCGGCCTCCAGTGGCGGGGACTTGATTTCCTGGATTGCCGGCCCCTCTTCGAGCGCAAAGTGGACCGAGGGGCGTTCGCTATCCCGCACCCCGTCCATGAGGCCGCCTCAAGCTTGCTCCAGAACTTGGTTTACAACGGCAAGGTCAAAGAAAAATACCGCTCCTCCATCACCGCCCGGTTCCAAGCCGGGCCGGCCGAGGCCCTCGAATTGCTGGCCCCCACCTGGGGCCGGACGCGCGCGCAGTCCCTTGTCGACTCAGCCGCCGCGGAGAAATGGACCGAAATCGAAGCCCGCTCCGCCGCTCTGCGCCGGGCCTTGATCTTGCGGCAGGCGGCCCGGCATCCCTGCCGCACCGCAACCTCGCTCCTGGCGGACATTGCCCGCTTCGCCAGGCGCGCCGCGCGACCGCCCGGCTTGACCGTGGCCCTCTGCGGCGCCGACGGCAGCGGCAAGTCAACGGCGGCCCGCGCCGTCGTCGAGGCACTGCGCCCCACGTTCAGCCCGCAACGGGGGCGCGAGTTTCACTGGAAACCGCCTCTATTCTCCGCCAAGCGCAGGGCGAAGCGCGGCCCCATAACCGACCCGCACGCGGAACCGCCCCGAAACGCGCTCGCTTGCCTCCTTTTCTTCGCCTTTCATTGGCTCGAGTTCTTCCTCGGCTGGCACTTGTGCGTCCGACCGGCGGCCTTCCGCGGCGGTTTGGTCCTGATTGACCGGTTTTACTACGATTTCTTTGTGGACCAGCGCCGCTATCGCCTCCGGGTCCCCCGATGGCTGGTAGCCTTGGGCTACCGTCTCTTGGCCAAGCCCGACATCGTCCTTTTGCTCGATGCTCCGGTCGAAGTCCTCCAAAGCCGGAAGCAGGAAGTGGCCCCCGCGGAAACACAACGGCAGCGTGCGGCCTACCTCGAACTGGTCCGGGGCATGGCCCGCGGACGCATCATCGACGCGGCCGAACCTCCCGAAAAAGTGGCCGCGCAAATCGAGCGAGTGATTCTCGATTTCCTGGCCCGGAGGATGAGCCGCCGTGCAGATGTCCGTGATCGCGCCTAGTGTTTCTGTTCCGCCATCTTCGCGCAGAAGGCGGCCATCCGGGTCTTCAGCTCTTCGGGCGGCACGTCTTCCTGGTGGGTGCTCACCGTCCATTGATAGCCGAACGGGTCTTCGACGCAGCCCGAACGGTCGCCGTAAAACTGGTCGGCCAACGGGCGAATCACCCTCGCGCCCGCTTGAACCGCCCTCTCGAACGCGGCGTCCGAATTCTCAACGTATAACATGAAGTTCACAGGCGTCCCCTTGAGGGATTCGGGCGACCGGTTCCCAAAGGCATCCATCTCGTCGGCCAGCATCACGATCGAGTCCCCGATTGCGATCTCCGCGTGGCCAACGGACTTGCCGTCCGGCGCTGCCATCCGGAACCGCTCCTTCGCCCCAAAGGCCCGCTCATAAAACTCGATCGCCTTGGCCGCGCCCTTGACCGACAGGTAGGGCGTCAGGGTGTGAAATCCGTCCGGAATTGCTTTAGTGTGTGTGCTCATACTTATTTGCGTTACTTCTGGACCTTGGCGGTTAGCGCGCGCAAGTTCGCACCGAACGCGCCGCTTTGCAAACGGAGATTTTTGGGCGCCGTGGGCGGGGCGCGTTATTCGCGCTCCGGAAGAAACAGCTTGATCAGCACGGTCAGGATAACGAAGGGCAGGGCCAGCAACGCCGCCGCCATGAACCACCCCTCCATGCCCGCGAAGTCCATCTTGTAGCTCATGAACCCGCGCAAGCTCTTCGAGAAGAGCTGGCCGCCGATGACCACGTTCCAACGCATCGCCAGGACGCCCACCAGGATGAATGAGGCGCTGGCGAAATACAGGCGTTTGCGGGCCGCCTCCGGTATGCGGCGGCGCAACACCTGGAGCGTCCCCAGCATCAGCAGCGGCAAAGCCGTGCCGACCAGCGTCTGGCCGAGGTTGAGCGTGTAAAAGAGCTTCTCCGTGGCCAGTTGGCGCAGCAACTGGAATCCCTCCTCCGCCGAGTAGATGCGATGCACCCAGTCCAGCCCTTCCACCGCCGCGTCCACCACCAGGGCGTAAAACAAAAACATCCCCATTGCGTCGAGGCAGCGCATATCGAGGGCACGGCGCCGGATCCACGTCAGCGTCATATAGTTGAACACGCACAGGGCAATGCCCGACACCATCGCCGAGAGGATGAAAATGATCGGCATCAGGGCGTTGCCCCACCACGGATTGGCCTTGATGGAGCCGAAAATGAAGCCCACGTAGCCGTGAAGCAGAAACGCCGAGGGAATGCCCACGATCGAGATGATCCACCCCAGCCTCGCGTCCAGCCCAACCGCCTCCGCCGATTCATCGGCCACCCCAAGCGTGAAGGCCCGGTAGAGAATCCCCCGAAAACCACGGGTGTTCCGCGACCACCGGACAAAATCCAACCGGTAATCAAACCATAATTCGAGCAACAGCACCGCCATCAGGTACCAGGCGTAGATGAAGCCGAAGATCGCCATCGGAGAGGTCAAATGCGGCGTCATCATAATCTCCAGGCACCGTTCCGGGTGCCCCAGGTGGCACAACAGCGGCAGCGTCGCGCACAGCAGAAACCCGAAGGCCGTCAACAGCGACAGCCGGTATACAGGCTCCAGAGCCGCCACCTTGAACACCCGCACCAGCGAAGCCATGATGAACGCCCCGGCCACCAGGCCCGTGATATAGGGATAAAGCACAATGAGCACGCCCCATAGCGGTTGGTGCGTCGCCTCATTCGGATAGACGAACCCCTCGAAATGAGGTATCCCCTCCACAACGAGGTTGGTGATTGCGTTCGTCATCCTACCTCACCTCCTTATCGATGCCCGCGTAGAATACCCGCGGGTCTGTGCCCAGGTGCGGCTTCAGGGCCTGCACCAGGTTGTTCTGGTAAAACTGCCGGATCGGGTCGTCCGGTGCCGATGTCTTCAGGTCTCCGAAGACCCGCGCCTGGGTCGGACAAACCTCCACGCAGGCCGGCTTCAATCCCCGCGTGATGCGATGGTAACACAGGGTGCATTTCTCCGCCGTACGGGTGAGCGGGCTCAGAAACCTGCAGCCATAAGGACACGCCTGGATGCAAAACCCGCAGCCGATGCAGTACTTCGGATCAATCAACACCGCCCCGTCGGGCGCATCGAAGGTCGCCCCCACCGGGCAGGCCTGCACACATGGAGAGTGCCGACAGAGGTTGCACAGCTTGGGCACGAAAAACGAGTGTTGAATCCTCTCGGCGGGCACCGGCGGCTGGGCAAAACCTCGCATCCCTCCATCCGGGCTGTCCACCAGCGTCTCACCTCGAGCCAGGTCCGAGCCAGGCTCCGGTTTGGTGACGATGTAGCGTTCCACCCAGGTGCGATAATAGGGACCCGCGGGCACCTGGTTCTCTTTCTTGCAGGCCTCCACGCACAACCCGCATCCGATGCATCGGTTGGCGTCGAGCGCCATCACCCACTTGTGCTGCGTCGGATCGTAGCCCCCCGGCGCCCCCGCCGAGGCCAGGCCCTTGGACACCGCGGCCTTCACGGTCCTTGCGACGAGGACCGCCAGCAACCCCGCCAGGGCGGCCCCGACCCGGCTTATCATACTTCGGCGCGAAACATTGCTTTTCATGGCGATTCCTCCGGCATGTGCGGCACATGGCACTCGGTGCAGTTCGATACGGTATAATGAGTCTTGACCACAATCTGCTTGTGCCACTTCGGACGCGAGGGATTGGCCTCGTGGCACCTGACACAGGCGCTGAACTGCGGTTTGTCCAGCTTCACCGCATCCGGGTTGTCCGCGTGGGCCTGCGCGGCCCCGTGGCACGCCTCGCACGAAAGCGTCTTGTGGCCGTGTTCGAGGAGCTTCTTGAACTCATCCGAGTGGCATTCGTCGCAGGCCTTGCGGCCCGCATACGCCCGCTCCCGCGAGCCAATCTCCACCAGGGCCTCTCCTCGAAACCACCCGTACCGCCCGAAGGATCGCGGCGTCAGAAAGTACCGCGCCGTCGAATACGACACCACGATCCCCACGGCCAGCAGGACCAACCGGAACACCTGCGGCGGCATTTTGAAAAAACTTCGCATGGTTGCCAATGATCTGGATTGCTGCTGCGCTATATCATCACGCGATTGACGCAAAACCTAATAGCCTATCCTCCGCGCTCCCCGCTTCTCCTCTCTTGCCGACTTATCACCCTTTTTTGCTCTCCGCTTAGCTTAGAAAGGGTATGCAAGACTTCGGCAATCGCATTAGTAGCGCGGTTTATCCATCTCGCCCGCCACTCGCCCCCCCGGTCAGGCCAGCTCCGCCCATTGCGTGCGGTGAGGGACACCTTTTCTTGCTCCCATCGAGGCAAGTCAGCTATTCATCCCGATAGGAATCGCGGAGCCCACCCGGTTGGGGTTGTGATGCTGCTTTGGCTCCTCAACCGCAACGCGGTTGCGTCACAAAGCCCAGGGTTGGACCGCAGGGACAACCCTGGGCGTGCCGGAGGAGGGCCATCAATGCCGACGGAATCCTGGCGGGGCTTTGGCGGTTTGGCTTGCCAGCCGGAGGTTCCGTCCAACTCGATTATTCCTTGGCCTTGAACTTGCGGATGTAGGCCACCAGGGACTTGACCTCGTCGTCGCTAAGCGCGTCGGCAAAACTCTTCATCTTGGTCTCCCCATCCTTTTTGACGCCCTCCTTCACCGTCTTGACCATCTCCTGATCCTTGAGGTCATCCTGGACTTTGGGACTGGTATAATCCTTAACGCCCAGTTTCTTGCCCATCACGGTTTTGCCCTTGCCATCCTCGCCGTGGCATTTCTTGCAGTTCTTCTCCCAGAGTTCCTTCGCGTCGGCAGCGTGGGCCGCAATGGCTCCCGCGGCCAGAAGAGTGAGGGTGAGTGCGATCGTCTTTTTCATAAGCGTCCTTTGTGCGTTAGTCTAGTTTTGTTGTTACACGAGCATCCATCATGCTGACATGGCGCGGGGATCCGGCCCGCATCCGTGCAATCTACACCATCGACCGGGGGTTGTCCTGAGCATCGCGCCCGTCCGGATGGATGCCGGGCACCTTACCGGAAGCCGACAACGGCTGACAATTGAAATCTTCTGTGATGTAGAATAATAAAGACTAATCAGATCGCCGTCGGTCGCCGCCGGGCGGCCGATTTCGTGGCGTTGCACGCGCGGCGCCGGTTACCGCTCGGTTCCAAACACCTTGTCATACACCTGCCGAATGGCTTGACGCCAACTGGCGGCGGCGGCGTCAAAGGCCTCGGAGGTGGGAAAGCCGCAACGGACCGAGACCCGG
The DNA here is from genome assembly GCA_964653485.1 of uncultured Verrucomicrobiota bacterium. Classification (GTDB taxonomy): domain Bacteria; phylum Verrucomicrobiota; class Verrucomicrobiia; order Limisphaerales; family UBA8199; genus CAVQND01. The sequence continues at coordinate 3,976 of CAZZFF010000092.1, read as the reverse complement.
TAATACGGGGCCGGCTCGTCCGGGAGCAGGGTCTCGCCTTCGTAGCTCCAACGCCGGAGGATGCCCTCGACGCGACGCAAGCGGCGGTAGTTTTCGATGAGGGCGCCGGCGTCGGGCAAGACGCCGGCGGAGCGGGCGCGTTCGAGAGCCAGCAGAGTATTTGGCTCCTGCCAGGCATTCTCCAGACACAGGGTCTGGGCGATGAATTCGGCGTCCATCAGGCCCCCTCTGCCGGTCTTGATGGCCAATCGGTCTTTGCCGGGCGGAGTCCGCTCCTTTTGGATTCGCAGGCGCATTCGATGAACGGCTTGCTTCCAGCCGGGTTCGAAGGCGGCCAGCGGGAGGCTGGGTTGCTTGAAATTGGCCAGGGTGGCGGCCAGTTGCTGAAATTGCGCGCCCAGGTTTAAATCGCCCGCCACCGGGCGGGTGCGGGTCAGCGCCTGGATTTCCCACAGCTCGGCGCGTTCCCGGTAATAGGTCTCGAACGCCCGGAGGGTGTTGACCAGCAGCCCCTTCTCGCCGTCCGGCCGCAGGCGGGCATCGGTGTGGAACACCACCCCTTGCTCCGTGCGGCTGGAGAGCAGGTCCATGACCTCGACGGCCAGTTGGGCCGACCTGGCGAGGTTCCCGGCCCTCGGGCCGGCGACGAAAAGGATGTCCAGGTCCGAACCGTAGTCGATTTCCGCGCCGCCGAGTTTGCCCAGTCCGATGATGGCAAAGGGCGGGGTCTTGAGCCTGTGGCGGCGCATGACGGCCTCCAGGGCGTATTGCAGGCAGGCGTCGGCCAGGGCGGACAGCTCGGTGAGGTGTTGCTCGAAATCCGCCAGGCCGAGGATGTCGCGCAGGCCGATGCGCATCAGTTCGGCCTGGTGATAACGCCTGAGCCACAGGCGCTGATCCGGGTCCCCAAGACCGTGGCGCAGGTCGCGGAGCGTCTCCTGGGCCGCCTTGCGCTGACGCAGCCGGCCGCTGGTGACCAGTTCGTCCACCAGGTCCGGCACGCGAATCGCCAGCTCCGCCAGGAATTCCGAGCGGTCAAACAGCCGCAGGAGCAAATCGAGGATGGCCGGGTTGCTGTTCCACAACTCGAAGAGTGTCGCCCTGGCCCCGTAAGCGCCGATGAAACTGTCCAGGCGCGTCACTACCCGGTCCGGGTCCGAGAGCCTCTCCTCGCCGGTCCGCGGCGTGAGGCCGGGCGCCGCGCCGCCCGCCATTCGGAGGACCCTTGGCAATAACTGCCATGCTAACTCGGTGGTCCGCGGCGAGACGTGTACATAGCCCGGCCCCTCGACAAATTCGCGCAGAACCCTCAAGGCGGTTTCGAGGTCGCGGAAAGAATGTTCGGAGAGGAATTGCTTCCACTGGGCCTCGGCGCCCGCGAATTGGTGTGGAAAAGGCCAGGGGGCCTGGGAGGCGGGCGTTTCGGCCCTGAGCAGTTTCTCGAAAATGCGGCGCACATTGGCCTTGTGCGCGCGGTGGGCCGCTTCAAACTCTCGCAGGGTGCGCAGGCCCATAAGCCGGGCCAGACGCTCCAGGGCTGGGCGGGCGAGGGGAAGGGTATGGGTCTGGAGGTTGTTCTCCATTTGCAACCGGTGCTCGACGTTGCGCAGGAAGCAGTAGGCCTCCGAAAGCACCCGCGCTTCCTCGCCGGAGAGGTGTTCGTATTGGGCCAGCTTGGCCAGGCATGGAAGGGTCTTGGCCCCCTGAAGGAACGGCTGCCGGCCAGCCCGCAAGACCTGCTGGGATTGGACGATGAACTCGATCTCCCGGATGCCGCCCCGACCCAGTTTGACGTTCCGCTCCAACTCGCCCGCCTTCACGACCTCGTTCTCGATGCGGTCTTTGACCGCGGCCACTTCGCGCAGGACGCTTTGGTTGACCGACCGCGGGTAACGGAACGGCTGGACCATCTCGAGGAATTCAGCGCCCAGGACCGCGTCTCCCGCGACGGGCCGGGCCTTGATCAACATCATGCGCTCCCAGGTCTGGCCCCACTGCGCATAATAATTCTCGTAGCTCTCCAGAGAACGGCTCAGCGGCCCCGCCTCCCCTTCCGGCCGCAACCGCAGGTCGATGCGATAAAGCATGCCTTCGGCGGTCAGGCGCGAGACCTCCCCGATGAAGGACTCCGCCAGGCGATTGAAGAACTGATGGTTGGTCAACACAGGACGCGGCGCCTCGGCCGTGTCCGGCTTCTCTTTGAAGACGCTTCCCTCGTCGCTATAGACAAAGATGACATCCACGTCCGAGCTGTAGTTCAACTCCTGGCCGCCGAGCTTGCCCAGGCCAAGGACGCAGCCGGCCGTCCTTTGCCAACGCCCCGAGGCATCCTGCTGATAAGGCCGCCCGTAGCGCTCGACCAGTTGACGATGGCACACCTGCCAGACGCACTCGAGGCAGACATCCGCCAGGTCCGAGAGTTCGCGCGTGATTTCGGAGACCTCTCCCAGCCGCGCCAGGTCGCGCGCCCCGATGCGCAGCATCTCGCGTTGCTTGAACTGCCGCGTCCGTTCCAGGGCCGGCGCGCAATCGCCCCCAGTCAGCAGCGGCTTCAGCCAGCCGGCAGCCTCGTTGCAAAGACCCTGTTTCCGCCGGGGGTGCTTGAGCCAGGCCTCATCCAGGACGCTCAGCCATTGCGGGTGCGCTGCCAGCAGCGCGCTCAGGGCCTCGGAACCGGAGAAAAGAGCCGCCAGTATCCGCGCCTGTTCGGGGCAAGCCTCCGAGAGCACGGACGCCCCTGCGGCAGCCTCCAGCGCGTCCAGAGAATGCCCGGCCCGCTGCGGGTCGGCGGAAGCGTTGATGGCCTTGGTCCAGACTGGGGGTCTCACGGGGAGGATGAAATATGAAATATGAAATCCGCGATTCGAAATCTGAAGGACGAAGTCAGCCCATGCTCTTCACTGTCTCGAGCGCCACAGCCTCGTGGGCGCCTTGGCCTGGGGGGTCCAGGCGGGTGAACAGCCCCCGCCAGAATCCGTACCCATAGAGGATGTGTGTCAGGATGATGAGCGGCGCCGCGCCCAAGGCGCGAAGCAGTCCGCCCTGCGTTGCCAGGACCGCCGTCTGGGCGATCACGAGCACGCCATAAACGGCCAGCGGAAGCAGCCACCACCCGCCGAGCGAGGTCACGAGCGCCAGGAGCGGCAGGGCGACCAGCCCGACCAGGAAGAGCGGCGGGACAAAATTCGCCGCGGAGCCGCATGTCGGGTTCACGCGGAATTGCTCGGCCCTGCCCCGGCCATAGGTTCCCAGCATTCGGGCAAATGCCTTTAGCGTGTGCCGCGGCCGGCGATAGACAATGAGTTGAGGGTCGTAGATCAACTTGCCGCCCCGGTGCTGAAGTTCGTCCATGAGGGCATTCTCTTCGTTGGGATAGAGTGCCTCGTTGAAGCCGCCAAGACCCAACATCACATCGCGCCGAGCCGCCAGATTGCAGAGGATCAGTTCCTTTTCGCTGGTCTGGCGCGCCGCGCCGACCGGGGCATAGCGCGCCCGGCTAGGCCCAAACGCCAGCCAACTGGCCAACACGAGGGCGAAGACCTGCTCCAGCACCGGGGCATCCGGCGGGCAGAGATTGGGGCCGCCGGCCATCTTCACTTGCGGGTCGGCGAAGTGGGCCGTCGCCAGGCGCAAGCTCGCCGCCTCGGGCACCGAGTCGTCGTCCAGGAAATAAATCAAATCTCCGTGGGCGGCCTTCATCCCGGCGTTGCGCTGCGCGGAAGGCTGCTTGCCGCGCGCCACGATGACCTCCAGCCGGGCGGAGGGATAATCCAGGATGCGGCTGGCGCTCAGGGCCTTGATCTCAGCCTGCCCAGGCCGCGCCGCGATGAGCACTGTCACAGTCGGGACGCTCTCGTTCACCAGCAAAAGCTAGTGTGCTGTCCCCAAAATAGCCATTCATTTGCGAAGGAAGCACAGACCACGAATTGCGCCAAAAGTTTTGTTACCCGGGGCGGGGGTGAAAGAGGGGCTAAAG
>CAZZFF010000091.1:0-25262 GCA_964653485.1 uncultured Verrucomicrobiota bacterium | reverse complement strand
TTTAGCCCCTCTTTCACCCCCGCCCCGGGTAACAAAACTTTTGGCGCAATTCGCGCCGACGAATCCACCCGGAAAAAGCTGTCCCTCCGCCCCGCCTTGGGTGACACTGGATGGCAAGCAATCGAAAGGGATCAGAGCAGTGGCCGAAAATGCGGAACATGGACAGCGGGTCTTGGAGACGGCGGAGGTGGTTTTCAAACCCTCGCCGATTCACGGGACGGGGGGATTTGCCAGGCGCTTCATCGCCAAGGAGGCTCGAGTCATCGAGTATGTGGGCGAGCGCATAGATAAACGTGAATCACTGCGCCGATGCGAAGCGGATAACCCTTTCATCTTCACGCTGAACCAGGACACGGACCTCGATGGCGACGTGGCATGGAATCCCGCGCGGTTTATCAATCATAGCTGCGCCCCCAATTGCGAAGCGGAGGTGATAGACGATCACATCTGGATTCTGGCCCATCGCGACATAAAGCCGGGAGAGGAGCTCACCTTCAACTACGGTTTTGACCTCGAGGACTACAAGAACTATCCCTGCTCCTGCGGCGCCCCGAACTGTGTCGGGTTCATCGTCGCCGAGGAGTATTTCGAGCATGTCCGGCGCCAGCGCGCGCTGGCGCGGGAAGCCGCCGGCGAGCGGTTGGAGGCTGGAGAGCGATAGCTCCTGCGCCGCCTCTATCTGGCCGCTCGGTCCAAGGCGGCGAGGACAATGCCGGGCGTCAAGGCCTCGGGCAGGACGATGGGCGGCCCATTAGGGTCTTTGGGATAAACGAGGACCAGCGGCACGCCCGCCCTGCCATAACGGCTTAGCTCCTCCGTGATGTTGGTGGAAAACCGCGTGTAGTCGCCAAGAAATGCGGCCGCCTGGAGTGCTCGCAGCTTCGCGCGCACCGAAGGCACTTCAAGGGCGAATCTCTTGTTGGCCTGGCAGGTCAGACACCAGTCGGCCGTAAAATCGACGACCACGGGATGGCCCGCCGTGCGTGCCTGGCCGACCGCGGCCGGGCTCCAACGCTGCCAGTCAATCCCCTCCGGGCTTTCTTTGAGACTTCCTTCCGCCATGGTCTCCGGGATGGGAGACCGCCATTGGAGCTGGCCCTCGACCACGTAGAAGTACCCGCCGGAGAGCAATATCAGGACGGTGGCCAGCCCGAATCCGGGCCGCGCGGCGGCGCGCTGGACGAACTGGCCATAGACCCAGGCCGCCAGAGCGACCAGGACAAGGAAAATGAGAAGCCACCACGAGCGCGGGCCGTAGAAGGCCGGGGTCAGGCTGAACAGCCAGACAGCGGTGCCCAGCATGGGAAACCCCATCGCTATTTTGAACCGTTCCATCCACGGGCCCGGCTTGGGCAGAAAACGCAGCCATCCGGGGTTCCAGCTCAGGACCACATAGGGCGCCGCCAATCCGACGCCGACGCTTAGGAATACAAGGACGATGACGGGTGGCGGTTGGGTGAAGGCGAAGCCCAGCGCGGCGCCCAGAAAAGGCGCGGTGCAGGGCGTGGCCAGCACGGTGGCCAGCACGCCGTTGAAAAAGGCCCCGGCAGGCCCGTGCCTGGCCGCCAACCCGCCGGCTGCTCCGAGCACCCGTCCACCCAGGCTCACCTCGAAGAGGCCAAACAGATTCAACGCGATGAGCGTCACCAGCGTGGTTAGCCCGACCAGGAATTGCGGGCTCCCGAATTGCATCCCCCACCCGGCTTTGTGTCCGGCAGCCTTCACGCCGATGACCAGACCCGCCAAAAGCAGAAAGGACGCCAGTACCCCCAGGCCGTAAATCAACCCCAACGCCCGCACTCGCCCCGGCTCGTCTCGGCCTTGGCCGACAAAGCCGAGCACCTTGAGGGCGATGACCGGCAGGACGCACGGCATGATGTTCAGGATCAGCCCTCCGACGAAGGCATAGAAAAGCATCCGCCAAAAGGAAGGTGGGAGAGCCGATGAAACCGGAGCGCCCGCCGCGATACGCGGCTCCGGGCCGGAGGCCGTCGAGAACGTTCCTTCGTAAGCCGACCGTTGCGAACCGGATGTCTGAACCAGCACCCCGGAGATTTGGTTGGGCCAGTCTCCCGAAGTCTTCTTCACCAATTTGCGCAGCCGGACTTTGCCCGCGGCTGCCGGCAATCTCTCCGTTGCAGACTGGACCTCGAACTGTTCGCTGGCATCCGGGTAAAAATCGGCTTCGCCGGCCTCGCTGGCCGAAGTCCATTCTAATATCAACGGCCGAAGGTCCCCGGACGGGGGTTTCTCCCACGCCGCGTAGGCGGCCACGGTGGTTGCTGGCTTGGGCAGTTTGGCTTGGCAGGACTCGAGCAGGCGGGCCTCTTCCGACGGGGTGGTTTGGGCGTCCAGGCTGAGGGCGGCCTCGATTGAGGCGCTGCCCGGAAGGCACGCCGTCTGGCACTCCAGCCACGAGACTTTGGCCTTTATGACAAGCCGGCCGGGCGGTAGCGCGGCTGCCAGAGTGAGCGGCGCCAGCAAGACAACCTGGCCCTTGTAAATGTAGGTTGTCAGGTCGTCGTCCGGCAGCTTTTCGGGAGCGGGCCACTCCAGCGGGCCGGCCTTCACTCCCGATGGGAGTTGCCACTCGACGGTGGTGGGGATGCCGGAGGCGCCTGGATTTCGCCAGTAGGTGTGCCAGCCCGGGTCCATCTGAAGGACTATCCCCGCCAGGACAGTGTCCCCGGCGCGCGCCGTTCTGGCCGCAAGCACCAAGCGCGCCTGGGTATGCGCGGCCTGGACAGGCATCACGGCAAGGCAGAGCACCGCTGCGAATAAGAAGTTCCTCAAGAGTCTCACCTTCCTAAGATGCACCAAAGACCCAAAGGACGCATCTTTCTTTTGACCCCAATAGCGAGGCTACCGCGCCAGGGCGACCAGGTAGCGCTGGAGGCGGGTCGCCTCTTCGGTGAGTTCGAGCTGGAGATAGATTTGGTGCAAGTTGGCACAGATGCGCAGCAGGAGCCGCCGCGACGTAATGGGGGCCAGGTAATCGTCGCGCACACTGAAATTGGCCTGCACCAGGTAGTTGATGCAATCGGCCTTGCTGAGAAGCTTTCCGCGGTTAAAGACGTCCACGTAAGTCTCACCGGAGAGGGACTGGTAACGGCATACAAAGTGGCCGGGCAGGCCAATGCCCGTGATCGGCAGACTCAGACGCCGGGCAATCAGAAGATAGATCAGGCAGAGGTTGATGGGGTTGCCCGTGCGCCGGTCGATGACGCGGTTCAGGTAGCTGTTGTCCGGGTCGTAATAATCCGCCTCATTTCCGGCAAAGCCCAGTTCGGCGAAGAGGTTGTGATTCAAGGCGGCAAGGATATGGGTAGCCGGATCGGCCGGGTTGAACCGCTCGCGCAACTCCAAGGCATAGCTGTCCAGCAGCGCCCGGTATGCTTCGACGTTGATGTCGGGATACTGGGTCTGCGCCAAGAGCCATGCGCCGGTCTCGAGGTCGAACTCCTCGCCGTGTTTGAGACAGAAGCCCAGAAACGCATTGTCGGCCGCCTGCCGATCAAAGTAGCGCACGATTTCTTGCGCGCGCCGGCGCAAGGCCGGCTCCCGGCTAAGAGCATGAGGCCGCACCCACGCCGCAGCCGACGGCCCCAGCGACAGTATCTTGCTCCGAATTACCTGGTAAACCGCCGCATCATCATCCGCCAGCAGGCTCAGCAAGGCAGCCCGCTGCCTCTCCGACAGTTCCTCCGACGCCTCGACGCTCGCGCCTGCACATTTCATATCTCGCCTCTCCAGAACCAGTAAAGCAAACTAACCGCCGGAATTCAACACATTTCATCCCTCACGACGCGGGACGCCGCCGCCCTGCCGCGACCCCGCCAGGCGGGGCTGGTTCATGGCAAAGCCTGGCCCGGTGCGGTCTGGTTGAGCTTGACCAGCAGCGGGATGTTGCCCTGCGGTTGGTCGTCGAACAGGACATCGATCGAATAAAGCCCCGTGTTGTCGAACTTCAACTGCTGGATGTTCACGATAAACGTCCGCGTGGTGAAATGCAGGTCTCCGGGCAGCGCCACCTCCACCGGAATGGGCGGCAGCCCGGACATAATCGAACGACCGTCCGCATCCACGAAATTGATGCGCAAGTTGTGCTTGCCTTCGTCGCTGCCGAAAAATGTGATGCGCAAGGCGATGGAGCATTGCGGGTGGATGGCCGGCAGTTGGCGCGTGTAGATGGTGTCGAACGCTCCCAGCAGATTCAGCTTCCCATGGTCGTCGGTGGCCGCATCGCACAGCACTGCAACTTGAATGTTCATCGATCCAGCCTAACCCCGAATGCCCTCGGCCGCGCAACCAAAAACTCCACAATGGGTGACAGGCAACCCTCCGCCGCGCCCAGCCCGAATCCGGCGGCACTTTTTTCTGCGAGGGTTGTCTAACGATGATAAGACTGGCCAAATACGGGCAACTATTGCACGTTCTTGGCCGAGGCCATGAGCGAACTTCAGACCATCGAATCGGCCCTCTCAGGAGTGGCCCGACGCCGTCGCTGGGCTGCGGCCCTGCGCGGCTTGTGGATTGGCCTTCTGACCGGGGCGTTGATCTCCTTGTTTGTGGATGGCGTGTATCATCTTTCGCCCCTGCCTTTCTGGACGCGTACCGCGGCGGCTCTGGCCCCTTTTCCGTGTTCGCTGGCCGGGTTGATCCTGGGCGGTTGGCGCAGGTTGGGCATGGCCGAAGCCGCCCGTTGGGTGGATGGCCGCGAGCACCTCAAAGAGCGTCTGAGCACAGCCTTGGAAGTGGCCTCACAGCCCACTGCCGGCGCCTGGCGCGACCTGGTGATTGCCGACGCCGCCCGGCACGCCGGCCAACTCGACCCGCGCCGCATCGTCCCCTTCGGCCTGCCCGGAAAGGTCGCGCGCTGGGCCCTTGTGGCCCTGGCCTTGGGCGCGGGCCTCGGCTTTGTGCCCGAGTACCGCACCCAGCGGTTCCTGCAAAGCCAAACCGACCGGCAACTCATCCGCGAGGCCGGCCGGCAACTTGCGGATTTGAGCCGCCGCACCCTCCAGGCCCGGCAGCCTGCCTTGGAGCCGCGCGCCGAGAAGGCCCTCGAAACTCTCAGCGATTTAGGCGACCGCCTCAACAAGGCTACTCTCACCCGGGGCGATGCCCTCAAAGACATCGCCAATGTCTCCGAGAGGCTCAAAGACGAGCTTCGCGATTTGGCCAAAGACCCCGTCCTCAATCGCCTCGAACAGGCCGCCCGCTCCTCGGGCGCCGGCGACTCCCAGAGTGCTGCCGGCCTTCAAAAGCAAATCGATTCGCTCCAAAAGCAGCTCGGCGCTCCGACCGGCAACCCGCAGGCGCTCGAAAAACTCAGCAAGGACCTCGATAAACTCCGGCAGGCCGCCAAGGGGCTTGACGACAAGAACTCCCCCGCCGGTCAGCAGCAGCGCAACGACATCTCCAAGGCCCTGTCCGCTCTCTCGCGTCAGGCCCAGGAGATGGGCCTCCAAATGCCCCACTTGAACGACGCCATCAACGCCCTCGATGCCAACCAGACCGAACTCTTCCTCAAAGATCTCCAGGCATCCGTGACGGACCTCGACAAACTCAACGATATGGCCAAGACCCTCCAGCAGCTCCAGCAGCAAATGGACAAGCTCGGCAAGGACTTGGCCGAGCAACTCAAGAATGGCCAGCCCGAAGCCGCCCAGAAGACCCTCGAAAAGATGGCCTCTCAATTGACGGCCGCCAACCTCCCGCCCGGAACACTCCAGAACATTGCCGCCGAGGTGGCCAAGGCCGTCGGCCCTGCGGGCCATTACGGCTCATTGGCTGGCCTGCTCGGCAAGGCTGGCAAACAGTTGGCCGCAAGCGACAAGGCCGGGGCGTCTCGCTCCTTGTCCGACGCCGCCAAGGAACTCGAACGGCTGGCCCAGCAAATGGGCGATGCTCAATCCATCGCCGCGGAACTCCAAGCCCTCAACCAGGTCGCCGCCGCCATCGCCTCCGGCAAGGAGTGGCGCCCTGGCAACCGCCCTGGCCGCTCCGGCCTCGGAGAAGGCGGCGGCACCGGCGGCGGCGTCGGCACCTGGGCCGATGAAAATGCCGAATGGAACGGCCAGTGGAGCGACCATTGGGACAACACCGGCTTCGACCGCGACGACCAGGACGCACGCGGGCACACCGACCGCGGCGAAGGCGACTTGAGCGCCGCCCTCAAACCTTCCAAAGTGAGAGGTCAGTTTTCACCGGGCAACCCGATGCCCAGCGTCACCTTGAGAAACGTCAGCATCAAAGGTCAGAGCAAACTCGACTACGAAGCCGCCGCTGCGACCGCCCAATCCGACGCCCAAAGCGCCCTCACCCACGAACAAGTTCCCCGCGCCTACCAGGGCGCCGTCAGAGAGTACTTCGACGATTTGAAAAAATGAAGCCGACAACCCTCGGTTCAAGAGGCTAGTACATGGAAACACAACAAGCTATCGAATCCTTCCGCGACACCTACGCCGCCCTGCGCGCTGAAATCGGCACGGTCATTGTCGGTCACGACGCCATTGTCGAGGGCGTCCTGATTGCCCTCTTTGCCCACGGGCACGTCCTATTGGAAGGAGTGCCCGGACTCGGCAAGACCCTGTTGGTCCGGACGCTGAGCGAGGTGCTGGACCTTTCTTTCAACAGAATCCAGTTCACCCCCGACCTCATGCCCGCCGACATCCTCGGCACGAACATCGTGATGGAAGCCGCCGGCGGGCGCCGGCAGTTCGAGTTCCAGCAAGGCCCCGTTTTCGCACACCTGCTGCTGGCCGACGAGATCAACCGCGCGACGCCCAAGACGCAGTCCGCGCTCCTCGAAGCCATGCAAGAGCATCAGGTCACCGCCGGCGGCCAACTGCGCAAACTGGCCGAGCCGTTCTTCGTCATGGCGACCCAGAACCCCATTGACCAGGAGGGGACTTATCCCTTGCCCGAAGCCCAGCTCGACCGCTTCTTCTTCAAACTTCTCGTCGGCTACCCCTCCGGCCCTGAACTCGCCGAGGTCCTCTCCCGCACCACGGCCGGGGAGCGGCCCAACATCCGGAAAATCCTCACCGGCCAGACCTTGTGCGAGTTGATGAACCTCGTCCGCGAGGTGCCTGTCGCTTCCCATGTGCAGGACTACGCGGTCCGGCTCGTGCTGGCCACCCATCCCAAGACCGAAACCGCCGCCCCCATCGCCTCGCAGTACCTTCGTTTCGGGAGCAGTCCGCGCGGCGGGCAAACTCTCATGCTGGCCGGCAAGGTCCGCGCCCTCATCGAGGGCCGCTTCAACGTCAGCTTCGATGACATCCAAGCCGTCGCCCCCTCGGCCCTCCGTCACCGGCTCATTCTCAATTTCGAGGCCGAGGCCGAGGGAATTGCCACCGACCAGATCATCACTCAGATTCTGAATGACGTGCCCAGGGACGCGCAGACGGTCAATGCCTGACCCAGCCCATGGCCAGCCCGCTCCTCTCTCCAGACCTTCTGCGCCGTCTCGAGCGGTTTCAGCTCCTGGCCGCGCGCCGCGCCAAGAGCTCCGCCCGGGGCGAGCGCCGGAGCCGCGCCCGCGGCCAATCGGTCGAATTTGCCGATTACCGCGATTATGTCCCGGGCGATGATTTCCGCTACCTGGATTGGAACCTGTATGGCCGCCTTGAACGGCTCTTCCTCAAGCTCTACGAGGAGGAGCGCGAACTTCCCGTGCGCATCTTCCTGGATGCCAGCGAGTCCATGACCTTCGGCGAGCCGCGCAAATTCGACTTCGCCCGCCAGGTCGCCGCGGCCGTCGGCTATGTTGCCCTCTCCGGTTTTGACCGTGTCAGCGTTTTCCCCTTCCCCGACATTGCCACCGCTTCCCCCGCGGACCGCGCCGCCCGCCTCGCCGAAATTGCCGCTCGCGCCGCCCTCCGCTCCGTGCGCGGCAAACGCTCGGCCATCCAGTTCTTCGCCAATCTCAGCGCCATCACCGCCGGTGGCTCCGTGGATCTGAACCAGGCCCTGAGGCGCGGCGCCCTCCAAGCCCGCCAACCCGGCGTCGCCGTCGTCCTCAGCGATTTTCTGGACCCCGCCGGCTATGACTCCGGCCTCTCCGCGCTCTTAGGCCGCGGCTTCCAGGTCGACCTCGTCCAAATCCTCTCTCCCGAAGAGATCTCTCCCGTCACGTTCGGCGACCTGCGGCTCGTCGATTCCGAAACCGGCGCCATGCAGGAGGTCACCTTCGGCCGCTACCGCATGAAGGCATATCAGCAAACCGTCCAGAACTTCATCCAGCGTCTCCGCGAGTTTTCCCAGGCCCGAGGCATCAATTTCTTCACCGCCGGTTCCAATACCCCCCTTGACGAGTTGCTCCTCAAACAACTCAGAAAGGCGGAGGTTTGGGGGTGATGGATATGAAATCCGAAATCCGAAATCCGAAATCCGAAGGAAATCCGAAATCCGAAATCCGAAGGGTAAAGACAGTCTCCCGGCACTGGCAAGACCGGCGGCTTGGAACAGCAGCTTGGCGCCGCCAAGGGGCGGTGGCTGACGGTTGCCGCACTTGTATTTCGGATTTCGGATTTCGGATTTCGGATTTTCAATCCCCTCCCGGGCGCTTCCCGTAACGGCCCAATGCACTTCCTCTCCCCCCTCGCCCTGGGTTTCGCCGCCACCATCCCGGTGGTGGTGCTCTTTTATCTGCTCAAGCGCAAGCGCGTGGTCAAGCTGGTCTCCAGCACGATACTCTGGCAGCGGTTCCTGTCCGAAACCCAAGCCAGCGCCCCGTTTCAGCGGCTCCGCAAGAACTGGCTCCTCCTCCTTCAGGTTCTGCTCCTGGCCCTGGCTGTCTTCGCCCTCTCGCGCCCCTATTTTGCCGCCAAGGCCAAACCGGCCGAGCTGCGCGTCATTATCCTCGATGCCTCCGCCTCCATGCAGGCCACCGATGAGTCGCCCTCGCGTTTTGAAAAGGCGCGCGCCGAGGCCCTCAAGTGGGTGGACAGCCTGGCCGGCAGCGACCAGATGGTCGTCCTCCTGGCCGGCGCCAATGCCGAAGTCAAACAATCTGCCACCAGCGAAAAGCCCCTGCTCCGCCGGGCCTTGCAGGCCTGCGTTTGCTCCGATTCCCCGACACGCCTGCTCTCCGCCCTCAGGATGGCCGAGTCCCTCGTCCGCGACCAGAAAAGCGCCGAAGTGCATTTGTTCAGCGACGGCGCAGCCCCCGACCTCGGCGAGTTCGAGAGCAAAGACAGACCCTTGCCGCTGATCTTCCATCGTGTCGGCAAGGGTTCCAACAACCTCGGCATTACCGGCCTCGACGCCCGGGCCAATCCCGAAGACGCCCGCCAGCGGGCGGTGTATGCCAACATCGGCAACTTCTCCACCAATGCCCTCCAAACCGACGTCGAGTTGCTCTTCGAGGATAGCATTATCGAGCGCCGCCCGCTCACGATTCCCGCGGGGGACGCCTCGCCCCAGGTATTCCTCGCAAACCAGTCCCGCGACGGCGTGTTCACCGTCCGCCTGACGGCCAAAGACGACCTGGCGGCCGACAACCAAGCCTCGATCGTCAGCCTCCTGCCCAAGCCCGTCAAAGTCCTGCTCGTCACGCGTGGCAACCGGTTCCTGGAAAAGGCCCTCCGCGCCGCCGCGGATGTCGAACTCACTGTCAGCGCCACGCTCGCCGATTCCGCCGCCGGCTTCGATTTCGTTGTGCTGGACGATGTGGTCCCCGCAACATGGCCCCAGGGCAACGTCCTCGCCATCCATGTCCTCAACACAAATTGGGTCGAAAACCTCGCTACCGTGGAAGGCCCGCCCATTGTCGACTGGCGCTCCTCTCATCCCCTCATGCGCTATGCCGGCTTCGACAATGTCCAGGTCAAGGAAAGCTACACCGCCAAAATCCCCAGTTGGGCCGTCTCCCTGGCCGATGCCCCTCAGGCCTCCCTTATTCTCGCGGGCGAGCTTGGCCGCCAGCGCATCGTCTGGATCGGCTTCGATATCCTCGAGAGCAATTGGCCATTGCGCGTCTCCTTCCCCATATTCATCGCGAATGCCGCCCAGTGGCTCGACCCCGCCAACGCCAAAACCAGCCAGTTGCTCGTCAAAGCCGGCGACCCCTTCCGCCTGACCTTGGGCCGCCCGGAAACCAGCGCCCAGGTCAGCCTGCCGGGCGGCCAGACCCGCACCGTCTCCATAGACCCCAACGCAAGCGAATTCGTCTTCGGCGACACCTTGAAGCAGGGGGTCTATCGCGTCCGCCTCGGCACCAATGACACGCTCTTCTGTGTCAACCTCCTGGACGCCGCCGAGAGCAACATCAGGCCCCTCGACCAACTTGCGCTCGGCAAATACACCAAGGTCCGGGCCACCTCGGTGCAACGCGCCAACATGGAAGTCTGGCGCACCTTCGCGCTCCTGGCCCTCCTGGTCCTCCTGGGGGAATGGTGGTACTACCATCGGAGGACGGTATGAGCGTTCTTATGGCCCTCCTCGCCTTTCTGTTGACGGCGAGCGTCCCGGTCCCAAGCAAAGCCGACGACTATGTCGTCGCCTATTGCTCCCAGGATGAAGATTTCGCCCTCCCTATCTTGAAGGATTTTGAGAGAGAAACCGGCGTCAAGGTCCGCGCCGTTTATGACAGCGAAGCCGTCAAGACCGTCGGCTTGGCCAACCGGCTGCTGGCCGAGCGGCAGCGTCCCCAGTGCGACGTGTTCTGGGGCAACGAGGAGATGCGCACCCGTCGCCTGGCGGCGCAGAACGTTTTTCGCCCGGTCAACGGCTGGGCTGCCTTCGGCTATCGCTCGCGCCGTCTGGTCATCAACACCAACAGCCTCTCGCTGCGCGCGGCCCCGCGCTCGCTGCTCGATCTGACCAATGCCGCCTGGCGTGGCAAGCTCGCCCTGGCCATGCCCCAGTTCGGCACCACCTCGACCCATTTTCACGTCTTGCGCCAGCTTTGGGGCGAGGCCCGATGGCTGGCTTGGTGCCGGGGCTTGGCCGCCAATAAACCCTTTCTCGTGGACGGTAATTCGGTTGTGGTCAAACTGGTAGGCAGCGGCGAGGCCTGGCTGGGCCTAACCGATTCCGATGACATCATGGCCGGCCAGCGTGAGGGGTTGCCCTTGGCGGCGATGCCCGCCTCCGAGGAAACCCTGCTCATCCCAAACACGGTCGCCGTCACTCGCAATGCCCCGCACCCTCTGGCCGCCGAGCGGCTCTTTCAATACCTCCAGCGGCCCGATGTCGTTAAACGCCTCGTCGCCGCCCATGCTCTCGAAGGCGTCTCATCCGCCGCCGCCTCGATGCCGGCGTTGAAGGTCAACTGGGACGACCTGCTCCGCGACCTGGAAGGGACAACAATCAAGCTCAACGAGGTTTTTTTGCGATGAACTGGCCTCTTCTTGCCAACAGCCTGTTCGTGAGCGGCCTTGCCACGATGTTGGCGGCGGCGTTTGGCCTGGTGGCGGCGCTCTGCCTGGGTGGCCTGCCACGACGTTGGCGGAACCGGCTGATGGCTGTCGCGGTCATGGCCTTGGCCTTGCCGCCGTTCCTGGTCACCAACTGCTGGCTCCATTACCTCGGCCATAACGGTGTCTGGCACTCGTGGCTGCCGCTGAACATCGTTTCGCTGGGCGGCACGGTTTGGATTCTGAGTCTGCTGACCTGGCCGCTCACGTTGCTGGCGGTTCGAGGGGCGTGGCAGCGCCTCGAACCCGCCCAACTGGAGAGCGACCCTGCCGTGGCGGGTGGGGCGCTCCTCCGTGGCCTGCTCCTGCCCTTGGCGCGAAACGCCCTGGCCCAGGCCGCGGTCTTGACCTTTGTCCTGGCGCTCAACAACTTTGCCGTCCCCGCTATCTTGCAGGTGAAGGTCTTTCCGGCGGAGATATGGGTCCGCTTCAGCTCGAGCTTCGACACCTTGGGCGCCCTCGGATTGAGTTGGCCTCTCGTCCTGGCTCCGTTGCTCTTGCTGCTCTGGTTCACCCGTCAGGAGATTCCATGGCCCAGGTCCGAGGGCGCGGCATCCTCGGCGCTTTTCCGCCGGCAGCTCGGGCGCGGGTGGTTTTGGTGTTGCGGCGCGCTCACCCTGCTCCTTTGCATGGTGTCTGTTGGCCTGCCGCTGCTCCAACTGGTCTCCGAGAAACGGACCTGGCTCGAGTTGCCGGGCGCATTGGCGGCAGGCCGCGCCGCCATCGGCAATTCCGTTTGGTTCGCCGCGGTCTCGGCCACACTGGTCATCGCCCTGGGCTTCTTCGGATTTCGGATTTCCTTCGGATTTCGGATTTCGGATTTCGGGTTTCGGATGTTCGGCTGGCTTCTGTGGCTGCCCTTGCTGCTTCCCGGTGTGCTCCTGGGCATCGCCTGCATTGCCGTGTTCAATCGGTCCTGGACATGGCTCTTCTACCAAAGCCCTGGAATAGTGATTCTGGCTTTTGTGGTCCGGTACATCGCCTTGGGCTGGAACACCGCCGCACACGCGATGCAAGGCGTGGACGCGGACCTGACCGACGCCGCCCGGATGGAAGGCGCGAACCGCTGGCAATTGTTCCGCTACGTCCAGTGGCCCCAAATCGCCCCGCAACTCGTCGCGGCTTGGTATGTTGTTTTCCTGCTCTGTCTTTGGGATGTCGAGTCGATGATTCTGGTCGTGCCGCCCGGCGGAGAGACCGTGGCGCTTCGCGTATTCAACCTGCTCCACTACGGCCATAACGCCCAGGTCAACGCCTTGTGCCTCACACTCTTGGCGTTGGCGGTGGCTCCGCTGGCGCTCTGGAGGGGAGGATGCTTCGTTTCGACCGCGCTTGCGCCGCGGTTCGCCAGGCTCTTGCCCGGCCTTGGATTGGTGGCGCTGGCCGGGTGCGCGCCCGGCCCGGCCGGCAATGAATCGTCCTTGTCCAGCGGGTTCTTTAGCCGCGCGCAGGTCATCGGCACCCGAGGGGTCGGCTTGGGTCAGTTCAACAAGCCCAGGTCCGTGGCCGTGGACCTGCAGGATAATCTCTACGTCGTGGATATGACGGGCCGTGTCCAGAAATTCTCCTCCAATGGCCTGTTTCTGCTCTCCTGGCAAATGCCGCAGACCGATCTGGGCAAGCCCAAAGGCTTGTGCCGCGACCGCCAGGGCAATATCCTCGTTGTCGAGCCGCATTATCAGCGCATAAACCTGTTTTCGCCGGCGGGCCAACTGATGGCTCAATGGGGCCGGCGCGGAACCAACGCGGGCCAGTTCATGTTGCCGCGGGCGGTGGCTGTGAACTCCGCCAATGAAATCCTGGTCAGCGAATACGGCCCGGCCGAGCGGGTCCAGCGATTCGCTCTGGGCGGGCAGGAGAGCGGTCATGCACCTCGATTCCTCGGCGCCATCGGCAGCGCTGGCACCGGCCCCGGCGAATTCAACCGCCCCGAAGGGCTGTGCGTGGATGCTCAGGACAGGATTTACGTGGCCGATTCCTGCAATCACCGCATCCAGGTTTTTTCCAAGGACGGCAAGCTGTTGCGGGCCTATGGCAAAGCCGGCTCCGGCCGGGGTGAGTTGAGCTATCCGTACGATATCTGCGTGGACGCCGCCGGACGCCAGTATGTCTGCGAATTCGGCAACAGCCGCATCCAGGTCTTCGATGCCAACGACCAACCGATCGAAGTCATCGGCGGCCCGGGCGCCGCCCCCGGCCAGTTTAACGATCCCTGGGGCATCGCTCTCGATTCCGCAGGCAATCTCTACGTCGCCGATTCGCAAAACCACCGGGTCCAAAAACTGGTCCGCAGGACGGGTCATTCATGAACATCCAATTCACCCATCCCTACTACCTGCTGCTGCTGGCGCCGGCGCTGGCATGGGTGTTTTGGTTTGCCTGGAAGAGCGACGTCCAGGTGAGCCGATGGCGGCGCTGGGTCGCGGTCGCGATGCGTGTCCTGGTCCTCACGGCCCTGGTCTGCGCCATCGCCGGCCTCCAGATGCTCCTGCCCATCGAGGGCATGAATGTCTTCTTCCTGCTCGACCGCTCGGACAGCATCCCCTCCGCGCAGCAGGAGGCCGCGAGGGACTACGTCAACAAAATCGCCAAACAGAAGAAGCCCATGGACAAAGCGGGGGTCATCGTATTTGGAAGCGAGGCCAGCATCGAGTCCTCTCCCGCTTCAGCCCTGGACTTGCAGAAAATCCAGGCCGTGGTCGGCACCGAGCGCACAGACCTGGCGGCGGCCGTCCGGTTGGGCACCGCGGCATTTCCGGAGACGGGCCAGAAGCGGCTCGTCCTGCTCACCGACGGCAACGAGAACCTGGGCGACGTGATGAGCGCCGTCCTCGGCGCCAACCAGCAGCTTGGGGTGACCGTCGACGTGGCGCCGATGGGTGTATCGCGCCCCAACGACGTCTCGGTCCAAAAACTCCAACTCCCTCCCAAACTCAAGAAAGGCCAGGCCTTCGAGGTCAAGATTCACATCCAGGCCGACCAGGCTACCCCGGCCGACGTGCGGCTGTTTCGCAACGAACAATTCCTCGGTGAAAAACGGGTCCAACTCACCGCGGGCAAGAACCTCTTCGCGTTCCCCCAGGTCCTGTCCGACCCAGGCTACTACGGCTACGACGTGCAGGTGGACGTCAAAGGCGATCCGTTGCCGCAGAATAATCACGCCTCCGGCTTTACCATCGTCAGCGGCGACCCCCAGATTCTCATCGTCTCGTCCGACCCGGAAAAGGACAAACCGCTGGCCGCCGCCCTCCAGTCGTCTCATATCACAAACCGTCTCGTGGGCGTCGAGGGTTTCCCGGGGACGCTGGGGGAGATGCAGAACTACGACGCGATTTTCATCAGCAACATCGAAGCCGGCGACGCCCACCTGGGCAACGATCGGCTCAAGTTGCTGGAGAGCGCCGTGCGCGATTTTGGCGTCGGCCTGGTCTGCATCGGCGGCGACCAGACTTACGCCGCCGGCAGCTATCGAGGCACTCCGCTCGAATCGACGCTCCCCGTGAGCATGGAACTGGACAGCAAGAAGGTCCTGCCCAGCGGCGCCGTCGCCCTCATCATGCACGGCATGGAGTTCAACAACGGCAACCAGGTCGCGCGCGATTGCGCCGAGGGAGTCCTGGCCGCTCTCGGTCCCGCCGATGAGATGGGCGTCCTGCTCTGGGACGGAACCGAGCGCTGGCTCTTCGAGCTTCAGAAGGTCCGCAACCGCAGGGACCTCGCGGCCCAAATCGCGGGCATGAACCAGGGCGACATGCCCGGGTTCGAGGGCCCCCTCGAACGCGCTTACGAGGCCCTCAAGAAATCCACTGCCAATCTCAAGCACATCATCGTCTTCAGCGACGGGGACCCCCAGGCCCCGAAATCGGAGACGATGAAATCCATCGTCGAGGACCACATCACGGTCAGCACCATTCTCATCTCCGGCCATTCGAGCAGCGAGACCATGGAATGGATGGCCAATCGCGGCAAGGGCCGCTTCTACGAAGTCAAGTCCCCGGACGACCTGCCCCAAGTCTTCATCAAGGAAACGGCGGTGATTCTCAAGTCGGCCATTTACGAGGACCCCTTTACTCCTCAACTCCGCTCCGTGAGCGAGGTGGTGCGCGGCATCGGCCCGTCCGAGTATCCCAAGCTCCTAGGCTATGTGGCCACCACCCCAAAACCCCGCGCTGAGACTCCACTCTGGACCGATAAGGGCGACCCACTGCTGGCACACTGGCAATACGGCCTGGGCCGCGCCGTTGCCTTCACCTCCGATGCGAAGGCCAAATGGGGCAAGCTCTGGCTGAACTGGCCAAAATACCGCCAGTTCTGGTCCCAGATAGCCCAGTGGAGTCTCCGGCGCCTCGAAAACGCCGATTTCAACACCGAGGTCACTGTCGAAAAAGGCCAGGGCGTCATCAATGTGGATGCCTCGGATGCCCAGGGCAATTATCGGAACTTCCTGAACCTCCAGGCCGTCGTCGCCAGTCCCAAAGGCCAGAGCCAAACTGTGCGCGTCGAGCAGACCGGCCCGGGCCATTACGAAGCCCGCTTCCAGACCAAGGAAGTCGGCTCCTACACCTTGAACATCCTGGAAGTTGACAAAGACCGCAAAGTCCGGGCCTCGCAATCCATCGGGGCCAGCGTCAATTATTCCCCGGAGTTCAGCACCATCGAACCCAATCTCAACCTCTTGCGCCGCATCGCTGAGGGCGGCAAAGGCAAAATCCTGGACCCCGCTTCCCCCGAACTCAACCCCTTCTCTCATGACCGCCGGAAGACCTTCCAGCCGCGCGCCCTCTGGGAATCCTTGATCCGCGTTACCATCCTGCTCTTCGTCCTGGACGTTGCCGTGCGGCGCATCCAACTCGACCCGGACGAGATGCGCCGCGCCGCGCGCAAGCTCCGCGCCTGGCTCTTCTTCTGGGAGGAGGCGCCCCGTTTGCCTGAAGCCCAGGAATCCCTCAGCGCGCTGCTCGCCCGCCGCGACGAAGTCCGCTCCAGCAAGACCGCCCCCGCCTCCGAACCCAACCCCGAGTTGTTCCGTCCGGAGAAGATCCCCGCGGTCCCTGCCTCGGAATCTCAAACCGCCGGAAGCCCCGCCTCCGCTCCTCCTCCCGAACCCGCCGTCCACCAGCCCGCCCCTGCGAGCACAGCCAGCCGCCTCCTCGAAGCCAAGCGCCGCGCCCAGCGGCGCAAGAAGTAGGCGAGGTGCTCCGACCCTCACAAAGCTTTTGCACTCGTTTTGCGTTTCCCGAACGACTCCCGATGGCCCAGGGGCATCATTACGGCAAGGCGTTCCGGAGGATGGCGCGCCTTGGAAAGAGCATCATCAACAAGGGCAATGACACCGTTGTCGTGCCCCTGGACCGCAAATCGCACCAGCGCCGCCAGACGTTCCTTGACGGGCGCAACCCGTAGCCCGGAGGACTCCTTCGAGGCGCCCGTGTCCGAGTTCGCCGCCGGGACGGCACGGGTTCACGCCTCAAGGCGCCGCGCTGGGCCGAGTCGCAGCGCGGCGCGGTCGGTTGCGGCGCGGCTTGGGATGGACTCTTGGGCGCCGGCTTTGAGGGTGGCCAGGGCGCCGGCGCAGTTGGCACGGCGGATTGCTTCCGGCACGTCCATCCCCTCGGCGCGCCGGGCGGCAAAAGCGCCGGCGAACGCATCGCCCGCGCCGACGGTATCCAACGGCTTCACGGCAAGAGCGGGGACCTCGAAGCAAGCATCCCCGCCGCAGCAGAGGGTGGGTCTGGCCCCGCGGGTGATGATCACGCGTTGCACTCCGCGCTTCGCCAGAGCCGAGCGCCCCGCGGCGGCCCGGGCCGCAAATTCCTCCGGGGCCAGGCCGAAGAGAGCCTGCGCCTCTATCTCGTTCACGATGAGAGTCTCGACCCGGCACCGGCTCCAGGGAAACCCCTCGCGCAACGGCGACGGGTTCAGGACCACCGGCACGCCGGCCCGATTGGCCAACCGCGCGGCTTCGGCGACTGCGGGCATCGGCACCTCGAATTGCAGCAGCACCACGCGCGCAGCCTCGATGAGACGATGCCAGCCCCGCACGGCCGAGGCCCTCAGAGCGCCATTGGCCCCGGCGGCGACGACAATGAGGTTTTCCCCGGCGGAGTCCACGGCGATCAGGGCGGTGCCTGTCAGAGCGCGGTCTGTCGCGGAAATGGCGGCCCCGTTGATGCCCTCCTCCCGCAGCCGCCGACGGTAGCCGCGGCCCGCCTCGTCGGCTCCGACGCAGCCAATCAGGCTCACAGCGGCGCCTTGCCTCGCCGCCGCAAGAGCCTGGTTGGCCCCCTTGCCGCCGAATCGCCGCACCAGGCCGCTCGCCGCCACTGTTTCTCCCGCCGCAGGCAGCCGTTGCACCGAGGCGATGTAGTCTATGTTCAAGGAGCCAACGACAACCAATTTGCAGTGGTTTGCATTCATTTGGGCGGTGATCGCTGAAAGAGGCGTTGGAGGAATGTCAACGGGGTGGCGGTCATCCGGTGCCGCCAGGCATCGAGGACGACCGCGACAACGATGACCAAACCGGTGGTGACCCGCTTGACCGGCTCGGTGGCCCCGACCTGGGCCAGGCCGGCTTCGAGGGTGGCGATGATAAGGACTCCGAAGAAGCTGCTCAGGACTGAACCGCGGCCACCCATGAGGCTGGTGCCGCCAATGACCACAGCGGCAATCGCGGAGAGTTCGAGGCCGACTCCCGCATTGGGGTCCGAGGAGCCGAGGCGGGAGGTGTAAAAGACCGCGCCCAGGCCGGTCAGAAGACCCACCAAGGCGAACACGGCGATTTTGGGCGGGCGCGGGTTGATGCCGGCCAGGCGGACGGCCTGTTCGTTGGCGCCGATGGCAATGAGATGACGGCCAAAAACCGTTCGGGACAACACGACCTGGGCTGCGACGATGACGGCGCACGCAATAAAAAAGGCGGTTGAGAGGCCCAGAAAAACCGGTCGCGACAGGCCCTCGACCGGGGCGCCGATGTATTTAGTCTGGGACTGGGTGGTGAGGTAGGCCAGGCCGCGCGCGATTTCAAGCATGCCCAGCGTCACGATAAAGGAGGGAACGCACAGGCGAACACTGACCCATCCGTTGACGGCGCCGCAGACCGCACCGATGCCGAGGCACAGCAATGCCCCGGCCCAAAGAGGCCAGTGCCAGTTGACCATTGCCAGGCCCAGAATCGCGCCGCAAAGCCCCAGCACAGAGCCAACCGACAGATCGATGCCGCCGATGATCAGCACCAGCGTCATCCCCGCCGACACGACGGCCAAGGTCGGGACGCGATTGGCCAGGGTGTCGAGCGTCCGGGCTGTCAGGAAGTTCGTGCTCAGCGCCCCGAAGAACAGCAGCAGGCCGACCCAGATGACGACCATCGCCCCGTATTGGCCATAACGTTTAGTGGTCATGAACACCTAGTCTTGCGCGGCATTGAGATAGCCGCTGAAGGCGGCGCCCGTAATCTTTTCCTGCGTCCATTCCCCGGGCAGGAACTCGCCGGCAACGCGCCCGGCGGACATGACCAGGATGCGGTCGCAGAGCGCCATCAGCTCGGGCAACTCGCTCGAGACGACCAGCACCGCTTTGCCCTCGGCGGCCAGTCCGCGCAGCACTTGGTACACGGTGTCCTTGGCCGCGACATCGATGCCCCGGGTCGGCTCGTCGAACAGCAACACCCGGCCTTCGCGCGCCAGCCATCGGGCAATGAGGACTTTCTGTTGGTTGCCCCCGCTCAGTTCGCCGACCGGCTGCTCGACCGACGCGCACTGAATCGCCAGGCGCGTGCAGAAATCGCGGGCCGTCTCCGTCTCCGACTCCGGGTCGAGCCAGCCGCCGTGCCGCGCGTGGCGCCCGAGCGTCGCCAATGTGAGGTTGGCGCGAACGCTCTGGGCCGGCAGCAGGCCATCCTGCTTCCGGTCTTCGGGCACCATCCCGATGCCGGCCAGCACGGCGTCGGCCGGTTGGTCAATCACCAGCGGGCGGTCTTCCCGCCCAAGATAAACCTCGCCGCCGTCCTTCGGGTCGGCGCCGAACGTTGCCCGCAAGGTCTCCGTCCGACCCGAGCCGATGAGGCCGGCCAGCCCCACTATTTCGCCGCCCCGCAACTCGAAGCTCACGTCGCGGACCTGGCGGCCTGCCCGTAAATGGCTGACCCGCAGGACCGTCTCTCCGGCCGGCCGGGCGCCGGTTGGCTTTTTCTCCGGCAAATCGTGTCCCACCATTTCGCGAATCAACTGGGCGGGAGTCACGTCGCCGGATTCGTGTGTGGCAACGCCTCGCCCGTCCCGCAGCACAGTGATGCGCCCGGCGATGCGGCGGATTTCGTCCATGCGATGGCTGATATAGATGACGCCCACCCCTTCGGCCTGGAGGCGGCGGATATTCTCGAAGAGACGATCGGCTTCGGGGTCCGTCAGCGCGGCGGTCGGTTCGTCCAGGATGAGGACTTTGCAGTCCTGGGCCAATGCGCCTGCTATCTCGATCAACTGCTGTTGGCCGACGCCCAGCCGTCCGGCTGGGCCGGCCGGGTCGAGGCCGCTCAACCCGACGCGTGCAAGGGCCTGGTTGGCCCGCCGGTGCAACTCGGCGAAACGCACGAACCCGGCCCGCCGCGGCAACCGGTTCAGAAAAAGGTTCTCGGCCACGCTCAAGGCGCCGATGACGTTGAGTTCCTGGAGCACCATGACGACGCCCTCTTGCTCCGCCTGACGCTTGGAACGCGGGACATAGACGGCGCCGTCCAGGCGCAATTGCCCGCCGTCCGCGCGGGTCAGCCCGCAGAGGACCCGGGCAAAGGTGGATTTGCCCGCCCCGTTGGCGCCGATCAAGGCGTGGACCTCGCCGCGCTCGAGATCGAAACTGAAATCCGTGAGCACGGGTACGCTATAGCTCTTGGAGACGTGCCGGGCTTCGAGAAGACGGGCGGGCGAAGCCCGAAATCCGAAATCCGAAATCCGAAATCCGAAGGTCGGACTTGGAGCTTCCGGCTGCGGATTTCCTTCGCCCTCGGCTTCTGGGATTTCAGGCGTTTCTTGCACTTCGAGTTTCGAGCTTCCTTCGGATTTCGGATTTCGGATTTCGGATTTCCGCTTGCGGCCTCGGGCCTCCGGCGCGGCGGGGCCTTCGGGCGCGTCACTTGGTCACGAGGTCCACCGCTGTCGTCTGGTCCGCCGGCGGGGCCTGGCCCTTGAGAATCTTGAGGGCGGCCTCGATGCCGAAGACGGCGAGTTGATCGGCGTGCTGGTCCGCGGTGGCCGCGACCCGACCGTCGGCGAGCATGGGTCGGAGGGCGGCGATGTTGTCGAAACCGGCGGCCAGGATTTTGCCCGTCTTGCCGGCGGCCTGGATGGCAGCCACCGCGCCCAGGGCCATATTATCGTTGGCGCAAAGGATGGCTTTGAGGTCAGGGTGTTCGCTGAGCATCGCGGCGGCGACATTGTTGGCCTTGTCCATTTCCCAATTGCCGCTCTGGACGCCCACGATGTCCATTGCCGCCGCTTTCATGGCGTCCTCGAACCCCAGCCGCCGCTGTTGGCCGTTGAAGGCGGTGGGCAGGCCCTCGATGACGGCGACTTTGTCGCCGGGCTTGAGTCGTTTGGCCAGCGCCTCGCCGACCTGGCGCGCCCCGGCCCGGTTATCCGGCCCCACGAACGGAACGCTGAGGCCCGCTTGCTGGAGGACGGAGGCGTCGAGCTTGTTGTCGATGTTGACCACAAGGATGCCGCGCTCTTTGGCCCGCTTGAGGACGGTGACCAGGGCCTTGGAGTCGGCGGGGGCGATGACTATGGCGTTGACCTGTTGGGCAATCATCTGCTCCACCAGCCCCACCTGTTCCGCCAGATCGGTCTCGTTCTTAATGCCGTTGACAACCAGGTCGTAGGCCTGGGCATTGAGCGCGTGGTGTCTCCGGGCTCCTTCGGCCATCGTGCTGAAAAACTCGTTGGCCAGCGACTTCATGATGAGCGCGACCTTGGGCTTGTCCGGAGTTGCCTTGTCCTCGGCTTTCCGGCACCCGCCGCCGAGCAACGCCGCCGCGGCCAGGCAGACGAGCAGGAGGGAGGCGGTTGGCGGTTCGGGGAGCAGCCGCAAACGGCGTGCAAGGCGTAATGCAAGCGGGACACGAGAACCGCGATGAGAGTTCATTATCATGCAATGCTGCCGCTGAAAATCCGTGAACGGGATGGGAGCGTCAATCTCAAAGATGCCGGGCCCTGGCGGTGGTGCTGAGGATTGTTGGGAATTGTGAGTTGAAAATTGGTCAATGGTTATTTACCAATATGCGATTCTCAATCATCAATTCCCAATAAGCCTCTTCCGTTGCGGATCGCCGGGAATATGCGCCTGGTTAACGCCTCGGCGGGCGGCAAAATCCCGGCGGCTTGTTGCCACCTTTATTTTTTTCCGCCGCCTAAGTGATCTTGCGCGGCGAGCTTGAGGCGGAGGGCCTGGACTTGCTCGCGGAGGACTTCGGGATGAGGGGAGGCGTTGTGGGCGAGGGCGACTTCGAGCAATTCGATGGCCTTGTCGTAGTGGCCTTCCGTCTCTTCGAGGCGCGAGAGGCGGACGGTGATTTGTCCCAGGGTGGAGACGTCGGGTTCGGCTTTTTTGGGCTCTTGTTCCATCCAGCGGCGCAGGGCGGCAGTCCAGAGGTTGCGGGCGCGCACGGGGTCGTGATAGCTCTCGGAATAGAGCCGGCCCAATTCGAGGAGAAGTTCGTAGCTGGCGGGGTTGGCG
This sequence comes from uncultured Verrucomicrobiota bacterium, assembly GCA_964653485.1. Classification (GTDB taxonomy): domain Bacteria; phylum Verrucomicrobiota; class Verrucomicrobiia; order Limisphaerales; family UBA8199; genus CAVQND01. Next base: position 3,114 of record CAZZFF010000091.1, on the reverse strand, counting down.
TTGAGGCCCTCGCGCAGGAAGGCTTCGGCCTCTTTGACCTTGCCCAGGTCGCGCCGGAGCCAATAGGCGGCGACGGTGTAGGTCTCGATGCGGTGCGGGTCCAAGTTGGCGGAGAGGCGGAGCCAGGGGAGTATCTCGCGTTCGTTTCCATTGGCCAGGTGGGTGTGCGAGGTGATGGCGAACTTCCTGCCGAACCGTTCGATCCAGTCCCTGGGCCGGCGCAGGAAACTCATGGCTCTTTCGTGCTCCTCTTCGGCGTGATGGTCGTGGAGGCGGGCGTCGGCATCCGGTTCGTGGGCGGGATGGGGTCCCGCGGGAAGGGTCATGTGCTGGGCGTTGGTGGGGGCGTGGAGTTGGTCGAATACGGAGGGATAATAGCCGCTGTGAAAATAGACATCGGCCTCGACGAACATTTGGTTGGCCAGGATTTGGCGGCCGTCTCCCAGGAGGACTTGCATGACGTGGTCGGAGGGGCGTCCCTGGGTCCAGGCCAGGGCTCGAGGCTGGAGACAGGTGGCCAGGCACAACTCGACGGTGAAGAGCAAGCCGAGGATGAGTCCGGGGGAGAGATTCATCACGCGGTCAGGGGCTTGCGGCGAAAGACCAGCCAGGCGCCGCAGAGGATGAGGGCGACGTAGGCCGCGGCATAGGCCGTCGCCAGGGCGCAGTCGGCCCAGGGGATCAGGTCCTGGTCGAATACGAGGCGTTCGCGCACGGCGTAAAACCATTCCAGATGCGGGATCGTGAAATAGAGGAGGGTGAGCAGCCAGGCGGCGAGCGGGGCCTGCAAGGCGGCGAGCTTCTGGAGGTAGGCCCCGACGATGAGGATTGCCACGACCACCGTGAAGCAGATGGTGGCGTTGGCCGAGGGGGCGCTGAACAGGACCGAGCCGAGCAGGGCCATGCTGATGACGATGGCCAGCATGGCCCACTGGAGCCAAAAGGCCTGGAGGTATTGGGCCAAGGGCAGGTGTCCCTCCCTGGCGGCGCAGACGGCGCCGAAGAAGAGGTAGAAGACGGCCAGCGCAAGGCCGCAGGCCAGCCAGCAGCCGGTGAACTTGCCGGCCACCACCTGCCAGCGGCTCACGGGCTTTGCCAGCAGGGGGAGGATGGTGCGGCTCTCGCATTCAGCGGGAATCTGCCGGGCTGTGGTGACGATGGCGATGACCAGAGAAGAGACCCAGATGAGGAGCAGGCAGATGTCTTTGAGGTAGCGCACGATGCCGGCCTGGTGAAAGAAACTGACCGTGGCCATCATCAAGGTGATCACGGCCGTCAGCACGAAAAGCACGTAGAAGTCCTTCCGGCGATAGAGCTCTTTGATGACAATGCCGGCCAGGCAGAGGATGGTATTCATGGCTGGGCAGGCGGGGGGTAGCCGATGATTTTTAGAAATATCCGTTCGAGGTCCATCTGGTATTGCTTGACCAGGGCGGCGACGCTGCCCACGACTCTGAGTTCCCCGCGGTCGATGATGGCGATGCGGTCGCACACGGTCTCGACCTCGCCGAGTTCGTGGGAAGAAAACAGGACCGTCCGGCCCTCGGTTTTCAACCGCTGAATGATCTCGCGCACTTTCATTCGGCCCGGGGGGTCCAGGCCGCTGGTGGGCTCGTCGAGGATGAGCAGGTCGGGATTGTTGATAAGGGCTTGGGCGAGGCCGATGCGCTGCTGCATGCCCTTGGAGTAGGTCTTGATGAGGCGCTTGCGCGCCCCGTCGAGGTCCACCAGCTTGAGCACGGCATCGATGCGCTTTTCGAGGTCGGCGGGCCGGATGCGGAAGATGCGCCCGTAAAAGCGGAGGAGTTCCTCGGCGGTCAGGAACTTGTAGTAGGTGGTTGTCTCGGGCAGGTAGCCGATGCGCTGGCGGGCAATGGGCTGGCGCACGTCCACGCCGTAGATAAAGGCGGCGCCGCGCGTGGGGGGCTGGAATCCGAGGAGGACCTGCATGGTGCTGGTCTTGCCGGCTCCGTTAGGGCCAAGAAAGCCAAAGGCTTCGCCGGCGTAAATCTCGAGGTCCAGGTTATTGACGGCCAGGGTGCCGCTGTGGCCAAGGCCCCGGCCGCGGTACTGCACCGCAAGCCCCTGGATGCGGATGACAGCGTCACGGGCGGCCGGGGCCGCCCGTGACGCTGTTGTTGTTGGCGCTACGATACTCATGCTCGGCCGGTATGCCAAATTGCCGGCGTTATCGTGCCCAATTTCAGGCCAACATGGGGCCTGTGTCAATCTTTTGGACCCGACTCCCATTCCAGTCCGGCATTAGTACATGTTAGCCGGGTGGTTGGTGGAGTCGTAATTCTGGCACACCGGGGGGGTGCCGACGGAGTTGATGGTGTAGCCGCCCATGGCCACCAGGGGCCGTGTCAGCGGGCAGCAGACGTTGCTGACGGAGCCGGAGTCGCCGCGGCCCAAATAGGGCTGGAGGTCGGCTGACAGGGGCTGGTCGGCGGTGCCTTTGCCGTCCTCCAGGGCCCACTGCTGTTTGGCGCCGTCTATCTGGCGGAGGTTGTTGATGCAGGCGTTGGTTTGGGAGGTCTTGCGGGCCTGGACGAAGTTGGGAATGCCGATGGCCGCCAGCAGGCCGACAATGGCCACCACGACCATGATTTCAGTCAAAGTAAACCCGCTGCTTGAAGGAGTCTTTGTCTTCATAGGCGTCAGTTGGAAAAGCACTGCGGATGCCAACTCCGCAGCGGACGAGTTGCGGTAAAAAAAACAGGCTTGGGGGCACCCAAGCCTGTCCAGTACTGCCTCTTGGAAGGAGCAGTTAGTTCAAAATGGCCGGGTGGTTGGTCGCGTCGTAATTGGCGCAAACCGGGGGAACTCCGACGGCGTTGATGGTATATCCGCCCATTGCCTGGAGCGGGGTGGTGAGGGGGCAGCAGACGTTGCTAATCGAGCCGGCGGTGCCGCGGCCCAGGTAAACCTGGAGGTCGGCATTGACCGGGACGTAGGTGGGCGTCTTGCCGTTCTCCAAGGCGAACTGCTGTTTGGCCCCGTCTATCTGGCGGAGGTTGTTGATGCAGGCGTTGGTTTGGGAGGTCTTGCGGGCCTGGACGAAGTTGGGAATGGCGATGGCGGCCAATAGACCGATGATCGCGACGACGATCA
>CAZZFF010000090.1:0-25448 GCA_964653485.1 uncultured Verrucomicrobiota bacterium | reverse complement strand
GTTGTCGAGCTAAACAACACGACCGTTGACGGCGGCAGGATGTCGATCGGCCACGGCGCCGCGCTTGATATCGAGGGCGCGGGCGCCACGCTTGACGACGTCACGGTCGACATCGCCCTCGGCGGCAGCGTCGAGATCGGGCCGCAGAATCACTCCGCCTGGGCGGTGTTCCTCGTCGAGGGCGGCAGCACGATCACCGGCGGCGAAATTGATATAATTTCGGCTCACTGACTCTGAATAACACGTCGCTGACCGATACGACGCTCACCAACGAGCAAAGCTACACTGCCCTTTACATCGACGGTGTCGGTGCCACGTTCGACAACGTCGCGATGACCAACAATGGGTCTATCAACGTCTATGGCGGCCTCACCCTCGAAGGCGGCACGAGCATCACCGACGGTAGCGGCGGCAGCATCACGCTGGAAGAAAGCGGCGCTGCCCTCACGCTGAACGACGCCACAATCACGGGCGGTGCGCTGACCAATGGTGGCACAATCTATGCGGACGGCGGCGGGCCCAACACGCTTGACGTCAGCACCTTTACCAACGACGGAACCGTCATCGACTATTGGAATCTGGCGGTATCGAGCAATGTCACCGGCACCGGAAGCCTCGAAATTGGCACCGGCGCGACGCTAAGCCTCGGCGGCACATCCACTAACACCGTCACCTTCGAAGGCGGCACTGGCCTCCTCGATCTCACGAACGCCTCCGGGTTCAGCGACACGATCGACAACTTTACCGGAACATTGCCGAATTCAGCCAACTCCGACGAGATCAAGCTAACCGGAGTCTGGACGCAAGAGTCGCAAACTCCGTCAGACGGGAACCTTGTGCTGGTGCTTCAGAACGGAGGCGAGACCGCAACGCTGACGTTCGCGGACTTCAACGGCTCGTTGACAATCAACAACGACGGCACCGAGGTCACGGCCTTTGCCTGCCAGCATGATGCCCCCGCCGTAATCGCCCGGCCCGGCCAACTGCCTGACGGCCGCGTCGTCTTTCTGGCTTCCGCCCTCGGGAGCGCCGTCACGGAAGGTTCGGCGGAATGCGTGCGCATGGCGCGTCCGTTTCTAAGCAGAGCGAAGGCCTTTCCCGCCCTCGGCGCGCGTGTGTGCTCGGTCTGCTCCGAGGGAGAAAACGGCTTTCTGGTTTGTGCCGGGGATTCACGTTCCTCCCGGGCCGTGTACCGGCTGGAGGGAAGCGCGGGCGAGTTAGGCGCGTCGCTCTTCGAGGACTCGGCGTGGGACTGCGTCGAGGTTGCCGTGGCGCGAGCGCGCCAGCGCCCCATGGGCCGGCTCAGCACGGTGGATGCGGCCAAAGGGACGGGCCAAATCCTCTGTCTGAACGCCAACGACACAACCTATAACGGCGGCAAAGAGACGGGCGCGGCCGCGGCGCGGATTCGGGTCCTGACAGGGGTTGCGCCGGGGCGCTGCCGCGCGCTGGGGGAGGTGCGTGTCCAGGACGATGGCTCGTTCATGGCGGAGGTTCCAGCCGACATCCCGCTGGGTTTCGAGGCGCTGGACACGCAAGGGCAGGTCTTGCGGCGTGTCGAACCGATTCTATGGGTGAGGCCCGGGGAGAATCGTTCCTGCACCGGCTGTCATGCGGCGCACAACAGGGCGCCGCACAACCATCGTCCCCTGGCGGTGTACGCCCCTGTCCCATGCCTGGGCCGGGAGCCGGAGGCGAGCCTGGCCCAAAAAGACGCCGTGAAATGAAGCCCAGAGCCATTTTCATCCGCGTCTGCGTCCTGGTTCTCGCAACCACGGTCGGCCTCCTGGGCCATCACTTTGGCGGCGAGGCCCACATACGAAAAAGGATCGGTCAGCGGCCTCTGGCCAAGGCAACGTGTTTCAACTGCCATTTCGTGTCCACGGACCGCCTGCTTTGGGCCAAGCCGCGGCCGCATCATGATTGTCCGGCCGGCCTGGCGGTCAGCCCGGATGGCAAGAGGCTCTTTATTGCGCTGGATGACCGTGACGAAGTCGCGGAGGCGGACATCGCCGCTCGCAAGGTGCTCCGCCGAGCCAAGGTCGTCGGCGGGCCCTACGGGCTGGCGCTCGACGCAGCCGGCAAAAACCTGTTCGTCACCTGCAGGCACGGAGATCGGCTGGCGGTGCTGGACGCGGACTCGCTGGCCGAAACCGGGTCTCTGCCGGTGGGCACGGGACCTGCCGCCGTTGCGTTCTGCCGAACCGCCGCCGGTGACCGCCTCATCGTGGCCAACTCGATGTCGGACGATATTTCTGTGATTTCCCTGGCGCCCCTCAAGGAGTTGGGCCGTCCGGCGGCGGGCCGGGAGCCCTTTGCGGTCGCTGCCGCGTCCGATGGCCGGAGGGCGTTCGTGGCGAATCGTCTGGTCGGCTTGAGCAGCGTAAGAACGATGCCGTCTTCCGAGGTGACCGTGGTTGACCCTGCCACTGCCCGGGTGATTCGGCGCGATTTCCTGGAATCAGCCCACCTCTCCGAAGGAGTCGGTCTGGACGAAACGCGGTGCTGGGCGCTCACCCCCCTGGTGAAGGTGAGGAATACGGTTCCGATAACGCAGGTGGCCGGCGGATGGGTCATGTCGAGCGCCTTGGCAATTTCGGACTTCAAGCGAGGGCAGGTCGTCCAAATCCCCCTGGACGAGGCCAACGATTACTTCGCCGACCCGTCCGCCGTGGCGGTTGACTCCGCGGGACACAGGGCCTTTGTGGCTTCGGGGGGCGCGGATGTCGTAAGCGTGGTGGACCTGGACCGCCTGGCTGCGTGGTTGGAGAAGGCCAGCCCGGCCGAAAGGCGGGAGGCCGTTTATGACCTTTCCCTTTCCGCTGAATACGTCGTGGGCCGGATTCCCACCCGGCGCAATCCGCGCCATCTTGTCCTAAGCCCGGATGGCGCCACGCTGCTCGTGGCCGAGCGCCTCGAGGACTCGATATTGGTTGTGGACGCAGCCAGGCTCGTTCCGCTGGGCCGGATCGTTCTGGGGGACGGCGGAATGGACGACCCCATTCGACGCGGCGAACGGGTGTTCACCACGGCGGCCTACACTTTCCAGCATCAATTCTCCTGCCGGTCATGCCACCCCGACGGCCATGTCGACGGGCTTAGCTACGACTTTGACGGGGATGGCATCGGCGACAACCTGCTGGACAACCGCAGTCTTCAGGGCGTGGCCGGCACGGGGCCCTTCAAGTGGAATGGAAAAAACGCCACCCTGGAAACCCAATGCGGTCCCCGGTTCGCCAAGGTGCTCATGCGCACGGACCCGTTTCCCCCGAAACAACTGCGCGACCTGACGACGTTCATCCGGTCGCTGCCCCCGCCGCGAGCGGGGCGCAACAGAGACGCCAAACTGACCCCGTCCCAGGAGCGGGGCCGGGCGATCTTTTTTGCGACCAAAACACCGGATGGCAAGGGAATCCCTTTGTCTCGCCGCTGCGTCACCTGCCATCCGCCGCCGCTCTATTCGGTGCGATTGCCCTTTAACATCGGCACTCAAGGGGAGCACGACACCACCGTGGCCTTCGACACGCCGCACTTGCTGGGAGTGGCCGATACCGCGCCCTATCTCCATGATGGCCGCGCCCAGAGCCTGGAAGAGCTGTGGACCCTCTACAATCCCAATGATCTGCACGGCGTGAGCAGCTACATGAACAAGATTCAGCTCAATGACCTGGTCGAATTCCTGAAAACACTCTGAGACGCATTGAACCTAACCATGAAAGAGAAACAAAGGGGTCGGGACGCTTTGCTCCGCCGGCGCGCTCCAATCGCGGCTCGCCTGGATGTCCGCCGGTGTGCCGCGCCGGCCCTGGCCCTCCTCGCCTTGGGCGGCTTGGCCATCCGGCTGCAGGCCGCCGCGCCGGCGCCGGCGCTGCCCTTTCCACTCATCGAGAGATTCGACAACTACACGATGAAAGACGGAATCCCGTCGCACAAAGTTCACTCTGTCCTGGTTGCCGGCGACGGCAAGCTTTGGGTAGGCACCTACAAGGGGTTGCTCGTCCGCGAGGATGGGAAGTTCCGCAAGATTGGCACCGAGGATGGCTTGAGCCATCCGATGATCATGTGTCTGGCGGAGGACGCGCGGAGCGGAGACCTATGGATCGGCACTATGCGCGGTCTGAACCGGTACAGCGCCGGCCGCATTACGACGTACACACAAACTAGCAGCGGTCTGCCGAACAACGTCGTCTATGGCCTGGATGTAGTTGGCCAGAGCCTTTGGGTGGCCACGGCCGCCGGCCTGGGCGTGCTCGATTTGAAAACCGGCTCCTGGACCATTTTCGACCAGAGCAACACCGTCATGCACGAGCCGTGGGTGTACGCCGTCAAAGGGGCGAAGGACCGGGTTTTCGTCGGAGTCTGGGGCGGAGGCATTTTGGAATACGAGTTCGCGACCGCGGTCTTCAAAGAGCACCGCGACCCGGACCGGGACTTCCATTTTGACCTTGTGCCCGACGACGGGCCGGTCAACGACATCACCTCCTGGATAGCTTGGGACGACGGGATATTGTGGCAGGGGACCTACTTCGGGATGTCCCGTTACGACGGCTTGCGGTGGCGCACCTGGCAGGAAAAGAAATCGCCGCTGCCCTCTAACTTTCTGAATTTCATCTGGGCGCGCGGGCGGGTGGCGTGGGTTGGGACCGACCGCGGTGTGTCCGTGACCGACGGGGACACTTGGGTGAATTATCGCACCAGCGAGAAGGGCGAGGGGTTGATGGAAATCGCGCGCCCAGGCCAGCCGGTGGAGACGCGGACGATGCCGACGCACCTTGCAAATGATTTTGTGCTGGGGTTATGGACGGACGCCCATGAGGCGTGGTTCGCCACCTCGGACGGATTGAGCCACGCCGCCCTGACCTCGGCCCCACAGCCCGCCGCAACCGCGGGGGGCAAGTAACCGGACCTGTATGAAAAGAGCGCTGATCGTTTTCTTCGCCCTGGTGGCATTCGCGCTTCCCGGCTCCGCGCAATACAAGTACGCTGACAAGCCGGACACGAACACGAACTATCCGGCTGAACCGATTCTCCCTCCCGGCGCGGCCTCCGTCCAGAAGCTCGACGAGGGAGATTATCCATACTACGGCAACGCCCCCGACGAATTGCTGCCCTATCGCAACATCCAGCCTTACTACCGCTACTGGCTCACCCGGCTGCCGTTCCGCGGGCCGGGCAAGGATTACCCGGATCCTCCCGGCCTCAAATCGCTGAAAATCGGCTTGTTAAGCCCGCCGCCCAACGGGCTGGAGGCGGCTCGAGGCCAGATGAGCAAGAAGGGGGTGCTGCTGGCCGTCGAGGAGGCGAACGCCGCCCGCGAGCCGGGGACCCTGCCGTTCGAGCTTTTCGAGAAGGCCGATTCGCCGCAGTGGGGCAGCGCGGCGAACATCGCCGTCGAATTTGCCGACAATGACGTGCTGGCGTTTATCGGGACGATTGACGGAGATGCCACCCACGTCGCGCTGCGCGTCTCGCTGAAAATCGAGACGTTCATGGTCAATTGTTCCGATCCGGACCCAACACTGACGGAGACCCAGGTCCCCTGGCTTCTCCGGGTCTTTCCCGACAACCGGCAGCAGGGATACCGGCTCGCCTTGTTCATGGTAAAAGAGAAGGGCTTGAAGAAGATCGTGGTCATGCGCTCCAACAGCCGGCCCGGCCGGATGGGCGTCAGGCCCTTCGTGGACTCCGTCCGCCGCCTGGGGCATCCGGTGCTCCAGGAGATCAACTTCCTGGACGGCGACCAGGCGATGAGCACCCAGGTTGCCGTGATCAAGCAGGCGGACCCCGATGCCGTGGTGTTCTGGGGCAACCCCGCCGATGCCGGGCGGGCGGCGGCGCAGTTGCGGGCGGCCGGCGTGAGCGCGGCCTTTTTCGGGTTTGACCGTGTGGTCGAGCCGGAATATGCCAAAGCCGCAGGCCCGGCCGCGGAAGGCACGACGGCGGCCTATTTCTTCGATCCTGACAAGACGGACCCGGCCTGGAGGGGATTCTGCGAGCGTTTTCGGAAGCGGTTCGGCATCAAGCCCGATGTGTACGCCGGCTACAGTTACGACGGCGCGCAAATGCTCGTCGAGGCCATCAGGAAGGCCGGTCCGAACCGATACCGGATTCACGACCAGATGACCTGCATCGATGAATACACCGGCGTCACCGGCTATATGCGATTCGATGGACGATGGGACAACATCGCCCCCGTCGTTCTTGGCCAATACAAAGGAGGCAAGTGGCATTTCGAGCCGCCTGTGGCTGCGAAAGAAACCGGAACCAGTGCCGGGCCACACTCGGCGCGCCGGCCTTGACCCTGACGAAAGCAGGTTCACCGCAGAGTGCGGGAAGACCGCGGAGAAGCGACTTGTCCTTGTTCGCCGTTAGACGAAGAATCCACGCATGAAGAAACCGGCTATCGCCATCATTTCCCGGGGCGCTCTGATCGTCGGGTTGACATTCGGTTCGAGCCTGTGGGGGGCGGTTCCTGTGGATTTTTTCCAGGATATGGAAAGCGGCAACGACGGCGACCTCCTGACGCCGGCCATCATGAATGCGTCGAGCCATGGCGGCGGCTCGACGTGGAGCATCAACGGCCAAATGTGGGTCTCAACCAGGAACGCAGCCAACTTGCCGGGGCCAGTCACCGTCGGCGGCGTGACTTACGCCGGCACTGGCGGCACCCGCTCCTGGATGTTCCACGACAACAACCAACTGAATTACGTCAAATGCACTCTGTCTGGCCGTTACCCCAGGATCACGGTCGCCTGTTACTATGCCACGGGCGTGACGATCCCTTGGGTCCAGTTCGACAGCATCAACTTTCTCGAAGTGACGCGCGGGACTTGGGGTGTTCTCCAGGTGGAAACAGAAGACCAGGGAGGCCCCTATCTCCGCTGTCACAGCGCCAGCGCGGGAGGCAAGACAACCTATAGTCCAACCCACGTCAAGGTCACCGCCGGAAAACCCTACTGGGTGAACCTGCACTTCGACGGGGATGCGGGAACGCTCTCCGGGGCGGTTTTTGACCCTGCCAATGGGTTCGCCCAGGTGGGAACGACGATGGTCGCTCAAGCGACGGCCGAAGCCCAAGTCTATGGCTCGATCAGGTTCGGTCGAACCGCCGCTCATGGGAATCATCCCGACGCAACGACGCAAAGCTACTTCGACAACATCATCGTCGACTTTACAAACGCGGCGTTCCCGCTGCTTCCGTCGATGGGGCGGACTGGCCCAGGAGACGGTCAAAAATGAAAACTGACTGCTCTGGCGATGGCAGCGTTGGGCGCTCTTGGGGGCGCCGGGTGGCCGAAATCCCGACTCGTCGGGACGCTTCGCTCTGCCGGCGCAGTCCAAAAGGGCGCTCGGTCATCGGGCCTTTGGTCCTGGCCGCCGCGCTGCTGGCGGGTTGCTATTGCCCGTGGCGGGCCGGGGCGGCGGACCAAACCGCGGATGTGGTCATCGGCTTGCTGTTGCCTCCCGAGGAGGCGGAGGGGGCGAGCTTGCGCCGGGGAGTGATGCTCGCGGTGGACCATGTGAACCGGGAGCCGGCCCGAAAGGTCCGCGTCGTCGTTCGGGGACGAATCGGACAATGGGGCGCTGACGCCGTAGAAGCGGCCCGCATGGTGCTTGATGACGGGGCCGAGGGATTGATCGCCCCGCCCAACGGGGCCGCCACGCATCTGGCCTTGCAGGTGGCGGGGCGCACAGCCGTGCCGGTGATCTCCCTTTGCGCAGATTCCTCCGTAAGCCGGACGGGTGTCCCGTGGATGGTCCGCATCCCCCCAACCACGGTCGAAGAGGCCAGGTCCTTGATGGCGGGCCTGAATGCCCAAGCGCGAGGCCCTCAACGGTGGGCCGCGCTCGTCCCCGATGGCCGGGCCGGACGGGAGATTTCGCGCGACTTGCGCGAGGCCGCCGCGGCAGCCCATTGCAAGCTCGATGGCACACACGAGGTCAGTTCAAACCTGACCCGCTTCGAGGCCGTCGTCGCCCAGCTTGTGAAGGCACGGCCCGATGCGGCGTTGGTCTGGCTGGACCCAGTTCTGGCGGGACGGCTGGCCAGGAGTCTGCGGGACGCCGGGTTTGCCGGAACGTTGGCGGGGCCAAGCCGGTGCAATTCGCCGGCGTTCTTCGCCTCCTGTTCCCAGGCGTCGGAGGGATTTGTCGTGCCGGCCATTGTCCTGCACGAGGCGGACGAGGCCCGTTTACTTTCGTTTCAAACAGACTTCCGTCAGCGTTATGGAGTCGAGGCGGACCTCACGGCCGCCGAAGGTTATGATGCCGCCGTGCTTTTGGCCCATATTCTGAGGAACAACGACCCGCAATCCATTCCGCGGTCCTTCCCATTGGCCTTCTCCTTGCCGGGCGCATCGGGGGATCTGAGCTTCGACGCCGAGGGCAACCGCAAGGTCGTGCTCCGGCTGCTCGCGGCCCGGCAGGGACGCTTTGGTCCGGTTGGGCGTGACCACGAAGAGCGGACCGGCGCCCGGTAGCGCCGGGGCATCGCCGCCCGAGGTCAATTGCGCGGCGGTGAAACGCTGGGCGGCACTATTCGCACGTTTATCGACAGACTCACCTCCTTTTGGTCAGCGCTCAGATTTGGAGTCAGTCCAATGGTACGGCTGGGCATGGCAGGCTGGCCATTGGCTGACGGATCCGGTTGGGTGGAAACTTCCGCTTGTATGCCGTCGTTGGTCGTTATTCTTTGGCCCGTCACCATAACGCCATCAGGCGCATCGGCCGCCATCTTGAGCAAGGCTTCAGCATCCACCGCGCCGAGGAAAGTTGGAACCGGGCTATCGCGCCCAGTGGCTTTGAACTGGTCCAGGCCGAATTGGGCCAGCATCGTTTCGGGGATCTCTATCGTGCTGGCCTCGACGGTGACAGTCGCACTCGGTATCGCGACCGAGTCGGGGCCAACATAGGTGGCGCCGTCTGCCGGATGGATGGCCGGCGTCATGAGAACGAAGGTGCGCTTGCCCGGCGCGGTCGACCAACCGCCCGCCAGGATTGTCTGCCCATCGCCGACGCGGGCTGTGAAATTCGCGGTGAACGGTTGGGCGGAGTCATCGCCCGTCTCATTCCTGGCCCCAGCCGGACTTTGGTTTGAACCGGTTGAGTTGTTGGCGTTCAAGGCGCTTCGCAGGCCGGCCCGCAATTGCCCGACCTCTCCGCGCAACCGCAATAATTCCGCGAACTGCTCCCTTGGCAAGGTCGGCTGGCCCGCTTCCGCCAAGACCTTGGACAGACGTTCATTCTCACGCTGAAGTTGGGTGAGGTTTTGCCCTTGTTCGAGCAGGCTGAGGTTTTCGGCGCGCAGGCGGTCTGTCTGGCGCTGTTGAAGCAGGTAGGTCCCCGTTCCGGCGAGCACGGCGGCTCCGAGAACAGCAACCGTGGTTTTTGCGTTAAGCCAAGTCATAGCCATAATAACTGAGTGTGTCGCTGTCGACGTGGCTGCGGCTGTCACGGCGGCCGCCAGGCCGGCAGGGATTGCCGTGCTTGTGCTCGTAGCCAGCACCATTGCCAACAGGGCCGAGGCCGGACCAGTTCTCCAAAGGCCGCCTCGGACCCCGCTCGAGCATATTTCCGCAAACATTCATGGTCATCCATCATATCGTCCCAATACCCAGTCCCCGCAGGATGATCAAACCGAACAGCGAATTCCAGCTTGGGGACCGCGCAAAGATAACTTCGCCTTTTATGGCGCAGGGGTTTTGGCCGCTGGCGAGGCGCATACCCCGGTAGTGGGTCTGTAAGGAACGAGCAACGAAGCCGGCGGGCAAAAGGACCAGCCAGAAAAGGTGAAGTTATTTTTGCGCGGTCCCTTAGCTGACCCCGAGCATCGGCAGTTTGTTCCTGTATCGGCGGCTTAAGGTCAAGGTGGCGCCATTGGTCAGCCTGATTTGGCAGCCGCCGTAAAGGAGGCGGCGCAGTTCTTTGATCCGTTGCGGATTCACCATGACGGAACGGCTGATGCGAACGAGCTTCTCGGCGGGCAACCGTTCTTCCAGCGCATTGAGCGTCTCTCGCAGCAGATGGGCCTTGGGACCCACGTGCAGCTCGACATAATTGTCCGCGGATTCAATCCAATCGATGTCGTCCAGGAGCACCCAAACGATCTGCGCGCCGGTTCTTACGGCCAGCCGGTCCGGCGGCTTTGGTTGCGGGCGCAGTTGTGTGAGGACTGCGGCTTGGGGTTCGACGTGAAGGCCGGCTGCCTTGTTCCTGGCCAGTTCCACAGCATGGCGCAACGCTGCCTGGAACCGCTCGCGATCGAAGGGCTTGAGCAGGTAATCGACCGCATGCACCTCGAAGGCGCGCAAGGCGAACTTGTCATAAGCGGTCACGAACACGATCAGAGGCATGGGCCGGCCTTCGAGGGCCTCCAGCACGCCAAAACCGTCCAGTTCCGGCATTTGGACATCCAGAAACACCAGGTCAGGCGCAGCGCCGCGGATTGCGGCCACCGCTTCGCGCCCGTCGGCGCACTCGCCGACGATTTCGATGCCCGCCTCCGCCTCCAGGAGTTGGCGGAGCCGATCACGGGCGAGGGCTTCATCATCTACGATCAACGTGCGCATCTTCATCTTGGGTGGATTCGGAACGGAATGGGAGGGTCAATCGCACGAGCAGGCCGCCCTCCGGCGGGTTGCAGAACTCGAAGACGTGGGCTTCGCCATACAAGGTCCGCAGCCTGGCGCGCGTGTTGGACAGCCCCACGCCGTCCGGCGGAGGTTGTGAGGCGAGGCCGCCGCCGTTATCATGCACTTCCAGAGTGAGTTCATCGCCTTGGCGCCGGGCCAGCAAACGAATCCGGCCAGGCCGGGCTTGCGACTCGATGCCATGGCGGATGGCATTCTCCACCAGCGGTTGCAGGATGAGGTTCGGCACCCTCGCTTCGAGGGTCTCGGGGCCGGCGCGGATTTCCACCCCAAGGCGGCTGCCGAACCGGATATGTTCGAGTTCGAGGTATGCCTGAAGGAACTCCAATTCCTGGCGCAAGGCGACTTCCTGCAATTCCGTGGTGTCCAGGGTGGCGCGCAGCAGTTCGCCCAAGCGGCTGATCATGCGGTCGGCGGCATCGACATCCTTGTGCATGAGGGCGGAGATGGAGTGAAGGCTGTTGAACAGAAAGTGGGGATTCAACTGCATCCGAAGCGCCTGGAGTTTCGCTTGGACCAGGAGTTTTTCCAGTTGGATCGCCCGGAGTTCGCGTTCCCGGTATTTGCGGTAGTAATCGAAAGCGCATGTCACGGCGACCATGACCCAGTAAACCAGGACGTTGAAGTGCCAGGTCTTGACCAGGAGTGGCTGAAATGCCTCGCCGAAGGGGGCGTCGCTTTGCCATGCGCCAACCCACGCCCGCGCGAGCATGTAAGCGGCGGAAAAGACGGCGCTTCCCAGGAGATGGACCGCCAGGGAACGCCCCCGCGTCCCGGCCTCAAAGTGAAAGGTCCTGGCGAGGTGGATGACCGGCACCGACAGCAGGCCAAAGACATACCAATCTCCCAGGGCATAGTTGATGGCTTGACGCCAGGCAACATCCAGTCCCGCTTGCGAACTCGAGATGTGAAACTGGCATGCGAAGGAAAGGCCGATGAGCGTCCAGAAGACGACGCCCATCGCCCACCTCACCCAGCGGATTTGGATTGCCGCGTGTATTGTCATGTTGCCTGCCGGGGGAACACGTGATAGAAGATAGACAAATTCACAATGAACACCAAATCTTCTCCGCGGCGTTCGCCCGGGACGTGTTGAGGGCTGGAAAACCGGGTCCCGGGATAAGGCGCCTGGTAGTCATGCGCAGAGATACGGTGGCTTGTTCTTATGTTCGTGACCACGTTGCCCGCGCTTTGTGCCTGGCGGCGCTTCTGTGGTGTTCGGCGGCGGAGACCAGTTGTTTTGCCGCTGCGGGTCCGGGCGCGGAAATCCCGGTGGCGAAGTTCACCGACATAACCCGCGAGGCGGGCATCACCTTCACCCATGTCAACGGGGCTTACGGGGACAAGTTGCTGCCCGAAACCATGGGCGGCGGCGTGGCCTTTTTTGATTTTGACAATGACGGCTTCCAGGATTTGCTGTTCGTCAACTCCTGCTATTGGCCGGGCCATGCCCCCGCGGGAAAGGCCCCGCCAACGATGGCTCTGTACCATAACGACGGGCATGGCCACTTTACCGACGTCACGAAAGGCTCCGGGCTGGACATTACCGCCTACGGCATGGGGGTCGCCATCGGCGATTATGACAACGACGGCCTGCCCGATGTCTTCATCACGGCGGTCGGCGGCAACCACCTGTTCCACAACGAGGGCGGCGGCAAATTCCGCGAGGTCACGCGTGAAGCCAACGTGGGAGGGGCGCCGGACTTTTGGAGCACGGGCGCGGCCTGGATCGATTATGACAACGACGGCCGGCTCGACCTGTTCGTCTGCAATTACATCCGCTGGTCCCCGGAGTTGGACCTCGCCGCACCCTACGAGTTGCCGAATATTGGCCGAGCGTACGGCCCGCCCCGGAACTTCCAGGGGGCGTTCCCGTGCCTCTATCACAACGAGGGGGGCGGGCGTTTCACCGACGTCTCCGCCAAGGCCGGCATTCAGATTCGGCATCCGAACACCGGCCTGCCTTTGGCCAAGTCCCTGGCCGTCTCCCCCGTGGACGTGGATAACGACGGCTGGATAGACCTCGTCGTTGGCAACGATACCGTCCAGAATTTTCTTTTTCACAACGAACACGACGGCACATTCAAGGAAATCGGCGCGCGCTCGGGCGTCGCCTACGACGCCTATGGACTCGTGCGGGGCGCGATGGGCATCGACTCGGCCCGGTTCCGCAAGGATGACCGGCTGGGCATTGCCATCGGCAACTTTGCCAACGAGATGAACGCGCTCTATGTCGCCCAACGCGATTCACTCATGTTCGCGGATGAGGCAATCAAGGAAGGCGTCGGACCCGCCAGCCAGTCCCTCTTGAAATTCGGTTTGTTCTTCTTCGACTATGACCTGGACGGGCGCCTGGACGTGCTGACCGCCAACGGACATCTGGAGCCTGAAATCCACCGCGTCCAAGCCAACCAGCAATACCGCCAGCCGGCGCAGCTTTTCTGGAACCGCGGCGACCTCAAGGGCGGATTCCTCCCTGTCCCGCCCGAGAAGTGCGGCAACGACCTTTTCAAGCCGATCGTGGGCCGGGGTTCGGCCTTCGCCGACATCGACGGCGACGGCGACCTCGACGTGGTCCTCACCCAGATAGGGGGTCCGCCGCTGCTGCTGCGCAACGACCAGAAGCTCGGGCATCGCTGGATTCGGCTGAAACTGATCGGAACAAAGAGCAATCGCGACGCCATCGGCGCCTGGATCAAGGTCCGCGTGGACGGCCAGGTCCTTTGGCGTCAAGTCATGCCCACCCGCAGCTATCTCTCACAATCCGAACTGCCGGTCACGATTGGCCTGGGAGCCAGTGAGAAAGTGGACGGGGTTGACATCCTCTGGCCGAGCGGCGTCCGCCAGAAGCTCCCTCCGCCGCCTACTGGCCGTCTAACGGTCGTGACCGAGCCGCGATGATGCCGCCGCCAGAGCCGAGTTCAGGCTTGATGCAGTCCAGGGCGGGCGCTCCGCACCGCTCGGTTCCGCTGGACATGGGAACGACAAAGAGTGTTCAATGGCCTCATTCATGAAGTCCAGTCGAAGCGTCCTGCAATTTGGAAATGCCTTGCTGGCCGGCTCCATTCTTCTGGTCGGGGCAAGCTGCAGGCAGGATTCGCGCAACGCCCCCCAGGCAAGCCCTGCGCCGGTGACATTCAAGCCGCAGGAGGTGGCTGACGCCCTTCATGCCGTGATCGCGGCCGACCGCGAGGCTTATGCGCGGCATGTAGTCCAACCCCTGGCCGAGGCGAACGTCAACGGGTTAGAGGCATGGGAAACCAACGGCGCTCCTCCCTTGCCGGCACACATTCTGCGCCTGGCCTCGGAGGAGGTTCAGCGGAAGGGCGCCGAATTCCACTATGTCCTGCGTTCCCTCCGGCCTCTCAACTCGAAGGATGCCCCCGAAACCGCCACCGAGAAGGCCGGCCTCCAATACCTCCTCGAACACCCCGACTCGAACTACTACTCCGAGGAGTCCTTGGGCGGCCGGAGATATTTCACGGCGGTCTATGCGGACCGCGCGATCGTGCCTGCTTGCGTCCAGTGCCACAACCGGCGCCCGGGCGGCCCGAAGAGGGACCTGAAGCTGGGGGATGTCATGGGGGGCATCGTGGTCCGGGTCCCGCTGGAGTTCTAACCGGGATAAAGGAATGGTTGACCAACCGATGACAAAAATGAGTTGATCTACATCATACCCTGGATGCCAGCGCGCCGGTGCGGAAGAGGAGCGAGGCAAAAAATGTTCAATCTTTAGCAAGAATGGACGTGCCTTCCCGCAGGCGTTCGCGGAGAATGGGACCCACGCGCGAAGGTGCTGCGTGGCTGCGGGTGGCCCGGGTCTGCCGGCTGGCGGCGGGAGCGGGGGGCGGTCCTGGGCGGTTCGTCCGTGGAACACGCACGACGTTGCGATGACAAACAAAATGCTGAATGCGCATGAAAAGAACACTCATACTCCTAGTTGCGGTTATGGCCATGGGGGCACTGTCTGCCAGCGCGGCGGATGGAAAGGCCCTATACGAGAAGAACTGCGCCAAGTGCCACGGCGCTGACGGAAAAGGCGAGACCAAGATGGGCAAGAAGGCCGGCGCCAAGGACTACACCAGCGCCAAAGTGCAGGACGATCTCAAGGATGAGGACGCAATCAAGGCCGTCAAGAAGGGCTACAAGACCAAGGACGGCAAGGAAGTGATGAAGGCGGCTGAGGACCTCTCGGATAGCGACGCCCAGGCCGTGGTCGCCTACATGCGGACATTCAAGAAGAAGTAAGGCAGTTCAGGGGCGCGCCCGGGGACGTATCGTTGGGCAGGCTGGCCCGGCTCACCGGGTCGCCTGCGCCCTTGGGCGTGGCCCCTCGCTTTTGCATCATGAATTCCGAGGTTTCTCCCGCGGCGTCCGGACCGCGCGCGTCATCGACCTTCCGCAATTGGCTGAGCCTGACGGGCCTGGTGGTGATGGTGGGAAGCCTTTTTTCGTTCCTGCTGTTGCTGCTGCTGGACTCGCTGGCGCACTTTGCCAATCCGTATATTGGGATACTGACCTACTTGGTATCGCCGGCCTTTTTGTTCATGGGGTTGGTGCTGGCGGTGGCGGGGGTGCTGTGGCGGCGGCATCAAGTGGGCAAGAAGGCGGGGCCGTTGCCCCCGTTGCGGATAGACCTGACCCGGCCTCGCGACCGGCGGTTGCTCGGTTTTTTTCTGGCTGGAAGCGTGTTCTTTCTGCTCATTTCCGCTGTTGGCAGCTACCAAACGTACCGGTTCACTGAGTCGGTTCAATTCTGTGGGCAGGCGTGTCACGGGGTTATGAAGCCGGAGTTGGTGACCTACCTGCACTCGCCCCACGCCCGCGTGGCGTGCGCCGAGTGCCACATCGGCAAGGGCGCCAAGTGGTATGTTCGTTCCAAGCTCTCGGGCACGTACCAGGTGTACGCGACGTTGGCGGACAAGTTCCCGCGTCCGATTCCGACGCCGGTCAAGAACTTGCGGCCGGCGCAGGAGACCTGCGAGGAATGCCACTGGCCCGAAAAATTTGTCGGGAGCCTTGAGCGCACGTACTGGTATTTCCTGAGCGACGAGACCAACACCCCGTTCACGTTGAGGATGCTGCTCAATGTGGGGGGCGGGGACCCCACCCACGGCCCGGTCGGGGGCATTCATTGGCACATGAACGTCGGCAACCGGATCGAGTACATCGCCACCGACGAGGAACGGCAGAAGATTCCCTGGGTGCGGATGACCGATTTGGGGCAGGGGGTGGTGACGGAATTCCGTTCGCCGAGGTTCACCAACGAGGTCAATGAGGCCGAGGTGCGGCGGATGGATTGCATGGATTGCCACAACCGCCCGGCGCATCGATACCAGACGGCTGACAGCGCGGTGAACCTGGCGATCGCTCTGGGGAACCTGGACCGTTCGCTGGCCTACGTGAAGACCAACGCGATCTATGCTTTGACGCGGCCTTACACAAACGAGACGCAGGCCCTGCGAGGCATCGCCACCTTCTTGTCATCCCGCTACCCGGACGATTCGCGCCTGCGCTCCGCGATCAAGGCAACGCAGCAGATATACGAGGATAATTTCTTTCCGGAGATGAAGGCGGACTGGAGGAAGTATCCGGACAACATCGGCCACAAGGACTGGCCGGGCTGTTTCCGCTGCCACGATGGGGAGCACAAAACCGGGGACGGCAAACGCGCGATCAAGGCCAATGACTGCAATGCGTGTCACACGATTTTGGCCCAGGGCAAAGGGGCGGAACTGGACAAACTCACGCCCGGCCAGAAGTTCAAACATCCGGGCGACGAGGTGGATGGGGGCTGCAACGACTGTCACACGGGGGGACTGTAGGGTTCGAGCGATTCTCTCATAATGCCATGCTAACGCACGATAAAAACGCCCAGGCCCGGTTCGCCGCGTGTGCGATGCTGGTATTCTGGCTGTGGCCGGGGGCATTGCGCGCGCCGGCGGCAGACAAGGGGCCTAACGGCGCCTGTCTCGAATGTCATTCGGACAAGACCCTGACGACGACCAACGCTGCCGGCAAGGAACTCTCCCTCTTCGTGGACGAGGCGACGCTGGCGGGCACGGTCCACAAGACCAACACCTGCGCGAGTTGCCATGCGGATATTTCGGAGAAGCACCCGGACGACAATGTGCCGGCCAAGGCGGTGAATTGCGGGGCATGCCATGAGCGGGAGGGGCGGGACTATGCGACGAGCATCCATGGGGTGAGCCACACTCTAGGGGCGTCCGGGGCGGCCGGTTGCACGGATTGCCATGGCACTCACAACATCCTGCCGGCCAAGCACGCCGATTCGCCCGTGTTCAAGCTGAACCTGCCTGCCACCTGCGCCTCCTGCCACAGCAATCCCGGGCTGACCCGCGAGTACCAGATGAAGTTCCCGGAGGCGGCGGCGCAATACATGGACAGCATCCATGGGCGGGCGCTGCTGAAAATGGGGTTGATTGTCGCCCCGTCGTGCAACGACTGCCACGGGGTGCATGACATCAAGCGGGCGGTCGACCGGGACTCGCCGATTAACGCGGCGAACATCGCCAAAACGTGCGGGAAGTGCCACGTCAAGATCGAGCAGATTTACAGGCAAAGCGTCCACGGACAGATTGTGGCCAAGGACGGCAAGCACGCCCCTGTCTGTTCGGACTGCCACACGGCACACCAGGTGGAGACCCCCAACAACGGCAACTTCAAGATGGCCAGCGACGAGGTTTGCGGCAAGTGCCACCAGGACCGTCTGGCCCATTATCGGGACACGTATCACGGCAAGGCGATGGCCCTTGGCAGGCCCAACGTCGCCTCGGACGTGGCGGCCTGTTACGACTGCCACGGTCATCACGACGTGCTGCCGCCCTCCAACCCAAAATCCCATCTTTCATCCGGCAACATCCTGGCCACCTGCCGTCAATGCCATCCGGGGGCGACCATGCGGTTCACCCAGTACAAGCCGCACGCCAACCCGCTGGATGGGAAGAGCAACCCGCTGCTGCACTGGACGTTTCTGTTCATGACATCGCTGCTGGTGGGGGTGTTTGTGTTCTTCGGGGGACACACCGGGGCATGGTTGTTCCGGGCGGGCTACCTCTATTGGCACGACTCCAAACAATTCCGGGAGGCCAAGGTCAGCGCGCAGCAGGAGGGCGGGGAGTGGTTCACGCGCTTCGAGCCGTTCGAGAGGTTCCTGCATTTTCTGGTCGTGACCAGCTTCCTGTTGCTGGTCATCACCGGGATGCCCCTGAAGTTCTACTACACCGACTGGGCCAAAACGCTCTTTCGCGTCATCGGGGGCGCCGAGACCGCGCGGGCGCTGCATCGGCTGGGGGCGCTGGTGACCTTCCTCTACTTTGGTTTGCACATTTCGAGAGTCGCGCGCAAGTGCTGGGTTGGCCGGCGCGAACTCCGCGACGCCACAACCGGGCGCTTGAGCCTCAAGCGGGCTTGGGCGCTCGTGTTCGGGCCTGACTCGATGATCCCGACGCTGCAGGACTGGCGGGATTTCGTCGCCCACAACAGGTGGTTCTTCGGCAGGGGCCCCAGGCCGCAGTTTGACCGCTGGACTTACTGGGAGAAGTTCGATTATTTCGCCGTGTTCTGGGGCGTTTTCATCATAGGCGCCTCCGGCCTGATCATGTGGTTCCCCACGTTTTTCACGCGGTTCATGCCGGGCTGGGTTATCAACATCGCCCTGGTCATCCACTCGGACGAGGCGCTGCTCGCGGCAGGCTTCATATTCTCGATCCATTTTTTCAACACCCATTTCCGGATCGAGAAGTTTCCCATGGACACGGTCATTTTCTCGGGGCGCGTCTCGAAGAACGAGATGTTGCACGAGCGTCGGCGCTGGTATGATCGGTTGGTGGCCGAGGGGCGGCTGGATGATTTTCGGGTTCGGGACGAGTGGCTGCGCTGGAAGAGCATTGCGAGGTCCTTCGGCTACTTCTTCTTCGGCCTCGGCGTGCTCCTGCTGGTTCTAATCCTCTACGCCATGATCACGCGGTTGACACATTGAGCCGGGACATGACTATGGCATACGAACCACACAAGGCGGCTCGCCTGACGGCGTTGTTTCTTCTCCTTCTTTGCCCGGCTTTGGCAGCCTCGGGCGGCGAAGCCATCAAGAACAGCGCCTGCCTGGAGTGCCACTCGGACAAGACGTTGACGATGACCAATGCGGCCGGCAAGGAGGTCTCCCTGTTTGTGGATGCGGCAAAACTGGCCGGGTCCGTGCATCGGACAAACGCCTGCGTGGCTTGCCATGCCTGGGTGACTTCCAAACATCCGGATGACAATATGCCCGCACAGCCGGTGACCTGCGGCCGCTGCCATCCCAGTCAATCGGAGAGCTACGGGGCGAGCGTTCATGGCGTGGCGCTGGCGAAGGGCCAGACAGGGGCGGCGACGTGCGGCGACTGTCACGGGGACCACAATATAATGCCGCCGGCATCCGAGGCATCGCCCCTTCATTTCTCCAGGCTGGCCCAAACGTGCGGGGCCTGCCATGACCAGGTCGCCAAAGACGTCGAGGCCAGCGTCCACGGCAAGGCGGTGGCGGCTGGTCATCGGGACGCGCCGACATGCACCGATTGCCATTCCGAGCACAAGATCACCGCCCTCAAAGGCAGTTCATCGCTCAAAATCTCCACCGAGGTCTGCAGCAATTGCCACGCCTCCGAGCGGTTGAACACCAAGTACAACCTGCCGCCGGACCGCGTCAGCACCTTCTTCGAGAGCTACCACGGCCTGGCGGCGCAATACGGCTCGACCCTGGCGGCCAATTGCGCCAGTTGCCACGGCGTACACCGGATTCTGCCGTCGAGCGACCCGGGTTCGACGATCTACAAGACGAACCTTGTGGCGACCTGCGGCAAATGTCATCCGGGCGCGACCGACAAGTTTGCCCAGAGCAAAATCCACGTGGACGCGGCGTCAGCCAAGGCGGGCGACGGCATGGGCGAGCGGATCAACTGGTGGGTGCGGCGCATCTACCTGGCGCTGATCGCCCTCACGATAGGGCTGATGCTCGCGCACAACGGGCTGTTATTTGCCAAGAAGGTCGCGGCGCGCTACCGGGCCGCCGATTTGAGCGTCGTCCGCATGAGCTTCTCGCAGCGCGCCCAGCATTTCGTCCTGGCCGCGTGCTTCATTGCGCTGGCTGTGACAGGCTTCGCGCTGAAGTTCCCCGATTCCTGGGTCGCGAAGATGCTCGGCTCCAACGAGATGTTCCGGCGGTGGAGCCACCGCGTCGCTGGGGTGGTCTTGCTGGCGGTCGGGGCGTATCATCTTTGGTACATCCTGGCCAGAAGAGACGGGCGTCAACTGGTCAAAGACCTCCTGCCAACCCCTAAGGACCTGGGCGAGGTCGCCGGCAATGCCCGTTACCTCGTGGGCCTCAGGCGGGAGAAGGCCAAGATTGGCCGGTTTGGTTACGCCGAGAAGATGGAGTACTGGGCCGTCGTCTGGGGCACGATCATCATGGGTGTCACCGGCTTGATGATCTGGTTCAAGATGGACGTCACGCGCTTTCTGCCCCGTTGGGCGGTGGACGTCGCCCTGACCATCCACTATTACGAGGCCATTCTCGCCTGCCTGGCAATCGTTGTCTGGCATTTTTACCACGTCATTTTCGACCCCGACGTCTATCCGCTGAATTGGGCCTGCTGGAACGGCAAGGTCTCAAGGCACTGGCAGGCGGAGGAGCATCCTCTCCAGCAGGACCCCTCGGCGCCGGTTGGAGACCAGCCCGTCGCGGCCGCGCCGAAGCAGCGCCCGCCCGATGCGGCCCGCCCCATATAGCGCAACCCTAATCCGCTTGGACGTTTTGCGCGCCAACGGCGTGCGGGCACCCTGGCCAGGCCATGAATTATTAGAACTACGCAATCCACACATTAATATAAGAGTGCATTCTCATCTGTTAGCCAGATGAAGACAAAAAATGCTCTGTATTGTGTGGTTCGGAATGGCCCGTAAAAAGTGGTTAAAATGTGGTAAACAAGGCGCGAAATAAGGATTCCTGAAAAGGCGCTGGGAGAGACCGAGCAAATTATGGTTACTGATCGACAAGAAAGGGATAGTGGTATTGCCAGTTTTCCTGGAGAGTGCATCAAGCCCGGCCTGGAAACGTGTTCCGGCGGGCAATGAACTGAATTCGGCAAGTCACGCTGAGCATTCAAACAAATAACGCTGCACAATATGAAGAAAGAACCTCTCAAGAGCGCGCTCGCTGCCCTGGGGGCGGGCCTGTTGGTGGTCGTCGGCGCGACGACGACTGCCACCGGCGCGACCCCACTGCAAGGGCAGATATCCATCCGGCCGCTCACCCCGACCGAGCAAGCCACGTATAAACTGTCCAGTCTTCAGAAATCCGGTGGCCTGGGCACCGTCGCGCTTGGGGAACCGGTGTATCTGGACGCACTGGTCAATATCGCCATTCCACCCGGAGACATTATCGGCGTCACCTGGGCTCTGACCAACCAACCCGCGGGGTCTCTGGCGGCGATCACCAACAGCCCTCTGGGGACCAACGTCCCGGTCTATAAACCCTCAGATGCGCTGGTGAGCCAAGTGGCCGGGCGAGCCGCGCTTTGGCCGGACGTGCGGGGACAATACACTCTGACGGCGACGATTACGACCGCCTCGGAGGGGACAACCAACCTGGTGCAGACTATCACGGCCGGCGTCTATATGGGCATCGAGACCTGCTCGCTCTGCCATAGCGGCGGGGAGATAGCCATGGACAAGGTGACCCCCTGGTCGCAGACCGAGCATGCCACGATGTTCACCCGGGGCATTGACGGCCAGGTCAGCTCCTCTTACAGCGTGAGCTGTATCCCGTGCCACACCGTTGGCTACGACGCCGATCCGCGGGCGGCCAACAATGGAAACTTCTGCGCAGTCGCCAAGAAGCTCGGATGGACTTTCCCGACCGTGCTGACCAACAGCAATTGGACGAGCCTGACGAATAACTATCCGAGCCTGGCCAACGTCGCGAACATTCAGTGCGAAAGCTGTCACGGGCCGGGCAGCGAGCATGCCAGCGCCATGATCGGCTACGCGCCGGGCGCCACAAATTTCGACTATCACATCTCGAAGGTCCTCGACGAGGGTGACTGCGCGCAATGCCACGATGACATGCCCCACCATTCCATCGCCGCCGAATGGAACAACTCGGTGCATGCCGTTACCACGACAGACCCGGCCGGCAGCGCGAGTTGCGTGGGTTGCCACACTGCCTATGGTTTCGTGGCCAGGATGGAGGGAACTCCTATCGTCAACACGGCGTATGAGGCGATTACTTGCTCCGCTTGCCACGAGCCGCACGATGTGTCGAAGCCGGACCAGGTCCGTGCCTACAATACCGCGACGCTGATGGATGGAACCGTGGTCACCAATGCCGGGTTGGGCGGTCTCTGCATGCAATGCCATCAGAGCCGCGAGAATGCGACCAACTATCTGGCAACAGCCACTGGCAGTTCCCATTTTGGCCCGCACCACGGGCCGCAAGCCGACATGCTCGAGGGCGTCAACGGCTACACATACGGCAAGCCGATCGGCAGTTCGCCCCACAAGGATTGCGTGCCGGATACCTGCGTCACCTGCCATATGCAGACCGACAGTTCGACCTCTCCGGCATTCACTCGCGCGGGGGGCCACACTTTCGAGCCCGCGTGCTCGGCCAGCGGAACCAACCCAGCCGTGCAGCTTACGGCCGTTTGCGTCCAATGCCACGGCTCCATCACCACGTTCAACTTCCCGACGGTGGATTATGACGGCGACGGCGTGGTCGAGGGCGTCCAGACGGAAGTGGCAAACCTCATGCTCCAGTTGGCGACGCTGCTCCCGCCGGTCGGGGTGGCCAAGACCAACCTCACCATCGATTCGACTTGGACACCCCAGCAATTGAAGGCGGCCTACAACTACCTCTTCGTGCAGAGCGACGGTAGCTACGGGGTTCACAACATCGCCTACACGGTTGACCTGCTCAAGGGCTCGATTGCGGACCTGGGCGGGGGCCCCACCAGCGGCGGTTTGCCCGCTTCGTGGCAGATCGAGTACTTCGGCTCTACCACCAACCCTAACGCGGCCCCGAATGCCAGTCCCGCCGGGGACGGAATCCCCAACTGGCTCAAGTACGCCCTGGGCCTCAACCCGACAGTGGCGGGCATCACTTTGCCCGGCGGGGTCGTGTGGGCCAACGGCAGCACCGAGGTCAGTGCTGGGAATACGAACTCCATTGCCATCTACACCGCCGCCGAGGTGGCCTTCACCACCGAGGTGGGCAAGACCTACCAACTCCAGGGCATTTCGTCTCTGGGTGCCGGTTGGCAAAACATCGGCTCTCCAATCACAGGCACAGGCTCTTCAATGAGCTTCCTGACCCCGACGCGGAATGACCCGCATCAATTCTTCCGGGTGGTCAGCCAATAACCGGGGCGCGGGTAGAAGAACTCCAGGGGAATGACTCCCATCAGAACCCCCTCCTCGCAAGCACGGGGAGGGGGTTTCCGCGCCCACCCCAAAAAGACGTTGGCGCACTTGGACTTCATCCGCCGGGCCTTGCGCGAGCGGAGCGAGCCAAATCGGTTCGATAGACTATTCCGCCGAACTGCGATGGTACACTCAGGAAAACGGATGCAGTCCAGCCTGGCTCAGCGGGCGGCCCCTTTGAGGCGTTTGAGGGCCTGGATTTGGGCTTGGGAGCGGGCGGCGATCTGCTGGAGTTTCTCGGTTTGCTCCTCCTGGAGTTGCTGGAGTCGCTTCACGGCAGCCTGTTGGTCCGCGTCGGAGCTATTCGTCTGTGCCTTGAGCAGGTCCAGTCGGGCCTGCTGGATGCGGGTTTGCATCTCCTGGGTGGCCCGAGTGAACTCACCGAGGGCGGCCTGGCGCAGCAGGCGGGTGCCCTCCTCCAGTGAAACGGAATCGAGGTTGGGGATGATGCGTTTGACTTCGTCGATGGGCGGGGGGCCGTTTTTTGCCGGCACGACGACAGGCGGGGGCTGGCGTTCGGCGCGGACGGTTTGCTCGATCGCCCGCGCAAGGTCAAATTCCAGGGCCGGCTCCCACTCCGGGGCCAGGCGATCGAGCGATGCCTTGTGCTCCTTGCCCACAACGGCGATCCCCAGGAAGCACGCATTGCCCTTTTCGATGTTGAAAGGCTTGATGCCGTCCGCCAGCGCGGCCTTCTCGACGCCGGAGTTGGGCTGGAAATTGTGAGAGGCCACCTTGAGTTTGCCGCCGGCGTCGCGCTCGAATTGGGCGAGCAACTGCTCGACCCGTTGGGCGAAGGCAGACGTCGAGGGCGGGACAGTCGCGGCATCCAGCGAGCAGTAGAACCGGAGTTCGAGGGGGGCCTCCAGATTTTGCAACACGGCGCTGGTGGGGGCCGACAGCGCCGGGGCGGGGCCGGGGGCGTGCCCCGAAGGGGCCTTCGCCCCATGGGGAAAGGCGAGTTCAGAGGTCAGGAATGCGCCGCCGGCGAGGCCCGCCGCCAGGCAGGCGAGCATGAGAGCCGGCATTCGGGTGCGGCCTTGTTGGCCGGGGTCCGGGCTCATCGGTGCGCCGGCTTGCGGGCTTGGGTTTTGATTCATCGGTGGACGTTGTTGTTCACATCGGCGGCAATCTGCCACCCGGAGGCGGGCGGGGCGAGCGAAAACTCTTTTGCTTTGTCTTGGACAATTCCGGTATTGCCTAAGTGCGGTCGGGCGTTCAAAATACGCCGGATGAAGTCTTTGTTCGCCGCGGGAAGATTTGCAGCTTATGAATAGCATCAAAGCTCGGCGGGTGAAAAGGGCGTCGGTTTTGTTCCTAGCCACGGCTCTTGCCATCGTGCCCGGCCGGCGGGGCGGGGGACAGGATGTTCAGCACTTGAGCATCGCCGAGCCGGGCGGCATGCCCGGGTGGCCGGTGATGACCCGGATCCAGGAAAACACCAATGGCGTCAGTCTCACTTGGGACGGGCCGTCGGGCTATTATCAAGTGTTTCAAAAGTCCCGTCTGCCGGGTTCTCCATGGGAGGCCGTTGGCAAGGCGACCAACCTGGTGAGGCAGGCGACGGTCAGCACATTGTATAGCAACGGCTTTTTCCGCGTGTCCGGGCCCTCGCCCGCGTACGCGGGCTGGACCGCCTGTTCGGCGTGCCATGAGAACATTTATGCCACGGTGGTGAACACGCCGCACGCGGGCGCGTTCAACCTGCTCGGCGCGCAGCAGCAGACGAACAGCGCCTTGCTGGCGGGGTACACGGTCGGCTACGGGTTGCCGACGGGGTTCAAGAGCCAGGCGGCGACCCCCCTTCTCGCCGGGGTGCAATGTGAGAATTGCCACGGCCCCGCCGCCAACCATGCCGCCAGCGAGATGGACCCGACGGTGAGGCCCCGGGTCGAATTGGCGGCCACGGTTTGCGGCGGGTGCCATTCGGGACCGGAACATCCGACCTTCCAGGAATGGAACATGAGCGCCCACGCCCAGGTCGTGGCGGGGGTTAATTTTAACTCCACGAACCTGATCAACAGTTGCGGGCGGTGCCATTCGGGTTCTGTGCGCTACAGTCTTTTGGAGGGCCTCCCTCTGCCCGTCGGGGACGCGGACGTGGGGATCGTCTGCGCGACCTGCCACGATCCTCACCAGACCAACGGCAACCCCGCCCAGGTCCGCTATCCGCTGGCTTCGACGAACGATTACTATGTGACCACCACCGGCGTGTTTACCAACCAGATTAACCCGGCGATCAACCTGTGCGCGCAGTGCCACAACCATCGCGGGGCGTCCTGGACCAACTCGGCGGCCCCGCCCCATCATTCGCCGCAATAC
>CAZZFF010000089.1:3697-25909 GCA_964653485.1 uncultured Verrucomicrobiota bacterium | reverse complement strand
CGGGGTTGTACATGATTTCCGAGATGACCAGGGGAGTTCTTCGGCTGCATGGCCCTAGCGGTTCATGAGGGTTGGGCGAGGCGGGCACCACGACTGCGGACGCAGTGGCCATGTCACGGAACTGGACCACGGTGGCCTCGGTGGCATTATAGCTGCTCACGGCGAGGCCGAGGTAAATCTGGTTGGGCATGGTAATGGCGTCGGCGCCCAGTTGCACCCAGGTCTGGCCGTCGTAACTGGCGAAGCCGGTGAAGGTTGAGCCGGCGCGTTTGAGCCGCAGCCAGGTGTCGGGATAGTTGGCGGGGAAACTTCCCATGAGATTGGCCTGGCTGCTGGCCGGGTCGCGCCACTCGAAGCAACAGCCAACCATGGCCGGAGTCGCCAGCGCGGCGGCGAAGCGGCCCGAGGGCAGGAGCGTTTCGCGGGCCATCAGGCCCGCCCTGGCCCACACATCGGTGGGGACCATCCCCGCCAGGCGGACCGCCACATCGAAGTCACCGGCGCGGAGTTGGTAGTTGAAGCTGAATTGGTCCGCGGCGCCGCCCACCGCCGCGCCGACGCTGGTGACATTCAGGCCGTTGGTGCCGACGGGGGTGACGACCGACGCGACGGACGGCTTCCCGATGTCGAGGGGAGCATACACCGTGGCAAGGAAGCTCACGGTGGTATTGGCGGCGATGGTGTTGGGCGCAGCGGCGCGGTCGCGGACATTGTTGACGACCAGTGTATAATTGCTGCCAAGGACCAGGGGGGCAGTTGTGAGGGTGACGGTCATGTTATCCGTTGCCAGCGAGGCCGCGGCGACCCGGAGGCCGTCGGTGAAGACATAGTTGGCTGGGTTGGCGGCGCTGGCCAGTTCGACCGTCTTGGAATAGACCACCTGGACGTTCGTCGTGCCGATATTGCCCACCATCGCTATGGTCGGCGGGTTGGTGTCGGAGATCACGGTGAGGTGGATGAGGGCGCTGGTAATGGCGCCGGCGGAATTGGAGATCGCACAGGAATAGACCTGGCCATTATTGAGGGCCACGCTGACGTTGGTGAGGGCATAAAGAGGTTGGGCGGCATTGGGGCCCGGGAGGCGGGTTCCGTTCAGGAGCCAGCCATAAGTGACCGGGGAGGCGTTCGTCACGAGCACGGAGAGGCCCACGTTGGAGGCCTCGACCACGGTGAGATTGGTGGTTTGCTTGTAGATGCCGGGCAACGTATCGACGCCGTCGAATGGGATAAGGAGGGTGCCGGCCGGGCTGACGGCGGTCATCGGCTCCTCGAAGGTGCCGTCGGGCAACTGCCAGCGCACGGCGAGGTTGTCTCCGCCTCCCTGTTGCTGCATGAGGGCCTCGATATAGTACCGCCGGCCGGCCTCCAGATAGAGCGGCGTGCTTTCCTGATTGGGTTCATCGGTCCACGCCTCCGAGGCGGTCCAACTCGTGACGGAGGCCACCGACGCCTTGTGGTCCGGGGTTTCATCAGTGCTTACGAAAAGTTCCGACGTGTCGTCGCTCGAAATCCAGAAGACATAGTCGCCATTGGTGGGGGGCACGACAAAGGTCCGAAGCTGCTGGCCATAGTAATACATCCCGGTGTTCACCTCGGTCTCGAAGTTGGTGTATATCTTGGTGTAAGCCGTGGTCGGGTTGTCGGGCCAGTTCGGGTTGTAAGTCGTATTGGTCAGGTTGTCCAGGGTGTCAGGGCCGGAGGGATCGAGGTTCGTCCACAAGAGCCGATAGACCCCGAAAACGGGCGAGGGAGGCAACTGGGCCTGGACCGGGTGAATAGCGGCGGCCAGCAGGAACAAGACTGCAAGCAGGAGACCCCAGGGCCTGGGACAGGGCCTGCGGGTCTTATGGGGCCAAGCGCGCACGGAGCGGCCAAAGGCGCCGCCGCCAGCCAGTGCGTCTGAGGGGTGCTGCTGCAACAAACGGGAATCAATCCTGTCCATGGTGTCTGAAAGAAGTTGCATTTGATGTCGGCGTCCGCCCGCACCGCCCGGTCCACAGGAATGACTCAGACCCTTGCGCCAATGGCGGTTCAGGTGCTGTGCCTTGCCATCAAGCATGCCAAACCTGCCTAACGGCGAGCGCGGCGAACGGAGGGATTGTAGCCCTCTCTCTGTTCATGACAATCATTTTCGCCGCTGTTTGCGCGGATAGCGGTGATTTGCGTTTGATAAAGTGGCGGCGTGGGGGGACCCTTGGCCGGTCAGGCTATGGAAGCGCGTTTGGAATTCGAGAGGCTGCTGCGGGGGCCGGCGCCGTTGCTGGCGCTGGCGCCGATGCAGGACGTGACGGATTTGCCGTTTTGGCGGCTGCTTGCCGGGTACGGCGGGGCCGATGTGTATTTTACCGAGTACTTCCGCGTCTATGCCACATCGAGCCTGGACCGGCGTATTCTCAAGTCCATCACGCAAAACCCCACGGGCAGACCGGTAGTCGCCCAGATGATCGGCAACGACATTCCGGCGCTGGTGCGGACGGCACGGGAGTTGCAGGAGCATCCGGTGGCGGCGGTGGACCTCAACCTGGGGTGCCCGGCGCCGGTGGTGTATCGCAAGTGCGCCGGGGGCGGGTTGCTGCGCGACCCGGAGCGAGTGGACGCGATTTTGGGCGCCTTGCGCGAGGCTGTGAAGATCAAGTTCACCGTCAAGACGCGAATCGGCTTCGGCTCGGCGGAAGTGTTTGAGGAGTTGCTGCCCATTTTCGCAAGGCACTCGCTGGACCTCTTGACCGTCCATGCCCGGACGGTGCGGGAAATGTACCGGGGAGCGGTGCGGCACGATTTGATCGCGCGCGCGGTGGCGGCGATGCCCTGCCCGGTGCTCGCCAACGGGGACATTTATTCCGCGCGGATGGCGGCCGAGGTGTTGCGAATCACGGGGGCGCGCGGGGTGATGATCGGGCGGGGAGCCATTCGCAACCCGTGGCTGTTCGACCAAATCCGCTGCCAGCGGGAGGGACGGCCGTTGTTCGTCCCGCGCGGGCGCGACGTTCTCGCGTACGTGCGCGCCCTCTGCCAGGCGGCCTGCTCCGCCGAGGCTCCGGAGTCTTGCCGGGTGCGACGGATTAAGAAACACATAAACTACCTCGGCATGGGCGTTGAACCGACCGGCCAGTTTCTCCACCAAATCCGCCGCGTCGCGACCGAGGCGGATTTCTACCGCGTCTGCGAGGAATTCCTGGATAACGACCTGCCGATGCCACCGGAGCCGTTTCCGGGGGAACTGGGCACAGAAAGAAACCAAACCCCTTGTAACCAGCGTCCATTGGGCGGCGTTAGGAGTGGTGAATTGACCGGATAACGAATCAAACTATGAAGAAGACAATCATTGCACTCGCGTTAATCACGACCTCCCAACTGGGCTTCGCTCAAGAACGGCTTTCACGCCAGGAAGCCCTGGACTACGCGGCTGTCGTTGGGGCCGATGTCAAGCAACTGCAAGGGACTCCTATCCCCAGCAGTGTGGACCTCAAGCAGGCTGTGGTGCTGAGAGACGGTGAATTCGGCGGCATGGTTCTGCCAGAGGCAAAGCTGAGCTTGGAGACTCTGGCCAAGGCGGGCGACAAGATCACTCCGATCGGGCAGCTCTGGCTGCTCCGATTGACGCCGATGAGCGATGGCGTGGCCATCTCGGGAGACAAGCTACGCGTGGCGACCATCGAGCATGATGGCGAAACCTACAAGGTGCCTCAATGCGCGTTGGGTGTGCGGCGAACCGCGTCAGGGGCCATGGAGCTGCTGGTTTTTGGAAAAGACAAGGAGCCGCTGCTCAAACTGGCGCTCAAGGAGGTCGAGGCCAAGCAAGACGCACCGCTGGATGTGGACGCGGACCGAGAAAGCGATTCCGCTGAAATCACGCTCAAGATCCTCGGCAAATACGCGGCTAAATTCAAGGTGACCGAGAGTTCTCTGTGACCCTCGGTGGGAGGGTGCGCCAGCGGAGGCCGGCCAGGGGCCGGCCTTGCGCTGGGGTTCGCACGAATAAGGCTACGGGCGCGGTTCCGAGCTCGGCTTGACCTTGAGGACGTCGAGCGTCAAGTCGGCGGGCTTGGGTTTCATGGCCTCGAACGCGAGCCGTTGATCCGGATTCAGCTCTCGTTCGACGTCGGCGACGAGGCGCCAAATCACGTTCGTGCTCTGGGCAATGGTCCGGAGCCGGATGTCCTCCAGTTCTCGCACGGCGTGGTCCAGGTGCCCTTGAATCCGGGCGCCCTGTTCCGCGGTGGGTTTGACGATGCGCTCGAATTCGCGGGCAACGTGTTCGTTCCAATTCTCGAGGTTTTCGCGTCGGGCCATTTCGCGTCGGGCCAACCTGTGCCCGATCAGGAATCCAGCCGAGCCGCTGGCGAGGACGATGGCCAATAGGGAGGAGAGGATCTTCAAATGGGGAAGCTGCTTCATAACTTCCATGCGAGCTGGGTGACGGTGTTTTCAATTCCCGGTTTCAGCAGCGGGGCGGCGCGGAGGTTTGGCAGTTCCAGGGCGGCGCAGACCACCAGCACCGCGGCCACACCGGCCAACCAGCGCATCGCCAGTCGTTCCCAGAGCGCTTCAAGCGCCATTTCCATCGCGGAGGGCTTCCGGCCCAGGACGCGCATGGCGAAACCCGGCGGGGGGCTCTCGGAACGCGCCGGCGCTTGCCGTGCTCTCGCCGCGCAGGTTTGCCACCGTTTATCAAAGTCGTTCATGCACATTCCTTTCCCGGAAGACTTGCGCCACTTTTCGCAGCTTCCGCCGCGCGCGGAAGGCGCGGACCTTGACCAAAGGGATGCTCCAGCCGGTCAGTTGGCTGATTTCCTTTACCGACTTTTGGTCGAGGTCCAACAGGGTGATAACCAAGCGGTCCTCGGATTTGAGTTGCGAGAGGAGCCGATCGAGGAGTTCCCGCGCCGAGGCGGCATCGGAGTCCGGCGGCGCCGAGTCGTCGGCGAGCATGAATTCCAACCAAGCCGCTTGCTCCTCCGGTAGATCGCCCCAACGCAACTCGGGACGCCGTTTCTCGGCGCGAAGAGCGTCCAGACAGGTGCGCACCGCCAACCGCGACACCCAGTTCTCGAAGGGAACGGACTGCTGCGGCCGGTAATCCTGGAGCTTGGAAAAGAGCTTTGCGAAGATCTCCTGTGCGAGGTCTTGCTCGGCGGCGCGCCGGGGCAAATGGCCGCGCACAATGCGAATGACCTGGGGGTAGAGCCGGTCGACGAGAGTGCGTGCCGCTTCCTCGTCGTGCTGCAGCACCGACGCGAGGCACCTCGCTAAATCGAACTCGGCTTCCGCCATGAATCATGGATCGCTCGTCCACCTGTACGTTAACGCCGCGCAGAGCCTTGTGGTTACAGGGGCATCCACAGCCACCGATGGGAGTATGAAGGGGCTCATCCAACCAGGCCAGAACAAATCCCCGCCATGGGGAGTCAGGATTGACAGTTACAGCTCGAGCCTATCGAGCAGTTGCGGCACGCTCATCCGGTGGTGTGCGGCAACATTGCGGAGGATACCCTTGAGCGTACCGATCCTGATCGGGCTGTGGTTGGGGATGACCTCATTCCGCGCCGCTGATGTCCCGTGGCGTCTTCAACGCGCCAAAACCTCGTCGCGGACGAAGTGCAGTCGGATCATCCTGGGGGCTAGCTCGGCGTCATCGAAGTAGCAATCCACCGCATCACGCACCATTGCCCGCAAGTTCTCCAGAGACTCGGCCTGCGTATTGATGCCGTAGCGGAGCGCCGAGGCGCAGTAGCCCCATTCTTCGGCTTCAGTGACCTCAAAAATGATCTCCGACTTCATGAACAGATGGTGCCGAAAAGCGTCCCGGATGTCAAAAAGCCTCGTTTGCGAGGGCGCAGAATGAGCTGGTGCGCCGGCGAAAAGGGGACCCCGGGGAAGCCAAAACCACTACGCAAAGGCTGCGCAACCTGAATACCCTGATTGAGCAAAGTCTGAGCAAGTGGCGAAGGAAATGACTCTTACGACGCGGCGTTTGGCGGTGGCGTGGCCAGGCCGAGTTCGGTTTCCCAGACCTGGCTGGAAGGATCGACGGCGCGCGCCGCGCGCGCGAGCTTTTCGACAATGCCGGGCAGGGCGGCTTCGAGGGCGGGGGTCATCTGAGTGCCCAGGGTGAAGGGGTCCTGCGTCTCGATGGCGTAGATGTTGACTTTGGCGGGCATCGGCAGGCCCAGCGTGGCGCCCAGGGCCAGGGTCTCGCCGACGCCCAGGAAGTGCGGGGTGCCGCCGGTGAGGCGACGTAGGGAGGATGCGTCCAGTTCATGAATGAAACCGGGCTGGGCGCGCCCGGTCTGGATGGAATCCACGATGAAGGCGGCGGCGGAGCCGGTCATGTAATCGAGCAGGGCCAGGCCCATCTCGGTCGTTTCCTGGAGGTCGATGGCCGGCAGGTCCGCCAGCGCCGGCCGCAACGCGCGAATGACGCGCAAGCCGATGGCATCGTCGGTGAGAATGTCATTGCCAAGGCCGAGGATGAGCAGTCTTGCGGACATTGGGTCTAGTCCTGCACGAGTTGGCGGGCGAGATGCCGGTGCGAGTCGTAGATATTGACGCGCAAGGGCAAATGGCCCGGCAGGGAATGGGTGGCGCAGCCCAAGCAGGGGTCGTAGGCGCGAAAGGCCATCTCGATCTTGTTAAGGAGGCCCTCGGTGACATGGCCGCCCTTGATGAGGCCCTTTGCGGCGCGTTCGACGCTCATGGCGATGCGGGCGGCGTTGTTGCCCGTGGCCACCACGAGGTTGGCAGAGCGGATGAGGCCGCGCTCGTCGGTCTCGTAGTGGTGGAACAGGGTGCCGCGCGGGGCCTCGACCACGCCCATGCCCACCTTGGGCACGGAGGTGGGCAGGCGCCGCACGTCCGGGCTCGCGAGCTCGGGGTCGTTGACCAACTCGCACATTCGTTCGGCGGCCTGGATCATCTCGATAACGCGGGCCCAATGATTGGCCAGCGTATGGTGGACCGGCTTGCCGCCCAGCGTCTTGTAAAACTGCTCGTAGGCAGCCTGCGCCCTGGGCGTCGCCATGCCGTCCGAGGCATTGAGCCGCGCCATTGGGGCGACTGAATAGATGCTCGTTTCAGGCCCTTCTACGAACCCTTTCCATCCGCGGGGCTTGAGGAAGGTAAACTTCATGTAGCTCCAAGGCTCGACGTGCTCGGCCACATAGTCGAGGTATTGCTGGGCGGTGAACTTGCAGACCTCGCGGCCGTCGCAATCCACGACGCGCAGTTTGCCGTCATAGAAGTTGACCTTGTTGTGCTCGTCCACCATTCCCATGTAGCAGGTCTTGTGCGTGTATGCCTCGGAGGTGATGAGCCTGAGGTAATCGGGATTGGATAGGACGATCTTTTTGAAGACATCCAGCGTCCAGAGGGCGAAGTCCAGACCGTCCTTGGCGAGTTGCTGGAACTGGGGCAGGTCTTTGGGATTGAGGGCCTTGCTGACGCCGCCCGGCTGGCCCAGGACCGGGTGAACGACCTTGCCCCCGAAATAGGCGATGACCTCCCGCAGCCGGCGGCGCGTGGCGATGACTCTCTTGCCGGCCTCGAGTCCGACTTTCTGGATGACGCCGACGATGTTGCGCTCCGCGGCCGGCGCCTCGGGGCCGACGATAAAGTCGGGTCCGCCCAGGACAAAGACATGCAGGGCATGGTCTTCGAGCATGAAGGTGTTATAGACCAGCTCGCGAATTTTGCGGCCGGCCGGGGGCGGTTCGACTTTGTAGAGGTCGTCGAGCGCCTTAGTCGAGGCCATGTGATGGGCAGTGGGGCAGACCCCGCATATCCGGCTGGTAATCTGCGGCATCTCCTCGGCCGGGCGGCCAAGGCAAAAGACCTCGAAGCCGCGCAATTCGGGCACCTGCATGTAGGCCCTTTGGACGTCGCCCTTGTCATCCAGGAAGATGTCGATCTTGCCGTGGCCTTCCAGGCGGGTGATCGGCTCGATGAGGACACGGCGCCGTTGGGTCTGGGCGGCGGCGTTGGCGCGGGCGGCGCCTTCATTCCAGCTTTTTTGAGTTGCAGGATTCATAGATCGGTTTTCCAAATCACAACTCCGCCTTTGCGTCGTGGGCGGTCGGCAAGTCCGTCTTGCGGCGCAAGAGGCTCTTGGCCAGGCCGTAGCGATAGAAGGAGCCGATCGGGTCGGGGATGCCCTCGATGACCTTGTTGATTTCGGGCTCCTCTTTGGAGGCGATGTTGGAGCAGAGGGCGGAGAGGATTTTGAGACCCTGGTCGCGCACGCGGGAGGTCGGGCCGAAGCAGCCGGTGCAGGGCATGTTGCCGGAGGCGCATTGGCTTCCGCAACCGCTGCGCGTGGCCGGCCCCATGCAAACGACGCCCTGGGCCAGGAAACACAGGTTAGGGTCCGCGAGCAACTGGTGGGGGCGCTTGAACTCGGAAAAGCTCAGGTCCGCCGGGCGGGACTGTTTGCGGGGGCATTCGTCGCAAAGGGCAATATCCGGGGCGAGCACGGAGCCCTTGGGCGGCAGCTTGCCCTCCAGGAGAGCTCCCAGCGCGGCTTTGGTGATCTTGGGCGTGGGCGGACAGCCCGGGACGTAATAATCCACCTCGACCACCTGGTCCAGCGAGCGCACGACCTGATGCAGTGCCGGCAGCGAGACCTCGCGCCCGTCCTCGCGGAATTTCAACTGCGGGCGGGTCTTGGACTCGTTGACGAGGGTTGGCGCTTGCTCGTAGTTGAACTTGAGGATTTGTTCGAGAGCAAATTGATTGGCCAGGCCGGGAATGCCCCCGCTCACGGCGCACGACCCGTAAGCGATAAGGAACTGGCTCTTGCGGCGCAGAAGATGGGCCATTTCTTCCTGTTCCGTGGAGCGGATGGCTCCGTTGAGGAGAGTGGCCGTGATGGACCGGTCCGCCATGGCCTGGATGTCCTTGTACTTGAAGTCCATCGCCACCGGCCACAGGACGATGTCCACCATCTCGACCAGCCCAAGAATGTCTTCGGCCAGGTCGACCACGGTTTCCTCGCAGCCCCCGCAGGAGGCGCACCAGTATAAGGCTACTTTGGGTTTGGACGACGCGCTCATATCAATTCGGGTGTTCTCATGCGACGGCAGGCTCAGCCTGGCCGGCTTTGATCTTTTCTTCCAGTTGGGCCAGTTCCTTGTCCCAGTCCTGCTGCTTCCGCGGCAATCCCAGGGGGCCGAGTTTCTGGAGTTGGTCCACCATTTCATTGACGACGCGCTTGACCTTCTCGCCTTCGGCGGCGGAAATCCACTCCAGCCGCACGCGCTGGGGCTCGATGCCCATGTCTTGGAGCGCGCGCTTCAACATCTGGAAGCGGCGGAGCATCTTGTAGTTGCCCTCCACATAGTGGCAATCCCCCGGATGACACCCGCCAATGAGCACGCCGTCGGCCCCTCTGACCAGGGCCTCGACGATGAATTGCGGGTCCACCCGGCCCGAGCACATCAGGCGGATGACACGGATATTCGAGGCATACTTGAGGCGCGATACTCCGGCCAGGTCGGCTGCGGTGTAGGTACACCAATTGCAAAAGAAGGCGACCAGGCGCGGACGCCACGCGGCGGGGGCCGCGACAGGTTGAGAAATCGGTTGGTTCATATTATCGCTCGGACAAAATCCGGTTTTCACCTTTCGGCCAGCACTCCTTCGATCTCGCTGAAAATCTCGTCGTCCTCGAACAGGTGCTGGACGATCGAGCCGGACGGGCAGGAGGCGACGCAGGTGCCGCACCCTTTGCAAAGGGCCTCGTTGATGAGCGCCTTCTGCTTGGCCGCGTCGAAGGTGATGGCGGAGTAGGGACAGAGAGGCACGCAGGACTTGCAGCCGGAGCATTCCTCTTCGAGGACGAAGGCGGTGTTTGGCTCCTGCTCGATGAAGCCCTTGTCGATGAGGGCCATGGCCTCGGCGGCTGCGGCGCCGGCCTGGGCCACGGTGTCGGGAATGTCACGCGGCCCCTGGCACGCCCCGGCCAGAAACACGCCGTCGGTGAAGGTGTTGACGGGGGCCAGCTTGGGGTGGCGTTCGAGGAAGAAGCCTTCGGACCCGCAACTCATGTTGAAGAGCCGCCGGACCTGCTGGGCATCGGCCTGAGGCTCCAGTCCTGTGGCCAGCACGATCATATCCACGGGGATGCGGCGGACGAAACCGGCCAGCGTATCCTCGACCCGGATGACGAGTTTGCCTTCCTCGTCCGGGGTCATGGCCCAGTCGGTCACTTCTCCGACACGCCCGCGGATGAACTGGACGCCTTCGGTCAACAATTTGTCATAGAACTCCTCGTAGGCCTTGCCGGGGGTCCGCATATCAATGTAGAAGTTATAAATCTCGGCGCCGCTGTGTTCTTTGAGCAGGTGCGCGAGCTTGAGCGAGTACATGCAGCAGACCCTCGAACACCAGCGATTGGTCTTCTTGTCGCGAGAGCCGACGCAGTGAATAATGCCGATGGCGCCCGGATGTTTGCCGTTGCGGAGCACCACCTCGCCGCCGGTCGGCCCGGAGGCGTTGACGAGACGCTCGACTTCGAGCGCGGTATAGACATTGGGGAAAACGCCATAGCCGTACTGCGGGATGCGGGCGGCGTCGAAGGCCTGGAAGCCGGTGGCGACGATGATGGTCCCAACCTTGATTTCCTGGAGTTGTTCTTTCTGGTGGAAGTCGATGGCCTTTTTTTCACCGCAGGCCTCGAGACACGTCTTCTTGCATTTGTCGGTCAGAACGCCGCGCTTGAAGTTGAGGCACGCGTTGGGATCGATCAGGACGACCTGGGGGGTGGCTTGGGGGAAAGAGATATAGATCGGTTTGCGCTTGCCGAGGCCCTCGTTGAACTCATCGCTGAATTTAGGCTCCTTATAGACGCAGTTGGCAATGCACTCCTGGCAGCCGGTGCAGAGGTCTTCATTGACGTAGCGCGGCCTGCGCCGGACGCCTACCGTGTAATTGCCGACGTAGCCGTCCACCTTGGTGACTTCCGAGTAACTCCAAAGCGTGATGTTCGGGTGCGAACCGACCTCGGACATTTTGGGCGTCAGAATGCAGGCGGCGCAATCCAGCGTCGGGAACGTCTTGTCGAACTTGGCCATGTGGCCGCCAACGGAAGGCTCGCGCTCGACCAGGTAAACCTTCTTGCCCGCGTTGGCCAGGGTCAGCGCGGCGTGAATGCCGGCAATGCCGCCGCCCACGACCAGGACGTCGGGGTGGATGGCGACCTTCTTGACATCCAGGGCCCGGTGCCGCGCCACGCGGGCAACGGCGGCGCGCGCCAGGGCCTTGGCCTTCTCGGTGGCCTCGGCGCGGTCCGTATGCACCCAGGAATCATGCTCGCGGATGTTGACCATGTGGAAGAAGAAGGGGTTGAGGCCTCCGGCCTCGGTTGCCGCCCGGAAGGTATGCTCGTGCAGCAGCGGGGAGCAGGAGGCCACCACCACGCGGTTCAGGCCCAACTCCCGGATGTCTTTTTGAATCATCTCCTGGCCCGGGTCCGAACACATGTACTTGTAGTCTCGAGATAAGACGACGCCCGGGAGAGTCTCGACATACTTGGCGACCTGGGCGCAGTCCACCATGGCGGCGATGTTATGCCCGCAATGGCAGATGTAAAAACCGATGCGAATCTCACCGTTGGAGTTTCCTGTTTTCATGGATTTTTCGCGGGTTGGAGTGTCAGGTTCCTCAAACGGCGGCCTGGGCGGGGGCGGCCTTGGGCGAAGGGACCGGCGCCGGGCGCCACCGGAAGGGAACCGCGGCCCTTCTCAGGCCGAGGTCCTCCTCCGGCAAGCCGAAGGCCAGACCCATCAGTTGAGTGAAATAGACCGTGGGCACCACGACCGGGCCGTATTGGGCACGAAGCGGGGCGTGGTAGGCATCGAGGTTGAACTGGCAGAGGGGGCAAACAGTGGCGAGGCAGTCGGCCCCGCGCTTGCGGGCTTCGTTGTGGAGGATATAGACCATCCGGATGCCGGCTTCAGGCACGGTGCCGGTGAGGCTGCCGCCGCAGCACTTGGTTTTGAGGGGGTAGCGGACGACGGTTGCGCCCAGGGCCTCGATCAAGCGGTCCATGGTGGTCGGGTTGTATTGGTCGTCGAAGGTCGCGTAAGGCCGCACCATCTGGCAGCCGTAATAAGGGGCGACCTTGAGGCCCGATAAGGGACGACGGACCTTCTGCTTAATCGCATCGAGGCCGACGTCGTTGATGAGCACATCGAGAGGGTGGCGCACGGGCAACGTCCCGCTGAACTTCAACCCGGCGGTGTCCAAGGCCCGGTCCACGGTGGCCCGCATGGCGGGATACTCCTGGAGGTAATGTTGGGCCTTGTTCAGAACGAGGTAACAGGCGGCGCAGGGGGCGAGCATCTGGGCGTGGCCGCTCTTCTGGGCCAGGGCCAGGTTGCGCGCGGCCAGCACGCAGGCCTTTCCCTCGTCCACCGCCAT
Source organism: uncultured Verrucomicrobiota bacterium (assembly GCA_964653485.1). Classification (GTDB taxonomy): domain Bacteria; phylum Verrucomicrobiota; class Verrucomicrobiia; order Limisphaerales; family UBA8199; genus CAVQND01. The sequence continues at coordinate 13,495 of CAZZFF010000089.1, read as the reverse complement.
GTAAGCGGTTGCCCCGCAGCAGTTCCAGTCTTCCAACTCATCCAATTCCACGCCGAGGTGCTTGAGGACGGGCAATAACGATTCTTCGTAGGCGCGGCCCAGGCCCTTCAGGGAACAACCGGGAAAATACGAATATTTCATGCTCAATCTCCTTTCTTGGCATCCACCGAATCCAGCATCCGGGCAAGGTCCTCGCGCCCCTTGATCTTCTCGGTGGCCAGCGAGAGCCGCCCCGTCTTGAACAGGTCCAAACCCATCCGCCAGTTGCCCATGGCGGCCAGCAGGCTGGTCTTGAGGAAGAGTCTCATCACAAGCAGCATCTCCGTTATCCGCCCGTTCTTATGCACCATCTCGGTGAACTCCCGCGCCAGGACGGGGATGGGGAACCGCTTGGGATAGATGCCTTCCTGAATGGCCCGCTGCTTGAGTTCGTACATGATGTCCGTAATCCGAATTTCGCGTGGGCACTCGACGGTGCAGGCATAGCAGGAGGCGCATAACCAGATGGTATGGCTTTGCAACACCTCCCGTTTAAAGTCGCCTCGCGTGAGCGCCATCACTTGGCGCGGCGTGTGATCCATGTAGATGCTCAGCGGACAAACTCCCGAACAGGTGCCGCATTGGATGCAGCTCTCCAGTTGCTCGCATCCGGGGACGCCCATGATTTCCTTCCCAAAGCCCCTCACCCGGTCCGCGTCATATTTGATTGTGCGTTCAATTTCCATCGTTAGTGCCTCCCGCCGCAAGATGCCTGCTCCGGCTCGGCTTTGCCGGATAACATCGAAATTTCGTGGCTTAGCCGACGATACTTCGTTCAAGTCTCACTCAAAGCCGTTCGGGGAGAAAAATCTCAACATGGCTTGGCCAAGTCTTTCCATTTTTTGTGCTCGCCGCCAATCCCGGTTCGGGCTGAAACCGGCCTCCAGCCGACTTTTGTTTAGCTTATTTTATACGATTGATTTGCACAGATCATATTATGTGTTCTGAACGACATTTCGTGACGGCCCCGGGCAGGAACGCACCCGCCCTCCCGTCCGTTCCAAGCGCAGGGCCAGTGGGAACTGAGGTTGCCGGCCCGATCGCGGGACCCCGCGCCGAGCTGTAGGGAATTCCTTACTCATGGTGTAGGAGTCTCCCTACCTCCGAGTGCGTGGTTTTCCTTCCTCTAGTGATGCGCCCCCTTTGCCGATAAGACGTGTTGGCTAATAAACTGTAACAACAACTTGAAGCACTTTTTTTTTGAATCGCTGTTGGATGTGTCTAAAATGAAAACGCGACTGTTCCTCGGCTTAGCCCTGTTGACCGGCACTCTCACTCTGCGGCTGTCGGGCGCCCAAATTACCGGCAGCCTCACGAGCGGGGACAATTGGAGTGTGAATTTAACCAGCTTGGGCACGGTGGATTGGGCCATCTGGGGTTATGCCAGCGGCGGGACGAGCACCAGTCTCGCGCCGGATGTCAGGAAGTCGGGCGGCAGCGCCATCAGTAACCTGACCTTTAGCAACCCACACTCCCAACCGCTGCGAGGGTTGGGGCAATTTGGGATTGACTTTGGGTTCTCATGGTCCAACGGCAACACCGTGGCGAGCGCGTCCGGGGCTTACGGCGGGGTGCAAGTTTATTCTGGCGCAGGGCCGGGGTTGGGGGTTGGGGAGGGCTTTTCCTTCACCGTGCCCGCCGATACCAACCTGCGCGAACTAAGAATCTACGTGGATATCCACGAAGCGACCGGGCAACTTACCGCGACTCTTTCCGATAACAGCGCGAGCGCGTACGTCAACTCGGGGATTCCCCTGGGAGGCAACTCTCCCGGAGTTTATACCATCGACTATGCGGCCGCATCCTCGGGCCAGACCCTGACCGTGACGTGGAAGGAGACGGCTTATTCCGCGGGTTACGACAATCCCGCCATCTATGCCGCAGCCCTGACGATGCCCGCCCCGACCATCACCACGACCACGCCGCCGGCGAATGGGTTTTATGCCGCCGGTCACGTTCTTAATCTCACGGTGGGCTTCAGCACAGCCGTCACTGTTGCCGGAACGCCGGAGATTCCGCTGACGTTCGGAACCGGGGGGACGAAATATGCCCAGTATGTCTCGGGCAGCGGCACGAGCAGCGTGGTTTTCAGCTACACCGTCCAGGCCGGCGACAACGGGGCCCTGGCGGTAGCCTCGCCCATCAATCTGAACGGGGGCACCATCCAGGATGGGTCGGGCAATAACGCCAGTTTGACCTTCTCGCCCCCATCCACGACCGGCGTGGTGGCGGATACAACCGCGCCGACCGTCACCATTAGTTCACCCTCAGCGACCATTACCAAAAGCGGCCCTATCACGTACACGGTGACCTACTCGGATGCGAACTTCAACGCCAACTCGCTCACCGCCCTGCAAGTCTTCGAGAATCTGAGCAAGACCGGGACAGTCATGGTCAACAGTATTGAGGTGATGCCCAGTAATAACATCTGCACGATCACCCTCAGTGAGCTTACAGGCAGCGGCACTGTCGGCATTTCCATCCCGGCGGGGACGGCTACCGACAAAGCCGGCAATTCCGCGCCAGCGGCCGGCCCGAGCGCGACCTTCGCCGTGGATAACACGGCGCCCACTGTGACCATCAGTTCACCCTCGGTCCCCATTACCGCCGGCGGCCCGGTGGCTTACACCGTGACCTACGCGGATACGAACTTCAACAGCAGCACTCTGGTGTCCGGGAACATCACCGTGATCAGCACTGGATCCGCCGCCAATTCGGGTCTCGCCGTGAGCGGCAGCGGCCTGACCCGCACGGTCACGCTCTCGGGCATCACCGGCAACGGCACACTGGGCATTTCGATCGCCGCGGGGACGGCGACGGACCTGGCCGGAAACCTGGCCCCCGCGGCCGGCCCGAGCGCGACGTTCACCGTGGATAACACCGCGCCGACCATTTCCATCGGCCCGCCTTCGGCCACCCTCACCAACACCGGCCCGGTCACTTACGCCGTGACCTACGCGGACCCGAACTTCAACGCCAGCACGCTGGCGGCCGGCAACATTACCCTGAACAAGACGGGGACCGCCAATGCGTCGGTGGCGGTGAGCGGAAGCGGTGCCAGTTGGACTGTCACGCTGTCGAGCATTACCGGCGATGGGACGCTGGGCATCTCGATTGCGGCGGGAACAGCAACCGACCTGGCGGGGAACTCAGCTTCCGCGGCCGGTCCCAGTACGACCTTTACTGCGGACAACACCGCCCCACGACTCGGTGGAGGCGGGCTGTCGCTGTACGTAGCCCAGGATACCAGTTCAGCCGCAGTGAGAGTCTATGATAGTCTTCCAAACACGAGTGTTTACCACAGTGTTGGGGTTGGATTTCCGATGGAGGGGGTAGCAGTAGATTCTTTAGGCAATATCTATGCGGGTTCTCCCTTTAATGGGCTAAAGAAATATGACTGCACAGGCAAGCTGGTCACCAGCTTTGGAAACGGCGGCATGGTCTCCTGGGCTTCAGAATGCCTCGCGATAATTCTGAACTCGGATCAAAGTCGCGTCATCGCTACCGAATACACCAGCGGATACATCAGAGCCTATGACACCACCACTGGTTCCCCCGCCAGCGGCTTCAGTGGAATTACTTTGAGTGTCGTTGGCGGGGCCGCTTTCAATTCAAGCCAGACCTTCCTGTATGCGGGGAATGGTAGTGGCAATATTGTGCGCTATTCCATTGACGGTGGCTCACCCACCAGCATATCACCCGGCGGGTTCGGTTCGGTCTATGGCCTGATATTTCAGGATGACACGCATTTCCTGGTTGCCAACTACTTTGGCGGCAAACTGACGCGCTACAGTCTGAGCGGCACTAGCGCCACCCCGGATGCGTCTTTTGGCACCAGTGGGTCCGTCTCGGTACCGGGACCTTGGGGCGTGGCTATAGACAAGTCCGGAAATGTTTACGTCTCGTCATTTAGCGGGGGTCATATTACCAAACTGTCGTCCAACGGCACTGTCCTGAACGCCAATTATATTACGGGCCTGGCAAGCCCGATGCAGCTTTGCTTCGGCGGTGGCGGTCAGCTTACGGTACCGTCCAACGGCGTTTACGCCGCCGGGCAGAGCCTGCTTTTTACAGCGCCCTTCAGCGAAGCTATCACCGTGACCGGCACCCCGCAGATCAGGTTGACCCTCGGAGGCGGGGCGACAAATTACGCCCAGTACGTCTCGGGCAGCGGCACAAGCAATCTGGTGTTCAGCTACACCGTGCAGGCCGGGGACAACGGCGCTCTGGCGGTGTTCTCGCCCATCAACCTGAACGGGGGCACCATCACCGATGCGGCCGGCAATAACGCCATCTTGACCTTCTCCACTCCAAGCACGACCGGCGTTCTTGCCGACACCACCCCGCCGACCGTGGGCATCGGCTCGCCCTCGGCCGCCATCACCAACGCGGGTCCGATCACGTACACCGTGACCTACTCGGATGCGAACTTCGACTCCAGCACGCTGGCGGCGAGCGACATTACCGTGAACGCGACCGGGACCGCGGCCTACACGACTATCAGTGTGACCGGCAGCGGCCTGACCCGCACGGTCACTCTCTCGGGCATTACGGGAGACGGCACGCTGGGCATCTCGATCGCCGCGGGGACGGCGACGGACTTGGCCGGAAACCTGGCCCCCGCGGCCGGCCCAAGCGCGACGTTCACCGTGGATAACACCGCGCCGACGGTGGCCATCGGCTCGCCCTCGACCACCCTGACCGCCGGCGGCCCGGTCACTTACGCTGTGACCTACGCGGACCTGAACTTCAACACCAGCACGCTGGCGGCCGGCAGCATCACCCTGAACAAGACGGGAAACGCCACCGCCTCGGTGACCGTGAGCGGCAGCGGTACCGCCCGGACTGTGACCCTGTCGAGCATTACCGGCAATGGGACGCTGGGGGTCTCGATTGCCGCGGGCACGGCCTCCGACCTGGCTGGAAACCCGGCCCCGGCCACGGGCCCGAGCGCGACCTTTACCGTCGACAACACACCGCCGCAAGTGGGCGGGGGTGAGGCGCTATACGTCGCCCAGCAGGACGGGCCCGTTATGGTCTATGGTGATCTTTCAAACACGTCGGTGCATCACACTGTGGGTCCTGCGAACCTGCAAGGTTTGTTCGGATTGGCGGTGGACTCGTTGGGCAATATCTATGAGGGCTCTCTAAACGCGATCACAAAATACAACAGTGCGGGTGTGCCGGTCAGCGGTTTCGGCGCGGGCGGCACAATGTCCGTGAGCGGCGAGGCCTATGTCATGGCGCTCCAGCCGGCTGGAACGGCCCTTGCGGTCCCGTTCAAGTATCAACAAACCATCGAAGCCTACGACACCACCACCGGCTCGGCCGCGGCTGGCTTCACCGCGATTTCCGATACGGGGTATCCTATTGTGGCCGCTTACAATACCAGCGGGACCTACCTGTATATCGGGGACAATTACGGAGACATTTACCGCTGTTCCACCAACGGCGGGGCGACGACCGCCATAACCGTGTCGGGTAGCTTCCCTAGCGAGATTTGGGGGCTCCTCTTTCAGGACGATACTCATTTCCTGGTCGTGGGCCACGTCGACGGCACGGTGACGCGTTACACTTTGAGCGGCACCGCCGCCACCCTCGACACCACGTTTGGCACCGGCGGCTCGGTCTCGGTGGCTGGGGCGTTCTCGGTGGCCGCGGACCCGGCCGGGAACCTCTACGTCTCCAGCTATCAAGGGGGCAACGTTGCCAAACTCTCCTCCAGCGGCGTTATTCTGAACGCCAACTACATCACCGGTCTTTCTTACGCGACCGAGATTGCCTTCGGCTCGTCCGGGGGCACCATCACCGCGCCGACAAATGGCTTTTATGGCGCCGGCCAGAGCCTGGTTTTTACGGCGCCCTTCAGCAAGGTCGTCACGGTGACCGGCACGCCGCGGATTGGATTGACCCTGGGAGGCGGGGCGACAAATTACGCCCAGTATGTTTCGGGCAGCGGCACAAGCAATCTGGTGTTCAGCTACACCGTGCAGGCCGGGGACAACGGGGTGCTGGCGGTGCTCTCGCCCATCAGCTTGAACGGCGGCACCGTTACCGATGCGGTGGGCAATAGCGCCGCCCTGACCTTCTCGCCTCCAACCACGACGGGCGTGGTGGTGGACACCACGTCCCCGACCATCGCCATCGGCTCGCCCTCGGCCAACTACACCGCCGGCGGCCCAGTCACTTACACCGTGACCTACTCGGATGCGAACTTCAATTCCAACACGCTGGCGGCCGGCAACATCACCGTCAACGCGACCGGGAGCGCCACCTACACGACGATCGGTGTGAGCGGCAGCGGTGCCACTCCGACGGTCACGCTCTCGGGCATTGCGGGCGACGGCACGCTCGGCATCTCGATTGCGGCGGGGACGGCAACCGACCGGGCCGGGAACCTGGCCCCCGGGGCCGGCCCCAGCGCGACGTTCACCGTGGAAAACACGCCGCCCGGCATCACGAGCGCTTCGAGTGCCGACGGAGCCTACAATGCGCCGTTCAGCTATCAAATCTCGGCCACAGCCACAGCCGTCAGTTACGGGGCCAGGGGGCTTCCCAACGGCCTGACAGTGGATTCTTCGAGCGGCGCCATCACGGGCGTTCCCACGCAATGCGGCCTCTTCCCCGCCACCATCACCGCGACGGATGCCGTGGGCAACACAGGCAGTACTCCTTTGGCCGTTACCATCGCCAAGGCCCCGCTGACTCTCATCGGGGAGGACGCCAGCCGGGCCTACGGCGCGCCCAACCCGGCGTTTGCCGCCGAGATCGTCGGCTCCGTCGGGAGCGACAACATCACCGCCGCCTTTTATCAGCCGCCCACGACGGCTCCCGGCCCGGCCTCCCCGCCGGGACAATACACTATCGCGCTCTCGATCATGGACCCCGACGGCAAGCTGGGGAACTATGACCTGACGCTGTTGAGCGGCGTCCTGACCATCACCAACGCGCCCTTGCTGGGCCAGGTGGTCAGCCAGAGCCGGGCCTACGGCCAGACCAACGCGCCCTTCGCGGTCATCTACACCGGGTTTGCTTCGGGCGAAGGGACTAGCGTGTTGAGCGGCTTGCTCTCCTTCTCCTGCATGGACACCAATACCGGGCTGCCGGTCGGGACCAACAGTTCGGTGGGCGCCTACTCCATCGAGGTTACGAATGTCCAGACCGCGGCCAACTACGCCATCACCTATTCCAACGGGACCCTGACCGTGACCCAGACCGTGTTGACCGTGACGGCGGATAACCAAAACCGCCTCTATGGGGCGTCCAACCCTGTGTTTACCGCGACGACGACCGGCTTCGTCAACGGGGAAAGCGGGGCGGCCCTCGGCGGCGTGCTCGGCTTCACCAACAGCGCCGTCGCCACCAGCCCGGTGGGCGGCTATCCGATCACGCTGGGCGGGTTGACTTCCACGAATTACGCCGTCAACTTCGTCAGCGGCACTCTTACGGTGAACCCGGCCCCCTTGACCGTGAGCGCCGCCAGCGCGAGCCGCGTTTATGGGGCGGCCAACCCGGCGTTGAGCGGCACGCTCTCCGGCACGCAAAACGGGGACGACCTGGGCCTGAGCTTCATTACCACTGCCACGCCGGCCAGTTCGGTGGGCGGCTATCCTATTACCCCCGCGTTCAGTGATCCTTCCGGTCTGCTGGGCAATTACGTGGTGAGCACCAACGCCGGCACTCTGACGGTGACCCCGGCGCCCCTGGCGGGCCAGGTGGCGAGCCTGAGCCGCGGCTATGGCGCGACCAACCCGGTGTTCACGGCGACCTATAGCGGCTTCGTGAACCTGGACACCGTCGGCGTGCTCAGCGGCTCCCTGGCCCTGTCGTGCCTGGACACCAACGGCCTGCCGGTGAACACCAACTCGCCGGTGGGGTTGTATCCCATCTTTGTGCAGACCCCGCAGGGTGCGGCCAACTATCAAATCAATTATTCCCAGGGCACGCTCTCGGTAACGCAGGCGGTGTTGACCGTCACGGCGGACTCCAAGAGCCGGCTCTATGGCGCGACCAACCCGGTGTTTAGCGCCACCATCACCGGCTATGTGAACGGGGAGACCAGCAATGTGCTGGGCGGCGCTCTGACATTCGTCTGCGCCGCCACTACCAATAGCCCCGTGGGCGCCTATCCCATCACCCCCGAAGGCTTGACCTCGGGCAACTACGACATCGGCTTCACCAACGGGACGCTGACAGTGGCCGACGCGGCGCTCGTCGTCACGGTCAACGACCAGACCACCGCTTACGGCGACGCCAAACCGGCCTTCACGCTCAGTTACAGCGGCTTTGTCAATGGAGACACTTCCGCCAGCCTGGGCGGCAGCCCGAGCTTTGCGGTCCGGAACTCGGGCGGTCAGACGGTCGACTCATTCACGACCAACAGCCCGGTGGACGTCTATACGGTCGTTCCCTCCGGTTTGACCTCGAGCAACTACGCCATTCAGTTTTCCAACGGCACGGCGACGGTGACCCAGACGGTGTTGACGGTCACCGCCGACGATACCAACCGGGTCTATGGGGCGGCCAATCCCCAGTTCACGGCCCGCTATAGCGGCTTTGTGAACGGGGAAGGCCAGGCGGCGCTGGGCGGCACTTTGGGCTTCACCAATTCCGCGACTGCCACCAGTCCGGTGGGCGTTTATCCGATTACGCTGGGCGGGCTGACCTCCAGCAACTACGCCATCGCATTCGACCCCGGCGCGCTCTCGGTGACTCCGGCGCCCGCGACAGTGACGGCGAACAACGCGCAGCAGGTCTATGGCGCGGCCACCCCCTCGCTGAGCGGGGGCATTGCCGGCCTGCTCAACGGGGACAACCTTGGCCTGAGTTTCATCACCACCGCCACCCCGGCCAGTCCGGTGGGCGTTTATCCGATTACGCCTGCGTTCAGTGACCCTGACGGTTTGCTGGGCAATTACCAGGTGAGCACCAACGCGGGCACATTGACTATCAGCCCCGCCCTACTGAGCGTCACCGCGACCAACCAAAGCCGGACGTACGGTCAGACTAACCCCGTCTTGGGCCTGAGCTACAGCGGGTTTATCAACGGCGACACGCCCAGCCTGCTGACGACCGTCCCGACGGCGGTCACGACGGCCCTGCAATCGAGCACCGTTGGCACCTATCCGATCACGGTAGCCGGGGGCGTTTCCTCGAACTATACCTTTAGCTATGCCAGTGGCACTCTGAGGGTGACCAAGGCGACCCTGCTGGTCAGAGGCAACGATGCCACGCGGGCTTATGGCCAGACCAACCCCGTGTTCAGCGCGGTGGTCACGGGATTGGCCAATGGAGACCAGGTGGGCACCGGTGAGAGTTGCTCGGCAACGGTCTCGAGCACGCCGGGCACCTACGACATCGCGGTGTCGCTGGAGGACACCAACAGCGTGCTGGGGCAATATAATGTGACGCTGATCGGCGGCACCTTGACCGTCACGCCGGCCCAGATCACCGCCCAGGTGCAGAGCCAGAGCCGGGCTTACGGCCAGACCAACCCGGTGTTCTCGGTGAGCTACAGCGGCTTTGTCAACGGGCAAAACAGCAGCCTGATCACTGGCGCGCCGCCGACTTTCACGTGCGTGGACACGAACGGACAGCCGGTGGGCACCAATAGCCTGGTGGGGACCTATCCCATCCATGCCCAAGGCAGCCAGAGGGCGCTGAACTATCAAGTCCAATACAGCGACGGGACGCTTTCGGTGACGCAGGCCGTGCTGACCGTGACGGCGGATAACAAGAGCCGGCTCTACGGGGCGACCA
>CAZZFF010000089.1:0-3597 GCA_964653485.1 uncultured Verrucomicrobiota bacterium | reverse complement strand
ACAATCAGAGCCGGGCCTACGGCTCGGCCAATCCGGTGCTGAGCATCAGCTACAGTGGGTTTGTGAATGGCCAGGATGCCGGTGTGCTGGCCAATCCGCCGATTGCCGCCACCACGGCGGACAACCTGAGCGCGGCCGGCGGCTATCCCATCACGCTAAGCGGGGGCAGCGACCCCAACTACGCGTTCACCCTGGTGCCGGGCACATTGACCGTGACGCAGGCGATGTTGACGGCCACCGCCGACAATCAGACTCGACCCTACGGCTCGGCCAACCCGGTCCTGACCATCAGCTACAGCGGCTTCGTCGACGGCCAGACCGCGAGCGCGCTTGTCAATCCGCCCACGGCCAGCACGACGGCCGGCGTTTCCAGCGGGGTGGGCAGCTATCCCATTACGTTGAGCGGAGGCAGCGACCCCAAGTACGCGTTCACTCTGGTGCCGGGCACCTTGACGGTGTCCAAGGCGATTGTGACGGCCACCGCCGATAACAAGACCAAGCTCTACGGCTCGGTCAATCCAGCCCTGACGATAAGCTACAGCGGCTTCGTCGATGGCCAGACCGCAAGTGCGCTTGTCAATCCGCCCACAGTCAGCACGACGGCCGGCGTTTCCAGCGGGGTGGGCGGCTATCCCATCACGCTGAGCGGAGGCAGCGATCCTAACTACGCGGTGACTCTGGTGCCAGGCACCTTGACGGTGAGCCCGGTCACACTGACTGTCCAAGCGGATGCCCAGAGCCGGGCCTACGGGCAGATCAACCCGGTGCTCACGGCCACCATCAGCGGCTTTGTCGACGGCGAGAACAGCAGCGTCGTCAACGGCGCCGCCAGCCTGAGCACCACGGCCACCGCTGCCAGCCCGGTGGGTTTCTACGTCATCACCGCCAACCGTGGCACTTTGAGCGCGGCGAACTACATCTTCAGTCCGCTCAACGGACAGTTGACCGTTACTCAGGCGGCGTTGACGGCCACCGCGGATAACAAGACCCGAGTCTATGGCGCGGCCAATCCGGCCCTGACGATCAGCTACAGCGGGTTTGTGAACGGCCAGACCGCAGGCGTGCTGGCCAACCCGCCGACGGCGAGCACCACCGCCAACGTCTCCAGCGGAGTGGGCAGCTATGCCATCACGCTGAGCGGAGGCAGCGATCCGAACTACGCCTTCACTCTGGCGCCCGGTTCCCTGGCCGTCACGCCGGCGGTCCTCACCATCACCGCCAGTGATGCCAGCCGTGCCTACGGGGTCACCAACCCTGTGTTCAGCGGCACCGTCAGTCCGTTGCTCAACAACGACGGCATCACCGCGACCTACTCCACCACCGCCACGCAACTCAGCCCGGCGGGCGCCTACTCGATTGTGCCCACCGTGGTGGACCCTCAAGGCAAGGCCCGGGACTACGCGATCACCCTGCAGGACGGCACGCTGACCATCACCCCGGGACTCACGTTCAGCGCGACGCCCGGCTTCTACGTCATGGGCTCCGACCCCGTGCTGGTGGATACCAACGCGACCGTGTCCGACGGCGGCAGCCTCAACTTCGGCGGCGCCACACTCACCGTCAGCGTCGTGACCAACGCCACCGCGGCCGACTGCCTGAGCCTCGATCCCGAAGGAACCGACCCCGCTCAGATCGGCGTCGACGCCGACACGCTGACATGCCGGGGCGCGATTGTGGGCACCTTCACCGCGAAAACCAACGGACTGGTGTTCTCCTTCACCACCAATGCGACTTCGAGCGTAGTGACGGCCTTGCTGCGCCAGTTGACCTTTGCCACCACCAACACAGCTACCAGCCTGCGGGTCATTGAAGCCGACCTCTGTTGCCAGGGTACTACGCTCTCGGCTCAACGCGTCCTGACTCTCGATCGCCCGCCGGTCGCCGGCCCTGTCGACATCTGGGCTGCCGCCAATGTCACTGTGTCCATCCCCTTCAGCCAGGTGCTGACCAACGTCGCCGACCCCGACGGCCGCACGCTGAGCCTCAGCCTCGTCAGCGGAGATTCGACCAACGGCGGGCAGATCACCGCCAGCGCGACGGCCTTCAGCTATGCGCCGCCGGCGGGCAAGCTCGACAGCGACCAGTTTACGTACCTGGCGCAGGATGGGGTGGGCGGACAGAGCACGGGGACTATCACGATCCACTTCGTGGCCACGCTCAGCCCGCACGTTGACCTCTCCAACACCAATGGCGGCGGGGCGGTCTTCACGGAAGGCGGCACGCCGGGGAGCGTCTATGAGATACAGGTCTCGACCAACCTCGTGGATTGGACAGTGCTCGCCACGGTGACCGCGACATCCACAGGCATCATCGAGATACTCGACACCGACGCCCGGAATTATCCGCAGCGCTTCTATCGCGCCGTGCCGCAATAACCGCCGGCGCCCTCTTCCCGGGGCGGGCGAGTCTGAGTTCAGCCAGGCCGGAGGCAGCGACGCCTCTGGCCTGGTTCGTTCCTTCCGAGCCTCAGGGAAGCCATCGGCTGGGGGCGAAAGGGGAAAGCAACATCGATGAACCGCTCAGCGCGCCTCAACGGGCCGCCGGCACCAGTTTCTGGAACTCCGGTGTTTGACGCACCGCATTGAAACGCGGGTCTTTGCGCGTTTGCTCCAGGAGGTTGAGGGCCTTGGGGTCGCGCTTGAGCCGCGCGGCGCTCAATTCGAGGGCTTTCTTGAGCGGCGCCAGCGAATCGGCAGGTTTGCCGACGTTGGCTTTGAGGGCCGCCAGGTCGTACCAGCCCTCGGGAGTCGAGGGATCGAGTTTGACCAACCGTTCGAGGGCCACTTCGAGTCTGGGCCAGTTTTGCATCTGGTTGAAGAGCTTTGCGATGGACACGACGGCCTCTCGCTGGGCGTAAGGGCTTTCGGCGATGCCGCTGAGGACCTGCACTGCGCGGCCGGTGTCCTGCATCTGGAGGTAAGTGCCCGCGAGGTCAAAGGCAACCTGCAAGGCCGCGGGGTTTGTCCGCACCTGGTCTTCCATGGCCCGCAGGTTCTTCCTGGCATCGTCGTAATGGGCCTGGCTGGCCTTGATGCTCTTGAGCGTATCCAGCCACCCGGCGACCTGGCCGTTGTAAGGGTCCAGCACCAGGCAGGTTTTGACGACCAGGATCGCGTCGTCCACCCGTTGGACCTGCAGGAGCAATTGCGAGTAACGGATGACCGCTTCCGGGCTGTCCGGGCAGAAGGCAAACGCCTGCAAGAACGTGAAGTCGGCTTCGCGGAGCAGGGCTTCGCGCTCGGCCGGGGTCTTGGGCTGATATTCCCGGGGAATCGCCGGGTTGAGCCGCCAGGCATAGACGCCCCCAATCGAGCTGCGCAGCTTCGAGAAGGCCTTCTGTCCGTCCCTGTCCCGCACGAACTTGAGGTCGCCCTTAAACCCGTTGAAATCCCGCCTCACGTAAGTCTTCTCGATCCAGTCCGCCACCTCCTTGACCGAGGTTCCATAATCGATAATGTCCCCGGTCATCCGCTTCGCGTATTCCTTCCAGAAACGGTGGTCCCGGTCCAAGACATCCTGTGGCAACGACGCCAACGGGTTGTGGTTGATTTTCATGATCACCCCGTAGGGCGTCAGATAGGGATACATCCAATCCAG
>CAZZFF010000088.1:0-26611 GCA_964653485.1 uncultured Verrucomicrobiota bacterium | reverse complement strand
ACCGTGGCGCCAAGCGGATTTTTCGAGCCTCCGCACGCTTGCCGAAGCAACACGCACGACCCCTTAGTCTTTGGCCTCCGGGTCCAGCGTGACCTTGATCCCCTTGACCGGATCGCCCTGGGCATCGGTGAACCGGATGGACCCTGCCCAGTTTCCCACTTCATTCACGACCTTGAACACCAGAGCGTTCAGCCCGGCTTTAAGCTCCACGTCCGCCACCACATCATCGTCCGCCTCATAGGGCCGGTCTTCCTCGTGCCGATAGATTTCCTGTCCATTGAGGTAAACTTTGGCCTGATCATCACTGCCCACCTTCATCAAGAGTCGGCCCTGAGCCACTTCGCTTCTGATGTAGCAAACCGCGTAAGCCACGCTCCACTTCGTTTCTTCTCCCAGCAACTGGTTGAAATCGATCACGTCATTCTCCATTTGTAACACCGTCCACACCTGCTCCTCATTACCCACCTTGACTCGGTCACCGGCGCGCGCGCGGACAGAGGCCTCCTGGGGAATCTGCTCCTGCTGCAAAGCCGCCTTGCCGCTTCGGCCCTCATAGGGCATGGGTGCCAGCACCAGCCACTGCTTGATCGCCCCTGGGTCGTGAGCGCGGAGCGATCGCTCGCGTTCCGCGGCCACAGCCTGCTCCCGCTGCAGCACCGCCAAACGCTCGGCGGCAGCTTTTTCCTGCTCTTGCCAGCCGGCAACCTGTTGGGCTGTAGCTGCCTCCCATACCTTGGCTGTCTGGTCATCACCGCTGGTGAGGATCCGCTGGCCGTCCGGAGAAAACGCCACAACGTTAACCCAATTGGTGTGCCCCTTGAGGCTGAGCAGTTCCTTGCCGCTGGCCGTCTCCCACACTCTGGCAGTGCCGTCCTGGCTCCCGGTGACGATCCGCTGGCCGTCTGGAGAAAAAGCGACAGACCTGACCCAAGCGCTGTGCCCTTTGAGGGTGAGCAGTTCCTTGCCTGTGGCCGTCTCCCAGACCTTGGCCGTACGGTCCTCGCTCCCCGTCACAATTCGCCGCCCGTCTGGGGAAAAGGCTACTGAACGGACCGGAGCCGCATGCCCGTTGAGCGCGAGCAATTCCTTGGCGCTGGCCGCGTCCCAGATCCTGGCCGTTTGATCTCCGCTCGCGGTGACGATCCGCTGCCCGTCCGGAGAAAAGGTGACAAATCTGATCCAGGCGCTGTGGAGTTTGAGCGTGAGCAGTTCCGCGCCGCTGGCTGACTCCCACACTCTGGCAGTGCCGTCCCGACTCCCGGTGAAAATCCGCTGACCGTCCGGCGAATACGCCGCCGAGAGTATCTGGCCGCCCAGTGGCCTCAGGGTGAACACTTCCTTGCCGCTGGCCGCCTCCCATACTTTTGCGGTGCCGTCCTGGCTCCCTGTAACAATCCGCTGGCCGTCCGGGGAATAGGCCGCCGAGAGTATTTGACCGCCCTGTGGCCCCAGGGTGAGCACTTCCTTGCCGCTGGCCGCGTCCCAGACTTTGGCAGCGCCGTCTTGGCTCCCCGTAACAATCCGCCGGCCGCCTGGAGCGAAGGCCGCCGAGAGTATTTGACCACCCCGTGGTCTCAGTATGAGCGGTTCATGGTTAGAGGCCGCGTCCCAGACTTTGGCCGTGCGGTCCCAGCTCCCGGTCACAATTCGCTGGCCGTCTGGGGAAAAGGCCACTGACCGGATCCGATCTCCATGCCCCTTGAGCACGAGCAGTTCGTCGCCGCTGGTCGCCTCCCAGATCCTGGCCGTTTGGTCTCCGCTCCCAGTGGCGATTCGCTGCCCGTCCGGAGAAAAGGCGACCGATCCGACCCAAGAACTGTGCCCTTTGAGGGTGAGCAGTTGCCCGCCGGTGGCCGTGTCCCAGACCTTGGTCGTATGGTCCGCGGCTGCGGTCACAATTCGCTGGCCGTCTGGGGAGAACGCCACAGAGTCGATCTCACCGGCGTGCCCATTGAGCGAGAGCACTTCCCGGCCGCTGGCCGAATCCCACACCTTGGCCGTCCGATCGACACTGCCGGTGACAATCCGGGAGCCATTCGGGGAAATGGCGACGGAGACGACCGTGCTGCGGTGCCCCTTGAGCGAGAGCAGTTCCCGACCGCTGGCTGCTTCCCACACCTTGGCCGTATGGTCCCCGCTACCGGTGACAATTCGCCGGCCGTCCCGAGAAAAGGCGACAGAATTGACAAAGCTGCCGTGCCCTTTGAGGGTGAGCAGTTCTTTGCCGGTGACCGCATCCCAGACCTTGACCGTATGGTCCCCGCTACCTGTGGCGATCCGATGGCCATCCGGAGAAAAGGCGACCGACCAGATGCGAAAGCGATGCCCCGTTAGGCTGAGCAGTTCTTTGCCGGTGGCCGCATCCCAGACCTTGGCCGTTTTATCCTCACTGCCAGTGACCACGCGCCGGCCGTCCGGAGAAAACGCTGCGGACATCACACCCGCGGTGTGGCCACACAGCGTCTCGCCTTCCAGGTGCACCTGCCGCTGCCAATAATACCATTCAAATCCCCGCCGCGGATAGGAGGCCGTATCCTCTAAGATTTGCCGCACGGGCGCGACATTGTCCTGCTCCCACATCTGCTGCGCCAGTTTCATATCGCCCTCGTAGAGCAGACGCTCTGCCCGCTGTCGCTGTTCGTCGGCCTGCAGCCGCTGCTGCTTCTCGGCTTGCGCGGCCGCCTCGGCGGTGTGCCGCTGCCGCGTCTCGGCAGTCCTGGCCCTGCTCGCCACGATCGCCTGCCAAGTGCTGACGGCAGTTCCCACTACCAACGACACCGCCACCACCGCCGTGGCTGTGATCGCCAGCCTGTTGCGCTGCCACGCCTTCTGGAGCTTGTAGGCAATGGTCGGCGGGCGGGCGACGACAGGCTCGTTGTCCAGGTGCCGCCGGATGTCCCTCGCCAGACCGTTGGCCGTGTCATAGCGCCGCGTCCGGTCCTTCTCCAGGCACTTCATCACGATCCAGTCCAGATCGCCCCGGATCTGGCGCATGAGCGTCGACGTGTCGACGGAGCGGCGGTTCGCAGTGGTGGTGAGCTGATGGGATCCGAGCCTTCCCAGGCGCGTGCTCGGGCGCACGGGTTCTTTCTCCCGAATCGTCTGCCGCATCGCGTCGATGCCCGAGGCCTGCAGTTCCGTCGCATCAAACGGCGTGGTGCCGGTCAGCAACTCGTAAAGCAACACCCCCAGGCTGTAGATGTCCGAGCGCGTGTCGATGTCCAACCCGCTCCTCTCCGCCTGTTCCGGGCTCATGTAAGCCGGCGTGCCGATGAACTGCTCGAAGGCGGTGAACAGGGTCTTGTCGGTCAAGGGCTCAGCCATGGCCTTGGCAATGCCGAAATCAATCACCTTGGGCGCTCCCGGCGAGCCGGGATCCTCGTCGGTGACCAGGATGTTCGAGGGCTTGAGGTCTCGATGGATAATCCCTTTCTGATGCGCGTGCTGAATGGCCTGGCAGACCTTGACGAACAATTCCAAGCGCTGCCTGGTGGCAAGTTGGTTCAGCTCACAGAAGTCGGTAATGCGGCTGCCGCGCACCAGTTCCATGACGAAATAGGACCGGCCCCCCTCGGTGGTCCCGGCGTCGAACACCTTGGCGATGTTGGGGTGGTCCATCATCGCCAGGGCCTGCCGTTCGGCTTCGAAGCGGGCGATGACCTGCCGGGTATCCATGCCGAGTTTGATGATCTTCAGCGCCACCCGGCGCCGCAAGGGACGCAATTGCTCGGCCAGATAGACGACACCGCACCCGCCCTCCCCGATCTCCTCGAGCAGCGTATAGGGGCCGATACGTTCCAAGACGTCTGGCGCGGGAGGCGCGGGCGCGGTGCGTTGGTCCGAAGGAAAATCGGCCAAGAACCCGCCGGCCTCCTTGTGCGCCGCCAGCAGCACCTCCACCTTCGTCCGCAGGGAATCATCCGTTCCGCAGGCGCGCGCTAAAAAGGCCGCGCGCTCGCGAGGGTCGGTGATTTCGGACGCTTCGTCGAACACGGACCGCACGGACCGGGGATCAGGAGCCATGATGATACATACGCAATTGCGGGCAAAAACCGGCCAAAAGAAACCAACCCAATCCCGATCTCTGACCCGGGACGGGGTGTGTCAGCGGCCGTGCGGAGGCACTACCCATCGGGCGTTTTAACGAACCAACCGCTCACCAGGGCAGCGCCAACTCGCCTGCTCCGGAACGCGCGACACGTCGGTTTGAGGACGCGGCGGGTTCCTGTTCGAGCCGGCGAATTTCCTGGTAGAGCCAGGCCCGGGCGAAGGTCCAATGGCGGCGGGCGGTCCGCTCCGTCAACCCGAGGGCTTGCGCCGCCTCGGTGTTGTTGAGGCCGGCGAAAAAGCGGAGTTCGACAAACCGGGCGGCGTCGGGGTGTTCCGTCTGCAGAAGCTCCAGGGCTTCGTTTACCAGCAGGAGGATGTCCTCGTCCGCGTGCGCGGCGACGTCCACGTCCTCGAGGCTGACTGGGACCGCGCCCGACCCTCGCTTCAAAGACCGTTTGCGCCGCGCCCGGTCGATCAGGATGTGCCGCATGCCCTGGGCGGCCGCGGCGAAGAATTGCGCGCGGGTGGCAAACGAAGTTCGGGCGCCGCCAAAAAGCCGCAACCAAGCCTCATGCACCAGCGCGGTCGGTTGCAGGGTATAACCGGGAGGCTGCATCGCCAGCTTGCGGCCGGCGATCTGCCGCAGCTCGGCGTACACCAACTCCGCCAACTCGTCGGCGGTCCCCGAGAGACCCGCGTCCATCCTGGCCAGAACTTGTGTAACATCACCCATAAGCACCGACAATGTAACGCATCAGATGCGTTGCGGTGCCCGGAAGCTGCCATGGATTCGGGCTCCTGTCAAGGCCACGTATGCTGCGATCACTTCGCCAGTCTGGTCTTGAGCCAGTCAAACAAAGCCACCTTCCGAGCCCAGGCACTGCCCCCAAGCAGACCACCGACCTGATTGTTATCGCGAGAAAACAGGGCGATTAACGCGTTAGCCCGCAGCCCTGGAGGTGCTTTTGATCTTTTGACCTCGCGTCTCAAGACCAGAAGCGGAAGGCACTCGGGGCAAGAACGACAACAGGCTCATTACGGCGGCAGCACGTCGTGGCGTGTTCTGCGGCTCGCGCTTGGCGTGAAACGGAGTGGGAGGCTGGTCGGACCATGGACGTGAAGCCCTTTGCGGGGCTCCCATGGCAGATCACTTGCAAGATTGAACTCGCCGATTCGAGACAGGAGTTCGGTGAGAGCGACCCTGGCTTCCAGGCGCGCCAGGGCTGCGCCAAGGCAAAAATGGATCCCGTGCCCGAAGGCCAGGTGCGGGTTGGGATTGCGCGTGATGTCGAAGCGGTCCGCGTCGGGGAATTGTTTTGGATCACGATTTGCCGATCCGAGCATCACCAGGGTCACTTTCCCGGCGGGGATGGTTTGACCGTGCATCTGAACGTCGCGCCTCGTCACGCGAAACATCCACTGCAAGGGCGAGCGATAGCGCAAGACTTCTTCGATAGCGGAGGGCAACAGCTCCGGAGCAGCGCGCAGGCGAGCGAGTTGATCCGGACATTCGATGAAGCAGAGGATGGAATTGTTGATTAGGTTCGTGGTCGTTTCGCTCCCGGCCAGAAGCAGCAACTGGAAGAAGCCGAGAATCTCCGCTTGCGTCAGTCGTTCACTGTCCAGGTGCGCCTGTAACAACCGGGTCAGCAGGTCGGGTCTCGGTGAAGCGCGCCGGTCAGAAAGCAAGCCGCCCAGATATTCATCCATCTCGGCCGTGGCTGCCCTGAAATCATTCACGACTCCATCCAACGCAGCCGCTCCGGCGGCGGGAACGGTGTAACTCATGTTCAAAATTGCGTCGTTCCATTTCGTGAACAGGCGGCGGTCAGCGGTTGGAATGCCCAGCATCTCCGCAATGACAGCCATTGGCAGAGGCGCGGCGAAATCGTTGGCGACATCCAGTTCCCCCCGCTCGATCGTCGCGTCAAGGAACTCGCGCGAGAGCTCCCGAATGCGCGGCTCGAGTTTTGCGATTGAAAGCGGGGTGAAGGCGTGCGACACCAGGCCACGCAGTTTACTATGGCGGGGCGGGTCCAGAAAAATCATCCACTCGACCGGGCCGTGCCGGGAGCTGAAGGCCTCATGGTCGGTCAAGGCCCGATTAACGCTCTCGTAGTCGAAGAGCATCCAGAGGCCGCTTTTGGGCTCCGGCAAAATCGGTGAACTGCTTCGCATCCCTTGATAGGCCGGGTATGGATTGCGACGCACAGTCTCAGAAAAAAGGTCCATCATAACCCGTGTCAAAAGGTGGCCTGCGGCTCGTTCATCGGTGATTTCCCCTGGCTTTCCCCCCGCGAAACGCCACGCCTCCACGAGGATCCCCAGGGCCACGCATATTAGCTCAGCTTTACCCCACCGGCAAACCAGGGGGATCGCCGCTATTGCTGCTGGCCCGGCTTGCCGGCTTGCCCCGACTGGGTTGGGGCTGCCTATCCTCGATGCCGGGCGCCACCGCCGGGGTTACTGAGCGCGGTCGCCCCGGCGAAAACAGCAAGTTCGGGTGATCCTTTTCTCAGCCAAACCGGGCATTAAGGGATGAACCAAGATAGGTTCGCCGTGTACAGCAAGGCCAACGGCAACGTTGTCCAGACAATGGATTTGTCGCAGTTCTGGACCAACGCCGGTGTTGTGGCCCCTCCTCTGGGCACCGGCCCCAGGGTCGTCTTCGATCCAACCGTTCAGCGTTGGTTCGCAGCCTTGGTTTTAGTCCCGAATTTACGTGTAGCCGTCTGGCCGACCGCGGCGTAGCAACTCGGAAAGGTGGTGGTGCCGGAGCCGCTGAAGCCAATCGCGACCGTCCCGTTGGCGTTTTCGGGAGAAGGACTATCGCGGCTCCGGCAATTCGGCCCAAATCGAGGATGTCGCCGTTGTAACCGCTCGTGATGACGGCCTTCACTCCGGGCTTCTCGGCCTGAATTCTGGCATATGGGCAGCGACCGGCGACTCGGGCTGGGTTGTGTGACACGAGGGCAGGAGGTGACACCGGCCCTCGGGTCGGAGCGTGTGCCAATCATGAAAGTGAACCCGACAACGATCCCGAGAGCGTGGCAGAAAAATAAGGGCGACATTTGACCCCGGGTGGTTGGTGGCGCATTGGAACGGCGCCAGTATGTATCGAGCGCCTTTATGGCATTCAGGAGGTCAGGGGTTCGAACCCCCTCGGCTCCACCATCCGGCCAGAGCGTGGTTTGTCACCCGAGGCCCAAGCGAACAAAGAGGTGGAGGACTGTCTTGAAGAGTGCGAGAACCGCGGCAGGTGTTGTCCACCAATCAGCCATCCGCATCGGCCTTTCTTTGAGAGGGGCCGCTCCTAAACGCTCAGCCGGACGGGAATCCCGCGTTTGGCGAGAAACTGTTTGACATCGCCCACCGTGTATTGCCCGAAATGGAAGATGCTGGCGGCCAGCACGGCGTCGGCTTTGCCCTCGATAAGGACCTGAGCCATGTGATCGAGGTTGCCCGCTCCCCCGCTCGCTACCACCGGCACACCAACGGATTCACTGACGCGCCGCGTGATGACCAGGTCAAAGCCCGCCTTGGTGCCGTCGGCGTCAATGCTGTTGAGCACGATCTCGCCGGCCCCCAGGGCCACCGCCCGTTTGGCCCACTCGACGGCATCCAGGCCGGTCGGCTTGCGACCGCCGTGCGAAAAAACCTCCCAACGGTCCGGCGCCGCCTTCCGGGCGTCAATCGAGACGACAATGCACTGGCTGCCAAACTTCTCAGCACCCGCCCGGATCAGGTCCGGGTTGGCCAGGGCTGAGGAGTTGATGCTGATCTTGTCCGCGCCGGCGCGGAGCATGGCATACATGTCTTCGACCGAACGCAGCCCGCCGCCGACCGTCAGCGGCATGAAACACTGGTCGGCCGCCCGCTCGATGACCTCGACCATCGTGGCGCGTCCGTGCGCGCTGGCCGTGATGTCGAAGAACACCATCTCATCGGCCCCCTGCTCGTTGTAGCGCAGGGCCAACTCCACCGGGTCCCCCACATTGCGCAATTCCCCGGCCTCGGCCTTTCCAAACCGGACCCCGCGCGTGACCTGGCCCGCATGCACGTCCAGGCACGGGATGACTCGCTTCGCTATCATGATGAAATATTCACCCTCCTAATCTTAATCCTGATTTGAATCTCAAACTCCGCCGATCCATTTGCGGTCTTCCCACACCGCCTTGAGAGACGTGAGGTTGCGGCGGTCGAGGATGTTCCTGGCGGCGGCCAGGAGTTTGCCGCGCCTGAGGTTGTTCCAGGCGTCGCTGGCGCTGATGGCGATGAACTGCAGGACGCTCGGGTCGCGGTAGCAGTCAATCATGCAGCGGGTGCAGCCGTCGCGGATGAGTTTGGACTCGTCGAACTCATAGATGTTGCACATCGGCTTTTCCCAGAAGTGGCAGCGGTAGAGGTCCAGGTTCCAGTCCAGGTAGAAATACTTATGGCCGCCGAGGCAGCCGAATTTCTCGGGTTCGCGTCGCAAATGCCGCTGCATCTCGGAGAGAGATTCCCGCGGGTTGACCACCGGGAACCCGCTGTGCTGTTTCATCCGCTT
Organism: uncultured Verrucomicrobiota bacterium; assembly: GCA_964653485.1. Classification (GTDB taxonomy): domain Bacteria; phylum Verrucomicrobiota; class Verrucomicrobiia; order Limisphaerales; family UBA8199; genus CAVQND01. The sequence continues at coordinate 18,012 of CAZZFF010000088.1, read as the reverse complement.
GATCTTCTCGAAAACCTCGATCAACTCCTCGGTCTTGAAATTGACGAGGCTGGAATCGCTGAAGCTCAAATAGCTTGATGCGAGGCTGCTCAGGGGATAGCTGAAGGTGCAGCTCCGGAAACCGAGCTCGGTGAGAAAGCCGGGCAGCTTGTCATAATCCTCGATGAGCCGGCTGGCGGTGACGCTCGCAGTGGTTTGCACACCCAGCTCGCCGAAGACCTCGTTGGCGCGCCGGATTTTGCGGCAGACATCCGGCAGCCCCCGGTTCTTCTCGTGCCGCGCCACGTCGTGGGCGTCCACGGACATAATGACGCTGCTCAGGCCGTCTCGGGCCAGTTGGCGCATGTTCTGGTCCGTCCAGAGCGAGCCGTTGGTGCAGATCATGGGGCGAATCCCTTGCTCCGCCGCATACCGGGTCATCGCGCCCAGGTCTTTGTGCGCGAGCGGTTCCCCGCCCACAAAGAGCAGGTAGCCGATGTGGTTGCGCACGCAGATGTCGATCACGTCCCGCGCCTGCCCCAGTGTGACGCTGCGCCGCAGCTTCGGATCAAAACGATCGACGGCGAAATTGCAGAAATCGCACTTCGCGTTGCAGATGTTGGTGATGGCAAACTGGAGATAGCCCGGTCCGCCGTGGCGCAGCACCTCGGCAACGAGTTTAAACGGCTTTGCGCGGGGCCGCGGGACGGGAGGCGCCGAATCGGCTGCGGCGCAGGCGGGCCCGGGGGCCGGCCGCGCGCGCGTGTCAGTCGAGGAAGCACCGCTCATGCCGATCATAGGCGCATATTACCCCCGGACCAGCCCCTAAGCCAGTCATTTTCGGATTTCGGATTTCGACGGTGGATGTTCCCCTCGTCACCCGCCTTCAAATCCCCTTCGCCGCAAGAGCGCCTTTAACGCCCTCCATCACGCCCGCCCAGTCGCCCGGTTTGCTTTGGCGGAACAGACGCAGCGTGGGATACCATGGACTGTCAGACCGGTGGACCATCCACCGCCACTCGCCGGCGAAGGGCAGGAGCATCCAGACCGGTTTGCCCAAAGCGCCCGCCAGGTGCGCCACGGCCGTATCCACCGAAATGACCAAGTCAAGCTGGACGATGGCGCTGGCCGTCTGGTCAAAGTCGGCGAACCGGGGGCCTAGGTCCGTAACCCGGCTCGCCCACGGGACATGCGCCAAATCCAAGGCCCTCGGACCCGCCTGAAGACTGAACCAATGAACGCCCGGCAAGTCCGCCAGCGGACCGAAATGCCCAACCGGCATGGAACGGTTGCGATCATTTTTGTGCTTCGCGTCGCCGGCCCATGCGACGCCCACTTTGAGGCAGCCCGCCCGTGCCGGCCCGATTGGGAAGACCTCTTTGGGCGGGGTCAGATAAGGCACTTTAGCCGGGAGCGTCGCCTGCGTGGTCCGGAAAATGGCCGGCAGGCTCAGCAGCGGACAGTGGAAATCGAACGAGGGCAGGCCGGCCCGCCCGGCGGCAACCTTGCTGACGCCCGGCGCTCGGGCCAAAAGCCCGGTAAGGGCCGGAGGGCAGCCAAGCAGCACTTCACCGCCGCGCCCGGCCACCAGGGGGGCGTAGCGGATGAATTGAATCACGTCACCGTAGCCTTGCTCGGAATGCAGCAGAATGCGCCGCCCCTCGAGTTCGCGCCCATCCCAGAGCGGCTGGGAGAACTCCCCGGCGGGCGTGGTGAAGTCCTCGAGTTTCCACCGCCATTCGTATTCCGGCCACCCGCGTTCCCACTCGCCTTTGGCCAGCAAGGCGGTGCCAAGCTGCCAATGGGCCTCCGCGTGGGTCGGTTGAAGGCGCAGGACCTGTTGGCAGCACGCTATCGCCGCGTCGAGATCGGGTTGTTCCTGGTAAAGAAGGCTCTGGTTAATCAGGGCGCCCGTATGGTCCGGGCGCAGGGCAAGGGCCTGGCGATAGGCGGCCATGGCTTCGGCCGGACGGTCGAGGTTCTGCAGAACCAGGCCCAAATTGTAATGGGCGTCGGCGTTGGCCGCATCGAGGGCGATTTCCCGGCGGCAACACTCGCCGGCGGCCTCGAGGTTGCCGCTCTGCTTGTGGACGGCCCCCAGCAGCAAATGCAATCCCGGATGCGAGGGGCGCAGGCGAAGGGCGGCTTCGAGGCACTGAATCGCCTCCTCCAGTTTGTTCAACTCCCGGAGGGCCATGCCGAGCCGGCAATGCGCCTCGAAGCAGGCAGGCTGTTGTTGCAGCACCGCGACGAACAGCTTGGCCGCCTCCAGCGCCCGGCCTTGCGCGGCGCTGGCGCAGGCGCGCCGAAAAAGCCGCTCCGCCGGGCCGTCCGGCAATTGGGATTGTGGCGTCGTGCGGTTCCTGGCCTCCGGAGCGTGGGAGCGTGGAGCGTGAGGGCGCCGGAGCACTTTCCGAGCTCTCACGCTCCACCTGAGACATTCAGATCACGGCCTTCATTTCGGACGAGCCCTTATGCTTCCCAGCCCGCGCGGTTGTGCCGCTTGACGAACCGGGCGGCTTCCTCGGGGATGTTCGGCGAGGACATGGCCGGTCCGTCCCATTCCATGCGGCGGCCTGGGCCGACGCGCAAGGCCACGCAGCCGAGCAGAACGACCTCGGCCAGGTAGGCGGCGATGTCGAAGTTCGAGTAGGCGGGCGTGCCTTCCTTCATCATCCGGAACCATTCCTGCATGTGGCCCGGGGAGCGAGGGATGGTCTGGGGCACGGCCTTGCAGGCATCGTGCTGAGTGCTCTTGGTGTACCCTTCTTCGCCGTTCATGCACACGAAGAACTGGGCGCCGTAGTCGTCCGGAGAGAACACCTTGCCCTTCTCGCCAATAATGAGGGCGCCGCTGCCGGGCAGAGTGTCTTTGATCGACTTGAGGATTTCCTTCACGGCCGCTTCGGGCGGGCGGAGGGTCGCTTTGTCGTCCGGAGCGCCATCATACCACCAGAACTTGAGGGGAGGCAGCCCCTCGCGGGCGGGGAACTCGAACCGGATGCGCGAGGTCTTGGGGAAGGTCTCGGGATAGATTTTCGAGGCCTTCTCGAGTTCCACCACGTTGGGGTAGCCGAGCTTGAGGGCGCGGAAGGGCATGTTCACCGTGTGGCAGGCCATGTCCCCCAGGGCGCCGGTGCCGAAATCGTACCAGCCGCGCCACTTGAAGGTGTGATAGACATCCTCCTTGTAAGGCCGCTCCGGCGCCGGGCCGAGCCACAGGTCCCAGTCCAGCTTTGCGGGCACCGGGTCCTGGCCAGCGGGCCGATCGAGACCCTGGGGCCAAATGGGCCGGTTGGTCCAAACATGGCATTCGAGCGGGTTGCCGATGACCCCGGCCTGGATGACCTCGACGGCGCGCCGCAATCCGGGTTCCGCGCTGCCCTGGTTGCCCATCTGGGTGGCCAGGTTGTTCTCTTTGGCCAGGCTGCGCACTGTCCGGGCCTCAAAAACGGTCTGCACCAGGGGCTTCTGGCAGAAACAGTGCTTCTTCATTTTCATCGCGCGAATCGCCGCCGGGCCGTGGTTGTGGTCCGGGGTGGAAACGGTCACCGCGTCAATGCTATTGCCCATGTCATCGAGCATCTTCCGGTAGTCGCGGTACTGCTTGACCTCGGGGAACTTGCTCTCGAAATGCCTGACCTTGCCGGCCAAAGTGTCCCTGTCCACGTCGCAGAGGGCGACGATGTTGCCGCCACATCCGGCGGCGTCGTTGGTATCACTGTCCCCTTTGCCGCCGACGCCGATGCAGGCGACGTTGACGCGCTCATTGGCCCCCAGGACCCGACCGACGTACGGGAACGAGAGTGTCGCGGCGCCGACGGCGAGGGTCGTGCGTCTGAGGAATTGGCGGCGGGTGAAGGTGGACGTGCTCGGTTTTGCGCTGTTTTGCATATTCATCGTTTGCATTTTGGTCCTAAACGGGCCGATGTTGTCATGAACCCAGAGAGGATTCAACATCCTTTCTCTTCCATGGTGTTCATTTCTGATCGTTTCTGACTGCGGACCGAGGGCGCGTATTCACACACTCATCTTCGCCCTTTCAAGCGCCGCGCCGCGCGGGTATGATTCGAGAGCGAACGTTCGAGAAGCATGAGCACTGCCCCTGCGGGACCGGCCTCGGCGGCGCAAGCCGCCGCCGCTCACCCGTCGTTTCTGAGCCGGTTCACCGTCCTGCGCGGAGCGCCGCGGGAGTTGTGGATCATGTTTCTCGTGAAGTTGGCCGGCATTGCCGCCTACGGGATCATGAACACGACCTTTGTGTTGTGGCTCTCGTACGACCTGGGATACAGCGACCAGCAGGCGGGCTTCTTGGTGGCGGGCTGGTCCATGGCCATGACCCTCTTCACCGTGTTCGTCGGGTCTTTGACGGACGCTATAGGGCTGCGGAAGGCCATCTTGTTGGGGCTGACTCTCACCGTCGCGGCGCGCGCGGTGATGACGTTCAGCACCGTGAAATGGCTCGCCCTGGCTGGAGGGATGGTGCCTCTGGCCCTGGGCGAGGCCCTGACCGTGCCCGTGCTGGTCGCCGGCATCCGCCGCTATTCAACGACGGCCCAGCGTTCGATTTCCTTCGCCCTCTTTTATGCCATGATGAACGTCGGCTTCCTCATCGCCAATTACATCTTCGATCACGTCCGCCAAACCCTGGGTGAACCCCATGGCCACTGGCTGCTGCCCTGGCTCCGGCTGGATTTCACCACCTACCGCGTCCTCTTCCTCATCAGCCTGCTCATCGAGATCGCCATGGTGCCCATCGCCTGGTTCGCCCTGCGCACCGGCGTCGAGGCCACCGACCAGGGACTCAGAATCACCCCCGAACAGCCCAAATACCCCCGTGCCGGCCTTCTGCAGGCCCTCCGGCTCACAACCCGCGATGCCGTCCGCGAGTCCGCCCGAATCTTCGCCGGCCTGTGGGGTCAGCGAGGCTTTTACAAGTTCCTGGCCTTCCTCAGCCTGGCGTCCTTCGTGCGGCTTATCTTCATTCAGATGTATTACACGTATCCCAAGTTCGGCATTCGCGAACTCGGCGAAGGCGCTCCGGTGGGGCGTCTCTTCATGATCAATTCCGTTTTGATCATCTTCCTGGTGCCCATCGTCGGCGCCCTGACGCAGAGAATCCCGGCCTACCGGATGGTCAGTGTTGGCAGCGTGATCGCCGCGGCCTCCGTGTTTTTCATGGCCCTGCCTCCTCGATGGTTCCAGCCTCTGGCCGACGGCGCCTTGGGCCATGGCATTGCCAACGCCTGGCTCGGAGGCGATACCCGGTTCTCACCGGATGATTTTCGAGACCTGCCCGCCCTGGCTGCCAGGCTCCAATCTCCCGCCACTCCGCTGTCGGCCGCACTCCGTCAGGCCCTTTCGGAACCGACGCGGGCGCTCTTGGCCCGCGAAGAGGCCGCCCGTGCCGCCGATGCCGGGCCTCACCCCAGCTCCGCCCTGCTTCTGCCGGGCGACATTCGCGCCGCCGCCTTCGCCGCCCGGCTGCGCGACGATGCCGACCCCGCAACTCGGCCCGTTTCCTCCTTTGTGTGGGGCCGGTTCTCGCCCGCCAGCCAGACGTTGCTGGCGGATGCAAACCGTCCGGAGTCTCAGCAGCGGGCCGTCCTGGCGCAGGAGCTAAACCGCATTCTCCATGGCAAGACAATCTACGACGAGAAACGGTTTGCCGGCGTGGCCTTGTCCCCGGCGGCGCAATCGCTCCTGGACAAACATCCCAACCAGGCCAAGGCCGGCACGCTCCCCAACCAGACCTTGCTCCTGAACCGGTTGCTGCTCGAAGATGCCTACCCCCGTCAACTGGCCCGCAGCGAGCATCCGCTCCGCGTTGCCCTTGCCGAAGACCTGGACGCGATTGTCAGGAATGGCCCGCTCAACGAGTTGGCAGGCTTCCCAAGCCTGGCGCTCTCGGTCGAGGAGAAGGCGCACCTGGCCCAAAAACCGCGCGGAACCCAACTGGCCCGCCTCAACCGCCGGCTCCTTGAGGATGCCTTCCCTTCGGAAATTGCCGCCAATCGCCCTGGTGTTCCCGGCAGCGTCAACCCTTATTACGTCATGATCTTTCTCTTCATCGCCCTGCTCTCGGTGGGAGAATCGGTCTATTCGCCCCGGCTCTATGAGTACGCGGCCGCGATCGCGCCCAAAGGCCAGGAGGGCTCCTACATGTCTCTTTCCTATCTTCCCTTCTTCCTGGCCAAGCTGCCCGGGGCCATGTTCTCCGGCGTGCTCCTGGCCAGGTTCTGCCCGGAAACGGGCCCGCGCGACTCGGCCGGCCTGTGGCTCATCATCGCCCTGACCACCACCATCGCCCCGGTCGGCCTGCTGCTCCTCCGCCGTTATATCCAGGTCCCCGAGGCCGGGCGCGAGCCGGTCTCCTGACTCCCGGGATTCCGGTCTCTCCGCAACGGGCTCACTTTTCCGCCGCTTTAAAATCTCCGGCGGTCACGACGATGAGCTTGCCCGGATCGAGGTGTTTCTTCAGCGCGGCCAGAACCTCTCCGGGGGAGAGCGCGGCGATGCTCTTCTCGAAATCGGCTTCGTAGGCCATGGTGCGGCCCAAGTGGCGCAGGTTGGAGAGCAGGCCCGCGAGGGCGATGTCGTTCGAGCGGTTCATTTTCAGGGCCTCGAGATACCCTGTCCTGGCGTTGGCCAACTCCTCGGCGGAGAGGCCGTCGCGCAGGAGACGTTCCAGTTCCTCGCGGGCGGCCTTGACGACGCGGACGCTATTGGTGGGGTTGCTGATCGCGCTCATTGTCAGGGTGGCCCGCTCGTCCCACGAGGACGCGCTGAAACTGGAACTGACGCCGTAAGAAAGCCCTTCCTTCTGGCGGATGCGGTCGCCCAACCTCGAGGAAAGCGCGCCGCTGCCCAGAATATAATTGCCAATGACCAGCGCCGGATAGTCCGGGTCGTCGTCGCGCAACGGGAACAGCATCCCGGCCACGTAGGTGGCGTTGGCCTTATCGGGTGTGATGATCTGCTTTTGAGCGCCCGCGATCTCGCCGAGGATGGGCATCGGGATGCGCGCGTAGGGCTTGGCCGCTTTCCACCCCGCCAGGCTCTCCCGCAAGATAGGCAGACAGACTTCGGGATCGAAGTCCCCCACGATCGTGAGTTCCCCGGCCTCGGAGCCGAGATATTCTCTGTAGAGCTGGACCACTTGCTCGTAAGTGGCCTGGCGCATCCGCTCGACGGATTCCTCGGCGGTCGGCACATAGCGAACATCATCCGCGGGGAATGGGCTGAGCAAGCGCTGGAGCAGCCGCGGACCGAGCATGGCGGGTTCGGTGCGCATCTGTTCCAGGCTGGCGAGGCGCTCGCGTTTTAGCACCTCGAATTCATCGGCCGGCAGGGTTGGTTCGCGCAGCACCTGGCCCAGAAGCTTGAGCACCTCCGGAAACGTGTCGCGCCGCGCTTGTATGGAAAAGCTGACCGCGCCGAGCGCGCCGGCCGCGCCGCCCCCTCTCCCGCCACGCCCGCCCCGCCCGCCGCCCCCGCCGCCGGCGTTGAGCGTCGCTTTCAAGCGGTCCAACTCGTCGCGCAGTTGCTGGTAGGTGAGCTTGCGCGTGCCGCGGTGCATCATTTCCCCCAGAAACGCGGCGGCCGATTCGTATCCTTTCAGGTTCTCTTCGTTGCCATAGCGCAGGACCAGGGCCAGATGGACCTCCTGGCCGCGCGATTTCTTGGGCAGCAGGGTGGCCTTGATGCCTTCAGGCAAATCGAGCCGCTGGACCCGTGACTCGATGTTCTCGGGTGTCGCCTCGAAGACCTCCCCCTGCGCCATCTCCGCGCGACCCTTGTAATCGGCCAACAGGGCCGTGAGATCGGGTGTCGGCGGGATTTCGATGCGCTCGGCTTTCTCAGTGGGAATAAACAGGCCGACGGTGCGGTTGTTGCGCTGCAAATAGCGGGCGGCCGCCGTTTGCACCGCCTCGGGGGTTACCTTCTCGATGCGGTCGCGGTGCAGGAAGTAAAGGCGCCAGTCCCCCTGGGCGGCCCATTCGCTGAGCGAGACCGCGATGCGGCTGGTGTCGGTCGCCGCCAGGTCCCGGGCCTTGAGTATCTGCTGCCGGGCGCGGTTGACCTCTTCGGGGCTGACGCCCTTGGCGTCGATCGATTCCACGGTGCCGGTGATGATGTCGCAGACCTCCTCCCGGGAGCCGTCGCGCGGGACCTCCGCGCCGATCTCCAACAGTCCGGGGTCATGATCCGTGCCCGCGTAAGCGAAAAGAGTGGCGGCCTTCTTGGTCTCGATCAGGGCCTTGTAAAGCCGCCCCGACGGAGTGGTGGTGAGGATGTTGGCCAGGACTTCCAGCGCCGCTGTGTCTTCGTGCGGGCCGGCGGGGATATGATAGGCCACGCCCACCGCGCTCACGTCGCCGACGCGGCGGAGGATGACGGTGCGTTCGCCGTCCTGCGCCGGCTCTTCCGTGTAAGTCACAGCCAGCTCGCGCTCGGGTTTCGGAATGGCCCCGAAAAACTTCCGCACCAGCGCCAGACCCTTCGCCTCCTCAAATCGGCCGGCGACCACCAGCACCACGTTGTCCGGCTGGTAGTACTTCTTGTAAAAGGCGCGCAACCTCTCGACCGGGACGCGTTCGATGTCGGAGCGGTTGCCGATCGTGGGTTTGCCGTAATTGTGCCAACTGTAAGCGGCCGCCGCGATGCGCTTGCCCAGGACGCCCGAAGGCGAGTTCTCCCCGCGCTCGAATTCGTTCCGCACGACCGTCATCTCCGACTCCAAGTCTTCTTTCTTGATGTAGCTGTTGACCAGGCGGTCCGCCTCCAGGTCGAGCGCGAATTCGAGGTTCTCTTCCGTCGCCGCCAGCGTCTCGAAATAATTGACGCGGTCGCTGGAGGTGCTGCCGTTGAAGGACGCGCCGTGGTCCTGGAGTGCCTTCGGGATTTTCGGATGCCGCGGAGTTCCCTTGAAAACCATGTGTTCGAGCAGGTGCGCCATGCCGGTCTCGCCGTAGCCCTCCTGCCGTGAGCCGACCAGCACGGTCATGTTCACCGTCACCTTGGATTGTGAATTGTCGGGAAAGAGAAGCACGCGCAGGCCATTGTCGAGCCGGTACTCGGTGATGCCCTCCACCGAGGCGACTTTTTGAGGCTCGGCGGCCAGGGAGGATTGGAGCGCGGCGAGCAAGATGAAGCCGGCGATGCAGTGGGTCCTGATCATACCCAAAGGTGCCCGCCGGCCGCCTCCTGGACAAGCAGTTTTTGCGCCGCAAACAAATCGGCGGAATTCTGTTCCGAATCGCGCCTGTTTTGGTAAGAATATGAACCCTGTGCAACAATCGACGAAATCGGGCTTCTTGCTCGCATCGTTATCGGCTGGCTTGGCGCTTTGCCTGGCCCCGGCGCGTGATTAATTATGCTCCTCTTCGACGCCCACCTCGATCTGGCGATGAACGCGATGGAATGGAATCGCGATCTGCGCCTGCCGTTGGAAGAAATCCGCCGTTCCGAGAGCGGACTCACGGACAAATCGGACCGCGGCAACGGGGTCGTGTGTTTTCCTGAAATGCGCCGCGGCCAAGTCGGCCTGTGCGTCGCCACGCAAATCGCCCGTCAGGCCAAGCCCGGCGGCCCGTTGCCCGGCTGGCAATCCGCCGAGCAGGCCTGGGCCCATACCCAGGGACAGCTCGCCTGGTACCGCGCGATGGAAGAAGCGGGTGAACTGGTCTCAATTCGCACGCGCCGGGATTTGGACGCGCACCTCGCGCTCTGGCAATCGACTGCCGACCGGCAGCCCATCGGATACGTCCTCAGCCTGGAAGGAGCGGATTCGCTCGTGACGCTCAACCACTTGGAACGGGCCTTCGCGGCCGGTTTGCGCGCGGTCGGCCCCGCCCATTACGGGCCGGGCGTTTATGCGCAAGGGACCAATGCCACCGGCGGTCTGGGCCGGCGCGGACGCGAGCTGCTGGCGGAAATGGACCGGCTGGGGATGATCCTCGACGTGACGCATCTGTGCGACGATTCGTTCTGGGAGGCCCTCAGCGTCTTCAAAGGCCCTGTCTGGGCCAGCCATTCCAATTGCCGCGCCCTCGCGCCCCACAACCGCCAGTTGAGCGACGACCAGATCAAAGCCCTCGTCGAGCGCGACGCGGTCATCGGCGCGGTGTTTGACGCCTGGATGGTCGTTCCAAACTGGCTCCGGGGCGAAACAACCCCGGCCGGCGCCGGCCTCAAGATCGAGCACATTATCGCCCACACCGAGCACATCTGTCAGTTGGCCGGCGATGCCCGGCATGTCGGCATCGGCTCGGACCTGGATGGCTCGTTCGGCCGCGAACAAACGCCCCAGGACCTGGACACGATCGCCGACTTGCGGCGGCTGGGCCCGCTCCTCGAAGAGCGCGGCTTTACGCGGGAGAATGTGGACGCCGTCATGCGTGGCAATTTTCTGCGAGTCTTGCGAGGAGCGTTGCCCGCGTGAAACCGGTGAATAAGCTGTGAATAAATGCCCTCGACCGTGCCGGCGCTCGATTGAGGAAATGCCTATGAACAGACCTTCGATTCTAAGCTGTGTTCTGCCCGCCTTGGGGGCCGTTCTCATCTGCTGCGCCGCCGCGTGTGCGGCGGCTGAGGCTCCCTCCACCCCTCCCACCAAGGAAACCTACCTTCGCATTGCGGCCGAAACCGAGGCCAACCTGCGGAAGGAGATTCTCGAAAAGTTCTTCCCCGTCGCGCTCGACGAACAGGGCGGCGGATTCCACGAGAACTACTCGCTCGACTGGACCCGCGCCCCCGGCGGCGACAAGAGCATCGTTTACCAGAGCAGGCTCACCTGGACCAGCGCGCAGGCCGCCCGGCGCTTCCCCGCCCAGGCGGGCATGTTCCTGGCCATGACACGCCGCGGCGCCGCCTGCCTGGCGGACAAACTTTGGGACAAAACCGGCGGCGGCTTCTACTGGCAGGTCGACGCCAGCGGCCGGCCAATCTCCGACGGCAAGCAGATGTACGGCCACGCGTTCGGCATCTATGCCCTGGCCGCCAGCTACCAGGCTACCAAGGACCAGGCCACCCTCGACCTGGCCAAAAGAGCCTTCCAATGGCTCGAGGAACACGCGCACGACAAGGTCAACAAAGGCTACTTCGAGAACATCGGCCCCGACGGCAAGCCCGTCACCCGCGGCGGCGCCAGCGCCGTCGGCGCCGGCGCCGGCCAGAAGTCCATGAACACCAGCATCCACATCCTCGAGGCCCTCACCGGCCTCTATGCCGTCTGGCCCGACCCGCTCCTCAAGACCCGCCTGCAGGAAATGCTCGAACTCTGCCGCGACACGATTTACTCCGAGCCGGGATACCTGGTCCAATTCCTCTCCGCCGATTGGCGGCCCACGCGCAGCCCCGACTCGTTCGGCCACGATGTCGAGGCCGGCTTTCTCTTGGTTGAAGCCGCCGAGGCCCTGGGCCAGGACGACCCTCGCTCGTGGACCGTCGCCCGGCGCCTCGTCGATCACGCCATGCAATACGGCTGGGACAGCCGCCTCGGCGGCCTCTACGACGCCGGCGCCATGAACCCCGAAGGCGCCGTCACCGGCGGACTCCGCACCGAGAAAATCTGGTGGGTCCAGGCCGAACACCTCAACGCCCTCCTCCTCCAGCACGAGCGCCTGGGCGGAGAGACGACCAAATACTGGGATGCCTTCATCAAGGAATGGGAGTGGATCAGCAACTACCAGGTTGACCGCGCTCATGGCGGTTGGTGGCCCACCGTCGAGGCCGACGGCACCCCGGCCAGCCGCATGAAGGCCGACATGTGGACCGAATGCTATCACCAGGGCCGCGCGATGCTCAACGTCTCCGACCGGCTCAGAAAGCTGGCGGCCCGGGAGAAGTAGAGCGCGACCTCCTCCGTGGCGCTCACCCCGGACAAGTGCGGTGCTCCGCGCGAGCTTGACGAAGCCCTGCCCATTACAAGGAGCGCCGTCAAATGTAGTGGACGGCCGGCAACAGCCCTGGCAGGCTCCTCCAGAACGCTGAAACGACACACGCCGTATGTATAGGGTGATTGGAATAGACTCCCGGCAATATGGGCCCATCAGCGCGGAGCAGTTGCGCGCCTGGCTGGCCGAGCACCGCCTGAACGCCCAGTCTCTCGTCCAATCTGAAGGCTCCTCCGACTGGAAGCCCCTGGGCAGTTTTGCGGAATTCGCCGACGCGCTCAAAACAACCTCGCCGCCGCCGCCATTGGCCGGTTCCCCTCCCAGACCGGATGTCGACGCGATGGCCGCCGAAATCCTGGCGCGCGATTACGAGGTGCATATCGGGAGTTGCCTTTCGCGAGGCTGGGACCTGGTGGCCCGGCATTTTTGGCTGGTGGTCGGCGCGTCCTTTGTCCTGGGGCTTATCCAGGGCGCCGTCGGTCTGCTGGCGGGGGTATGTATGGGCGGCCTCTATTTCCTGCTCCTCAAGCTGATTCGCGGCCAGCCGGCCCAGTTCAGCGACGCCTTCGCCGGCTTCAGCATGGCCTTTCTGCAGCTTTTCCTGGCCGGCCTGGTCTCCGGCATCCTGTTATCCATCGGATTGCTGTTCTGCCTGGTGCCGGGCATCTATCTGGGCGTCGCCTGGGTTTTTGCCCTCCCGCTGGTCATTGACAGGAACCTCGATTTCTGGCCTGCGATGGAGTTGAGCCGCAAAATTGTCACCCGCCACTGGTGGCTTTTCCTTGGGTTCGTCCTCGTCAACTTCCTGGTGATGCTGCTGGGCCTGGCGGTTTGTATTGTCGGCGTTTTCATCGCGCAGTCCGTGGTCCTCGCCGCCTTGGCGTACGCTTATGAGGACATTTTTGGCTGCCCGGTGAGGGAAGCTCAGCCCCATGTTTGAGCTCCTCCAGACGGACCCGTCTTCCAAGGCGCGCCTGGGCCGCTTGACCACCGCCCACGGCGTGGTGGAGACGCCCGTCTTCATGCCCGTCGGCACCCAGGGCAGCGTCAAGGCGCTGGACCCCCGCGAGTTGGTCGAGATGGGCACTCGCATCATCCTGGGCAACAGCTATCACCTCAACCTCCGCCCGGGGCTGGACATCATCCGCGCCGCCGGCGGGCTGCACCGGTTTATCAATTGGTCCGGGCCGATACTGACTGACAGCGGCGGCTTCCAGGTTTTCAGCCTGGCCACCATTCGCAAGGTCCACGCCCACGGCGTCGAATTCCGCTCGCATTTGGATGGCTCGCCGCTCTTTCTCGGTCCTCAGGAGGCCATGGCCATCCAGAAGACCCTAGGCTCCGACATCGCGATGGTCTTCGACGATTGCCCGGGCCATACCAGCACCCCCCGCGAACTCCGCGCCGCCGTCGAACGCACCCTGCGCTGGGCCGGCGAATGCCGCGCCCAGCCGCTCGCCCCCGGCCAGCTCCTCTTCGGCATCGTCCAGGGGGGAACCAGCGCCCCCCTCCGCCAGGAATGCGCCCAGGCCCTCGCCGCCCTCCAATTCGACGGCTACGCCATCGGCGGCGTCAGCGTCGGCGAGCCGGAGCCCGAAATGATGCGCGCCGTCGAGATGACCGAATCCTTCCTTCCGCCCGGCCGGCCTCGTTACGCCATGGGCCTGGGCACGCCCGCCCAATTGGTCGAACTGGTCGCGCGCGGCGTGGACATGTTCGATTGCGTCCTGCCGACGCGCGTCGCCCGCAACGGCACCGCCTTCACCCGCAAGGGCAGCCTCAGCATCAAGGCCGGCGCCTGCAAGGCGGACTTCGGGCCTATCGAAGAAGACTGTGAATGCTTTGCCTGCCGCCGCTTCACCCGAGCCTATTTGCGCCACCTCCTCAACGTCGGGGAAATTCTGGGCCTGCGCATGCTCAGCCTGCATAACACCTGGTTTTTTTTGAAGGTCATGGCCGAGGTGCGGACCGCGATTGCCGCCGGAACCTTCGCCGACTATCGGCGCGAGTTCGCCGCCAGCTACGTGCCTACCCGCAAAGTGCTCCTGGCCCGCGCCGCCGCCGCCGAACGATGACCTCGCCGCGTGTCCCCGGGCCCAAGCCCCTTGCGACCCGAAATAAAACCGCTAAGCTGGCAGGGTGAAATCTGGATTTCCTTTTCCATCGCTCCTGGCATTGCTGTTGTGCGCCATCCCGGTGCCACTCTCCGCGGGCCAATCAAAGGCCGATATCAAGGTCTTCCAGGCGACGCTTCCCGATGCCGAGAAAGGGGATGCCGTGGCCCAATGCGCCTTGGGCGCCTGCTACGAATCGGGCCGCGGCGTGGCGCCGGACCCGGGCGAAGCGGTTAAGTGGTACTCGAGGGCCGCAAAACAAGGAGATGCCCTGGCCCAGTCCGCCCTGGGAGCGTGCTACGAGAAGGGCCGCGGCGTCGCCAAAGATTTTGACGAGGCCGTGAAGTGGTATTCCAAATCGGCCGCCCAGGGCTGCCCGCGCGGCCAATGCGACCTTGCGGCCTGCTATGTCAATGGCCACGGTTTCCCCGCGGACTACGTCGCCGCCTACAAGTGGTACAGCCTCGCCGCCGCCAACGGCTATCCGCCCGCCCGAAAGGCGCTCTCAGCCCTCGAACGGCGAATGACGCCCGACCGCCTCGCCGAGGCGCGCCGCGCCCTGGCCGCGCCGCCTCCCGAAAAGAAGACGCCGCCAAAGCGAGACGCGGAATAGACCCGCTCGCCGCCGTGGTGTCGGCAGGATGCGTCCGGTTTCAACCCGGCCCCAACCCGATGCTTGCCTGCGGGTTGGCGAGGGCTAAACTGTTCCCATGAGCTTGAATTATGTGGGACGCTTTCCCGAGTACCGGCCTCGGCGCCTGCGCCAATCCCCGGTCCTGCGAGAGATGGTCCGGGAGACGCGCCTGCACGCAGGGCAGTTGGTATTGCCTCTGTTCGCGCGAAGCGGCCGGAAACTCCGGCGGCCCATCGCCGCCATGCCCGGAGTCTTCCAACTCTCCCCGGATGAACTGGTGCGTGAGGCCGCCCTGGCCCACGAGGCGGGGGTCCCGGCGGTGCTGCTGTTCGGAATTCCGGAGACCAAAGATGCCAGGGCCTCCGGCGCCTACGCCCCCAAAGGAATCGTCCAGGAGGCGGTGCGGCTCCTGAAGAAGGAACTGCCCCGGCTGCTCGTCATCACGGATGTCTGCCTGTGCGAATACATGAGCCATGGCCATTGCGGCATAGTCCGCCGTGACCGGGCCGGGGCCGAGATTCTCAACGACCCCACACTCAAACTCCTGGCGCGCGCCGCCGCCAGCCACGTCGAGGCCGGGGCGGATATCGTGGCGCCCAGCGACATGATGGACGGCCGGGTGCGGGCGATCCGCGCGCAATTGGACCAGCTCGGCTTTGTCAACACGCCCATCCTCTCCTATGCCGCCAAGTTCGCCTCCGCCTTTTACGGCCCCTTCCGCGAGGCGGCGGAATCGGCCCCACAATTCGGGGACCGGCGCAGTTACCAGATGGACGGCGCCAACGCCGCCGAGGCCTTGCGCGAGGTGGCAATGGACATCCAGGAAGGCGCCGACATCGTCATGGTCAAGCCGGCCCTGGCTTACCTGGACATCCTGTACCGGGTCAAGACCGAGTTCGGCTACCCGACGGCGGCCTACGCGGTGAGCGCGGAGTACTCCATGGTCAAGGCGGCCGCGGCCAACGGCTGGATTGATGAGCGGGCGGTGACGATCGAGGGCCTCATGGCCATGCGCCGGGCGGGGGCCGACATCCTCATTACTTATGCCGCCGCCCAAGTGGCGAGGTGGCTTAAGGAGGGCTGATCGGAGGTCGTCAGCGGTTGTTCAAAATGAGCCAGAGGATGACGGCCACGAGCGCGACGCCAAAGCCGCCGGCGGCCATCCAGAAAATGCGGCTCCCTTTGTTGTTCTTCTTGGCAAACCCGCTGCTGGCAGTGTCGAAGCCCCCGGCTCGTGTGCCGTGTTCCACCAGTTCATTGAGGCTCACCCCGCGCTGCATCACCATCGTCTGGTCCAGCTTCTTGGACGAGGCGGCGGCGGTGTCCGTCTCCAGCCGCATCTCCACCTGGCCCAGCCGCAGTATCTGCCCGGGCTTGACTGTGGCCTCGGTCACCTTTTCCCCGCTGACAAAGGTCCCATTCGTCGAGTTCAGATCATGCACCACGACTTGATTGCCCCGCAGGAGGACCTCGCAGTGGTGGCTTGAGACCGAGGGTTCGGCGATTTGAAACGTATTGTCCTCAAGGCGACCGATAGTGGTCTTTTCCGCTTTCAGTTCGTGAGTGCGGCCGGTCATTCCCACGCTCAGGAGGACAAGTTTCGCCATATTATGACTTAGAATCGATTGCGCCCGCGTCAGGGAACCCGCCTGCCCAGGCGGCGGAACTTCTGACACTCTATACGGCGCGATTATCGCCCCGGACGCGCCCAAGTCAAACGCAAACACAACGGCGGGAGAATAAATCCTGGGCGCCCGTCGAAATACCCCGCTGGTCCAACCGCCTATGGACGCAACTATTGCCGCTCGATCAGCGCGCGGAACCGCCCAAAGAGCGGCGTCGAATCGTGCGGCCCGGGCGAGGCCTCCGGGTGGTATTGGACGCAGAATACCGGCTTAGTCTTGTGCCGCATCCCCTCGACCGTTTGATCGTTGAGGTTGATCCGGTCGACCGCCACGTCGGCCGGCAGCGATTGGGGGTCCACGGCAAATCCATGGTTCTGGGCCGTTATCTCCACGCGGCCCGATTCGAGGTCCTTCACCGGCTGGTTCGCGCCGCGGTGCCCAAACTTGAGCTTGAAGGTCTTGCCCCCCACCGCTTGCCCGAGGATTTGGTGTCCGAGACAAATGCCGAAGATGGGGACGCCGCTCCGGACCAGCTCATGGACCGCCTTAACGGCATAGCCAAGCGCCGCCGGGTCCCCGGGACCGTTGGAGAGGAATATCCCCGCCGGTTTGTACTTGAGGGCCTCCGCGGCCGGGGTGGTGGCGGGCACCACTTGGACTTTGAACCCGTGCTGCCGCAACCGGCGCAGGATGTTGTATTTCATCCCGTAATCGTAAGCCACGATGTTGATGTCCGCCGGCGGCAGCGGTTGCCGGAGCGCGTGTTCGTTGGCCTTGCCGCCGGCCCCGCCGCGGACAAGGCTGAACCCGGCGCTTTGCTCGTTATTTGGGTCCCATAAAAACGGCGTCTTGTGGGTCACCGCCTGGACGTAATCCACGCCCACCAGGCCGGGCCACTCCTTGGCCTGGCGCAGAGCTTCCGCCTCCGAGACCCCCTCCGTCGAGATGAACCCGTTGAGGGCGCCTCGCACCCGAAGCCTCTTTGTCAGCGCCCGAGTGTCGATGCCCTGGATGCCGGGAATGCCGTTCCCCTCCAAGTACTCCGCCAAAGAATGCTCGGCTCGCCAGTTGCTTACGACCGGCGACAGCTCCCGAATCACAAAGCCCGCCACGTGCGGCTTCCAGGACTCGACGTCTTCCTTGTTCACGCCATAATTGCCGATGTGCGGATACGTCATCGTCACAATCTGCCCTTTATACGAGGGGTCGGTCAGGATTTCCTGATACCCGGTCATCGAGGTGTTGAAACAAACCTCGCCGCAGGCTGAGGCGCGCGCGCCAAAGCCCACCCCGTGGAACAGGGAGCCGTCTTCCAATGCCAATATTGCCTTCATCACAGCGTTCAACACCGGCCGCGCGACGCCACGGCCCCATCCCAAAGAGCGACCTTTTCCCGTCGCTTCTTCGGAGGTGTGGCCTCAGGCCAAAACCGCCCGTCCGGCAAGCCTTACGTTAGTGTGCCGACCCCGGACTAGCGAGATTTATTTGGACGGATACAGCGCCCAGGAAATGCCGGAGTTGGAGCCGAGAATGAAGACCGCCGCCACCGCCAACAGCAGGAGCACGACCAGCGGAATCAGCCACCACTTTTTCTCCTCACGGCAGAGCTGGAAGAATTCTCTGAAAAATGATTTCACTGATGGCCCAAATCTATCAACCCGCGCAGAAGATGGCAAGGGCTGCCCCAGGGCTATTCTGGCTGCCGCTCAACGCCGTGCGCCAAAAGTAACTGTTACCCGGGAACGGGTATCGTTGTGCCAAAA
>CAZZFF010000087.1:0-27441 GCA_964653485.1 uncultured Verrucomicrobiota bacterium | reverse complement strand
CCCCCCGCCTCTCGCCCCCAAGCCCCTCCCGGACTGGGAGAAACTCCTCCTGAAGAACGCCCGCCTCGTCCTCGCCTGCCAAAAGCTCCAAAGCAAGGCCGCCCATCCCCCAGAACCCCAGACCGCGAATACCCATGACGATGACCACGACCACTCACAAGCAATCGCCCTCATGCGCAAAACTTTCTTCGCCGACGTCGATGAATACGAGAGCTCCGGCCGCCTCAATATCCCCCCCATGCCGGACCCCGGCCCGGAGTGTGGCGCGGGCATCCTGCCTGCGCCCAACCTCAACACCCTCCCCGCGCCAGACCCTGTCATCGGTCATGGAGCCTTGCGCCCTCAGCCCCACCCCGCGGCGGGCGAGCAGTTAGACTCGACCTGCGGTTCAGTTTCCTATACAAGGATGCCGCAGTGATGAACAGACCTTCGTCTTCCAAGGCGGCCCTGCTTCTGCCGGGCGCCGCCGCCGTCGCGGCCGTGGCCCTGCTTGCCTTCTGGGTGTGGCACGGGTCCACGAGGCCCCTCGCGTTGCGCGTGCCGGGAACGGACCAGCCTGCCGGCGCGGCGGGCGCGCAGGCCAACCCGGTCCTGGCCGGCAAATTGATTCGCACGGGCAGCGGCGGCGCGGGCAGTCCGGACCAACCGCTGGCTCCGGGCGCCCAGGCCCCCTCGTTGCCGGGCGCATGGCCGCAGTTCCGAGGCCCCAATCGGGACGGCATCAACCTCGAAACGCAGGCCCTGCTCCGCGCCTGGGCCGCGACGGGACCCGCCGAGCTTTGGTCCATCGACGTTGGCGACGGATACGCCGGGGCGGCGGTCCTGAACAGCCGCGTCTATCTCATGGACTACGACAACGACAAGAAGCAGGATGCCCTGCGTTGTTTTTCCCTCGCCGATGGGCGCGAGATTTGGCGCTATGCCTATTCCGTTTCCCTCAAACGCAACCACGGCATGTCTCGAACCGTCCCCGCCGTGAGCGATAAATTCGTCGTCGGACTCAGCCCAAAATGCTACGTCGTGTGCCTCGACCCGGCAAACGGCCAGTTGCGGTGGGGGTTGGACCTGGTGAGACAGTACGGGACAACCGTTCCTCCCTGGTACGCGGGGCAATGCCCGCTGATCGACCGCGGCACCGTCGTCCTGGCGCCCGGCGGCAGGAACGCCCTCCTGTTGGCCCTCGATGGCCAGACCGGCCAGGTCCTGTGGCAAACCCCAAATCCCCATGCCTGGAAGATGACCCATTCCTCGGTCATCCCGATGCAGTTCGAGGGACAGCGGATGTACCTGTATTGCGCCAACAACGGTGTCGTGGGCGTCTCGGCCGACACAGGAGCCATCCTTTGGGAAACCACCGACTGGAAGATCAGCCTCGCCACGGTACCCTCGCCCCTGGTGCTCGAAGACGGCCGCGTTTTTCTCTCCGGCGGCTACAACGCCGGCAGCCTGATGCTCCAACTCAAAAAGGAGGACGGCCACTTCGTGGCCCATTCCGTCTTCAAGCTGGATGCCTCCGTCTTCGGCGCAACCCAGCACACCCCCATTCTCTACCAAAACCACATCTATGGCGTCCGGGCCGACGGCCGGTTCGTTTGCCTGAACCTCGATGGCAAGACGGCTTGGGCCAGCGACTCAACCCAGCAGTTTGGCCTCGGTTCCTTTCTCCTGTCCGACGGCGTCATCTTCGCGATGAACGATTCGGGCGTCTTGCGCCTCATCCAAGCCACTCCTGAAAAATACACCTTGCTCGGCCAGGCCCAGGTCCTCAAAGGCCGCGAATCGTGGGGTCCCATGGCCCTGGCGGGCGGGCGCCTTCTGGCCCGCGACCTCACCCGCATGGTCTGCCTGGACGTGGCAAGGCGCTGAACCACCGGCTATGAGTCTGAGCTTATGGCAATGGCTCCTGCTGGGGCTGGGCGCGTTCTTCTCGGGGTTATCGAAGACCGGCATCACCGGCTTGGGCGTGCTGCCCGTGGCGCTCTTCGCCAATGCCCTGCCCGCGCGAGCCTCGACGGGCGCCCTCCTGCCGCTGCTGCTGTGCGGGGACCTCTTCGGAGTGGCCTTCTTTCGCAAACACGCCAGTTGGCCCCATTTGTGGAGGCTCTTTCCATGGGTCATGGTCGGAATTGTGGCCGGCTATCTTGCCTTGGGCCGGGTTGGCGACTTGGCAATCCAGCGGCTGATCGGCGCCGTTCTCCTGGGCATGGTCGGCCTTCATTTCTGGCGCCGGCGCCAGCCGGACCAGTCCAACGCACGAATGCCCCACACCGCGTGGTTCGCGGCTCTCACCGGCATCCTTGCCGGGTTCACCACCATGGTCGCCAATGCCGCAGGCCCCGTCATGGGGCTTTACCTCCTGGCGATTGGCCTCCCGAAACTGGCCTTTATCGGGACAGGGGCCTGGTTTTTCATGCTCGTCAATGCCTCCAAAGTCCCCTTCAGCGTGAATCTGGGCCTTATCACGCCCCATTCCCTGGTCATGGATGCCCTGCTGGCTGTCCCGATGATCCCCGGCGCCCTCTTGGGGCCGATTATCGTCCGCCACATCAACCAGAAGTCCTTCGAGATCATGGTCCTGGCTCTTACTGTGATCGCGGCCCTGAAGTTGCTCTACTGACCAATTCGGTCTGGACAAACCCGGCAAGACTTTCCATTGTGCCCCCTAATATGAATTTCGGATCGAGGCCCTGTAGGGGCCTGTGCCAGTTCAGCGCGCAAGTCGGCTTTCATGCACCCATGGCCCCGGCGTTCCGTCCCGAAGGGACGGCTGCGATTCACACGTCCGTTCGGGACAGCAACTCCAACGCATCGCGTGTTCGACAGCGGACCCGCGCCTTCCAGCTCGGTGCCGCAACCGCGGGCCTCTGGGCGGCCCTGGCGCTGGTCGTTGGGACCGCCGGCGCGGCGGACCAGGTTGCCCCGCCACGCGTCACGATCGTCAGTGATCACGCGGACGGCATCTACGCACTCGGGCAATCCGTCCACTGGCGAATCGAGCCGGGCTCGCCCGTGCGGTTCGGGGAGGCCGGCTACACGCTCAGAAAAGGCGGCCTCGTCTCGTTGCGGGAGGGCAAACTGGCCCTGGCCAGCACGGTGGAGGAGATCGATGCGACGTTGCCGGAGCCGGGCACCCTCCTGCTGGAGGTCAAAGCCACCGATCACGAAGGCAAGCCCGTGCGGGCCCTTGGGGGCGCCGTCATCGCCCCGGAACGCATCCAGCCCGCGGCGCCGCGCCCGGCTGACTTTGACCGCTTCTGGCAGGCCAAGCTCGACGAGTTGGCGAAGGTCCCCCCAGCGCCGCAACTGGTCTCCGGCGACTCCGGCAAGCCGGAGGTGGATTACTGGCAAGTGACGATGGACAATATCCGGGGAACGCATATCCGCGGCCAGCTCGCCCGTCCCAAGGCGGCCGGAAAGCTCCCGGCCCTGCTCATCGTGCAGTGGGCCGGCGTCTATGGCCTGTCCAAGGACTGGGTGGTCAACCCGGCCTCCGCGGGCTGGCTGGCCCTGAATATCAACGCCCACGACTTGCCCATCGATGAGAAGCCGGAGTTCTACGAGCAGCAGTCCAAGGGTCCGCTGGCCGACTACCCCGCCATCGGCAACGACGACCGCGAAAAAAGCTACTTTCTCCGCATGTACCTCTCCTGTTACCGCGCCGCCCAGTACCTCAGCGAACGGCCCGATTGGGACGGCAAGACCCTCCTGGTCCAGGGCGTCAGCCAAGGCGGCCTCCAGGCGCTGATGACCGCCGCGCTGCACCCAAAGGTCTCCGCCGCTATCGCCGGCGTGCCCGCGGGGTGCGACCTCGCGGGCCCTCAAGCCGGACGGAGCCCGGGCTGGCCCGCGTGGTGCTGGAAGACCCAGGGCAAAGACCCTGCCAAGGTCATCGAAGCCAGCCGCTATTACGACGTCGTCAATTTCGCCTCGCGCATCAAGTGCCCCGTCCTGGTCGGCGTCGGGTTGGTGGATGAGACCTGCCCTCCGGCCGGCGTCTTCGCAGCCCTCAACCAGATGAAAGGACCCAAAGAGGTGGTGGTCCTCCCCCGCGGCGACCACCAGGGCAGCGCCAACTCCCATTGGATTTTCGACGAACGCTCCCGGGGCTGGCAGGAGGAACTCCGCCTCGGCAAACCCGCCCCCGTTGCGGGCACACACTAACTCATGAACGACACCCGCCGCAGCTTCCTAAGAAAGTCCGCCCTCCTGGGGGCAGGCATCGCCGGAACGACGCCTGGATTGCTCCATCTGTCAGCCCAACCCACGCCGGACGAGTCAACCCCGAGGCCAACCCCGGTGATCCTGGCCACCGACATCGGCGACGACATCGATGACACGTGGGCCTTGGGTCTGCTGCTCAAGAGTCCCGAGCTGGACTTGAAGCTGGTCATGACCGAATACGGCAAGGCCCAGTACCGCGCAAAGCTGCTCGCCAAATTCCTGCAAACCACCGCCCACGCCCACGTGCCCGTCGGCATCGGGCCGGATGTCGAACCGAAAGGTGAAGGCGGCCAGGCGGCTTGGGTGAAGGACTACGACCTGGGCTCGTATCCCGGTAAAGTGCATTCCGATGGCGTCCAGGCCCTCGTGGACACGGTCATGCAGTCCAACCGGCCCGTCACCTTGATTTGCATCGGGCCGATGCCCAACGTGGCGGCGGCCCTGGCCCGCGAGCCGCGCATCGCACAGCACGCCCGCATCGTTGGCATGGACGGCAGCGTGCGACTCGGCTATGGCGGCTCAAAAACCGCCTCCGCAGAATGGAATGTCAAGGCGGCGGTCAAAGCCGCCCAGCAAGTGCTCTCCGCGCCCTGGGACATCACCATTACCCCGCTCGACACTTGCGGCCTGGTCACGCTGGAAGGCGCGCGCTATCGCCGGGTCCTCGAATCCGCCGACCCGGTGGCCTCGACCGTCATCCAAAACTACCGTCTCTGGAGCCGCGCCAACAACACCCCGGGCGACGCCGAACACCATTCAAGCGTCCTGTTCGATACCGTGGCTGTTTATCTGGCCCTGGGCCAGGACCTCTGCAACATGGAGCGCCTCGGCATCCGCGTTTCGGACGACGGCTACACGCTCATTGACGAGCACGCCAAGCAAATGAACGTGGCCACAGGGTGGAAGAGCCTCGACCGCTACCGCGATCTCCTGGTTCAGCGGTTGGCCGGCGCGTGAGGCAATGACTGACGGCATTCCCAAGCTCCGGCTGGCGCCGCCCGAGACGGCCGAACAACTGGCGCAACGCTGCGAGCGCGAGCAGCGCGCGGCCAGCCTCCAACGCGAAGGCAGCCTCGCCCAATCCCTCGCCCCTTTTCGCATCGGCTCCGTCCGCTTCCTCAATGCCGTGCCCCTGACCCGCGGGATCGAGGACCAGGTTGTTTTCGCCACCCCTTCCGAACTGGCGGCCATGCTCCAGCGGGCTGAACTGGACGCTGCGATGGTGAGTGTGACAGAACCGCTGCTGCGCGGATGCTACGACATCCTGGACGGCATTGCGATCGCCTCGCTGGGCGAGGTCAAGAGTGTTTTCCTGGCCCATCGCGGCCCAATCGAGGGGGCCGTCGAGGTCTTTTGCGACAGAGCGTCCCTGACCAGCGTAAACCTGCTGCGAGTCCTCCTGGCCGAACGCGGCGTCAAGGCGGCGTTCAAGCCCCTGCCCAGCTACGACTTCGCCGCACTGCCCGACTACGCGCTCCTTATCGGCGACCCCGCCCTGGATTTCGCGCTGGCCCCGCACTCCCATGAGATTTGGGACCTGGGCGCCGCCTGGTACGAACTGACCGGGCTGCCGTTCGTGTATGCGGCCTGGGCATTGCGCCGGGGTCTCGACAACGCCGGCTTGCGCCGCCAACTCCGGGAGGCCCGCCAGTTCGGCATGGACACCCTCGATTCCATCGTCCGCAACCGCACCGAGTACAGTTACGACTTTCGCAAGGATTACCTCGGCTGGCACATCCATTACCACCTGGGGGCCGACGAAAAGCGCGGGCTGGGCCGATTCGCGGAACTGCTCCGCAAACACGGTCTTGGGCCTGTGACCGAGCCTGCTTATGTGACGTGAGCCGGCCCCGAACGCCGAAGGCTGGCATCCGGCCTTGGGCGGCCTCACGCCGGATATTCGAGAGACGCCCCCCTAACGGAGACGGTAGGTGATTCGGCCTTTGCTGAGGTCGTAGGGTGACATTTCCAACCGAACTCGGTCGCCCACGGTCAGGCGAACAAAGTGCTTGCGCATCTTGCCGGAGAGATGAGCCAGGATCTCATGCTGATTGTCCAGCTTCACTCTGAACATGGTGCCGGGCAACACAGTGGAAATCGTGCCCTCAAGTTCGATTGGCTCTTCAGCGCTCATTTAAGTTCCATTGACTGATTGCTGCCAAAACCTGCCACTTTCCAAAAGCAATGCAAGCCTTTACCGGATTTCCTCCGTGCTCAGTTCACGACAAAAGGCCGCTGCAAATTCCCCCATACACCGACCAGACTTCGACGAGCCTTCACTTCGGGCCGGGGTTGCCCTCCGCGCCCGGGGCGGGCTTCTTCATGGGCCACTGGTCGGACTCGGTCCGCGCGGTCTTGAGGTACTCCTCGATTTTCGCCACCACATCGGGGTGTTGAGCGGCGACATCCTGTTTTTCCCCGAGGTCGGTCCGGAGGTTGTAAAGTTCCAGCGGGGCGCCGGGCTGGAGGCGGACCCCCTTCCAGTCGCCCATGCGCGCGGCCTGTTGGAACCCGCGCTCATGGAATTCCCAGTAGAGGAACTCATGCCGGTTGGTTTGAGCCTGGCCCAGGAGGGTCGGGAGCATCGAGACGCCGTCCAGGTTCTCGGGCACCGGGGCGCCGGCCAGTTCAGCGGCTGTGGGCAGGAAGTCCCAGAAGGCCCAGGGGTCGTCGTTGACCTGGCCGGGCTGTATCTTGCCGGGCCAGCGCGCGATCAGAGGCACTCGAATTCCACCCTCGTAAAGGTCCCGCTTGATGCCGCGCAAAGGGCCGGCGCTCGAAAAGAAGTTGGGGTCCACACCGCCTTCTTTGTGAGGACCGTTGTCGCTCGAGAAAAAGACGATGGTGTTGTCCTCCATCTTGAGTAGGCGCAGCCTGTCCATGAGCTGGCCGACGTCCCGGTCCAAGCGGGTGATCATCGCAGCCTTGTTTTTTTCGGCCTGCGGCCATGGCTCATCCGAATAGGGAGCGTCGCTGGGCACTTGCATGCCGTTGCCGGTGCGCTTGCCCTCCTCGTTGTTGGCGTGCGGTATCGTGTAGGCAAGGTAAAGAAAGAACGGCTGGAAATGGTTGAACTGGTCCGGCCGGTGGATGCGGACAAAGTTGGTCGCGGCGGTCGTAAAGACATCGTGGATGTAGAGCTGCCTTTTGCCGTTCATGTTTTCATAAAAGGTCTGCTCCTGGTCACGCCCCGTGGCTTGGTCGTAGCGCCAAATGTGGTCGGTGTAGTAATCGTGCGCGTGCGTCTGGTCCAGGAAGCCGGCAAACTCGTGGAACCCCTTGTTCTGCGGCGTGCCGGTCGTGTGTTCGTTGCCTAACCCCCATTTGCCCACGAGCCCGTTGTGATAGCCCGCTCGCCCGAGCACTTCGGCAACCGTCAGGTCTTCGGGCCGAAGCGCCAGCGTGGCGTTGCCGCGGATATAGGCATGACCGGTGTGCAGGCCCGTCATCAAGGCGCAACGCGACGGCGCGCACACGGTGCTCCCGGCGTAGAAACTCGTAAAGCGCATGCCTTCGCCCGCCAACCGGTCCAGGTTCGGCGTCTTGATCTTTCCCTGGCCGTAGCACCCCAATTCCCCGTAGCCGAGGTCATCGGCCAGGATGAAAATGATGCTCGGTTTGCCGGAAGCCGACGCGGCCAAAGACAA
Source organism: uncultured Verrucomicrobiota bacterium (assembly GCA_964653485.1). Taxonomy (GTDB): domain Bacteria; phylum Verrucomicrobiota; class Verrucomicrobiia; order Limisphaerales; family UBA8199; genus CAVQND01. Next base: position 19,573 of record CAZZFF010000087.1, on the reverse strand, counting down.
GGCGTTGGAGTTGGAATTGGAAGCAGGATTAGTTTGTGCCGGCAGGGTGCCCGGCGCCGTCGCCGCCAGCCAGAGGAGCAGACCCAGGCCCAGCCGCCCCCGAATAACCTCATGCTTGTTCATGACCCCCGGATACTGGCCAAACCCCCACCCAACGTCCACCCAATAAATTCACTTTGCATTTGCGGCCAATCAGGGCAATTTGAGATGAAGATGGCTCCCGAACAAGAACCAGAGACCGGAATGCAGCCGACTGACAAACCCAGGCCGCTTCACCCCGCGCGGCCCGGGCGCCGCTCGAGCTACGGACACCGCGGGCGCGGCCGACGGCGCCCACCCTCCTCGACTGAGCCCCCGCTGCCCGCCGAGGGCGAACCCGAGCCGCGACTCCAGCAGCCCGCCGGCTCACACCTGGAGCCGCGACAGGACGCCGAACCGCTGCCTCCCGTCCGGGACCGCGAAGAGGCCGCCCCTGAGCCGCCCGATGCGCCCGAATCCGCCATCGCGGATGAAGACGTCGAAGAAGAAGAGCCGACCGGGTCTCAAACGGACGAACGACAGCCTGCGGCCAAGCCCGAGCCGGTGGAGAGATTTGAGCCTGCTGAAGAACCCGAACCGTCCCATGAGCCCAGGCCCGGCGAGGGGCCAGAATCCACCCCCCGACATGAGGGTGCCACAGCGCCTGAAATCGCGCCCGCCCCCGAGTCCGAAAACGCCCCGCAACCCTCTTTCCGGCCTGCTCCCGCCGAGCACAGGCCCTACGCTCCACCATCCCCGGCCCGGCAACCTCAGCCGGCGGCCCCGGCCTCCGTCAAACAGGCAATCGAGGAGGTCAACGAGACCCTCTATACTCTGCGCCAGGCACTCGACCAAATGGAAGAAGTGCTCGAAACGCTTGAGTTGGCCGAGCGGCAAAAGGATGCGGACGAATACGAAATCGAATCTCTCCGGCGCGCCCTCCGCCAGTTCCACCGCCCCCGCGAGGGCGGACACCGGCGTTAGAGTCCTTGGACTTCGATCCAAGGGTCTTGGGCTTGCGTCGTGCCAGATCAAGGGCGGGCGCCCGTCGCCGAGAGGAGGTGGGTGGAGAACCCAAGAAGAGACGCACAGGCACCCGACGGCCCTATCTTGGCTTTGGCCGCGCCGCCGCGTCAAGAGTTTTTTTCCGATTCTCTTCAGTACACAACCGCGTATGTGAAGACATTGACGTTCACCCGCGCGGGGTTGCTGATCTCGTTGCCTCCGCAGCAGCAGCAACCGGTGGCGTGCTCGACGTCGTTGAGGCCCTCCTTGGAATAAACCAGCACCAGCCGCCCGTTGAGTTCGAGCCCCTCAAGGACCACCGGCCTGCCGTGTTTGTCCGTCAGGCGTGGAATTGGGTTGACGATGGAGAATATCGGGTGGGTCATCGGGATTTTCCTGAGCGCATTGTCCGGAAAGCAGATTTTGATCTCCTGCCGAAAAGAGCGGTCCCATTTCTCATCGGAACAACCGGGGCTGGCCAGGAGGAAGCCGCCTTGAGCCAGGAACTTGCGGACCTGGTTGCGCTCCTGCTCGGAGAGGGAAAAACTCTCGTTGCCCGACATCACGCAGAATGGGAAGTCAAAGACCCCTTCGCTGTCGAGCCGCACCGGGCAGAATCTCCTGTTCACACGCAAACAGGTCTGCTCAACGACATCGGTCAGAAAGCGGTCCGCAAAGCAGACCGAGCTCCGGTTCCCGGCGTAAATCAAGTTGCCGCACTGCAGGAGCGCCGGATCGGAACCGATTGAACCCAGCGTGGCAGCGTGCGAAGACCAAATGGAGCCAAAGATGGCGCAGATGGCACAGACAAGAATTCCGATGCGCGCCCTCTGCGGCTCCAGTTCGCCCTTGGCCCTTGCTCGCGGCTTCGCCGCTCTTGCAGTCCTTGGCCTTTTCATGGGTTTTTCCTCGTCGTGAGTGTCTTGAAGTAATGGTCCACCAGGTCGCTGTATTCCTCGATCAGAGCCTCGGAGGAGACGGCGCCGGATTCGCGGTTGACAGGGTTGAGGTTTTTTACCACATCAGCGTTGTCTGTTTGAGAAGCGGCCGCGTCGAGCGCGACGGCGCCGATGCCTTTGCCTCGGCGGCTGGACTGCCGTGCGGTGGCGTTGCCCCGCGACGCTCGAGGTTCGTTGCCCATCACATCCACTTTCGAGCCGTTCGCCATGGCGTAGCCCGAATCGCCCGACTCGCCCTGGCCCATGCCTTGCCCAACGCCACGCCCCACGTTCATGCCCGACCTTTTGCTGCGGCCCATCTGGGCGAAGCTGTTGCCGGGATTCAGGCCGCGCTGAAGCTTCAAATAAGCGTCGAGTTCCTCGCACGACGGGCAATTGCCCGCTTGAGCGTCGGTGAAGAGCTTCTCCATCTCGTCGCGCAGGCGGTCGGCCAGGCGGAACGAGCGGTCCCCATTGCCCGCGAGCATTTGCCCGGTGGCCTGCCGCGCCAGCGCCGAGAAGCGAAGCTCGGCTATCTTATCGGCCAAATCACGCCCGCTCCGGGCCGCTTTGGGAAAGAGCTCTCCAGCCGCCTTCGCGTCCTCGCGCAGTTTTGGTTCGAGCTGGTCGAGGGCCTCGCCGACTTTTTTCTCGGCGGCGGCCAGGTCTTTGAGAGCCAACTGGTCTTCGCGGCCAAGTTGGCCGGCGCGGTTATAGGCCTGGGCTTGCGCCGCCAATTCCTTCTGAACGCCGTGGAGGGCCTCGAACTGGTTGAAGTCCTTTTGAAGTTCCTGCATGAGGCTCATGTCCTGGAGCGTCCGGGCCACGTCTTTGGCCGCCGTCTCCCGGGCGCCGCCCAGGCGCGCGACCTGGTTGTCCGACGCCCTCTTGAGATCGCTCGCCATGGCGGCGGAGACCTGCCGGTCGCCGTTGGGCGGCGAGCTTCGCTTGGCCACACTGCGCGAAGCCGCATCGTTCTCGGCGGTGCTCTGCCGGACTTGCCCCGCCTGCTGCCGCAGCGAGTCCTGGAGGCCGCGCTCGACATCGTACAGAGGGTTCTCCCGGACAAAATGTTCGAGGCGTTCGGCATACTGGTTGAGCTTCTGGTTCAGCTCGTTCTGCCTGGCGACGAGGTCGTCGAGACGGGATGCCAGCTCGCCGCGTTCTTTCGGGTCGGCCTTGGCCGCCTGGGTCTCGAGTTGCTGGGCCGAATCTCCCAGTTTCTTCTGCGACTCTATCAACTCTTGCAAATCGTCCATGAGCGCTGTGTACTTGGCCTGGGTATCGGCGAGGTCGGTTTGCTCGCGAAGGAAATTATTGTAGTCCTCGACGCTGATCACCGAGAGACGCACGGTTTGGCTCCGGGCAAGGTGGGCCTGCGGCGCATTATCGAGGGCCTCGGCGAAGATCGAGATAACATCGCCCGGCTTGACCCCCATCCGCGCCAGGTCAAAGTCCAGGGTCTCGTGGCTGTCCCGCACAATGCCCTCGTAGGTGACAACCTTGGGAGCCGGAAAAACCCCGTTCACCGCGCGATGAATGCGGACGCTGCGCAACCCGTAATCGTCGCTCGCTTCGATGTGCGCCTCGAATTTCAAATCCAGCGCCACGAGGGCATCCCGCGCCGGCTCGGCGATGGCTATCTCGGGCGGCAGATCGTGTGTGACCGTAAGCGCGCCTTCCCAATCCCCGTCGGAAGGCAGGCCCTCCGCGTCGCTCAGGCTGAAGCGGAGCCGGCCGGACTCGGCGGCCGGAAAGGAGCCGGCCACTTCATTCTCCGTCGTTTTCTTCAAGCGCACCTGCTGAGAAGGGCCGTCGCCGCAGGTCACATCCAGGCGACCGTCACGCAAAGGACGATTGGATTGAAGCCGGAACCGTACGTCGCTCCCTTCGAGGGCCTGCACGCCCTTGAACAGGTACGGTTTTTCTTCCGCTTTCAGCCCGGTGTAGGCGGGGGGCGTGATTTGCACCAAGGCCCTCTCCAACTGCGGCGTCAGGACCACCCCCAGCCGCGCCTGCTTGGAGAAGCTTGTCCAGTCTTTTGTGTGGGCCACCACCCGCAGCTCGCTCCGGACATTGTCGACCCACTGCTCGAAGTCGCCCTTGCCTTTGTCGAACATCGCGACCGTGGCCCCCTTCTCGGGATGACCCGCCGGAAATGTCGTTAGAAACACCTCCCTGGGCTGATGCCCGGTCGCTCTGACCTTCACCATGAGGCCCTTGCCGTAAAGGACGTTCGTGCCGGCCCTGCCCGGTTCGGCTATCTCGAGCCGCGTAAAAGAGTATGGCGGATGGTCCCCATAGGGGTCCACAAACCGGGCGGCCTCGACGGCCGTCACCCGGAAAAACACCGCCAGCGTGGCCGCAAACCCCATCACGGCAATGGCCGCTCGCCTGGCGTGCCGGCTCAACTCTCCGGTCCGGGCCAACCGCTCCAGCGGCGTGCCGCTCAACTCCGCCGCGTAGCCTTCCACCGCTTGCTCCGCCAGGCGGCGCGTCAGCGGGGCAAGCGAGAGGTCGGTCGTTTGCGCTTGCAATTGGAGCAGGTTGATCAGCCGCGAACCCAGGGCGGGAGCGCGGGTTTCAAGAAAACGGGCGATGCGTTCGAGGCGGTTCCGGCGGACGAAGGCGACGCGCCAAGCCGCGCCCAGGAGAGCCGCCCCCGAGCCGATCATCGCCAGGAGCAGACCCAGCCGCCAGCCCGCCCGCAGGTGCAGCGCCACGTCCGCGACGAAGGCCCCCAGGACCGCCAGGCAGGCGTATTGCAGGCCCCGAAGCAGCAGCCGTCCGCCCGCCTCCTTTTGACGCCGGCGATCCGCGGCCGCAAGGCGTGACAGAACGGTTTGGTGCTCGTTCAGCATAGACCCCACCTGCGACGCAAAAACCAATCCACCCCGAACAATAAGCTCGCCAGGTAAAAAACCCAAGCCTGATTCCATACGGGCCGGAGGCGCAACTGAGAGGCGGCCTCGGTCTTCTCGCTGTTGAGTTCTTTGAACAGCCCCGCCAGGGCGCCCGGCTCGATTAGACGCCCGCCGCTGCTCTCGCACAGCCGCCTCAAGCCAACCACATCCACCGCCACCTCGGTCTCCTCCAGGTTTTCGGTGTAAACGATAAACCGCGATTCCTGGGATGTGCCGTCCGGGAAACTCGCCACCGCCCGGTAACGCCCCACCCGTTCCGGGATGAACTCCCCTGCCAGGCGCCCGCCTTGGGACGTCCCCACACTCATGTTGACGCGCCCCACCTCGGCCTCACCCAGGTAGAGGCTCAGGGGAATGCTTTTGACCCTCGCGTCGTTCTGCCTCATCGTCACCCGGAAATAGACCTTTTCCCCCAGCAGGATGTTCGCAGAATTGGGCCGGAACGAAAACTGGTGGCTGGGCACGAAATCCCGTCCGGCCAGCAGCCACAGGATCATCTGGTCCCAAAACCGATCGAATGGACTATTGAGGCCCTCGGCCTTCGAGTTGAGGCCCCAGCGCCAGAGGCCCTCGACCCCAAGGCTCACAACCTGGCCGGTTCCGTAGCGCCGATGCACGATAGCCGGCGCCGCCCCGCCCTCCTCCCGGCTGGCGGCCAGCGCCAGCGTCGAGGTCAGCGGCTTCGTCGCCGCCGCCTTGCGCCCGCTCAGCAAGTCCGGCAAGCCCTCCATCCCGCCGGCGCCCTCCCCGAGCCCCCGAAGCGCCTCGAGGTTCCGGCCCTCGGGCGTGGCGTCCAGATGGACTCGTCCACCGGCCTTGTCCCCCCACAGCACCGGCTCCATGTCGCTGGCCGCCCCTCCGGCTCCGAAGGCGCTGCCCCGGCCGAAAACAACCGTTCCGCTGCAATCCCTTACGTATTGGTCCAAGAGCCTGATCTGTCCCGGGGTCAGGACCTTGTCCACCAGGCGTCCCAGGAAAACCAGGTCGTAATGGCTGAACTGCTCCAGAGTGTCGGGCGCCCGCAACGGCCCGGACGTCTCGCTCTTCCGAATCGTCCGCACCCGCTCGCGCCCGTACCGCACAAGGGCGTCCACGTCGAACTTGTCATTCCTCATCAGGGAACGTTGCACAAAGGTTGTGTCCCAATAAGGATCCCCCTCGAGCAGCAGGACGTGAATCTGCTGGTCGATGACGTTCAGATAGGTCATCGCGCTGTTGTTCGCCAAGTCCACTTCGTTCTCCAGCGGCGGCACTCGAATCTCGTATTCGTATTGGCCGACTTGGGGTTCAGCGACCTCGAACTCGACCGGCAATTCCTGGAACTCCTCCGCGTTGAGGCGTTTGGTCTGGACCACCTGGCCCTGACGTAGAAGCTGAACCGTCAAGTCCTCGAACTCGCACCCGATGAGCCGCAGCGCCGCGGCGACCCGCGCCTTCTGTTTGACATAGCAATACGGCTGGAAGGCCGTCATCCGCACTGAAACGTCCCGGACGTGCCCCTGTTTGCCCAGCGGCACCGCGTAAATCGGCGTCTGGCGCGCGCGCGCGGCGGCGCCGGTCCGCGCCGGATTCACCAGCTCGAAATCGTGGCCGTCCGTCAGCAGAATCAACGCATTGGCCTCGGGGCTTCCGGCGGGCATGCTCAGCATGGTCAGGACGGATTGGTTGAGACGGGTGGTGCGACCCTTTGGCGCGAGGTCCAGAATGGACTGCACGACCGGCTGAGCGTCGCCCCCAAACTCGAAGAAGCGCAGGCGGGGGTCTTCGGGAACGCCATTGCGCCCGATCAGGCCGGCCTCCAGCAAGGCGTTCTTGGCCGCATCGAGCCTCGAAACCCGCTGCACGTCCCGTTGTTTCATGCTCAGCGATGTGTCCAGCCCGATAAGCGTGACCCGCTCCTTGGGCGGCGGCGGCAGCGCCTCCCGCCGCGAAGGTCCAAGCAAGAGCGCCAGAACCAGCGCCAACCCCGCCCCGCGGAACAGCAGCAGCACCCACTTGCGCCACGAGCCCGCGCCGGCGCACACCTTCAAATAAATGCGCGCCGTCAGGAACAGCAGTATTCCCGCCAGCAGCAATGCCAAAGGCATCGGCACCACGGGGTCCAGCACCACGCCAGCCGGCGGTGCGAGAGCAACCCCTTCCCCATGGGCCGACGCGACGAGCGAGAAGGACACGCTCAAAAAGGGGAGAGGCGACGACAGAGAGAATTTGAAATCCGAAATCCGAAATCCGAAATCCGAAATCGGCATACGGTGCCTGATTCGCTGCGTGACATGGAAGGGTCTTGGGCCTGAGCATTCAGGCCAATGCCCGGGAGCTTTGCGGTCTCGGCCTTCGGATTTCGGATTTCGGTTTTCCCTCGGATTTCGGATTTCGGATTTCGGATTTCAGCCTTCAGCTTTCGGATTTCAGCTTTCAGCTTTCGGTTTTCGGTCTTCGGTCTTCGGTCTTCGGTTTTCGCGCCCGCAAACCAGGTCCTGAGAATCGCTGGTTTCACTTTGTCGCGAGTAAGAGTTGAAACGCGCTCTCCGCCAAGAGGAAAGCCACTGCCCCGAGGATGAACCAATGAAACAGCGGTTTGCCTTTGGCCAGTTCCTCGAAGTCCTCGGCGCCCTCGACGAAATGGGCCTCGTGCTCTCCCGCAAAGTCCCGCGGCAACAGGGCCTTATCGATGGGGCGCAAGTCCGCCTCGTCGGGGCTTGTGTTGATGCCGAACGCATAGAGCGGGTGCGAGGGACCCAAGGTGTAGAACCCAAGTTCGTCCGGCGTGAAAGTGACGCTGTAACGCTCCCCGGCGAGCTCGCGCCGGACCGTGACCGGCCCGCCGGACGGGGACTTGAACCCTTGCTCGCGCATTTCGCCGCGCCAGACCTCGGTGTGGAGCGTCTCGCCGATCGTGTAGGCGGCGGGAGGCAACTCCTCGGCGGAGAGCGCCTTGACCAAGTCCTGCATCCAGGCCGGAAAGAGGCGCTGCCGGGCCAGGTTGCTCGACAACTCGCCCGCCGAGAAGTTCAGCAACAGCAGTGTGCCCAACCCGTGGTGAAGGGCCGCCATCGCCGGCGACTCATCCCCATAGTTCAGCAGAATCGCCCCGGCCCCCGTGGCCCCCGCCTGGTAATAATCGTAAAACTCGAGCAGGGCCAGGCTCTGACGCGCCACTCCCTGAAACAGCTTGAGATAGCGCGATTTGAAGTCGCCTCGCACCACCTGCTGCGCCCCGCTCACGACGTTCGTGGCGCTCCGCCGCTGGGACAGCCGCATCGGCATCGTGCTCGGACCAATCGCCCTCTCCAGTTCCGCCAGGTTCTCCCCGTCCGCCGGCCCGTCCAGGAAGTACACCACCCCCCCGCCCTCGAACAGGAACCTGGCCACCGCCGCGCCGGCCTGCGCATTGATCCGGTTGAGCCGCGTGAAGAACACCTTATGCACCCCGGCGAGCCGGCTCGGAGTTAACTCGCTGGAGCCAATCACACGAGGCAGCAGCGAGCCGCCTTCGTTCTCGAACGGATTCAAGGCCGTGCGGAGGAAAAACGCCCCGCTCCTCGAATCGCTCGGGCCGTCTGTAACAATGAGCACCTCCTCCTTTTCCTGCACCGGCAGCGTGAGGCAGAAATGATTGTCGTAATCCAGCGCGTCCGGCGGCAGCTTGACCTCGCACAGATGCAAGCCCGGCCCGCCAGCGGACACCGGCACCATCACTTTGCCCTCCGACCACGGCGCTATTGTCACCTCCTGGTCGAAGCTGAACCGCTGGTCGAGCGTCACCGTCACTCGCCCCTCAAAACTCTCCGCGCTGAAATTGCCAACCGTCACCTCCAGCAAGACCGTGTCTCCCACCAGCACGTGCGACTGCGAGACCCGCGCATCCAGTATCGCCCAATTGTCCCGGTGTGCCGGCCCGACATCCACAAACAACAGCCGCGCCCCGGCCGGCAGCGCCGTGAAACTCGCGTTGGCCCAGTTCTTCCGCTGGAAATCCGAAATGTAAAATATCTCCGGCCTCGATCCGGCTCCTTTGGCCGTCAGCCTCCCCGCCCACGTGTTCGCCAGGTTCACATCCCCCCGGCCCAGGCCCGGCTTGAGCCGGCCCAGAAACCGCTTCGCCTCCGCGTGGTCCCTGGAAAAATCCGCAAAACAGGTTGTGGGGCTGGTGTCCATCAACAGGATATTGACCGCGTCCTCCGCCCCGAGCGAATCAATGAGCTTAAGCCCTTCGTGCGCCGCGCGTTCCCTTGATGTCGGCCCGTCTCCGCGATGCTCCATGCTCAGCGAGTGATCCAGCACGATCAGCACGCGCCGCCCGGCACTTGAGGCCGTGTCCGTCCCAAACCGCTTCAACACGGGCCGCAAAAAAGCCAGCAGCAGCAGCGCTAGAAACGCCGTCCGGAGCAGCAACAGAATCAGGTGCCGCCACCGATAGAGCCTCGAACGCCGCGCCATCGTGCGCTTGATCAGTTCGATCGACGGAAACCGCAGGAAACGCGGGAAACTCTTATTCAGCAGATGGATTACCAGCGGCAACGCCAGCGCCGCCGCCAAAACGCCGAACAATCCCGCACTGGCAAAAGACACCATGGTTTCTCCTTCACCTCTTCCCCCGGAACCCAAGATACGCCTCGATCGCCTGGAGGTAAGGCCGTTGCGTATCGACCACCGCGTGCGTGATTTGGCGGTTGTTTGCCTCACTGGCCAGCAGTTCGATCCGGGCCTGCACGCCCGCGTGGTAGGCCGCGCGGATTTCCTCCAACTCAACCTGGACCTCCTCCTGCGTCTCCATATCTTGGAAGCGCGCCGCCTGCGCCGGAGGCAGGCTCAGCTCATCGGGGTCCAGCACCTGCAGCAGCAGCACCTCGAATTTCCGGTGCTGAAACTGACCCAGCGCATCAAAGAACTCCGCCGGGTCCGTCCAGAAGTCAGACAAGATGACCAGCCGTCCCCGCTTCCTGAAGAGGACATTGCACTCGTGCAGCGCGCGCCCGATTCCGGTGGTCGAACCCGGTTCGGCCCGCTCCAGTTCCGTTATCATATTGTGCAGGTGACGCCGCGTCCCGCCGGGGGCCAGGTACCGGTTGAGCGTCTCGGAGAACAGGACCAGCGCCGCCTTGTCTCCCTGCTGGACCATCAGGTACGCCAGCGCTGCCGCGATCTTGGCGGCCATCAGAAACTTCGTCTGCCGCCCCTCTCCCGCGTAGCTCATCGAGGCGCTCGCGTCCACCAGCAGGTAAACGACCATGTCCGTCTCCGCCTCATATTGCCGCACAAACAAACGCCGCGTCCGCCCGTAAGCCCGCCAGTCAATTCGGTTCACCTCGTCCCCGGCAACGTACTCCTTGTAGTCGGTGAATTCAACGGACGACCCATGATACGGTGACTTATGTTTCCCGACGAAGTACCCCTCCACCGTCGAGCGGGCGAAGACCAGCAGGTTCTTGAATCTCTCCAACTCCGCCGGCAGAAGCAGCGAATGCCGGCTCACTGCCGGCGCCGGCGGCCGCCACAGCCGCGCCATCGCCCCCTGCACCCTGGACGCCGCCATCGCCCGCGGAGGACCAACCGACGCCCGGTTGCCTGCCCCAATCACCGGCGGCTTGCGAATCCCCTCGCAATTCATCCTTCCCCATACCCCCTTTCGCTGACTTGCTCGATGACGCTCTTGACGATGTCGCGCGATTTCTTGCCCGCGCCGGTGGCCCGGTAATTGGTTATCACCCGGTGCTGAAGGACGTGCGGGGCCACTGCCCGAACGTCGGCTGTCTCCGGACTGATCTTTCCATCCAGCAGGGCGAGGGCCTTGGCGCCGAGAATGAGATACTGGGAGGCGCGCGGACCCGCCCCCCATTCCACAAAATCCCGCGCCACCTGCAAGCCCTCCGGGCTGCCGGGACGCGTTGCCGCAGCCAGCGACACGGCGTAATCGACAACGTGGTCTGAGACCGGCGCCGCGAGCACAAGCCTTTGCACCCGCAGGAGGTCTTCGGCGGCAACCGTCGGCGTCAGGACCGGCAGTTCCCGCAATGTCGTCCGCTTCACCACCTCGCTCTCCTCGGCCTTGCCGGGATAATCCAGGTAGAGCGAGAACATGAACCTGTCCAGTTGCGCCTCCGGCAGCGGATAGGTGCCCTCCTGCTCGATGGGGTTTTGGGTCGCCACCACGAGAAACGGGTCAGGCAGCGCCCGGGATTGGCCGCCTACCGTCACCTTCCGCTCCTGCATGGCCTCCAGCAACGCCGCCTGCGTCTTGGGAGGAGTCCGGTTGATCTCATCGGCGAGGATGAGGTTGGCGAAAACAGGGCCGGGTTTGTACTCGTACTCCAACCGGCGCTCCCTTTCCTGGAGCACCTCCGAGCCGATGATGTCGCTCGGCATCAGGTCGGGCGTGAACTGGATGCGCTTGAAGCTCAATTGCAGGATTTCGGAAAGCGTCCGGACGATCAGCGTCTTCGCCAGGCCCGGCACCCCCACCAGCAAGCAATGCCCCCGCGCAAACAGGCTCACGAGCAACAGTTTGACCACCTGCTCCTGGCCCACAATGACGCGCCCCAATTCCCCGGTGATCCGCCCATACAACTCATTGACCTCCTTCGGTGAAATCTCGCTCATATCCTGGTTCTCTCGCTCGGCCTTCCCATCGCTGCAATATTGCCTTTGACCATGCCCACCCCATTTCGTTCCGAGTTAACCAACCCCGAGCGTCGTTAGGCGAGGATTTGGGGCGCGGATCAGCTTTCGTGCGACTGCCCACGTGAGGCCGCCTCCGACCTGCGCAACGCCCGCTCCTGTTTCCGGGTCTCGGCCCGCAGCGCGTCCTCCGCCGACCAACCCCGGCTCTGCGCGTAAGCCGCCAACTCGAACAACTCCCGGCCCACCGCCGCGCGCGTCATCTTGCGGGGTTTCGCCGGCCCGGCTGCCAGCTTCGCCCGCCGCGCCTTCTTCACCAGTTTCTCAGCCCGGAGCAAACCCGGCAGGTGCTTGGGAATGCCATCCAGCGCCGAGGGCCGGGCGTGCCGCGTCCCTTGCTTCTCGGCCCGCTTTATCTTCTCCCAGTTCGCCCACACCTGCTCCACGTCCTTGACCTTCACCTGGCCGAACACATGTGGATGCCGGCGCACGAGCTTCTGCGCGATATGCCGCGCCACGTCCTCAAAATCGAACGCCCCGCGTTCCTTGGCCAGTTGGCAGTGGAAAACCACCTGCATCAGCATGTCTCCCAATTCCTCCTCCATCTCGCCATCGTCCCCGGCCTCGATGGCGTCCATCAGCTCATACACCTCCTCCACCGCGTGCCAGCGCAAAGACCGATGGTCTTGCTCCCTGTCCCACGGGCACCCCTTCGGCGACCTCAGCCGCCCCACGATCTTCAGCAACTCTTTGATGGCAGAACCGTTCTTCTTCATTTCGCCCCACACTATAAGGACGGACCGCCCGCTTTCAAAGCCCAAGAGCAATGGCCTTCGATTCACCAATCCTCGATTGTCGATTCTCAATAGGCGCTGATTGAGCTTCCCGTGCTGCCCAGCAGCGGCCACGGCGCCGGCGGATAACGCCGGGAAAGCCGTTTAACCACAAAGACCGCAAAGAACACAGAGAAGAGATTGGTTTCTTGGAGTTCCCTCCAGCACCGCCTGCGGCTGAAGATTCCTGTAACCTTTCCGCTCCTCTCAGCGAATACTCCATCGACGGGGCGATGAATGCCCCGCCGGAAATGACAAACGAGATACCGATTGAAATGATTATATGAAACGCATCACGCTGCTTGTCCCATTGTGCCTGTCGCTGTTGAGTCCCGCACTGGCCGGCTCCATACCCAAGGAGCAGATCTCCGCCGACGCCAAATGGCTCGTCCACCTGGAGGCCAGCCAGTTCCGCGCCACCAAAGTCGGCAGCTACGTCACCACCGAGGTGCTGGAGAAACAACTGGCCCAGGTCGCCGGCCAGATCAAAGAGAAGGTCAAGCTCGACCTCGACGCCAAGAAAATCATCGCGGGCATCAATTCCATCACCATTTACGGCACCGATTACCAATCGCCCCAGGACCATGCCGTGTTGTTGATCGGGACCAGTCCCGAGCTGCAAAAGATCTTCGTCGGCTTCCTGGCCGGCATGGTGCTGGCAGGCACCAACGCCCCCGTGCAGGTCACCCAGACCGTGGAAGGCAGCGTCACCTTCTACGCCATCCCCAACGCGGCCTATTGCGCGGTGGTTCCGGACAAGGTCATCGCCATTGGCCGCTCGCGCGAGGCCACTGAAAACGCCGCCAAGGTCCTCGACGGCAAGGCGCCAAACCTGACCTCGGGCACGGCTTTCGCCGGGTTTGGCGACCCGAAGGAGGCCTTCTTTTTCGTCGGCATGGCCGAGGGCTTCAACCTGGGCAACAATCTGCCGCCCCAAGCCAGGCTTCTTCAGGTGGCCGATGCCGCCCGCATCGCGCTCGGCGAGAACTCCGACCACGTCTTCTTGAGCCTTGCCTTGCGCGCCAAAACACCCGACGTTGTGGCCGAAATGCAACAAGTTGTCCAAGGTCTCATCGCCATCGGCTCCCTCAGCCAACCGCAGGACAAGAATCTTGGGAGCTTGCTCCAATCCATCAAAGTCTCGACCAACGGCAACATCGTCACCGTCCGCGCCGACTATCCGGTCGACAAGGCCATCGAGCAGTTGACCCAGGCGGGCGACAAGATGCTCAAGCACCACGGCGGCATGGCCGAGAGCAACAGAAAAGAGACCCCCAAGCCCGAATCCGACAGCGGGTCGAGCGCCCCGGCGTCCACGAAATGACTGTCCAGGCGTCAATAGTCTCCGCGCGTCGCCAGCCGGAGAGGGCCAGGGCCGCAACCCTGGCCCCCGATGTTTCGGACGGGCTGGCGCGCGCGCAAACCGCGCCGGGTTCGTGGCCCGCCGAGACTGTGAACGATTCAGACCGCCCTGAACTTAGCGCAGAAGAACTTGCCCGCCGCTCCGCGCAAGGCAGCGTGGCGTCCTTCGACCAGATCGTTCTGCGCTTTCAATCCCAGATATTCAACTTCCTCCACCTCTCGACCCGCCATCGCCAGGATGCCGAGGACCTTACCCAGGAGACCTTCTGCAAAGCGTGGCGCGGCCTGCGCGGCTACAACCCCGCCCTCTCCTTCGCGCCCTGGCTTTTTGGCATCGCGCGCCACGCCGCCGCCAGCCATTTCCGCGCCGCGGAACACTTCGAAGAACTGCAGCCCGACGCCGGCATCGTCGAGGAAAACCCCGCTGGCCTCCTCGCGACGAAGGACGACTCCGACGCCCTGTGGCGTCTTGCCCGCACCCTCAAACCCAGGCACTGGGAAGTCCTCTGGTTCCGATACGGCGAGCAATTCTCCGTGGCGGAAACCGCCCGCGCCATGGGGACCACGCAAATCCACGTGAAGGTGCTCCTACACCGCGCCCGCGCCGGACTCGCAAAGCGCCTGGCCGCCCACGGCTACGGTCCGCCGGCGGCCATGCAGCCTCCACGCTGCGGAACCCAAACCGCTTCGGCATCCAAACAATGAAAGGCCTTTTATGATCCACTGCTGGCACTATCGCAGAATCATTTCCCGCAGTGCGGATGAAGATGCGCCGCTCCCGCCCGCCGCGCAGGCCCACGTCGCGCAATGCCCCGGTTGCCGCCGCCTTTACGTGACCGACCACCAAATCATCCGCCGCCTCTCCGCTACCGCCGCCGCGCAGAAACAGGAGCAGCCTCCGCCCTCGCTTCACGCCAGAATCATGGCCGGAATCCCCTCGTCTCAATTTGCCGCCCGCCGCGCGTCCGAGCCCGCCCATCTCCGTTGGCCTCTGGCCCTGGCGACCGCTTGTGTAGTCCTGGCAGCCATCCTCCTCTGGCCCGCGCGCCCTGGGCACAAGCCGGCTCCCGCCCAAATGGTCCAACTCCAGCCGTCCCGCGCGGTGCCAACCCTCTCTCCGATGCCTTGGCCCGACCCCGCCCCTTTGACCCAATGGGCCGAGAAACTCGACAATCCCCTCCAGACAGAAATGCACGCCGTCCTCCACGACGCCCGCGGCGCCGTGACCGCCCTGGCCGACAATTTCCTCCCCGAAAAACTCCGCCAAACGCTGCTCAAAGAAACCTTGTCACAGAACTGAATCGGCTTCAAGTCACTGCGCTCATGCTTTTTGTCTCAGGCGGGAGACAAGCAGCTTTTCCGCGGCGCCCAGCGCCGGATATACCTCGATGCCCTCGGCAGCAGCCATTGCCTTGGCCGCAGCATCGAACGACAGGAAGCGTGTCCCCCCGGCCAGCTTGACTGAGGCCACGACGGCGGTGTCCAAAGTCCCGACAGCGCCCTTCCAGGCATACCTGGAGAAAAGGGTGTCGCATTCCCGCCGCAGAAGATCCCAGTTCATTGGGTCCACATGTCGCATGAAACGTTCGACAATTTCCCTCCGGCTTGCGGCCTCAACGTCGTCAGACTTCGGCTCAATATAGGCCGAAACCAGCCAGTTGGTGTCCGCGAAATTCACCGTTCGCGACGCTCGACTTTGCCTGTCAGACGGAATCTCCTGCCCGAGGAGGGCCGATCAAAGTGCTCGTTCCAGTCAACCTCGGCGGGCTTCGTCCACAGCCGTGCAAAATAATTGCGATCCGGCCTGAAAAAGTGCAGCATATATAGGAGTCGGAAGAGCGATTCCGTCGGTCAGGATGCGCCGGTTCAGTTTGGCGGCAAAGAGAAAGAACGAGTATGGCCCAGGCAATCATGGATCCGGAGCAGGTGCGGCGGTTCGCCGAGGAACTCAAACGGTTCAACACCGATGTCCAGGACAAGATCGTCTCCTTGCAGACGCGCTTTGCCGCCCTGAGCGACACCTGGCAGGACCAGGAGCACGCCAAGTTCGCCGATGAATTCAAACAAGTAATGAAGGCGCTCAAGAAGTTCATCGAAATCTCCAACCAGCAGACCCCTTACCTCCTGCGCAAGGCCCAGCGCATCGAGGAGTATCTCAACCAGCGTTAGCCCATGACCCAAAAGGCCAATGTCACCGCCGTGGACGCCCTGGATGCCTTCCGCGCCGACTTGGTCCTTTACATCAGCAAGGCCCGGCCCACGATCGAGGAGGTCAGCGCCGACGTCCTCCGCACCCGTCTCTGGCTGGAGAACGAACAACGCGCCCATTGGGAAAGCGAGTTGCGCCTCCGCACCCGGACGCTGGAAGAGGCCCAGCAGGCGCTCTTCAGCGCCCGCATCGACAGCCTGCGCGAGGAAACCTCCGCCACGGTCGTTGCCGTTCATCGCGCCAAACGCGCGAAAGATGAAGCGGATGACAAGTTGCGAACCCTCAAACGGTGGCACCGCGATTTCGAGAATCGTGTGCAGCCCCTCGTCAAGCAAACCGAGAAGCTCCATACGCTCCTGGCCAAAGACCTGGTGCAGGCGATAGCCTATTTGGCCCAGGCCGTCAGCACCCTCGACGCTTACGCGGGCACCCCTCCGCCCTCCGCCTCTCCCGGCCCGGCCGCCCCAACCGGGACTCCCGCCACCACCCAGGCCGCCTCCCCAACGGGAACTCCGGGAGCACCCTCTCCGGATTGACCCGCGTTAACCCAAGGCCGGAACATGAACGCCAACGCTTCCAGACTTTCGGGCATCACCAGAGAATTGTGGACCCAATGGCAGGAGACCAAGGCTTATTGGAGAGATTCCAAGGCCCAGGAATTTGAGGAGGAATACCTCGCTGAACTCTTCTCCAGCGTCGACAAAACCGTCGGCGTCATCGAGCAGTTGGACAAGCTCCTCCAAAAGATCAGGAGAGACTGTGAATAGCAACCTCGGTCCCGGCAAGACCCTCGACCTTCTCGAGAGCCTGAGAGGCGCCGTCCGCGACCTGACCGCCAGGGCCAACAAGCTCCACGACAATTTGCAAGCCCGGCTGGCCCGCGAACGGGTCCGCGACAAGGTCGCCCTCAACGACCTCGCCCGCGAAACCGCCGAGGCCCTCGCCCAGACGGAGACCGAGGCCGCAGCGGCCAGGAGCGCCACCGAGCTGAACTACGAGCACCGCAAGGTCCGCATCGGCAAGGCCTACCAGTCCAGCAAGGAACGGGGCCTCGAAAAGGTCGAAAACCAGACCGGTTCCCGAAAATACGAATTCCAAAGGACGATGCTCCAGGCCGAGCGCGACCGTGAATCGGGCTTGGCTGCCAACCTCAAGCGGTTTGAAGATTACAAAACCGCCCTGGCCGCCGAAGAGCACACCTTGGCGGACCTCGAAATGGCCGCCCAACACGCCTTCAGCGGTTACCGGACCTTTCTGCGCCTCTTTGCCAAGGCCTACGAAAAGGCCCAAGCCGATCTCGCGCCGGACGAAAACGCCCTGCTTGAAGAACTTCGCCGCCTGCTCGCCAAAGCCGGCGGCGAGTCCGCCCGGTTCCGCAAGAACCTCCTCCTCCGCCCTTTCCGCTACTGGCCTCTCTGGCTTGTTCTCGCCCTGGGCGCGGTCGGCACGGTGCTTGTGCTCCAGCATTTCGGCACCAGCTCGCCCCCCTTGCCGTCCGTCGCCGGCCAGGCCGCCGCGGGGTTTGCCGCCGTCTTCATCGCCCGCCATTTCGCAGCTCGATCGAGCCGTCCCCTCGCTGATTCCCTCGCCGCCACTCTGGCCAAGGCCCGGCTCCTGCACGGCGCCTGCCAGCAGAAAGCCCAGACGCATTTCCAGCAGGAAGAACAGCGCCTCCAGGACAACTACCAGAGCACGTTGCAAGGCGTCGACCAGCAGTTGAAAGTCACTCTGGCCAAGGCGGGGGAGGCGCGGATTTCGTGCAGGATGCAGGCAGACAAAAAATCTGTGCGAGTCACTGCCCGGCACGAGCAACTCCACGCCCTGAAGTTGGAACGGCTCACACGGCGCCACGCCGATGCCATCGAGTCCCTCAACCGGCAGTCCGAGGCCAAACGCCAGGCCCTCATCGCCGCCGGCGAAGAGCGGGAGAAAACGCTCCGGGCCGCTTATGAAGCCGAGTGGCGCGGGCTGGCCGCCGAGTGGCAGGCCCGCCTGCAACCTGTCTATGGCGCCATCCAGGCCACCAACTCCTTCTCCGAGAAGTTCTTCCCGCCATGGTCGGCGCCCGTTTGGGGGAACTGGCAGCCCCCGGACAAATTCTCCGCCGCCGCCAAATTCGGGCACATCGAGGTGGACGCCGCCCAACTCTGCGAGGGCCTTCCCAAAGACTCCCGCCTGGCCTTGCCCGGCCCCGCCCGCTTCTCCGTGGCCCTCTCGTTGGCCTTTCCCGAACAAGGCTCGATCCTCTTCGAAACCACCGAAACCGGCCACGATGACGCCATCGGCGCCCTCGACAATATCATCCTCCGGCTCCTGGCCACCGCCCCGCCCGGCCGCTTGAACTTCTCCATCATCGATCCCGTCGGCCTGGGCCAGAATTTCGCCGGCGTGATGCACCTGGCCGATTACGAAGAGCAGATCATCAACAGCCGCATCTGGACGCAAACCACCCAGATCGAACAACGCCTGGCTGACCTCAACGAGCACATGGAAAAGGTCATCCAGATGTACCTGCGCAACGAATACGCGACGATCGCCGAATACAACGAACAGGCGGGCGTGATTGCCGAGAAATATCACTTCCTCGTCATCGCCGATTTTCCCGTCAATTTCAGCGAGACCGCCGCCAAGCGCCTCCTCAGCATCGCCGCCAGCGGCGCCCGCTGCGGCGTCTATACCCTCATTCATTGGGACCTGCGTCAGCCCTTGCCCCAGGAGTTCATCCCCGATGAACTCAGAAAAAGCAGCTTCTGTGTGGCCTTCAAGGCCGGGGCCTTCGTCCCCACCTCCAATCCCCTGCCGGGCACGAACCTGGTCATCGACGCGCCCCCGCCCGCCAGCCTTGCCATCGACCTGGTTCACCAGATCGGCTCGAAGAGCCGCGACTCCAGCCGGGTGGAAGTCCCCTTTGCCCAAGTCATCCCTCCGGAAGCCGAGTTCTGGAGCCTGGACAGCACCACCGAACTGCGCGTCCCCGTCGGGCGCACCGGCGCGACCAAACTCCAATACCTCGCCCTCGGCAAGGGCACCCGCCAGCACGGCCTCATCGCCGGGAAAACCGGCTCAGGCAAGTCCACGCTCTTCCACGTCATTATCACCAACCTCGCCCTCTGGTACAGCCCACTCCAGGTCGAGTTCTACCTCGTCGACTTCAAAAAAGGCGTGGAATTCAAATGCTACGCCTCCCATCGCCTCCCTCACGCCCGCGTCGTGGCCATCGAGAGCGACCGCGAGTTCGGACTCAGCGTGCTCCAGCGCGTGGACGACGAGTTGAAACGCCGCGGCGATATCTTCCGCGGCCTCGGGGTCCAGGACATCCCGGGCTACAAACGCGCCGGCGGCGCCGAGCCGATGCCCCGCTGCCTGCTCCTCATCGATGAATTCCAGGAGTTCTTTGTCGAAGACGACAAGATCGCCCAGACCGCCTCCCTGCTCCTGGACCGCATCGTGCGCCAGGGCCGCGCCTTCGGCATCCACGTCCTCCTCGGCTCCCAAACCCTGGGCGGCGCCTACACCGTCGCCCGCACCACCCTCGGCCAGATGGTCATCCGCATCGCCCTCCAATGCAACGAGGCCGACGCCTACCTCATCATGGATGACAACAACCCCGCCCCGCGCCTGCTCTCCCGCCCGGGCGAGGGCATCTACAACGATTCCGCCGGCTCG
>CAZZFF010000086.1:0-28013 GCA_964653485.1 uncultured Verrucomicrobiota bacterium | reverse complement strand
CAAGATGGGCGACGGCAAGACCAGCTACGTTTGGAACGGCAAAGACAGTTGGGTCCCGCCCGACGGCTGCCTGATGGATTGCGCCAGCGACACCTGGGCCATGCATCGGCAGGGCGATGGACGGGTTGGCATCCACGATTGGGGCATCGAGTTCACTGCCGCGGGCGGCCTGATGCAATCCGAACTCCTCCTGGTCAACCGCGACCCCGCCGCCCTGGCAAAATACCTGCCGAAGCTCGAGCGGTGCGCCAGCTTCGTCGAATCCCGGCGCGACCCTAAAAACAACCTCTTCCTTGCCGGCCCGGCCGGCAATCTCCTGGCCCCAAGCTACGCGGGCGTCAAACAGGCCGATGGCGCCTACGGAATGGGTTACCTCGCCGGCCTTTCGGTCACCTACATCGCGTTCCTTGACCGCCTTATTGAGCTTGAGAAACTCGGAGGTCGAACCGCTCAGGCCGAGCTATGGTCCGGCCGCCGGGCCTCCGCCCGCGATGGCCTGGCCCTGCTCGCCACGGACGAGGGTTACCTGGTCAAGTCGCTTGACCCGGACGGGACGAGACATGGAGTCTATGGCGCCGCCAGCCACGGCTATTTCGAGGCCTCCCCCAATCACGACGCGATCTGCTTCCGGGTCGTGGACGAGGCGCAATCCCTGCGGATTTACCGGAAGCTGGCCTCTATCCCAGGGCTCCGCCCCTACGACGTCATCGTGGCAAACTGCCCGTCCCTCGACGACATGTACGAAGCCCCGCAGGGACTCTGGGCTTTCGGCACGTGGGTCAACGGCGGCCATTGGACCACCTGCGAGGCCCGGGCGCTGATGGCCTACTACCGCCTCGGCAAGTACGAAGACGCGCGACGCTCGATGAAGCACATAATGACCTTCGCCCGCCGGTTCAGGATGGACAACCCGCTCGTGGACTTCGGCAACGCGGTCTATCAGCCCGGAGAACCCATCAACCTCACCTACGATGCCTTCGGCGCTCCGTCCGGACTCATCCGCGGGCTTTTCGAGTACCTGTACAGCGCCGCCGGCTTGCGGTTGGTGCCTCATATCCCGGAGGGCATCACCCGCCTCGAACAACGCTTCCCCATCCGGTTCGGGACCAAGCGGCTTTACTTGGCCGTCACAGGCGCCGGGCCAATAAAATCGGTCCGTGTCAACGGCAAACGCTGGAAGTCTTTCGATGCGGATTCCGTGTTCCTGCCCTACAAATCAACGCCCGAGCTTGCCGCCATCCAAATTGTCAGGGGAGAGGCCGCAGCCGGGACGTTCAAAGCGCCCAAACCCGATTGCTCCCTTGCGCCGTTGCCCTCTCTGGCATCGTGGCCCCGGCCGCTCGAGAAACCTCCGGTCATCGCCGCGAACGAGTTGCCTCTGCGCATCGGAGCGGACGGCCAGGGCGGCAGCCGGTTCGTCGGAGACTTGGCCAGGGTCTGCGTTTTCAACCGCGCGCTGAACGCGGAAGAAATCGCCCAGCTCTCCAAGGACGCCCCAGGACCGCTCCTCCGCGACGCGGCCTTGGTCGGCAACTGGACCTTTGAGCAGGCGGACAACGCCGTGTTCCCAAACGCCGCCGGCAAAGCCGCGGCCGCCAAATCCGTCGGCTCCGTTTCCGTGGTCGAATCCCCTTTGGGCAAGGCCCTTCATTTGACCGGCGAGGGCTACCTCGAAGTGCCCACGTCCCCTGCCCTGGGTCTCGCCGCCGGCGGCACCTGGTACGCCCTGGTCCGCCCCGGCGCCACCAAGGGCCGACTCATCGATAAATGCCCGGTCGGTGGCGCCACGGGCTATACCTTCGACACATTCCCGGGCAACGCCCTCCGGCTGATCAGCGACTCCGGCACCGTCTCCGCGGACGTGAAGCTCCAGCCCGCCCGGTGGACGCACCTGGCTGCGACGGTCGACGCGGAGGGAAACTCAGCCCTCTATGTCGATGGCAAGCTCGCAGCTTCTTCCGGGCCTGCCACCCAGGAAGTCACTCTCAAAACGCTGTTGGACCGCGCCGCCCGCCTCCGGCGTTTTAACGAGGCCATGGTCGTCGCCGGCCTGAAGGACTCTTATGAGGCCGCTCACGCGCGCCTGGCCGTGGACTGCCTGTTGGCCGCGCGCGAGCGCGCCGAGTTGCTGTCTGCAGGCAAGCTGCCCGCGCTTGCACCCCGGTCTGAGGCTGCCGCGGACAAGCTATACCTGGACACCCCCGCAAAACTGTGCAGCGGGTTGGAGAAGCTCCTCAACTCCTTCCAAGGCTCAAACGACCCGCGCAAAAGCCGGATTCACGGCCTGTGGCTCGCGGCCGGCCACGTTGGAGCGTAGAGGGGATCGTTGTCCCTCTCACGCTCCCACGCTCCGCCGCTCCCCGTCCCCGCCTCACCGCGTCGGCGGGGCCGCCTCGCGCACGACCGCCCCCAACTCCGGGCTTAGGACCAGCACCGCAAGGCGCTCGGCGTTGTCCAGCTCGTTGGTGTTCAGCGAGGCGTAGTCGAAGCGTCCCCGCACGTCGGTGTAGCCGTCCTTGAAGAACTTCACCTCGCCGCCCTTGGTCTTCATATAGACTTTGACGTAGGCGCCCGGCACCGGCCTTTTGGACTCGGCGTGCGTGACCGCCAGTTGGCCGTAGGTCTCGATCAACTGCACCTTAAGCGTGTTGGCATAGTAGGCCTGGGTCTTGCGGATGCCCGCGGCCAACACCTCGACCATCACGTTCCTGGCGTGGAACTCCGCGGGAAGTTCGACAGAAAGCACCTCCTTGCCCGCCGGCAGTTCCACGGACTGGCTCAACACCGGCCGGATGTACGAAAACTGGGCCGCTCCATCCTGCAGGAACGGACTCCGCGAGAACAACAGTTCGATGTCCATTGGGTAAAAGTTCAGCGTGCAGCCCTTGAGGTTGCGATAGTCGAGCCGGATTTGGCCCGCCTCGACCTGCATTTCGAGGGCCGGTTCGGTCGCCGCCAACGCCCCCTGTGACTGGTCGCGGCTTTCTTTGTTCGCCGCGCTGGCGGCGCCGCCGCCCAGTTCGTCGAGTTGGCCGAGCACTTGCGCGAAGAGGCTCCGCCACCGGCTCACACCTTCCTGCGCGTGAGCTTGCGCCAGCTTCCGCGCCCCTTCGACGTCTCCGCGATGCAACGCCAGGCAGGCTCCGAGGTAGTCGTACTGCAGTTGCTCCGGCACCGCCGCGCGGTCCACCCGGCCAAACCAGTCGAGCGCCTCCTCGATGCGATCCTGGAGCGTCAGGTAACAGGCCACGGCCAGCTTATCCGCGTCCGTGAGCGCCGGTTTGTAGCTGAGCACCCTCATGAAGCGTTGATACTGCTCCCGGAAACGGGTGTTCAGGATTTTGCGCTTGGGGCCGACCTGGTGCGATCGAGGGTTGACCAGCGGGGCGTATTCCAGGTGCTGGTAGGCCAACCGCTCGACCGGATCGAGCGTCAACAGCGGCGACACCAGCCAGAGCCCGCAGCGGTCCGCGAAGGGCGAGTGGCGCAGGAAAGCGCGAATCGTCTCCGGATCGTTGTGCAGAAGACCGTAGGACCACAAAGTCTCCTGCCAGACATGGCGCCGCTCCAGCAGCGAGGTGGCCCGCTTGAACCAGTCACGGTCCTTCATGCGCCAGGCGATTTCATTCAGGTCGAGCCGGTGGAGGTTCGCCTGGTCCAGAAACGCGAGGACCTCATCGGGCGCGCCGTTTTGGGAGACCCACGCCCAAGAGGTCTTATCGATGCGGCTCAGGCGCTCGACGACATTGAACACGAACGGGGCGGCGCCCGCCACCACTTGGTCGTTGCGCGCAACGGTGACCGGGTAGTGCTCGTACTTGCCCGTCCCAGGGAAGTAGAAATAGTACTCCAACCGCTGCGTGCTGTAAGGCTCCAGCGCCACGTACACGCCGCGCGTGTAGAAGCCGCCGCCCAAAGGGACCGCACCGACCGGAACCTGCAACCCGGTCCGGGGGTCGTTGACCGGCCTCAGCCCCGGTCCCCCGACAGGAATCGCGCCGACCGGGATTTGGAGCAGCGCCTCCAGCTTCTGCCGGCTGCCGCTGGGGTTGGTCAGCACCACCTCCGCGCCATAGACCACGCGCGGCAGGAATTCCTCGGTGACGTACTTGTCGGTCCGCTCGTTGTTCTCCTGCCGGTAGCGGTCGTCCGCCCGGAAGAAGTGCTGCGCGACGAGCATCCCGCCCGGCTCGTCGGCCTTGGGCGCCTGGCGGATTTCGCGGTGGAAAATGACCAGGGGCGAGCCTGCCTCCAAGGTGTAGCGAAGGCCGTCGAGCTTTTCCTCGTGGTGGCCGGCCTTGAAAGGCAGGTCGAGAACGGCCAGGGCAAGCATCATCTCCGTGAAATTCCGCGTCGCCTGCGGGAACGACTTCGAGAGGAACGGCGTCTGGCCGTCATGCTTCGCGTAGTCGGCCCAGAAGTCGTTCACGGTCACCAGGTCCGCAAGCTGCTGTTCGATGGGGAGGTGATAATAGTTATCCTCGGCCCACTCCTTGGTTCGGTCCAGTTTCTGGAAGAAACGCCGCGCGGCCTCGCGTTGCTTGACGTCGGCAGCAAAGAAGTCCTTGTCTTGTTCCTCGCCGAGCAAGGCATCGCTGGTGGAAACGCGCAACGCTCGCTGCCGCATTAAGCGGTCGGCTGGGACCTTGGCGGCGAGCGCGGCCGAATCTGCCGGCCGCGGACGCCGCTCTCCCGCCGCCAATCCCCCGCCGCCCATCCCGCCGCCCTGCCCGGCAGCGCCCCCCGCGGGCGCCGCAACGGGGACGGCCTGTGACGCGGGCCTGTTCACCACGCCCAATGCGAACCGCCGGGTGGCTCGCGATTCGTCCTCCGTTTTCCGCAGATTCTCTATGGCCCCGCGCGCGCCGCCTTCGGTTTCCACCGCGCCGGTCTGCGCCGCCGTGTCGAAGCGATGATTGAAATCCTCGAGGTCCGGCGGGATCAGGTCGGCGAGATCACGCACGTCGCGGGTGATGGAGGCCTGCTGTTCGGCCACGCGCCTGCCAAGCAGGATTCTTTCCACGACGTTCAGCCGGCCGAAGCGCCACGGTTCGAGGTAGTCCTTGAGGTCGTCCCCGAGCAACCAGCGGTCCATGAAGGTCTTGTCCTTCTTGTTTTTGAGGTAGGGCGCTATTACCGCCCGGAAGAACTCGGGGTCCTTATGGTAGAGGAAGAAGCTCAGCTCGTGGCAGGCATACTTGGAGTATTGGCGCTGCTTCTCAGCCGGGTCCAGGTCCGACCAGTTGGCGACGAACGAGAACTCACTGAAGGTCGGGTTGCCGCCCAGCGTTGCCAGCAGCCGATACGCCTTGGCCACCGTATCGCAGATTTCAAAGCGGGCGGTCGTCACGTCGGCGATGACCAGGCCCCCTTTGGCCGTCACCGAGGTGATTAGCTTCTGCTCGGAGTAGCTTTTCGCGGGGTCCAGGCCGGCGGCGAGTCGAAGCTCCCGGGTCTGGACCGGCGTGTCTTCGAGAATGACGTTTTTCAGGATGGTCGCCAGCGGGTCCACCGCTAGGACGCGCAACTCCGGTTTGCCCTTAAGCTCGGCCATCGGGATGCGGATTCGGCCCTCCTTATCCGGCACCAGGTTCAGCAGCACCACCGCGGGTTGTTTCAGGAAATCGAGCGAGGCATATCCCTCGGGCGGCTCGCCGGCGGCCTCGCCGGCTTGGGCCGCGGCCGCGGCGGTCTGCGCCATCGGAGCGGACGCGCCGGCATAAGCCCCGCCGCCCGCAAGCACTTCCGCCTGGGTCTCCGTGTCCCGCAAGGCCCACGGGTTCAGCAGCAATCCCGGGGCATCGAGCATGGTGCCGGCAAACTTCCTGGCCGACTGGCGGTCAAGGATGTAGCGGTACTCGTCGCCGATGTCTCGCCCGGACTCGTAAAACGTCCGCGAAGGCCGCCAAACCTGCTGCTGGAGCGGTGACGCGCCCCCAAAGCCCAGCTTCGCGAACACGTCGTAGGCCGGCAAATAGCGGGTTGCGAAAACGTGGACCCGCGTGAAGGGCGTGGAGTTCGCAAGACGGATTTCCACCGCCTCCGCCCCGGTTTCAACCGAGGCAACCTGCAAGGGCTCGAGGCGGGGACGCTCCAGCGCCCGCCTCTCCGAGAGAATGAAGCCATCCCGATCCTCGCCCTGTGTAACCGCGACCGCGATCTCACCCGCCTCGGGCTTGAGGCGGAGGGAGTAATCGCCCGCGGGCAGGTTGCGCAGTTCGAGGAAACCGCCGGCAATGGCGAGGGCCTCGTGCCAGTCCTTCACGAACTGGCCGCGCCGCACTTCGAGCAGCGACGCCTCCTTGAGCGGGTCGAGACCCTCGGACACGACCGGCACGCGCAACGTCTCCCCCGCGCGCCCGTGCAACTCGGCCGGCCGGGCGCAGGCCCCGCGCGCGGTGAACCATTTCTGCTCCCGCCCGGCCGGCTCCTTCACGCGCAACCACTCGATCCCCTCGAGTTGTCCCAGCCAGGCGCGGCCCTGCTCGTCCGTCTTGAGGCCCGTTTGCACTTCGTCGCGGAACTGCCTGTGCTTGAAGGCGCACGCGAGCGGTTCTCCGGCAAGCGGCTCGCCGTTCTTCCCGCGCAACTCGACCACGTAGCCGGCGATCGACCGGCCCAGGTGCAAATCCTGGACCGCCTGGCTGCGGTCAATGCCGTTGAGGGTGAACGCGGCGCCGCTCGCCAGGTCCTCTTTCCTGTTCCGGCTGACGTTCTGGATGCGGGCCTTGAAGGTCGCCGTGAGGCTCACGGTGTTCTCCGGAACCAGTATCTCGCAGACGGTCTCCGCGTCCTCGCGCAACTGCAAGCTGGGAAACTCCTTCACCGTCGAGATGCCCTGAATGTCGACCGACTCGACGACCAGTCGAGGCTCCTCGAGCAGCTTGAGGCTGGCGGGCCGGCCGTTGACGCGCAGGATCGGCCGGAGCGCCACCTGCGCCTTTTCACGGCGAATCAGGGACTCGCGGTCCACGTAGATGCCCGCGCTCAACTCGTAATTCTCGGCGAGATGGTCGAACCGCGAGATGGAGGCGAAGCCGCCCTGCTGCACGATCAAGGTCTCGGACCGCGGCTCCGTGCTGAACGGGACCAGAATCCGACCGTCCTGGCCGGGCGCGAATTCGCGTCCGCCCAGCCAGGCGCGGGCGTCCGCAAGGCGCCGTCCCGCCTCGTCCACCACCGTGAAGGCGTGGCCTGCCGGCGTGACCTCCTGGAGCACGCCCAGCCGCCCCTTCTGCACCAGCGCGCGGCTGCTCTTGCCGTTGCCAATGAGTTCGACAACGTAGGCGCCCCGGCCCTTGATCTCCGGAAACTCAAACGCGCGCGCCACCCGGCGCTCGGACGGCTCCTGATACCGGAGACGGCGCTCGGAGGAGGCCACCAGTCCGTCCAGGTTGATGGCCAGGTTCAGCGGATGGCCAGTTTCCCGATAATAGTTGAAGGTGTTGATCTCATAGACCTTGACGATGAGCGCAGGCACGTTCTTAACGAACGCGGTCAGCTTTACGGGCGCATCGGCCCCCACGACCTCCGGATTGTCAGGCGCAAAGTCAATGTCCACCCGCTCCTTCAGGCCCCGGTACTCCTCCGGCGAGAGCAGCGGCGCCCACTGCTGCGGCTCGCCAACACCGTTGACGATCTTCGACTCGGCGAAGAGGCGCTTTAGGAAATCGTCGCGCAGCCACGGGCGATACTCGTCGTAGTTGGGCGCCTCGCGCAGAAAGTCCAAGAGGAAATCCCGGACCAGCGGTTCCTCGTTGCCGATGGGCGCCAGGGACGCCAGCCCAAACCCCTGGTCGAGCTGGGCCATGTAATCACCGCGGGGAAGCTGCTGCCGGACCTCCTCGCGCAGGTAAGGCACATTGCGCGGCAGCTTCACGTACTCCAGGAAAAGGTCGTGGTCATATATCCCCTGCCTCTGCCCGTGGCGAAGACGATGGTAAAGCACGTGGGCCTTGAGGGAATTGTGAACCGGATCGAGCGTCCTCACGAAAGCCCACACCCGTTCAAGATACGCCCCGAGAGCCGCGGGGTCGGTGTCCGGCTCCACCTCGTTCTCGGGGACCAGTTTGGCCAGGTAGGCATTGCAAAAGGCCCCCTGGTTCCGCAGCCCAGGTTCCTTCCGCAGCAACTCGTCCATCTGCGCAACCGTCAGCCGCTTGTGGATGTCGAGGCTCCCGAAACCGCGGCTGTCCCGGTACGCCAGGTCGGCCAGTATCAGGTCCACGAGAGCCGGGAGGTCCGGCCGCTGCAGGCGCGCCAGCAGGTTCCGGCGTTGATCCCCTGTTATCGGCTGCACGGCCGCAAGCTCCAGCCCGGCGTCTTCAACCCTCTCCAAACTCCCCGGGTCTCGCGCCAACGCGGACTTGAGGAGCGTCTCGGCGCTGATCATGCCGTTGTCGAACTTCGTGGGCGCGTCGCTGTGCCGTTCCCCCGTTTTCCTCGCGTGGTCGAAGTGAAGGTCCAACTGCTCCCGCAAATACGTGAGCGTCTTCTGCGGGTCCTTCTCGTAGTCCAGCAGGGCCTGGCGGTTCAGCAATTCCCGGGCGCCCTCCATCATTCGACCGTTCCGCTCGCGAGTCCAGCGCTCGATGACCTCCTGGAATCGCTCCCGCTGTCCGGTGTTCTGGGCCTGCAAGGCGTGGTAGTAGAAGTAGTCGTCCGTCCCCGGAACCAATTCCTTGAGCGCGGCCTCCCTGTCCCCCGCCAAGCCGAATGTCTCAATGTAACCAATCTCCTGGGCGGAGACATGCCACGCCAGCGGAAGGCTGGCGAGAATTAACAACCCTGTCCTGAGGATTCCTACCGTCGTTTTCATATTCGATAAGGCGCCGCGCCGCTCACCCCTTGGCGGCGGCGGTCAAGCGCGGAAACAGCTTCCGATCATAGGACACCCGAGCGCAAGGTTTCTTAGGGGCGCCTTACGGAATTGGCCGCAAACAACAAGGAGCGCGAGGACCTTGAAATCACCCTGACGAATCACGCCGCGCGCGCACAGGTCTTCCGCCTCCGGCCATAAAGCGCGCCCGGCGGGCTAAGGGACCGCGCGAGTGCTCGATTCAACCGCCTCTGCGCCGCCGCTCATTGCCCTGCTTTTTTGTAGATCAGCAGCGCCGCCTGGCGAGGCTGGGCGAGTTTTACCGGCAGCCCCGAGTCCATCAACCCGCGCCCGGAAAACCGGACCGGCCCGGGGGTATCTGAGCCGAGGTCCTCAAACTCGTAGGTTGCCTGCGGGTCAAGACCGCGCAGCACAAACCGCTTCTCCGGCTCCAGATCGCGGGGACGACGGAATGCCTGGACCATTCCTTCGCCAGTCGCCGGGCGATGGAACTGCCAGGCTATCCAGGCATTGTCGGCCAAGGTGTAGCCGGTCAGCGGGTAATAATCGCCCTGGAAGTTCGGGCCGGCGCGGAGCCAATCCTCCTTCGCCCGGCGCCAGGCCTGCCAGTCAGGCTTTCCCGGGACAAACCCGATGCCCATCGCCGGGCAGAGGTGGCTGCGGAAACCGTAGCTGTCATTGGCAAATTGGCCCGTGCCATAATAAGGCACCCAGAATGAAAGCCCGTAGGTATGGCCTTGATTTCCGACGACCATGTTGGGGTCCTTGGGGTTTTGCGGCTCCTGGTAATCGCTCCGCAACAGCGGCACGGCGCGGCGTAACGTCTCGAGATCGTTTCGCCGGCCGCCCGAGGCGCAGCTATCGATCAACATCTGTGGATGCCGGCGGCGCAATTCATCCCAATAGGCAAGATAGCCCTGCACGTGCATATTCTCCGTGTAGCCCTGTCGATCCGGCGCATCAGCCTCACGCCAGTAGCCGAGCGGATCGAAATTGAAGTCCTGCCGGTAGAGGTCAACCCCCTCCCGCGTCAGGAACGCATCGATATGCGAGGTAAGCCACCCCCGGGCCTGCGGGTTGCCCAGGTCGAGCAGCCGCGTGTCCCCCTTCCCCAGGAGCCATTCCGGGTGCTGCTCGAAGAGCCAGGTACCCTTGACTACCCGTTCGGGCTCGAACCAGAGGACCAGCTTGAGACCCTTTGAATGCGCATAATCCGAGACCGCCTTGATCCCGTTGGGAAAGCGTTGCGGGTCCGGCTCCCACGTGCCGACCTTCACCCAGTCCCCGTCGGTCGGGTACCAGCCCGCATCCATCCACCAGTAGTCCAGCCCTGCATGGTTCTGCTCGAAAAAATCAATCCCCTCCTTCTCGGTCTTCTCGGACTGGTGCAGACCGAGGCAAACGGACGTAAACGGCTCGGGACACTTCCCGCCCGGGCGGGGCAGGTTGTGGGCGACCATCCAGCGTCGCCAGAGATTCTGTGCGCGAATCCAGTCCCCGCGCCAAAATTGGAGCACCACGAGCGGCGAGCGGACTTCCTCGCCGGGCAGCAGTTTCATGCGGGTCAGTTCCTGCCCGCCCGTGATGCGCAGGCCCTTTGCCTCGTCCCGCTCAAAGCCCGCCGCCCACTGCCCGGGCCAGCCCAGGACCGAGATCAGACCGCCGCCATCGTACTCCAGATTGAAATAGGGGTAACTCCCGTTGGTCGGACGGCCCCCGTTCGGGGCAAACCGCCTTCCCTTGCCGTTCTCCAGTTCCACGCGAAACGGCTCATAGCTCCCCGGCGCGCAACTGTCCCCGGCGTTGTAGTGCAGCACGAACTCGTCCGATGCCGTCCGCCGAAGCTTCACATCGAGGGCCTGTATCCCGGAGAGTATCGGCGTCTCCTTGGCGCCGGTGTTCTTGAAATAGAGCGTCCACTCGACGGTAGGATAATCCTGATACTCGACCGCCCGGCAGCGCACTTCCAGTCCCGACTGGGCATCGGCCCAAATCAGCAAGTGCTCCGTCCGGTTCTCGTCCAGCGCGCCGGAAGTGACCCTCTTGCTCCAGGAAGGAAGGAGCGCCGTCGAGGATTGCCCCCCATAGATGAAGGAGAAAGGTCTCGACCCCTCGGCCTCGAACAAGTGCTTTTGCACCCATTCCTGCTTCTCCTTCAGCTCCGCCGGCGCGACCGACGCCGGCAGGTTGGGGACCTCCGCCGCCAGTCCGATTCGAGCCGCCGCCAAAATCCCGCCTGCTATCAATGATATTCGCCGCATTCGAGAGCCTTTCGTGTTGGTTCAACCGGAGATTAGCAGGAAGAGTGGCGAATGGAAATGGAGAGTGCATGGATTTGCCATCCCAGGCTCAGTGAAGGCGGTAGGTCAGCGTTGCGAAGATCGTGTGGGCCTGGTAGTCGGCGGCCCCTCCTGCCGTCGGCTCGTCATAATAATAGAAGGCATACCGGAGCCGGGTAGTGAAGCTCTTGCTCAGGCGGCGGGAAAGGACCGCCTGGACCGCATGTTGCTGGTAACGAATGCCCAAGGGCGGCGGGCTTTCGGGGTTTGAGTCGTAATCATGATGGGCGTAGTCCCCAAGGGAAAATGAATAGTTCAGCGTTAGGTCCGTCGTGGGGCTGAGGATGTAGGTGCCCGTGGCCAGAGCACTGTAAACGCTGCCCTGGTATGGCGGAATCAAGCCCCCGCTGGCCGTGGTAATCCGGGTCCGCTGGTAGGAGAAAGTGCTCGAGAGGGACAACCGCCGCAGGGGAGTGACGGTGGCTCCCAGGCTGATAATGTGTGAACCGGAGCTGCCGGCCAAAATGCCCCCACCCGGCGAGTAAATGGTTGAAGACACCGGATCGAAAGCAGGGCGGGTATCCTGGTTGTAGTCCGTGGAGAGAAACTGATAGGACAAGCTCGTCTTGAGCCAGGCAGACGCGCGCAACACCAGCTTGGCCTCGATCTCGTCTGTGACCAGGTCCCGGTCGCTAATCATGCCGGGATACCCCCCTGCGGGCTGGGCTACCTGATTGGTCTGGTAGTGGCTGTCGTCCTCATAGCGGCGGTAGTGGCCCGTGAAGGACGCGCTCTGCCAGGGCGACGTGCTGAAACCAACTCGAAAATCCGTCAGCCGCCTCGTAAAAGAGGGTTCCTCCAGAAAACTGGTCCCGGGCTGGGTGTCTCGCTCCGTTTGGTCGATGGCCTCCTGCTGAAACCGGGCGTCGGCAAATAGCGACGTGAACGGGACCTTGCTGTAGCGAAGGCCCAAGGTCTCTGAAAAGGTCTCCTGCTCGTAATCGGAAAGCAGCGCCGCTGGGTTGATGCTGAGATTGCTGGAAGGCGGGAGCGCGTACGCTATCCCGTTCAGATTGCCACTGCCGGTCGCTTGCTGGCGCGTCCATTGGGCTTGTGCCCCGGACGAAACCGTCAACCCATCAAAGGGGCCGAGCAGCCCGGTCAGGTTGAAAATGTGCGACTCCCGCTCCAGCGGGATATTCGGGACCGAGGCGAGAAATAGGCCGTTGTTGTTGGCTGTGGCGTCGCTGAACGAATCGGTGGCGTTCAGTTTGCTGTAGAAGTAACCTCCCGACCCGAACAGCCAGCTCTTGAACCCCTTCTCCAGCCGGATGCTGTTGGCCCCTTGAAAGTAATGATCCGCCTCGCTGGCGTTCTGCGAAAACCCGCGGGCTGCCATGTTGGTGTAGTGGGTGTTCAGTCCGTAGAACTCGCCGCGGAACCGGTCTTCGATCGTCACACCCTGGACCTCGGCGTCGAGGTCGAATTTGATGATATGGGTGCCCTCATCGATCTGCTTGCTCGCCGGAGCGATGTTTCGCGGGTCGCCGGCCACGCCGTCGGACCCCCAACTCGTAGTGGCCTCCTGCCCGCGCTTATAATCGTACTCATAGCCCAACACCATTCGCGGCCAGTGCGTCGGCGTCAGCCCCAAATCAATCCACGCTCTTCCGTTATCCAGAAAAAGGTCCGTGCCCAGCCGATGCGGAACCGGCACTCCCCCCGAGGGGAAGTTGCCCCCGGCATCGTCGTAGTACTTGCGATACTGCTCCCATCCGGAATGCACGAACCCCACGTCGTTTCTATCCGCGCCCAGAGTCAGTTTGTAGTCATCGAGCGACAAATGCCCCGCGGCCGACACCTTGGTATCCGGACCCGTCTGCTTGAACAACTCGAACCGTTCCAAGCCGCCATCGGCCCCGTCCGGCCGCCAGTAGTGCTCGCGGAACTTCCGCTCATCCCCGCTCACGGACGTCCAGCCGGCGGTCGGAACGAGAGTGACATCCACAATATTGGTCGGCACGGTGGCTTCCCAAACCGCGCCCTGATCAATCCAGGCGCGCAACAAGCCAATCTGCGCGCTCGTCAGCGGCTCGCCCCGTCCTTCCGGCGGCATCTCCAGATCGGGCACCAGCCGCGCCACATTGTGGATGAGGGGGCTGCGGACACTGTTGCCCACAACGATATCAACCCCGTTTTCCCCGCCTTTCAGCGCCCCCTCGCGCGTGTCGAGCCGGAATCCGCTCTTGGGTCTTTCCGGGCCGTGACAGCGGAGGCAGGAGGCCTGAAAAATCGGCTTGACGTCGCGCGCAAAGTCGACTCGGATTGCCGCGGGGGGAGGCAATTGGGATTCGGGAACCTCCACCGCCAGCCCGACCGCCGGAAGCCCTGGGAAAAGGCCCAGCCAGATTCGCGCGGTGAAGTTGTGGCTCCTCCTTTTCAATAAAAGTAATAGGGTTGGACGTTCGAGCCATGAATCGACGCATGGCAGCCCGCCGTCCAGCAGGCGCCGTAGCGAAGGTAGCCGGAATGGTCCACGTTCCCGATGTAGAATCCCCCTCCGGCGCCCGGACCCTGCACCTGGGCGTGGCAGCGAAGGCAGAGGTTCGCGTCACGGATGGTCAGCAACTTCGCGTTGATCGAGCCGTGAGGATTGTGGCAGGTGGTGCAGCCCTCTCGCATCGCGGGGTGGTCGAATACGAAGGGCCTCGTCTGTTCCCGATGGCACTCCGCGCACGACTCGTTCAACCGGGCCATGGCCAGCCCATGGCTCGGCTTCATGATGTCCAGGCCGTGCGGGTCGTGGCACTGCGCGCAATTCATCTTCCCTTCGGTGACAGGGTGATGCTGGGGCAGATGAAACTCGGCGTTGATGTCCAGATGGCATTGGAAACAGGCCCGCGGGTCTTTGCCCGGATTCACGATCTGCTTTTCGCGTCCCGCGCCGCCCGCCGCGACGTGCTTGCTCGCCGGGCCGTGGCAAGACTCGCAGCCGTATTGTCCCGGCATCTTGCCGGTGTCCGGATGCAGCCGCGCGTGCGGGCTGGAAGGGAAGACCCGCGCGATCTTGGCGTGGCAATCCAGGCACACCTTGTCGCCCACGAAGGTCGCCCCCTGGATCATCGGGGGATCAACCTCCGTCCGCCCGGCCGTTGAACAGGAATTAACCAACAACGCCAGCGCGCCGACACCGACGCCCCCCGCGAGTCCCGCGGTGAGGCGCCGGGCTCTTACGTAAAGCAGGCGCATGGAATGCGCCACCCTATTCCAATTCTCGCCACCAATGCAAGCCTGGCAGCGGTCAATCTCGCGGCCCTCACAGCTCCACCCGGCATCAAGGGTTGGCCAGCCGGCCGACCCGATAATAGCGCGACGGGTTGGCCGTCAGCGCCTCGGAAAAGGAAACCCGCGTGCTCGAAGCGACATTGGTGGCCACAGACACCCAATCCACCAGGTTCGCCGAGCTTTGGACCACATAGCTCAGCCCGGGATTGGCGCTGTAACTGAATGCGAACAGCCCCCCCCCAACGCTCGGCGCAGTCATAGACACGGGCACCGGCGCGACTACCGTAATGTTGACAACCGAGGATGTGGCTGACACCCCGCCGGCTGTCGCCACCGCCGTCAGGGCGTATGACCCAGGCGCCGATATGCTCCCGGTGATGCTGAACGGCGTGGCGGTCGCTTGACCCAGCAGAGTCCCCCCGGCGAAGAATTCCACATTCGTCACGCTGCCGCCGCCAACGGAAGCCGTCAAACCTACGCTGGCCGGGGCCGCAAAGGTGGCCCCGGCCAGTGGGCTGCTGATGCTCACGGTGGGCTCCACGGACACCGCGGGGGTCGAGCGCGTGTACGCGAAGCCGCCTCCCGATAAATGCTGAGCCCATGCGGTGAACTTCACGGACAAGTAAATGTCTTCGTTCACGAGATGCACCACCATCGGCTGGTTCAAAATACGCCCGGCCAGGTCCCCGTTGCGCAGGGACGCAAGCGATTGGTAACTCAATTTGGCGTAATTGGTAAGCGCCCCAAACGCCCACATCGTGTCGGCCGGACTGGAAGACCCCGCGGAGGTCTCTCCAGCCGCGGTGTTGTACAGCACCTGGTTGTTTCCTCGCGTTAAAACCACCTTCCCCCCGATAATCACGTCGGAGGGCGTCGCCGCGGACTTGGTGAAGTTGATGGTTGGCCCGGTCCAAACAGTGGCTGCGTGGCCCATCGGGAGCGTCATCGCCGCCAAAACAAATGCCGCGCCCCGCGAGCCACCGGTCGTCACAGAAAGAAGCCTGCGGTTAATCATATTACATACAGTGTAGAGATGCCTGAAACACCTTCCTTGCAACGATGGCTCAAAAGACTTTCTAACCTTTATCATGGCTCCCCCTTACTTTCCACAGGACTTGCCCGATGTCAAGGGCCGCCGAGTCAAGGAGTCGGCGCCGTTGCGACCCGGTAGAAGCGCGGGCCTCTCGAGGTCAACGGCTCCGTGAAGAGAACCAGGTTGCTCGCCGCCAGGTTCGTCGAGATCGGGCTCCAGTCGGCCAGGTTTGACGAGGCCTGCACCACGTAAGTCAGCCCGGGACTGGCGGCATAGCTGAATGAGAACTGATTGGAGGCCAGCCTCGCCGAGCTTAGCATCACCTGCGGCGGGGTGGACCTCTGGTAGGCGAACCCCCCTGCCCCGTGCGAGCCCCAAACGGTGAATTGCACGCCGATGTAAACGTCCTCCGAGATGAGATGCACTACGGTCCGCTGACCCACGAGGGTCACCGGGGATTGCCCGTTGAGCCAAGCCAGCCAGTTGGTGTAGCTCAGCGAGGCGTAGTTATCGAGGGTTCCAAAGGCCCACTCCGTATCCGCTGGGCTGTCGGCCGTGGCTGAAGTCTCGGTCACAGCATTGAAAAGGCCCCCGGAAGCTGCCCGCGTCAGCCACACGCCCGCCGTAAGCCGGTCCTGGTTGGCGGGTTGCGTCGGGTCGGACGCAGGCTGGCTGTAGGTGATGAGCGGACCATTCCAAATTGTGGCCGCGTCCGCGCCGTACACGACCGCCCAGAAGAGGAGGAGACCAAGGTCGCGCGACAACCGACGGCCCACTGGGTGATTGGCTTTGGGATTCACTGTTGCTGTTCGGTCCGCTGGCAATTCAGGGGGCCGAATAGGAGAGAGCTGTTCATGGGGAGAAGATAACGCAAAGCGGCGCGTTGTCTAATATCGGCGGGTTTCTCCGACAAGCCTGCATGACCTCGTGTTGACTGGAGATGAATACTTCAATAGCCTCCGTGCCAGATGATTCCTGCGACATAAAGAGAAATCGGTCTATGTCAAGCGGCACCCCAGAATCCATGGATCCTGCCGAGGGCTGTCCGAGGCGCTCACCCCGCGAAATCTTTGCGCGCTACGGCTACGCCCCGCTCCCCCCCAACGAACTGGATGACCGCCAAATGCCCGGCCGGCTCTGGGAGTTGCTCTACGCCGCGGCGGCGCGCCGGCTCTTCTTTTGCGGCACTGACCACCTGGACGACCGAGGCCTCTACACCTTCCTTTGGGAACAATGGCTCGACCAACCAACCACCGACATCCCGCCCGAAGCCCAAACCAACACCACGACCATCATCTCCGAGTTCAGCGCCCGCGGCACCCCACACGACGGCCGGGCCTGCGACCGCGACCGTTTTCTGCCCACGCCGCCCTTTCCGCTCGAAGCCCGCGCAGGATGGCTGCCCGGCGACGACGACCCCACGGAAGGCGCCGAACCCGATCCGCTCGGCCTGATGGACGTCGACCGCGAAATCGCTGACGCCGATACCGAGTTTTTGCCTGGCACGCCGCCCTTCGATCCGCCCGAGGCCGAACTCGAAGCCGTTGAACCGGATAACTGGGTGCCGCCATCGCAACAACTTGTCGAACAAAACATCCCGCTGCTGCCGCCCGCCGAAATCACCGACGAGATGCTCACCCCCATCCTCTGGGAGCTTCTTCATAACCTCGCCCTCCGCGGCTTCTACGTGCTGCACACCGACCACCTGACCGAGCGCGAACTCTATGCCGAGCTCTGGGAACGCGGCCTGCGCGAACCGGCACATCTGCCAGGCCGCACCCCGCGCGGCGGCTGGTTCCATGACACGCTCGGCAGTTGGGGCGAGGAGGAAATGCAACTCTGGCTCCGTTATTACGCCAGCGAGCAAGATCGCGCCAAGCACGCGAAGGACTGGCCCAAGGACACCCTCCCGCCGAGAGAAAAACCGGTGTCGAACCGCGACTGGCGCCTGCCCAAGGGGCCGTTCTGAAACTGTGTCTCCACAACGTCATGGGCAACTGGCATTCGAAGGCGGACGCCGTCGAGGAACGCGGCCGGTTCCGTCGGCTTGCGGAGAGGATCACGGACGCCACCGAAATCCCCGCGACGCTCCCGACCCTCCCGTCCGGCTCCGGCCTGCTGGACAACCTTGGCGCCGTGGACGGCGCCACGCTTCTGCGACACCTGGCTCCGCTGCGAGAAGCGCGCGTCTGGTTGCCGGACACTTCGGTTCCACCCAACGCCACCGACCTCCGCATCCATCGCGTCATGGCCAGCGGTGAAGGAGGCGCGGTGGTGGAATTCCGGGCGCAGCCCTGACCATGAATATCTCGATCCGTTTCAGGCTCTTTCTCATGATGGTGCTCCAGTTCTTCATCTGGGGCGCCTGGCTGCCGCTCATTTATAGTTACCTGCCCAGTCTGAAGTTCACTCCGGCCGAGCAGTCCTGGATTCTCAGCACCTTCCCCCTGGCGGCCATTGTGGGCATGTTCTTCAGCAACCAGTATGCCGATCGCCATTTTGCGGCTGAGAAATTCCTGGCCTTCAGCCACCTGGTCGGGGGCGCCGCCATCTTCCTCCTGGCCTTCACACGATCGTTTTGGCTGTTCTTCGGACTGATGCTGCTGCACTGCCTGCTTTACGTCCCCACAATCTCCATCGTCAACTCCGTCACGTTCGCCCATGTGAAGGACCCGCAAAAGGAATTCGGCTGGGTCCGCATGGGAGGCTCGCCCGGATGGATACTGGCCGCCTGGCTCTTTACCTTTATCCTTGTGGACTGGAGCCGGGTGGCCGCCGCGCATCCGCAGGGCCTGATAAGCTGGATGGGGACCGTCCTCGGCTCCGGCCTCACCGGTCCGGCCCTGGCGCAAGGCACGCGCTGGACCTATATCGCCGCAGGCGTCGCCTCGTTCGTCCTCGCCGCCTACAGCCTGACCCTGCCCCACACTCCCCCGCGGAAGATCGAACGCGGCGCCGACCGGTTTGCCTGGCTGGAAGCCGTCAAACTGCTCAAGCGCCCGTTTGTCCTGGTCCTTTGGCTCGTCGCCTTCATCGATGCCTTTGTCCTCTACAGCTATTTCAACTGGACCGCGGCTTTCCTCGGGACCGCCCGCGCCGCGGGCGGAGTCGGCATCCCCGGCAATTGGATCATGCCGGTGATGGGCCTCGGACAGCTTGCCGAGATGCTCACGATGTTCATCCTGGGGGCCACCCTCAAACGGCTGGGCTGGCGCTTGACGATGCTGATCGGCATCCTCGGCCATGCCGCCAGGTTCACTGTGTATGCCCTCTTCCCCAATCCGGCCGCGGTCATTGCCGTCCAATTGCTTCATGGGATTTGCTACGCCTTCTTCTTCGGCACAGTCTATATCTTCGCCGACAGCTATTTCCCCAAGGACGTGCGGGCCAGCGCGCAGGGGCTTTTCAATGTGATGATCCTGGGCCTCGGCGCCCTGGCCGCCAACTCGGTCTGCCCATGGCTCAT
Organism: uncultured Verrucomicrobiota bacterium; assembly: GCA_964653485.1. GTDB lineage: Bacteria > Verrucomicrobiota > Verrucomicrobiia > Limisphaerales > UBA8199 > CAVQND01. The sequence continues at coordinate 9,111 of CAZZFF010000086.1, read as the reverse complement.
GCAGTCGGTCTTCACGCGCGGCGGCGTCACGAACTTCCGCGGCCTCTTCCTCGTGCCCCTGGCCGCGGCGCTGTTTGCCGCCCTCATGCTCGCTCTCTTCTTCCGCCCGCCCGCGAAACAAGAGACCAGCCCGCGCGGCAACTTCCCGCTGGCAAAAAAAGGGAAATCGGTTCACTTTTAGGCCATGAACAACACTCGCAGGTCCTTCCTCAGAACCACGGCGCTCGCGGCTTCGGCCTTTGTTATTGCACCCCGCCATCTGTTGGGCGGTCCCGGTCAAACTCCGCCCAGTGAAAAGCTTCATATCGCCGGCGTCGGCATCGGCGGGATGGGCCAGAACAATCTCCGGGCCTGCGCCGCCGAAAACATCGTCGCCCTGTGCGATGTGGACTCGACGTACGCCGCGAAGGTCTTTGCCGAGTACCCCAAGGCCGCGGTGTACCGGGATTTCCGCCGGTTGTTAGACCGCCAAAAGGACATCGAAGCGGTCATCATCGCCACTCCGGACCATACCCACGCGCCCATTGCCATGGCCGCGATGCGCGCCGGCAAGCACGTGTACGTCCAAAAGCCGCTCACCCATTCGGTCTTCGAGGCGCGCGCGCTGACGGAGGCCGCGCGCGAGCACAAAGTCGTGACCCAGATGGGCAGCCAGGGCCATTCGGGCGATGGCACACGAGAAGTCTGCGAATGGATAGCCTCCGGAGTGCTCGGCGCCGTGCGCGAGGTGCATGTCTGGACCAACCGCCCCGTCTGGCCCCAGGGCGTCGAGGTCGATCGGCCCAAAGAAACCCCGCCCGTCAAAGAGGGCCTGGATTGGGACCAATGGCTCGGCCCGGCCCCGTCCAGGCCGTACCATCCCTGTTACCTGCCCGGCACCTGGCGCGCCTGGTGCGATTTCGGCACCGGCGCCCTGGGCGACATGGGCTGCCACTTGCTCGACGCCCCCTTCTGGGCGCTGGACCTCAAATACCCGCTCAGCGTCGAGGCCACCATCTCAGCTTATTGGCACGCCGAATGGAAGAAAACCGAGCCCCGCAACGAAAACTACCCGCGATCGAGCATCGTCCGCTACGAATTCCCCGCGCGGGGCCAGTCACCCCCCGTCACCATGTCCTGGTGGGACGGCGGCCTCATCCCCCCTCGGCCACGCGGCCTGCCGCGCGACGAAGAGCTCGGCGACGGCGACGGAGGCTCGATTTTCCTCGGGGAAAAGGGAGTGCTCATCTGCGGCTGTTACGGACGCAGGCCCCGCGTGTTCCCCCAGGACCTGCCCAAGCCGCCTCCGAGCCTCCCCCGCGTCCCCGGCAGCATCGACGGACACGAAAAAGACTGGGTGCGCGCGTGCAAGGCCGGCCGGCCGGCCAGCACCTCCTTCGACTACGCCGGTCCCCTCTCGGAAATGGTCTTGATGGGCAACTTGGCCGTGCGCTTTCCCAACCGCCAGTTGCTCTGGGATGGCCAACAAATGCAAGTCACCAACGACGACGCCGCCAACGCCTTGGTGCGCCGCAAATATCGGGAAGGGTGGAGCCTGTGACGGCCCCCGCCCTCTCCCCCGCGTAACGAGGTCGCAGCCTCCGCCGCGCCCAAGAGGGAGTCCGCGCATGAAATTCAACGCCTTGACACGCCTGGAGCGCAACGTCCACCGGGCTGGCGAAATCATCGGCGTGCTGGCGAAATACGGCTTGGCCGATTGGGTCAAGGGCCTGAATTTCTCCTGGATACAGGCCCGCATCAAGAGCGCTGACGGCCAGCCGATCCCCGACCTCAAAATCGAAGTGCGCGCGCGCCTGGCATTCACCGAGCTGGGCACCACCTTCATCAAGCTGGGCCAGGTGCTCAGCACGCGGCCCGACCTCGTTGGCCCGGAGTTGGCCGGCGAGTTGGCTCATCTGCAAACCGCCGCCCCCGCCGATCCGCCCGACACCGTCCGCGCCACCATCGAAGCTGAGTTCGGCCAGCCTCTCGGCAGCCTCTTTGCTCAATTCGATGAAGCCCCAATGGCCTCCGCTTCCATCGCCCAGGCCCACCTGGCCCGCCTGCATTCCGGAGAGCGCGTCGTCGTCAAGGTCCAGCACGCGGGCATCGCCGACAAAATCATGCCCGACCTGGACATCCTCGCCGGCCTGGCCGAGCTGGCAGAAAAACACTCTTCCCAAATCCGCCGCTACCAGCCCGTCGCCCTCGTGCGCCAGTTCCACCGCACCCTCTTGCGCGAGCTGGATTTCACCTACGAGCGCCGCAACCTCCAGGAGTTCGCCGAGCATTTCGCCCAGGACCAGACCGTCCATTTCCCCCGCCCTTACCCGGAGTGCTCCACGCGCCGCGTCCTGACCATGGAACGGCTGGAAGGCATCCTCGGCACCGACTCGGCGGCCCTCGCCGCCTCGGGAGCGGACCTGAACGAATTCGCGCTCCGCGGCGCCAGCATGTACCTCCAGATGATCTTCCGCGATGCCTTCTACCATGCCGACCCGCATCCCGGCAACCTCATGCTCCTGCCCGGCGGCGTGGTCGGCGTGCTCGACTGCGGCATGGTCGGCCGCCTCGATGAAGAGCTGGCTGAGGGCATGGATGAAATGCTCCTGGCCGTCGTCGCCCACAACTCGGCCGACCTCGGAGAGATCATCCTCCGCCTCGGTTCCGCGCCCCCCGGCACCCCCCGCGACCAATTGCGGGTGGACCTCACCGACTTCGTCGCCGACTACGTGGGCCAGTCCCTCCAGGACATGGACCTGAGCGGAGCGTTGAACAGCCTGTTTGAAATCATCCGGCGCTACGACATCACCCTGCCCGCCCCTCTCTCGCTGCTGCTCCGCACGGTCGTCGAGCTGGAAGGCACCGCCCGGCGGTTGAGCCCCGAGTTCAGCCTCGCCGAGGTGTTCCGCCCCTTCTACGCCACCATGGTCCGCAAGCGCCTCTCGCTCAGGCGCATCCTCGGCCGCCTCCAGCACGCCTTTCGCGACTGGGAGCGCCTGGCCCACTCCGCCCCGCGCGACGTCAACGACATCCTCCAGCGCGTGCGCGACGGCACCTTCTCCATCCACCTGGACCACCGCCACATCGACCCGGTCGTCAACCGCCTCGTCCTCGGCGTAATGACCGCTGCGCTCTTTGTCGGCTCCTCCCTCCTCTGGAGCACAAAAGCCCCGCCAACCATCGCGGGTATTTCGGTCTTTGGCGGCGCCGGCGACCTGGCCGCCGCCTATTTCGCCTGGCGCCTGCTCCGCGCCATCAAAAAATCCGGCGACATCAATTCCAGGAAGTAGCTCAGCCCGGCACCTTGCCTGGGCCGAAGGAAAAATGAACAAGGGCGCCATGTTTTACTTTGCACCGCCCACCGAACCGAAGATATAATGAAAAGTGGACAATGAAAGAAGAAATGCCGAGTCGGAGTGACCTTGGTTCCGCGTTCCGCGGTTACAGCCCCAACAATATGCGGACCCGGTCTTCCACCTCAGCGAGCGTTGCCGGGCTGATGCGGCCCCACCTAATGACCAGTCGTTCTTTGGAAACCGAGCGAAGAGCCTCGCATAGGATGGAACATTCCATCTTCACGCCGCCCTCCGGCGGACGAACGATCACGTGTGTGGGCACAGGCCGGATCGTCTTCGTGACGGGGATCGCCATCACCAACCCAGCCGGGCCGGCATTGAAGCCGTCCACGGTCAAGATCAACGCAGGTCTGCGTCCAGCCTGCTCATCGCCCCGGGTAGGATCCAGGTCCAACAACCAAATTTCACCGCGTTGCGGGCTCGGAATCATAGCCCATCTTCCAGTGTGCCGTCCCACGCCCCCAATTCCTTTTCATATCGGGCCCAGGCTGCCGCATCACTCCGCAATTCTGCGTAGGCCCGATTGGTGCGCCGCAGAAAGATCTCTCGGCGATAAGCCTCCAAAGCTTCATTCAGGACAGCCTGCATGGAGGAGTGGTTCTCCTTGGCCAACTTGGCCAGCGCCTTGTGGGTCTCTCGATGCACCCGGATCGTCGCACTCTGCATACAGAATAATCTACAAAAAAGTCCACAAAACGCAAGCCCTAAACTTAGGCCGTTCGAGACTCGAAGGATCATGAACGCCGCGAACGAAGTTGAAATTCTGCTGGTCCAGGACGATCCCCGCGATGCCGAATTGGCCCGGCGCGCCCCGAATCTCGCCGGGCCAAACTCATGACCCGCGACCTGCGCATTCTCCACCTCGAAGACCGCCCCGCAGACGCCGACTTGGTCCTGTGCGAATTGCGCCGCGAAGGATTCCACTTCACCGCCCGCCGGGTCTGGACCGAGGCGGATTTTCTCGCCGGGCTAAGAGATTCCGGGCCGGACCTTATCCTGGCGGACTTCGCGTTGCCGTCCTACGACGGCCTCTCCGCCCTTCAACTCGCGCAGCGGGAGCGCCCGGAGATCCCCTTCATCTTCGTCTCCGGCGCGCTGGGAGAGGAGGCCGCAATTGAGGCCCTGCATCACGGAGCCACCGATTGTGTCGCCAAAGAGCGGTTAGGCCGCCTGGGGCCGGCCGTCCGCCGCGCCCTGCAAGGGGTTGACGAACGCCGCCAACGACAGCAGGCGGAAGAGGCGCTGCGAAAGAGCGAGTTGAGCTACCGGGAGATCTTCAACTCAACCTACGATGCGATCTTTCTGCATGACGCGGTCACCGGCGAGATCCTGGACGCGAACCAGGCCGGGTTGGACATGTTCGGTTACTCGCGGGAGGAACTGCCAAACCTTAAGTGGCGGGACTTGTTCAGCCTCCATGGACCCTACTCGCACGAGGAAGCGGTGCGGCGAATCCGCTTGGCCTTTCAGGAAGGACCGCAGGTGTTCGATTGGGAGGCCAAGCGGAAGAGCGGCGAGCGGTTCTGGGCCGAGGTGGCTTTGCGCGGCGCGAGTATCGACGGCCAGGGACGGGTCTTGGCGGTCTCGCGCGACATCACTGAGAGGCGCAAGTTGGAAGCGGAGCGCGAGAAGGCCATCGCAGACTTGCGCTCGGCCAACGAAGAACTGGAACTGCGCAGGACCTCGATCCTGGACTTGGTGGAAGACCTCAAGGCGGAAATCGAGGGCCGCAAGCGGACCGAGCAATCGCTCCGGAATTCCGAGACCCTCTACCATTCCTTGGTGGAGAATCTCCCGCAATGCATCCTGCGAAAGGACCACGCCGGCCGGCTTGTCTTCTGCAACCAGAATTTCTGCCGCTTGAGTGGGATCTCCCTCGATCAACTCCTGGGCAAGACCGATGCGGAGCTCTATTCGCCGGAGTTGGCGCGAAAATATCGCGAGGACGACCAGCGCGTCATGCAAACCGGCCAAAGCATGGAGTTCGTGGAGGAGAACATCGCCGGGCAGGATAGCCGGTTCATGCAGGTGGTAAAATCGCCCGTGCGGGATGCGGCAGGGCAAGTTGTCGGCATCCAGGCCATCTTCTGGGACATCACCGAGCGCAAGCGGGCGGAGGATGGGCTGCGTCACCTTGCCGCCATTGTCGAGTCATCCTATGACGCTATCATTGGCAAGGATTTGGAGGGGAATATTCTGAGTTGGAACAAGGCCGCGGAGCGCATTTATGGTTACGCGGCGCACGAAGTGACGGGCCGTTCCATTTCGATTCTTGTCCCGCCCGACCGTCCCGACGAATTGCCGCGCATCATGGCTACATTGAAGCGCGGGGAAAACGTCGAGCATTTTCAAACGGTGCGCGTCCGGAAGGACGGACGGCGTCTCAACGTCTCCCTGACCATTTCGGCGATCAAAGATGTCAACGGGCGGGCGGTGGGCGCTTCCACCATCGCGCATGACATCACCGACCTCATGACCGCCGAGTCGGCCCTCCGCGAGAGCGAGTTGAACTACCAAATGCTGTTCAACAGGATGGTGGACGGTTTCGCGTTGCACGCCATCCTCTGCGACGAGACCGGCCACCCAGTCGACTACCGGTTCCTGGCCGTCAATCCAGCCTTTGAGAAGCTCACCGGTTTGAAGGCCCAGGTCGTGGTTGGGCGGACTGCCCGGGAAGTCCTCCCGGATCTGGAGGCATTCTGGATCGAAACTTACGGCCGGGTGGCCTTGACCGGCGAGCCGGTCTCTTTCGAGCATTACGAACGCCAGATGGGACGGCACTTTGATGTGACCGCCTTCCGCCCGGCCCCCGGGAAGTTCGCCTGCTTGTTTGTCGATGTCACCGAGCACAAACGGGCGCAAGAGAGCATCCAGCGGAGCGAGGCCGAACTGGCCGCGATGTACGACAGCGCTCCCTTCATGATGTGCCTCATCGACCGGGAGCACAATGTGGAGCGGCTGAACCGAACCATGGCTGAATTCGTGGGAGGCCAACCGCCCCTTGGCGCTCCCTATCGCCCGGGGGACATCCTTGGGTGCGTGAACGCCCTCGACGACTCGCGGGGATGCGGATTTGGAGACCAGTGCCAAACCTGCCCCTTGCGCCTGGCGGTAGCCAAAATCTTTGAGACCGGCCAGCCTTGCCGGCAGGTCGAAGCGCCAATGTTCCTGGCCCGGGGCGGCATCCGTCGCGAGATTCAGGTGTCACTCTCAGCGGCCCTCGTACGGCTCCAAAACAAGCCCAAAGTCCTGGTTTGCCTGGAGGACGTCACTGGCCGCAAGCAACTTGAGGCGCAGTTCCTCCAAGCCCAGAAAATGGAGGCCATCGGCCAATTAGCCGGGGGCGTCGCGCATGATTTCAATAACATTCTCGCCGCCGCCTTGCTGCACCTGCAACTCCTGCAGCAAAACCAGAACCTCGATCCGGAGTTGGCGGCCTCTCTGCGCGAATTGCAGCAGGGCACGGAGCGCGGCGCCAGCCTGGCGCGCCAACTCCTCCTCTTCAGCCGGCGCCAGGTCATGCAAACCACGCGATTGGATTTCAACGAGGCGATCAAAGGGCTGTCCAAGATGCTCGACCGGTTGCTTGGGGAGGATATTGAAATGGTCTTCACCCCGGACCCCGCACCCGTCTGGGTGGAGGCCGACGTGGGCATGGTCGAACAGGTCGTGATGAACCTGTGCGTCAACGCTAGAGATGCGATGCCCCGAGGCGGACGCCTCGAACTGGGCGTGAGACCCCTGACCTTGACAGCCGAAGACGTCCGCCACCGCCCTGAGGCCCGGCCAGGCCATTTCGCCTGCTTCACCGTGACCGACACCGGCTGCGGCATGGACGAGACCACGCTCAAGCGGGCCTTCGAGCCGTTCTTCACCACAAAAGAGCCGGGCAAGGGCACTGGCTTGGGCCTGGCCACCGTCCGCACCATCGCCAAACAACACCAAGGTTGGGTCGAGGTCGAGTCGGCCCTTGGCCGGGGCACGACCTTCCGTGTTATTCTGCCGGGAGCCGAACCGCCGGCGACGGCGCGCCTTGAAACCGACCAAGGCAAGTGCCGCGGCGGCTCCGAGGCCATCCTGCTCGTCGAGGATGACCAGCAAGTGCGCCGGATGGTAAAGATGACGCTCCGCCTCTTTGGCTACGAGATCCTCGAAGCCACCAACGGCGCCGAAGCCATCCGACTATGGGAGCGTCACCAGGCCCAGGTCCGCCTCCTTTTCACCGATATGGTCATGCCCGGAGGCGTTACCGGCCTCGATCTCGCCGAACGTCTCCGGCAGTTCAAGCCAACCTTGAAGGTGCTCATCTCCAGCGGATACTCCCAGGATTTGCTGCAGCACGGAGGAGGGTTGCCGGCTGGCATGCGGTTCCTGGCCAAACCCTATTATCCCAATATCCTGGCCAGGACCATTCGAGAATTCCTGGACGAATAAGGGCAACATGAGTCTTCGCTTGCTGCTCGTCGATGATCATACGATGTTCCGGGCCGGCCTCCGCTCCCTCCTCCAGGCGCGCTACCCGGATGCGGCGTTGGCCGAGGCCGGCGACGGCGCGGCCGCAATTCAACGCGCGGACGAACACAAACCCGACGTGATCATCCTCGACCTCCACCTGCCGGACCAGAATGGCCTCGCCGTCGCGCGCCAGATACTCGCCCGCTCTCCCTCCGTCAGGATCATCGTCTTGTCCGCTGAGCCGAATCTCTCGTTTGTCAAGGAAGCGCTCGAGGCTGGTATCTCGGCTTACCTCCTCAAGACAAGCGCCCCCGAAGAATTACCCTTAGCTATGAGCGCCGTGCTGGCGGGAAAGCTCTACCTCTGTCCCGAGGCCAACGCGGCGGCTCTCGAAGACTACCGCCAGGCCCTCACGGCCCGCACCGCGGTCCGGCCAATGCTCTCCAAACGAGAGCAAGAAGTCTTGCGTCTCACCGCCGAGGGCCTCCGCGCCAAAGAAATCGCTGAGCGACTGGGCGTGGGCCCCAAGACCGTCGAGACCTATCGCCGGCGCTTGATGAAAAAGATCGCTTGCGGCGGCACCGCTGAGCTGGTTCGTTACGCCATGCGCGAAGGCATCATCCGGCCGTAGCATCCCATGTCCGGGTTTCCCTGACACTCTGTCAGGACCAAACGGCGCCTCTACAGCCCGCCCTGTAAGGAGTCGCAACCCTCTCTCTGTCGGGAATTTCGTCCCTACATAACCGGCGCTTTTGGCCGATATGGGGTGAGGCAATTCAAAATGGAAACGACTGAATTACGGATGACATTAAAGAGCCCCTCGTTGAAAGCTGCCTAGGATGAAACTCCAGTCCACCTATCTGCCGATCTGCGTGGCCCTGCTCGCGCTGCCGCTCGTATGCCAGGCCCAGCCTTCCGCTCACTACTGCCCGAGCGTCGAAGGTATCCAGGGCTCCTCCCTGCCGCCGCCGGGCGTTTATCTGCGGGATTATAACGTCGCCTATTACTCGGATCAGTTGAACGACCCCAAAGGCAACGCCATCGGGGGGCTGAACACGCGGGCCTTCGTGTATGCAAACGTGCCTCGTGTGATTTGGATTAGTGACTACCAATTCTTGGGCGGCTACCTCGGCGTGGACGGCTTCGTGCCGATGAAATATACCAGCCTCAGACTCGGCGGCTTTGACGATCGGACTGTCGGTATTGGCGATGCCTTCGCTGAAAGCACTTGGTCCAGGCACTGGAAGCAGCTTGACCTCGCTTTCGGCTATGGCGTTTGGGCCCCCACGGGAGATTCCTCGACCGGGCCGGGGGAGAA
>CAZZFF010000085.1:0-28117 GCA_964653485.1 uncultured Verrucomicrobiota bacterium | reverse complement strand
CTTCGTCTTGAGCCGGAGGAGGAAGCGGCGGTGTGGGTTCTCTTGGGGGTCGCGGCGGGCGCCGCCTTGACGGCATCGATGAGCCGGAGGAGTTCCTCCCGAATCTTCTGGTTGTCTTCGATCCGCTTTCTGTCAACCTGTTCAATCGCTTTGGCCAAGCCTTTCACGTCCTCCAGGCCTGCGTAGTTGGGGGTGGGCCGGTTCTGTTGGTCCCTCAGATTCTCGAGGCGGCCGGCCAACTCCTCGATCCGCTTGCGCAACACTTCCTGGCCCGCGATCAAATCCTCGACCTTGCCGCTCAACTGTTTCAACCGTTCCTCCGTCGCCGCGTCCTGCGCCCGCCCCGCCGTCGCGGCGCAAAGCGCCAGCGCAACGACCCACAATCCAAATCGTTTCATAAGCCGACAATAGAAAGGCCGGAGGACAAACTCAAGCGCAACCCGCGGGTCCGCGTCACTTCGCCGTCCGGCGCAATAAATCCATGGCTTGCTGGGCGGTCACCTGTTTGAAGGTCTGCCGGTCGAACGGATTGAAATGGCGCTCCACGACGGTTGCGAATGGCCCGGCCAGGCCCAGGAAAACCGTTCCGACCGGCTTGGCGTCGGTGCCGCCGGCAGGCCCCGCAATCCCCGTGACCGAGAGCGCGTAATCGGCCCCGGTTTGGGAGCGGGCCCCTTGGGCCATTTCGAGCGCGACGGCCTCGCTTACGGCGCCATGCTGGGCCAGGGTCTCGGACCGCACGCCCAGGAATTTGCGTTTCGCCTCGTTGGTGTAGGCGACCACCCCCGCCAGCAGGACGGCCGAGGCGCCGGGCACATTGGTCAAGAGATGGGCAATGCAGCCGCCGGTGCAGGACTCCGCCAAGGCCAGCGTCTTGCCCAAAGAAGTGAGCCGCCCAACGATCACCGCCTCCAACTCCTCTTCTCCCGCCCCATAAATGCGCGGACCGAGCAACCGGGTGACGATGTCTGCCGCCTCCTCGACCCGTTCCCTGGCGCGCGCGCCCGCGGCGGCGACGCGCACATCCACTTGCCCGGGCCGCGCGCAAAAGCCCAGGTCAAGCCCCGCCTTGACCAGGTCCCGCAGCGGACCAGCCACCGCTTCCTCGACCTGAGATTCCCCGATGCCGGTGGTCCTGAGCATGCGGCAAACGAACTCGCCCGGCGGGGGCAACACCCGCGCCAGGAGCGGCGCAACCGCATCGTCGAACATGGGCCGCAGTTCCCGCGGCGGTCCCGGCAGCATGACGAGCCAGCTTGGCCGGCCGCCGTCCCGGAAACGATTCGGGGCCACCTCAAGGGCCAGGCCCGGCGCCGTGCCGTAAGCGTTCTGAAGCACCAGCGCCCCCTCGGGCACCATTGCCTGCACCCGCGTCCGATCGGGCATGACGCGGCCTCGCTCCTTGAAAAACCCCTCAAGACGGGCGCTCACCTCCGGGTCCTCGCGCAGAGGCCGGCCGAGCATCCGTGCCAGGCACTCGCGCGTCAGGTCGGCGGAGGTGGGGCCGAGGCCCCCCGTCGTCACAACGAGGTCGGCGCGTCCCAGGGCCTCGCGCACAGCCTGTTCGATCTCGCGGGTGCTATCCGCCACCGCCACCTGGCGGGTGACGCGATAGCCCGAATCGGCCAGGCGGCGGCAGAGCCACTGCTGATGCGTATTGAGGACACGCCCCAGCATCAGCTCCGTCCCTGTGTTGATCAACTCGACGTTCATGAGGCCACGATGTTGACCAGTTTGCGAGGCAGCACGATCACCTTGCGGATAGTCTTGCCTTCCAGGAAGGGCTTCACCTTCGGCGAGCCTTTGGCGGCGGCCTCCAGGTCGGCGCCGGAGGCATTGGCCGGGGCCGTGATGACATCACGGAGCTTGCCGTTGACCTGGACCGGGATTTGGAGCGTGTCCTCGACAAGCAAGGCCGGGTCGAACCGGGGCCAGGGCGCATAGCTGAGCATGGTGGGCGGGGCATGGAGCATTCCGCCGAGCTTGGACCACAATTCTTCGGAGAGATGCGGCGCAAAGGGCTGCAGCAGGATTAGGAAGTCCCGCAGCACCGAGGCGGGCCGTGTGTCCCACGCGACCGCCTCATTGATGAAGACCATGAGGGCCGAAATGGCCGTATTGAACCGGAAGCCATCCAGGTCCTCGGTCACCTTCTTGATGCAGGCGTGCAGCACCTTGAGTTGAGCGGCGGAGGGGTCAATGTGGGTGATGGCCGGGCTGAGTTGAATGCTCTCCAGGAACTCCGCCGCGCGGCGCGGTTCGACCGTCACGCGCTGCTCGAATTCGGTCTCGCTCTTTTCCTCGATGAACAACCGCCAGACCCGCCCCAGGAACCGATAGACGCCTTCGACGCTCCGCGTGTTCCATGGTTTCACCATCTCCAGGGGGCCCATGAACATCTCGTACAGACGGAAGGCGTCGGCGCCGTACTCGGCCAGGATTTCGTCGGGGTTGATGACGTTGCCGCGCGATTTGGACATCTTGAAGCTGCGGGCATCCACGCGAATCCGGGGATCGGACTTGAGCGAAAAGCCGTCGCCCGCTTTCGTCACGGCCTCTTCAGTGATGCGCCGGCCAGCGAGCTTTTGGCCGGTCTGTTTGTGAGTGCCGATCATGTGCCGTCCCGCGGGCGTCGCCTCCTCTTCGATGTCCCGCAGCTCCAGCACGCTGCACGGCCGCCCGTCGGGAAATGCAAACGCGGTGAACTCCACTTCGCCCAGGATGAGACCCTGGTTGACAAGTTTGTGAAACGGCTCGGGCGTGGAGACATAACCAAGGTCATAGAGCACCTTGTGCCAGAACCGCGCGTAGAGCAGGTGGAGCACGGCGTGCTCAGTGCCGCCGACGTAGAGGTCAACTCCAGGCGCGGGCACCTTGCCGTCTGAGCAGCCCATCCAATATCTTTCGGCAGCCCTGTCAACGAACCGCTTTTCGTTGCGCGCATCCAGGTAGCGAAGGTAGTACCAACAGCTTCCGGCCCATTGAGGCATGGAGTTGGTCTCGCGTTGCGAGCCGTCGGGCAGATTCACCCAGTCCTTCGCGCGGGCCAACGGGGGTTGGCCGTCCGCGGTCGGTTTGTAATCCTCAAGCTGAGGCGGCACCAACGGCAGCGCGAATTCCGGCAGGGCTTCGTGATGCGGCTGACCATCCGGCCCGGTCTTCCAGAGGATGGGAAACGGCTCGCCCCAATAACGTTGCCGGCTGAAGAGCCAATCGCGGAGCTTGTAGTTGATCGTCTTTCGGCCGAGGCTCTTCGCCTCCAGCCAGGCGGTCATCTTCTGCTTGGCGTCGGGCGTGGCCAGGCCGTCGAGCGAGATTTCCGGATTGGCCGAGTTCACCGCGACGCCCTCCTCGATGTAGCCGCGCCAGTCTTTGCCCTGGGGCGGCTGGACGACCTGGACAATCGGCAGGTGAAACTTTCGGGCAAACTCGAAGTCGCGCGTGTCATGGCCCGGCACGGCCATGATGGCCCCCGTGCCATAGCTGGCCAGGACGTAATCCGCCATCCAAATGGGGACCTTTTGGCCGTTGGCCGGGTTGACGGCATAGACGCCGGTAAACACGCCGGTCTTCTCTTTGGCCAACTCGGTCCGCTCCAGGTCGCTCTTCCGGGAGGCGAACTGGCGGTACTGTTCGATCGCGGCCCGGGGTGTGGGCGCGCCGCCCCGCCATTCGGGCGGCGTTCCGTCCGGCCATTGCCCCGGCACAACCCCTTGCGCGAGCCAGGCCTCGATGCACCGATGTTCGGGCGCCAGCACCATGTAGGTCGCGCCGAAAAGCGTATCGGGCCTGGTGGTGAATACGACCAGCACGGAGGCGTCGGGCGTGAGGGGCCGCGCGCCCTGGCTCTCTCCATGGCGCTCGACGGCGAACCCAAGCTCCGCGCCCTCCGAGCGTCCGATCCAATTGCGCTGCATTTCCTTGAGCGAGTCGCTCCAGTCAATCGTGTCCAGGTCCCGCAACAGGCGTTCGGCGTAGGCGGTGATGCGGAGCATCCATTGGCGCATGGGCCTGCGCGTCACCGGAAAGCCGCCCACCTCGCTCTTGCCGTCCACGACTTCCTCGTTGGCCAGGACTGTGCCGAGCTGCTCGCACCACCACACCGGGGCGTCTGTCACGTAAGCCAGCCGCCTCGAATCACGGTAAGCGCGCCGTTTGGCTTCCGCTTCCGGCGTGCCCGCACCCAATTCCGGCGGATAAGGCAAGGTCTCTATCGGCTCGGCCTTTCCCTTCGCCGGGTCGAACCAGGAGTTGTATATCTTGAGGAAAATCCACTGGGTCCATTTGAAGTACCCAGGGTCGGTTGTGTCCACCTCGCGGCTCCAATCGTAACTGAAGCCCAGGGCCTTAATCTGGCGCTTGAAGTTGGCGATATTGGCTTCTGTGGTCCGGCGCGGATGCTGGCCGGTCTTGATGGCGTACTGCTCGGCGGGCAGGCCGAAGGCGTCCCAGCCCATCGGGTGGAGGACGTTATAGCCGCGCGCCCGGCGATAGCGGGCGAGGATGTCCGTGGCCGTGTACCCCTCCGGATGCCCGACATGCAGTCCCGCCCCGGAAGGGTAAGGGAACATGTCGAGGATGTAGAACTTGGGCAGTTGTTCCGGACGGGCCGGCGCGTGCCGCCGCGCAAACGGATGCTCCGCCGGCGGCTGTTCCCCTGGGTTCCATGCGCGAAAAGTCCCTTCCTTCTCCCAACGGCGCTGCCACTTGGGCTCGATCAAATCAAACGGGTATTGCTTGCGTCCAGATGCCATAAGACCGGCCAGTATTGCCCAAAGCCAGTCGCCAGACAATCGAAGAATCGCCTCGTTACTTCAGGGGCAGCTTGACGCTGAACGTGCTGCCGGCGCCGGGTTGGCTTGAGACTTCGATAGTGCCGCTGTGGGCATCGACGATGGCTTTGGAGATGGCCAGGCCCAGACCGGTTCCGCCCTGGGCGGCGGAGCGGGACTGATCGACGCGATAGAAGCGTTCGAAGATGTGAGGGAGGTCCTGGGGGGGAATTCCCTTGCCGGTATCGGTCACGGCAAGCACGGCGACGCCGTTTTCGGCGCGAGTGGAGACGCGGACCTGGCCGCCGGGATGGTTGAAGTGGATGGCATTGCTCAGGAGGTTGGTGGCGACCTGGCTGAGGCGCTCAGCGTCTCCGGCGCAGGGCATGGCCGGCAGGTCGGACACGATTTCGATGCCACGCTCAGCGGCCAAGGGGCGGACCATCTCGACGCATTCCCGAGTGACCCGCGCCAGGTCCAAGGATTCGCGGCGCATCGGGTCCTGGCCGGCATCCAGACGCGCCAGGGCCAGGAGCGATTGGGTCAGTCTGCGCATTCGCTGGGCGGCGCGTTGGCAGGCCTCGAGGGCGTCGCGGTATTCGGCGGGGTCGCGCTCGCGGGCCAGGGCGGTTTGGGTTTGGGTTAGGACGACGGAAACGGGGGTGCGGAGTTCGTGGGAGGCATCGGAGGTGAAGCGGGCCTGGTGGGCGAACGCGGCTTCAAGGCGGCTGAAGGTGGAATTGAGCACGCTGGCCAGGCGCCCCAACTCGCTGTCCGTGTCCGCCACGTTGATGCGTTGGGAGAGGTCCCCGGCGGCGATCTTCAGCGCCGTGGCGCCGATGTCTTCGATGGGGCGGATGGCACGCGTGGCCAGCCACCATCCGCCGGCCAACCCGAAGAGCAGCACCCCGGCGCCTGCGACCACCAGGCGGAGGGCGAGGGCTTGCATATCCTTGATGTCGCGGGCAATCGAGCGTCCGATCAGGAGGACTTCGCCCCCCGGCATTGCGCGAAAGACCTCGCGGTACTCGCCCCGGGTGCGGCCGGTCAGGGGCATCGGCGGGCCCATCCGGGGGCGCATGGGGCCGCCCGCGGTGGCGCGTGCCGGCGGTGGGCCTTTGCCGCCCGCGGGCGGCGCGCCGCCGGGACGCATGGGACCGGCCCCCGCATCGTCCGCGGGCGGTGTCTCCGGCTCGGCGGCGGCGGTGTGCTCGGGCATGGGGATTTTTCCCGGCGAACCGGCCGATTCCGCCACCAGGGTGCCGTCGGCCTGCCAAAGCGCGTAATAAAAGCGATTGGTTTGGCTGCTCTCCAGCGCGCCGGCCCGCCGAATCGCGTCGCGCATTCTGTCACGGAATTCAGACGGGTCGAACCGGCGGCGATCGTCGCGGGGACGCTCTCCCGGCGGCCCGTCCGGTCCCCGGTCGGGGGGTCGTCCGGGCGGTCCCGGACGAAACAGGGGAATCATGAGACGCGGGCCAAGCTCCTCCTGATCGATTCGGCGCAACTGGTTGTCTCGCGAGGCGTCATAAGCGGTGAAGCCAAAGCCCGCCAGCACGGCCACAAGGATCAGTCCATGCCAGGCCTGGAGGCGCCAGCGGATGGAGTTGAAGATCATAGCGGGGCCTCGATGCAGTAGCCGTGTCCGCGCCGCGTCGTGATGAAGTCGTGTCCGAGCTTCTTGCGGACATTCGAGACATGCACGTCGAGGAGGTTGGACAGGGTGAGGTCATTTTCGTCAAAGAGATGATCGTAGAGCATAGTCCGGGTGACGACTTTTCCACGGTGAACGGCCAGGAACTCGACGAGGGCGTACTCCCTGGCGGTGAGCACGACCGACTCGCCTTGCTTGCGGACCGTGCGGGCGGCGGTGTCGATCACGACGGGGCCGATTTCGATGGAGGAGTCGGCCTGGCTGGCCGAGCGGCGAATGAGGGCGCGCAGGCGGGCCAGCAATTCGGACAGGTCAAAGGGCTTGACCAGGTAATCATCGGCCCCTGTGTCCAAGCCCCGGACGCGGTCTCGCACGCCCTCCCGGGCCGTGAGCATGAGCACGGGCGTCTTTTTGGTCTTGCGCAGGGTGCGCAGCAGTTCCCAACCGTCAATCCGCGGCAACATGATGTCGAGGACCATGGCGTCATATTCGTAGTTCTGCGCCTTGTAGAGGCCGTCCTCGCCATCGGCCGCGCCGTCCGCGGCATAGCCGTCTTCCCTCAGGGCCTTGAGCAAGCTGTCCAGCAAGTCGGGTTCATCCTCAACAACAAGCACTCTCATAATTCATAGCGATAGACCACCCTATAGTGGCAGAGATCACCTTAAGGGGAGGTTAACGGCCGCTCCGTTTTGGGTGGTTTTCAGCTTCATCTCAGCTTAAGGTTCTCAGGTTTATGGTGATGTCCGTGGAAAATGGAGAGATCCAGCATTCAGATTTTATGAGAGATAGAATACCCACTCGGGCAGCCTGTCAATGGTCCAAAACATCTCGCGCGGCGTTGCCGGGGCTGTGCGTGCTGCTGCTTCTGGCTCCTTCCGTTCGAGCGGAGCAACAGGTCTTGGGCGGCCATGTGCCGGAGGCGGTAGGCCGGCTGCAGGCGATCGGGCGGCTCCAGCCGGCCCGAAGGCTGAATCTGGCGATAGGCCTGCCGCTGCGCAACCGCGAGGCACTCACGAATTTACTCGAGGCGATTTACGACCCTGCCAGCCCGCGGTTCCGCCAGTACCTCACCCCTGGGGAATTTGCCGCTGCTTTTGGCCCTTCCGAAGCGGATTACGAGGCGGTGGCCGCCTTCATGGCCGCCAAGGGCCTCACGGTAAGCGCCCGCCATCTCAACCGCGTGGTGCTCGATGTGAACGGGACAGTAGCGGACATCGAAAAGGCCCTGCACGTGAGCTTGAAGCAGTATGCGCATCCTGACGAGGCTCGCGCGTTTTATGCGCCGGATAGCGACCCGGTGCTGGACCTGGCGGTCCCCCTGCTGCACGTCAGCGGGCTGGACAACTATCGTCTGCCGCGCCCGGCGCTGGTCAGGCCTGGCGCCCGCCCGGTCGGGCCGACCCCAAATCTCGGCTCCGGGCCCGGCGGCTCCTACATGGGCTACGACTTCCGGGCGGCTTATGTGCCCGGCGTCTCGCTCACCGGGGCGGGCCAAGCGGTTGGC
The DNA here is from genome assembly GCA_964653485.1 of uncultured Verrucomicrobiota bacterium. Lineage (GTDB taxonomy): Bacteria > Verrucomicrobiota > Verrucomicrobiia > Limisphaerales > UBA8199 > CAVQND01. The sequence goes on along the minus strand of CAZZFF010000085.1, from coordinate 20,187 downwards.
CTTCTGGAATTCGACGGTTTTCACGCCAGCGACATCGCCTCATACGAAAGCCAGGCGGGGCTGCCCACGGTGCCTCTGCAAACGGTGCTGCTGGATAACTTTGGCGGCGCCGCCGGCAACGGCAATGACGAGGTGGCCCTGGACATCGAGATGGCGATCTCCATGGCGCCCGGGCTCTCGAAGGTCATCCTCTACGAAGCCGGCCCGCTGGGCAGCGGCAACGATATGTTGAACCGGATGGCCACCGACAACGTCGCCAAGCAACTGAGTTCTTCGTGGACCTTCTCCACCGACGCCACGACAAGCCAGGTCTTCCAGGAAATGGCGGCCCAAGGACAGTCCTTCTTCAATGCCTCAGGCGATTCGGATGCTTACAGCGGGCCGATCAGCGCGCCGGCCGACAGCCCGTACGTAACCGTCGTGGGCGGAACCACCTTGACCACCAGCGGTCCGAACGGCGCCTGGGTTTCGGAAACCGTTTGGAATTGGGGCAGCGGCCAGGGCAGCGGCGGAGGCATCAGCACCAGCTACAGCCTGCCTTCCTGGCAGGCGGGCGTGAGCATGGCTGCCAACCAGGGCTCGGTGCATCAGCGGAACATTCCGGATGTCGCCATGGCGGCGGACAACGTGTTTGAAATAGCCGACAACGGCAGGAGCCTGTCGGGCATTGGAGGGACCAGTTGCGCGACGCCAATGTGGGCGGGTTTTACCGCCCTGGTGAACCAGCAGGCGGCGGCCTCGGGCAAATCGCCTGTCGGGTTCCTTAACCCGGCCCTCTATGCCATTGGCGAAGGGGCCGCCTACGGCTCCGCCTTTCACGACATCACCACCGGGAACAACACCAGCGCATCCAGTCCGAGCAAGTTCTTCGCCGTCGCCGGCTACGATCTCTGCACGGGCTGGGGCACTCCGACGGGGAGCAACCTCATCAACGCCCTGGTGTCGCCGGCGTTTGTGCCCATCGTCACCGCCGGGGGCTGGGCGCTGCTGACCGAGAGCTGCCAGCCCACCAACGGCGCCATTAATCCAGGTGAACTGGTGACGGTCGGTTTTGCGTTGGAGAACAGCGGGCTTGGCGGCACGACAAACCTGATCGCCACGCTCCTGGCCACCAACGGAGTGACCTTGCCGGGCACCCCTCAGAGTTATGGCGTCCTCTCCGCGGGCGGCCCCGCCGTGAGCCGCCCCTTTAGCTTCGTCGCCACCGGGACGTGCGGCTCGGCCATCACAGCCGTTCTCCAGCTCCAGGACGGTTCCGCCAATGTCGGCACCGTCAGCTTTTCTCTGCCCCTGGGCAGCTTCACGCCGTTTACCACCTTCGCCCAGAATTTCGACGGTGTTGCTACTCCCGTCCTGCCGTCAGCGTGGACCACGAGCGCTACCGGCGGCGCCTCCAACTGGGTTACCTCCACGGCATCGAGCGACAGCCCGCCCAACTCCGCCTTTGCGGCCGAGCCGCCTTATCCGGGCCTGGCCACGCTGGTTTCCCCGGCTATACCCATCCTCTCATCCTCCGCCCATCTCTCTTTCAGGAACAAATACACTTTCGAGACCAGCCCATCGGATGCCACGCTCGGCTACGATGGAGGCACCCTGGAAATTCAGATCGGCGATGGCGCCTTCGCCGACATCCTGGCCGCGGGCGGGGTCTTCGTGGTCGGCGGTTATACGGGGACGATTGACGTTACGGACGTTGACAACCCGCTCGCCGGCCAGGCCGCCTGGACCGGCCAGACCGCCGGTTTTACGACCACCACCATCGCCCTCCCGTCCGCCGCGGCGGGCCAGAGCGTGCGCTTCGAGTGGCAGTTCGGCACCGACACGGGCAACGCTTACGGCGGCACCGGCTGGTACATCGACAGCATCTCGATTGTCGATGGCTCCTATTCCTGCTGCATCCCGGCCACGGCCGTGCCCGCGCTGGTCAATCCCCAAAGCACCAGCGGCAATTTCAGCTTTTCGTTCCAAACCGTTTCCGGCCAGAGCTACACAATCCAATACACGGACGACCTGGCCAACCCGTCGTGGACGACGCTCTATTCCTTCACCGGCGACGGCTCGGTGAGATCGGTCGCCGACACCCCCGGCGTCGCGCAGCGGTTCTACCGCGTTACGTCCCCGCAGTAGGTTCCGGCGGTTGAACGGCGAGCCACTGGACGAAGAGAGGGATGCCTTGCTCGATCTTGACGCGCGGGTTGTAACCGAGGCGGGCCCGCGCTTTGGAAATGTCCGCGCAGGTGAGCGGGACATCGCCCGGCTGCGGCGGCTGTCGGTCCAGGATTGCCTTGCGCCCGAGCGCATCCTCCAGCAACTCGATCAAACGGTTCAGGGGGACGGTCTGCGACTCGCCGAGGTTGAAGATTTCGTAGCCGAATTCATTCCGGGTGCAGGCATCGATGCCGTCGAGGATGTCGGCGATATAGGTGTAATCACGGGCGGTTGAGCCGTCGCCGAAAACCGGGATCGGGCGTCCGGCGCGGATGAGCCGGGCGAATTTGTGAATCGCCAGGTCCGGCCGCTGGCGCGGGCCGTACACGGTGAAGAAGCGGAGCATCGCCACATCCAGGCCATAGACATGGTGATAGACGTGGCCCAGGGCCTCGCAGGCGAGCTTACTGGCAGCATAGGGGGAAATCGCGGTGAAGATGGGGTCGCCCTCGGCAAACGGGACTTTGGAATTAACGCCATAGACGGAGGAAGAGGAGGCAAGGATAACCTTGCGGACGCCATGCGAGCGGGCCGCCTCCAACAGGTTGGTCGTACCCTCGACGTTGACTCGTTGATACAGGGCCGGCTCCCGCAGGCTCGGGCGGACACCCGCCCGGGCCGCCAGGTGGATGACCTGGTCAAACCTCACGCCGCCGAACAATTCGTCGAGGGCGGAGCGGTCCGTCAAATCGCCATAGACAAACTCGAAGGGTTTGGCCAGGGACTGGATGTCGCGCAGGTTGCGCTGCTTGATGCGGGGGTCGTAAAAGGGGTTCAGGTCGTCAAGCGCCCAGACGGCCTCTCCCCTCCGAAGCAACCGCTCGCACAGATGCGACCCGATGAAACCCGCCCCGCCGGTGACCAGAAAGTTCATGCCCCCAGCCAGCACGAGAACACCCGGGATGTCAAGAGCCGGCGGGCGCCGCCGCGCCAGCCACACGACTCTATCAGTTGGACTTCATCTTGAACAAGCCTCGTGGTGTCCCTCCGGGCCAAGGCGCCGGCTTCCGCGGTTTCTGCGGCAAAGGCGGGTGACAAGCCGGGAGAGGGCTACCATCGCCCTGGCGGAGAGGCCGAGGCGGTTTCGGCGTTTCAGCGACGCGCCGCGCGCGCGCAATTGCTCGACGACTTGCGCGCGGCCAAACATGGCGGCGAACATGATGGGCGTCATCCCGACGCCGTTATCGGCGTCAATGTCGGCGCCATGTTCGAGCAAGAGGGCGACGATGTCCTCGTAGCCCTTGAAGGCGGCGCCGCCCAGCGGTGTCTGGCCGTGGTCGTTGCGGCGGTCGACTTCAGCCCCGTATTCGAGGAGCATCCGAGTGGTCTCAGCGTGGCCGTTGTAACTCGCCAGCATGAGCAAAGAATTGGCCCTGGCGTCGGACAGGTTTGGCGGCAAGCCGGCCTTGAGCATGGAGGCGAGGAGTCGGGTTTCGCCGTTGCGGGCGAAGTCCAGGGCCATGAGCTGCAGCTCGGCGTAGCGCTTTTCTTCAGCCTCGGTAACGCTCGTTTGCATGGCGGACGGCGGGGGCGGAGAGCCCCCGCATGGACGAATTCGGCGCTCTTGGCGGCGGTGTCACGAATTGCTTTCCTCGGCGGGTGGGGCGTGGAGCGCCGAGGCATCGGGGCACCCGCGGCGCTCCACGACGCTTTCGCACTTCACGCTCCACCACGAACGTCCAGATGCCGGGATTTGTCGGAGCACAAGCCCCAAGCTCAGAACGCCGCCGCGCGATTCTTCACACCGAGCGCCTTGGCCACGCCGTCGGCGTAACGGGGATCGGCCTTGTGGAAGTGACCGAGTTGGCGCTGGACGATTTCTTCCGGCACGCCGGCCATGGCGGCGGCGATGTTTTTGAAAAGCCGCTGCTGTTGGTCGGGGTTCATGAGGCGGAAGAGGTTTCCCGGCTGTGTGTAATTATCGTTGCCGTCATTGTGATCGTAGCGATCGGCGTCGCCGGAGATTTTGAGCGGCGGTTCGGCGAAGCGTTTGTCCTGGACCGGGCCGTTGAAGCTGTTCGGCTCGTAGTAAGCGTCCGTGCCCCTCGGGGCGTCGAAGCGCATCGGGCCGTCCGCGTTGTAGGTGTTGACGGGGACCTTCGGGCGGTTGACCGGGAGCATCTCGTAATGCGTGCCGACGCGGTAGCGGTGGGCGTCCGCGTATGAGAAGATGCGGGCTTGGAGCATCTTGTCGGGCGAAAAGCTGATGCCCGGCACGATATTGGACGGGCTGAAGGCGGATTGCTCGACCTCGGCGAAGTAATTTTCCGGGTTGCGGTTCAATTCGAGCATGCCGACTTCGATGAGCGGGTAGTCGCTGTGAGGCCAGACTTTGGTGACGTCGAAGGGATGCCAGCGGTAGGTCTCGGCGTCTTTCTCGGGCATGATCTGCACCAGGAAACGCCACTTCGGGAAATCCCCGCGCTGGATGGCCTCGAACAGGTCGCGCTGGGAGCTTTCGCGGTCTTTGGCGACGACGGCCTCGGCCTCCTCGTTGGTGTAGAATTGGATTCCTTGCACGGTCTTGAAGTGGAACTTCACCCAGTAACGCTCGTTTTTGGCGTTGATGAAGCTGTAGGTGTGGCTGCCGTAGCCGTTGACATGGCGGAACCCCTTGGGGAGGCCGCGGTCGGACATTAGAATAGTCACCTGGTGCAGGCTCTCCGGGCTGAGGGACCAGAAATCCCAGGCAGCAGTATTGCTGCGGAGATTGGTCTTGGGATGGCGCTTCTGGGTGTGGATGAAGTCCGGGAACTTGTAAGGGTCGCGGATGAAAAAGACCGGGGTGTTGTTGCCGACGAGGTCCCAGTTGCCCTGGTCGGTGTAGAACTTGAGGGCGAAGCCGCGAACATCCCGCTCGGCATCGGCCGCGCCGCGCTCGCCCGCCACGGTGGAGAACCGAAGCAGACACTCGGTCTTCTTGCCGACCTCGGCGAAGACGCTGGCCTTGGTGTAGCGGGTGATGTCCTTGGTAATCGTAAGGGTGCCGTAAGCGGCCGAGCCTTTGGCGTGAACGGTGCGCTCAGGGATGCGCTCGCGGTTTTGATGCGCCAGTTTCTCGATGAGCTGATAATCCTCCATCAGCAAAGGCCCCCGCGGACCGGCGGTGATGGAGTTCTGGTTGTCGGCGACGGGGTTTCCCCCCGAAGTGGTCAGTTGTGTCTTGTTCATCATCTTGGTCCTTTCACTATGCATTGTTGTTTGGTCGAGCCAAAAATGTTGCTCAAAATGAAACAATCGCACCGGATATCGCGAGGCGCAAGGGGCCTTCAGGCGAGCTTATCTTAAGACAACACAGGCCGGGGCTTGCGCCCCGGCCTGTGTGCGGGAAAAGAGGAGCCGCAAACGGACGGCCCGGGGGATAGCCCCCGAGCGGGCGTCCGGGGCGGCTGGCGTTATCGGACGATCACCCGGTAGAACTTTTGCGGCGCGGTGGGTGTGACGATGAACGGCGAGGTCGAGGTATTGGTCGTCCACGGCCCTGTGACTTCATCGGCCTCCAGGAGGACGCCTTGCGGCCAAGCCAACTGGAAGGTCGCGCCCGAGCGCTGCAGCAGCAAGGTGACGTTGGCCGGCGGCGGGGTCACATTGCCCACATTGATGCTGCCGGAGCCGGTGCCGACGTTGGTCGTGCCGCCCACGCCGGTCCACGTGGCGGGGAAGTTCGCCGGGTAGAGCTTGGCGAGCTGGGCGAACGTATAGATGCCGTTGGTCAGAGGCGTCCCGTCGATGACGACGCTCTTGAAGACGTCGTTCTGGGTCAGGAGCATCCTGCCCTCAAGGTAGAGGCTGGCATTGGTGTTGTTGATGGGGTAAGCGGTCTCCAGGACGCCGTTGGTGGCGATGGTGATGTTGTTGGTACCCAACGAGTTCAACCCCGTGCCCAGGAGCACACCCTGGTTGATGGTCCAAGTGCCAGAGAAGGTGTTGCTGGCGCAGGTGACGTTCAAGACGCCGGTGAGGGAGGCGTCGAAGGCGTCGTACTCGATGCTCCCGGCGCCGGTCAGCAGGGCGTCAATCTGGAATTGGCGGTTTGCGTCGCCGCCGCTGTCCGCATACATGGGCGTGTTGGTCACGATGTCTATTTCGCCATCGAGCACCAGGATGCCGTCAACGCCGAGGTCGAGCTGGCCGCCATTCATGACGAGCTTCTTGAAGGTCACGCTGCTGCCGGAGGTGGGTTGTTTGAACCGGACCTCCGCGGAGGGAGCACCGGCGGCGGGGCTATTGGTGAAGACCCCGTCGCCATCTATGGTGAGCAGGTTGCCGGGGAAGACGGCGTTCTCGACGGTTGTCGGAGTGCGCAGGCGGGCGCCCGGCAAGACTTCGTATGTGCTGCCCGGATACTCAAAAGCCGAGATGGAGGCGGGATTACCGTCGCTCCAATCCGAGCCGGTGTTCCAGTCGTTGCCGGCGGCCTGCTGGTTGACCATGGTAATGGCTTCGGCAGGCCCCGTCGTCAGCATCGTCAGGGTTGCCACGCTGCTTGTGAGCGCGCCGTAAGCATTGGTGATGACCACCTGGAAGTCCGCGCCGTCGGTGGGGAGCAGGTTGTTGATCGTGAGTATCGAGGTGGCCGACCCGGTGATGCGGACGCCGTCAGCCACATTGGTAAAAGCCCCACTGCCGCTAGGCCGAGCCTGCCACTGGAAGGACAAGGGGTCCGAGCCGCCGGCGGGGACATCGAACTGCGCGATCATGGCCGGATAGAGGTTGGTCGAGAGCGGTTGGACGGCGATGTAGGGCGGGAATTGGGTGATGCCCGAGGCGGCGGAGTAGAGGGTGACCAGTTGGCTGTCGGAAAGCGAGGTGTTGAATATCGCCACATCGTCAATCGTTCCATTGAAGACGCGGCTGCCGTTGCCGGCGTCATAACTGTCGTCACCGATGAGCGTTGTGCCGTCAAAGGCCTGGGCGACATGATTGTGCCAGAACGTCGAGGAAGCCACGCCGTTGCCGTTCATCACATGGATGACCGCGTTGCTGGGGGTGACTACCAGGGCCACGAAGGACCATTGGCCCGGCGGCGGCGCCAACTGCGAGTTCCAGCCCCAGGTCGCAGGGTCATTATTCCAGTTGTATCCGAGGGTGAAGTTACCGTTGGCGTCGGTGCTCCCCGAGTAGCTCAAGCCGGCGACGGTCGTGCCGGCGCGGCAAAAGACAATCCCTTCGGAGGCGATCTGGGCTCCGGTAGGATTGACCCAGGCTGTAATCGTGACGTTGGTCGCGGTGGGGCCCAGGTTGAAGGCCGGCAAGGTCACCTGCGAGTTGCCGAACCCGTTGGCAAAGGCCGCGGCTCTGTTGCCGGCGGCGAACCCCGGAAATCCCTGCGCGCTGGAAGGTCCCATGATGTTGCCGGCGGCCAGGTTCCCGTTCTGCACTCCCGCGCCGTAAGTTCCGACAAATCCCCCAGCCGAGTCGAAGGCATAGGCGTTCGTCGCGGGATCGCCGGTGTCGTTTAGCTCGTAGAAGGCGACCGGGTTGGCGGCCATGACGGCCGAGGCGTAAGGTTCGGTGGGGGACGGCAGGACCGTCAGCGAGGCGGAGGTGCTGTAAACCGAGTAGCCGGAACCGCTCACGACCACATCGTAGCTCGCGTCATCGGCCGCGGAAACGTTGCTGAGAATCAGCGTCGCGTTGGTCGAGCCGGCGACGTTCGCGCCATCCGTAAGATTGGAGCCATTTTGCCGCCAATGGTAGCTTAGCGGCGGTTGACCGGTCGCGGCGACGGTGAACGTGGTCGTGCGCCCGGCGTAAACGACCTGCGGCCTGGGCTGAGTCGTGATGACGGGCGCCAGGGCGGGGGGCTTTCCATAGGGTTGGACAGTGATGGTGCCGCTGCCGCCGGCCGGGATGTTGACCGGGTATTGCGCGGCCAGGTCAGCGTAGGTATGCGTGCCCGGCGTCAAGGGGGTGCCTTCGATAACGACCGCCGAGAAGCAGCAGTTCTGGTGCAGCACGAACACGCCGCCGTTAGTGAGGGTGAGCGTGCCGGCGCTGTTGATGTCGTAGTCCACTTCGAGTTGGGCGGGACCCGCGATTTCAACGATGGAGGTGTCCAACGGAGGTTCCGGCAGGCCGAAAGCCGGGTCGATGGTGATGCTGTTGGTTCCCAGGGAATTGGTTCCGGCGCCCAACAGCCAGCCGGCCTTGACGATCCACTGCCCCGAGAAGGTATTGGAGGCGCCGGATATCCGCTGGGCTGCTTGGAGGCTGGCCTCGAAGAAGACCAGGGTGCCGCTGCCGGTGAGTTGGCCCTGGATATCCATTGAGCGCGCGTTGGCCGAAAGACCGCCGCCGCCGTTGTTGCCGGGGCAAAGGAAAGACTCCGAGGCAACCTGAATCTTCCCTGTAATCGGGAAGTTGCCGTCATCGCCGACGTTGATGACACCGCCGTTGAGAATGAGACCGGGGTTCCCGTTCGTACTGGGGAAGTTCAGTATCGAGCCGTTGTTCTTCATACGGAGCTCGGTGTTCGTGTTGATCGTGAGAGAATCACCGGGGAAGGTCTGCACTCCGCTGACGGCCGGGTTGCGCATGCGGGTATTGCCAAGTGTGTTGCCAAAGGCGGTCCCGTTGAACACCAAGGCATAAGTGTTGCCGGCGGTGGGCGGCCCCACCTTGGGACCGGTTCCGTCGAGCTGCCAGTGAAGGCCGTTCCAATTGTCGCCGGCGGCGAGGGTGTCCGTGCTGGTGTAGGTGGGTTCGGGAAGGGCGAAGGGCTGGATGGTGATGCTGCCGGAACCGCCGGTCGGGAAGTTGGTGGGGAATTGGGTGGCCAGGTCCGCGTAGGCATGCGCGCCGGGGGTCAAAGGGGTGCCCTCGACGATGACCGCGGGGAAGTAGCAGTCCTGGTGCAGCACGAACATGCCGCCGTTGGTCAGGATGAGCGTGCCGGCACTCTTGATGTCGTAGCCGACCTCGAGTTGGGCGGGACCCCTGACCTCAACGACGGGAGCCGAGGTGGAGAACGGAGGAGCCGACAGAACGAAGCCCGGATCGATGGTAATGTTGTTGGTGCCCAGAGAGTTCGTTCCCGCGCCAAACAGCCAGCCCGCCTTCACAAACCACTCACCCGAGAACGTGTTCGAGTTCCCGGAGACCCGTTGGGCGGCCTGGAGACTGGCCTCGAAGCAGACCAGGTTGCCGCTGCCGGTGAGTTGGCCCTGAAAGTCCATCGAACGGGCGTTGGCGGAAAGGCCGCCGCCACCGTTGTTGCCGGGGCAAAGGTAAGATTGAGAGGCGACCTCGATGACGCCGGTAATCGGGAAATTGCCGTCATCGCCCACGTTGATTATCCCGCCGTTCAGAATAAGGCCGGGGTTCCCGTTCGTACCGGGGAAATTCAGTATGGAGCCATTGTTCTTCATCCGCATTTCGGTGTTGGCGTCCAGCGTCAGCGAGTCGCCGGGGAAAGTCTGAACGCCTGTCACTGCCGGGTTGCGCGTGCGGGTGTTGGCCTGATTGTTGCCAAAGGCTGTGCCGTTGGACACCAGTTCGTAAGTATTGCCGGCCGTCGGCGGACCTACCAGGGCGCCGGCCCCGTTGAGTTGCCAGTAGTTGCCGTTCCAACTGTTGCCGGAGCCTACGGTTTGGGCGCTGGTGTAGTTGGTTTCCTGCGCCTGGCCCGCGTATGGCAAGCAGGCAAGAAAGCAGCAGGAGGTGATGAGTGGGATGATTCTACGCATAATGTATCGAGGACTGGTTTGATCGGTTTCGGCATGCAGAGCAAGCGCCTTTTGCGTCGTCAATCGGGCGGCTTGGGACTCGCGGTCGTGTCATGGGCTACGGGATGCAGGATGCCGGTCCGGCGAAAAATGTCAACGACATTTTCTTCATGGCCGGGAATTACAAAAATGTAATCGGATTCCAATGAACAGAACCTCTGGGGTGGCCGTCTGATCCAACGATATGGATGATACCAGCAAGCGGACGCCACCGGGATTGGCGAAGGGACAAGTGTGGAAGACCGACAACACTTATCTCCAGATTGTCGAGCTGGGGAAGAAGCTGATCCATTACAAGGTCCTGAAGGACCCGGGGCAGCCCACCGTGATGACGCGCCTGATCAGGGCCGATGCCCTGGCTGTTTACTTGATGGCCACCGAGGCGACCTTGTTGGGTTGCAGCCCTCTAGGCGCGGGCCGGATTTGCTGAACAGTTGGGACAACGCCCAACGCTACTCCTAGTCTGGCGGCGAGAGGGCCAGGACCGCGAAGGCCGTAGCCATGTCTGACATCGTCATGGACTTCCAGGGGTCGGCGGAAGCGCCCCCAGCTTCACGGTCATGATTCAGGGACGGGGCGCGCCAGCATTTCCAGCGGCGCTGATCAACCTGGCATTCCTGCTGGCCGGCTTTGAGCCAGTCGGCGGCCCTTTTCAAGACGGGGTCGGCGGCGGACAATCCGGCCTCGCGCAACACATAGGCGATGAAGCCGGTGGCGTAACCGTCGGACTTCACCAGGAGCGAGATATTGGTATTTCCGGTGGGGGCCAACGGCGGCGTGGTCTTGGACCAGCGCCAGGGTCCCAAGCGGTAAAGAGACCAGCCTCCATCGTCATTCTGGCAGCCCTTAAGGTCCGTGATCGAACTCGCGCGCTGGTCCTGGCTCAGGAGGCCCTTGAGCCGGGTGGACGCGAGCAGGAGCCAGGCCCGGTTGTGGAGATTCTGGCCGGCGCAGTTGCCGTTGAGATAGGCGCATAACCGGGCGATATGAGGATCGGACTGGCCAGCGGGCAGGAAGCCGGGCAGGCTGCCCAGGGCGAAGGCGGCCATGGCTGCTCCGCCGTAACGCGCGTCGGCGGATTCAGAGGGTTCGAGGGCGAAATCCAGCCAGTCCCAAGCCCCGTCGGGACGCTGTTCATCGAGCAAACGATGAAGCGCCTTGCCGGTGTGCTCGCTCGGCTGCGGCCGGCGCTCACGGGCATCGGCTTGGGCGAGGATGAGGAGGTCGAGCACGGCTTCGGTTCCGCGCGATTGTCCTTCCTGGTGCTCGTAGAGCGCCTGCTGGGAGCCGAAGGTATCCAGGCGTTGAGTGATCTCCTGCATGAGCCTGGTTTCCTGCGGTGTCGGGCTGCTCACGCCCATCGTCTTGCGCAGGGCGGGGCGGGCAAGCAAGTAAGGGACTACGGCATGGCAGGAGATGCAGGAGGTCTTGCCGTCACCCGTCTTGAGCTTTGTCGCCCTGGCCAACCATAGGTCCATGCGGTCATCCAGGTATTGAGCCGCCTTGTCCCGGTCCCATCCGGGTTGTTCATCAGGCGCGTCGGCCGCGGTGGCCTCAAGTGCCGATGGGCCGGCGAGAAAGGCGCCCGTTGCCATACAAAGCAGTAGGGATCTCATGGGCACCAGTCAGGCGGTTCCGCCGCGGTATGTCAAGGCTGATACAATGCAAACCGCGCCTCAGGCCGACGTAACTTCTCCGACCTGGAAGCGGGCGAAACGCCGGATGGTGATTTCGTCGCCCAACTGGCCGGCGACCGAGGCAATGTGTTCCTTGACCGAAATCTCGGAGTTTCTCTTGACGAAGCCCTGGTCCACGAGGCAGCAGGTCTGGTAGAACTTCTCCAGCATCCCATCGATGATTTTCCCGATGGCCTGGGCGGGCTTGCCCTTGAGGCGATCAGATTGCGCAGCGATTTCGCGCTCTTTGGCGATGACGGCGGCGGGCACTTTGTCCCGGGAGACGGCGGTGGGGTTGCCGGCCGCGACCTGGAGGGTAATGTCCTTGACCAGTTGCTTGAATTGGTCCTGGCCGACGGTGCTTTCTTTGCCGGCACCGACCTCGACCAACACGCCGACCTTGGCGCCCGTGTGGATGTAGGCGGCGATCATGCCGTTGCCGGCCACTTCCATGCGGACATGGCGTGGGACCTGCACATTCTCGCGGATCTTGGCAACGAGTGCCACACGTTCGGCCTCGAAGGCGGCGTTGGGGTCGGCAGCCAAGCGGCGGGCAACTTCGTCGGCGAAGCTCTTGAACAGCTCATTGCGGGCCACGAAATCGGTCTGGCAATTGACTTCGACCAGGACGCCGAGACGGCCATCGGGGGCGATGTGTTGGGCGATGAGTCCTTCGCGGGCCTCATGTCCGCCCTTGAGCACCGCGGTGGCGGCGCCTTTCTTGCGCAGGATGTCCACCGCCTTGGCCATGTCGCCCTTGGCTTCGGTTAGCGATTTCTTGCAATCCATCATACCGGCGCCGGTCATTTCGCGTAACTTGGCCACCGCGGCAGCATTGATTTCAGCCATAATCAAATCCTTTCTTCTTGGTTCAAAGCTTGGGTTAGGGCGCGGGCGGGGCGGCGGGAACGGGCGCCGGGACCGCGGCGGCAACGAGGGCTGGGTCGAATGCGGGGGCGGGTTGGGCCGGCGCGGCTTCCTCGGCCGGCTTGCGCCGGGAGAACTTGGCTTCGTACTCGGCCTGGGCCTGGGTAATGGTCTGGCCTATGGTCGCCAGGATCATGCGAATCGAGCGGATGGCATCGTCGTTGCCGGCGACGGGGTAGTTGACCAAGTCCGGGTCGCAGTTGGTATCCACGATGGCGACGACGGGTATCTTGAGGCGGCGGGCCTCGGCCACGGCGTTGTGCTCCCGTTTGATGTCCACCACGAACATGGCCCCTGGGAGTTTGTCCATGGAGCGGATGCCGTCGAAGAACTTCACCAACCGGGCGGCTTCGCGCCGGATCATGGATTGTTCCTGTTTAACGTAATTGTTGATCGAGCCGTCGGCTTCCATCTTCTCGATCTGCTTGAGGCGGCCGATGGACTTCTTGATGGTGGCGAAATTGGTGAGGGTGCCGCCCAGCCAGCGTTCGGTGACAAAATACTGGCCGCATTCCTTGGCGGTATCCTTGACCGCCTGTTGGGCCTGTTTCTTGGTGCCGACAAACAGGACCTTGCTGCCCTTGGTAACCGTGGCCGCCAGGAAAGAGCAGGCGGTGTCCAACTGGGTGAGCGTCTTGCTGAGGTCAATGATGTGCGTGCCGTTGCGGATGTCGAAAATGAACGGCTTCATTTTGGGGTTCCACCGTTTCGTTTGGTGCCCAAAATGCACGCCGGCATCCAGCAATTCCTTAATGCCTATACTAATCACAAGTTTCCTTTGGTTGAGAGTCCGCCTGACAGGCGGGCCATCCCGCGGAACACGGGATTCGTTTCAGTGTTGTTTTGGCCCCCGCCGCCAACACGGCGACGGAATTTAAGACCGTTACCCCGATTTCCGCCCCGGCCCAAGTCGCGTCCGAGGCCCAAAAGCGGGCGCAGCAACCTAGCAGACCGGGCGGCAGAGGCAACCTTTTAATTCATTTTTTGCCGTTCCCCGCGGCGCAATTCCCATCGACATTCTAGGGGAAACCGTTACTCTTCCCTGGAATGTCTATGGTAAACGTCGCGACGACGAAGGCGGAACTGCTCCAGGGAACGCTGGATTTGTTGATCCTCAAAACACTCACCGCAGGGCCGATGCACGGGTATGCCGTGGCCCAGCGGATCCAGCAGCGCTCGGATGAGATGCTCGTGGTGGAGGAGGGCTCGCTGTACCCGGCGTTATACCGGATGGAGGAAAAGGGCTGGATTGCGGGGGAGTGGGGAAAATCGGAGAACAACCGGCGGGCGAAGTTTTATTCGCTCACACAGGCGGGGCGCAGGCAACTGGAGGAGGAAACGGCGATATGGGATCGGGTTCATCGCGCCATCGCGCTCGTCTTGCGGACGGCGTGAATTGGGGATGATATGGCGTGGGCCTCGAAAAGCGGCGGCGATGGGGACTCATGAATTCGTCAATAACATTCTGGCAACGGAGCGCGGCGGCGCAGGAATTTCGCAGCAGGGACGGCCAGCATGCCTTGGACGTTGAACGCACCTGCTTCGAGGAAGCGAACCGGAAGCCGAACTTCAAATTGAGTCCGCCGGGTTTGGGTGGTATGCGGAACGACCTGAATCAGTGCGTAATCACTGTCGGCATAGCGAACGCTTACCACGAGCACCGGGCGCACCTTTGCGGCCAAGCCCAGATCGGCAAGCCAAACTTCGCCGCGCTCAGGAAGACTCATGGCGGGTTTCTTCCTGATCCATCAGGGCAAACGCTTCCCCCGCCGCGGAGGCCTGATCCTCCTCGGTCCAGAGGCCGTAAGCATCGTCGTACAGGATGCCAACTTTGCGCGCGCGCAACTGCTCTCGCAACGCGGCGTCCACTGCCCGCAGTTCCTCGGTGGTCAACCGGGGCAAGGCCGCCCGAATGTCGCTCACAGTGCTCATGGAAAGAGAATAATCCGCGAATTAAGCTGAGACAAGTTTGCTTTTAACCGTGAAAATGCCCCGAAGGATCTGGTCGGGAATTCGCTCGCTGTGGCGGCGGCCCGCGCTGAAGCGGGAGATTGACGAAGAACTGCGCTTCCATATCGAGCAGCGAGCGGCGGATAACATCGCCGCGGGCATGACGCCCGAAGAGGCGGCGCGCGAGGCGCGCAAGCGTTTCGGCAATATGCAGAGCGTGCGCGAGGACTGCCGGGAGGCGCGGGGCGCGAACCTGGGCGAGACGGTGTGGCAGGACATTCGGTTCGGCGGGCGGATGTTGCTCAAGAATCCCGGGTTTACTCTCATAGCCATGCTGACGCTGGGGCTGGGCGTTGGGGTGAGCACGGCGATTTACAGCGTCGTCAACACGGTGTTGCTGAATCCCCTGCCGGGAGCGGAAGCGAACAGGCTGGTCGGCGTCGGTCAACGCGTTTATTACAATGGCGCCAAGGAGAGGGAGTTCGGCGGGGTCACACCGCCCGCGTTGGCGCTCTTGCTGGCAAACCAGGATTTGTTCGCGGATTTGGCTTGGTATCAGCACGTGGACCTGGAGAGGAAAACGGAGGATTCCCTTGAGGACATCTCCGGAACAATCGTTTCGCCCAACTTTTTCAGGATTTGGGGCATAAGCCCGAGTCTCGGGCGCACGTTCGCCCTCGATGAGGCCGGGCCGGTGAACGAGGCGGGAATCCCAGAGAGGGACGCGGTCATCATCCTGAGTCATTCGTTGTGGCAGTCGCTCTTGGGCGGCGACCCGGGCGTGATCGGGAGGACCGTGGAGCTGAGCGGGCGTCACTTCACTGTCGTCGGGGTCATGCCGCCTTATTTTCAGTTCCCGACGGGGGGCTATACGAAATTCTGGGTGCCGGCCGAACCGGTTCGTCTGCCGCCCGGCTGGCCGGCAAGCCCGAGCGCCAGTGTGCTGGGGCGTTTGAAGCCGGGTGTCACGATGCGCCAGGCGCAAGCGAAGCTGGAGGTCGTGGCGGAGCGGTTGGAGGCGGATGCCGCCCCAAACAGGACTTTTGACCAGGAACAGAACCGACGGAAGCGGATGGGCTTCTCGGTATGGCCCCTGGCTTCCCAGTTCGTGGACGACGACCTGCGGCGGACGCTTTTCAGCCTGCTCGGGGCCATCGGCTTTTTCCTGCTGATTTCATGCGCGAACATCGCGAACCTGACGCTGGCCAGGACGGAGCTGCGGCGGCAGGAACTGGCCGTCCGGGCCGCGCTGGGAGCCGGCCAGAGGCGGCTTGCGCGCCAGGTCCTGACGGAGAGCCTGCTGCTGGCTGTGCTCGGAGGCTTAGCCGGTTTGTGCCTGGTCCCCCTGGTCATGAGGCTGCTGGTCTCGCTGATTTCGGAGTACCAGTCCCGCCTGAGACCGGTTCATATCGACGGCCAGGCATTGGGTTTCGCGCTGCTGGTTTGCCTGGCCGCAGGCGTGGCCTTCGGGCTGGCGCCGGCCTTTGCCGCCGGGCGGACCCGGCTCAGTGAAACGCTCAAGCAGGCGGGAAACAGCGCCAGCGCGGGCGTGGGCCGCAGCCGCTACCGCGGGAAGTTAGTGGTCCTCGAGGTCGCGCTCACGCTGGTCCTGCTGGCCGGAGCCGGACTGATGATCCAGAGCGTCGTCCGCTCACTCCACGTCAAACCCGGCTTCGACCCCGAGAACCTGATGTACGTGAAGGTCTTCTTACCCTGGGAACGGTATGAGCATGAGGCCGGGCCCAACAAGTCGAAGGGGACTTCAACCGACCCATTGTGCGACGCCGTTTTTAGCGACATGCACGACCGGGTGGCCTCGTTGCCGGGGGTCAAAGGCGTCAGCTTCCTGGCGCAAATACCGGGGGGGGCCTTCCAGGTCGAGGGTCAGGCGGCGCCGGTGGACCTTCGGTGCCTCGCCTGCGGGGTGGAGGACAGGGACCTTTTCCACGTGATGCGCGTGCCGTTGTTGGCCGGGCGCTACCTCGAGCGAAGAGACGCGAGCGACCCGGCCGGCGGCGTCCTGGTCAATGAGTCCATGGCCCGGCTCTGCTGGCCCGGCCAAAAGGCGGTTGGGAAGACGTTTCGCAGGCCATCCGGGGCGAGCGACCCCCAGGTCTATGAAGTCGTCGGGGTCGTCGGCGACCAGCGGGAACGGTACGACGATCAGCCGGAGCTAATCTTCTATGTGCCCTACAGTCCGGCGGCTCATTGGACCCGCCCTCGGTATTTTCAAGCCATGTTCGTCCGTACTCAGGACAATCCCGCCAAGCTCATTCCCCTGGTTCGCAAAGAACTGAAGGCGGTCGAGCCGGGTGTGAGGACGGGGAATTTTACCGTCGTCCGCCAGAGCCTCAACGAAGCCACGCAGTCGCTGCGAACGTACATGACGTATCTTGTGGTGTTCGCCGGGGCGGCGCTGCTGCTCTCGGCCATTGGCCTTTACGGGGTGCTGTCCTATTCGGTGGCGCGGCGGACGCGCGAGATAGGCATCCGCATGGCCCTTGGGGCGGAGCGGCACAGCGTGCTTCGGCTGGTGCTGAGCGAGGGGGCGCGGCTTGTTGGCGGGGGGGTCTTTTTAGGGCTGCTGGCGGCGTTTTGGCTGACGCGCCTGCTGCGGAGCCAGCTCTTCGAGGTCAGTCCCACCGATCCGGTGGTGTTTGGGGGCGTGGTTCTGGTGCTGGTTGCCGTGGCACTGGCGGCCTGCCTTGCGCCGGCGCTTCGGGCCGCGCGGGTCGATCCGATGCAGGCGCTCAGGCAGGATTGATCGGAAAGAGAGCCCAAGGACGAAGATTCCCCCAAAAAAATCCCTTGATCGGCGCTGGAAAAGCCCCTAAAGAACAGCGCGTCTATGAACGGCTCCAACAATATGTCTATTAAACTGCGGTGTGCCCTTATCCTGGCAATGACGGGAGTCTGTCTGAGGGCCGCGGAGGCGCCGCCCGAGACCCCTGGCGGTTCAAAGCCTACCGAACCGCCAAGCCAGCAACCGGCAGCCGACGCCATTTGGCAGGGCGCTGTGGGCGGAGGGTTTGGGCGGGCCGCCCAGTCGTTGAGCGTGGAGGGAGGGGCTTCGCGCGGGTTGGCCGTTTTTGGGTCGCGCCAGCAGCATGACCTGGCCCTGGGAAGCGTGTCCTACGGTCATATACTGAGCCGGGTCCAGGGCGAGGGCCATTGGTATCGCGGCAACTGGGAGGCTCGAGCCGAGTTGCTGGGGGGCGCCCAGTTTTCACCGAAGAACGAGTGGCTTGCGGGCATGGCGGCCCACCTGCGCTATGATTTTGCCACCGGCAGCCGCCTGGTCCCCTTCGTCGATGTCGGCGCCGGGGTGACCGGGACCGGCATCCGCGAGCCGGACCTGAGCAGCGTTTTCGAATTCAACCTCCAGGGCGGCGGCGGTCTCCATTGGTTCTTCAGAGACGATGTCGCCCTGACCTTCGAGTTCCACATCCTCCATTTGTCCGACGCCGAGATCACCTCTCCAAACCTGGGCGCGAACGGTGTTCTTGGGACCGTGGGCCTGACCCGCTTTTTCTAACTCCGCATCTACC
This sequence comes from uncultured Verrucomicrobiota bacterium, assembly GCA_964653485.1. GTDB lineage: Bacteria > Verrucomicrobiota > Verrucomicrobiia > Limisphaerales > UBA8199 > CAVQND01. The sequence continues at coordinate 2,151 of CAZZFF010000085.1, read as the reverse complement.
GCGTAAAGAGGAGGGGCAGCCCGCGCCACAGGCCGGGCTGGCCCGAGTTGGAGAGGGTTTCCCGGGCCTTTTTCAGATCGAACTGCATGGAGAGTCCGAGGCTGTCCGCGCCGCGGCCGTGGGTGCGGATGGCGTCCACGCCGTAGGCGTAACCGAGCATGATCTTGACTGAAGAGGTCTTGTAAACCAAGCCTCCGCCCACCCCACTGTTCCAAACGCCGGGCTGTTCGAGGCCCGGCAGGTAGCTTGAGACGGAGGTCGAGGCGGTGGCATCGAGGTTCCACCGCTGCCGGCGGTCCAGAGGCAGAAGGTAGGTGCCGCTCAGGAGGGCGAAATCCCTGGCGCTGAGTTCCTGATAATAGTAGCCGGGGAGGGGAAGCGGAAACTCCGAGACCAGCGGCAGCAAACCGCCGAGCCTGTAGGCGCTGAACCGATCGGCCTGGATGCTCGTTCCGGCCGTCAAACCCAGGTAAAAGCTGTGTTTCAATTCAGGCAGGGTGTAGCCAAGAAATGCCTCACCCCAGAACAGATGGGATTCGGGTTCCAGTTTCCTCGGCTCGGCCGCCAAGCCGTAGGCCCCGGACTCGGAGCGGAACTGGCCCTCGTACCAAACCGAGAGTTCCAGGGCCAGGGGCGCAAGAAGCAGGGGCTCGCGGCCGCCCCACCGCAGGCCGGTCCGAACGCTGAAGGTGGTGTGGTCCGCGGGCAGGCGAAAATCAGGGGCGGTGTCGTCGCTCGCGTCGTAAACGCTGTAGTGCGCCTGGCCGCGCAACACTCCGTTGAGCGGGATCGTCTGACCGGGATTGAAGAGGTGATAGAGACTCACCCCGCCTTCGGCATCATGGCCCCAAAACGACTCCTGAGGATGGAACGTTCCCCGGCGGATTTCTTCATAGCTGTCGGCAAAGCCGCCGCCGGCCAGATGGATGCCCAGGTCCGTATGTTCACCCAGCACCCCGCTCACGCCCAGTTCCGAATCCAGGTAAACCGGCGCGACCGCCAGGCGCAGGGTCAGGTTGGTCCGCAGGAAATCAGGCTGGTTCCGATAGTAGAAACCGTAACCCGAAAGGGGTGGCGGATGGCCCTCGAGGGGCTGGTCGTAGCCGAGTTGAATCAACTCGCGGTCAATGGGGTCAATCTGGGCACGGACCGCCAGAGGACTCAGGCAGCCTGGCAGGCAAAGCAGTAGAATCCATCGCCAAGACACGACGCCACTTCCTACCTGAATGACGCCAAGAGGGCAAGCGGGTACTCACCCTATAGTGAGCAACATCTCCCACGAGTTGAGGACGCCACTCAACTCCATTCGCATGTTCTCCGAGTTGCTGGCCGAAGGCCGGGTGGCGGACCCGCCCAAAGAGCGGGGGTGACGGTCCACAGCGTGGGCTACAAGCTGGTCTGAAAGGCGGGTGGGGCAGGCAGGATGCCTGCCCCGCGTGGCCCGCGTTATCAGTAACGGTCTCGGGGACCGCCGGCGGAGCGGCCACGGCCGCCGCCGCCGCCCGGAGGGCGCTCTTCGCGGGGCCGGGCGATGTTGACGGTGAGGGCTCTGCCGTCCATTTCTTTGCCGCTCAGGGCATCAATGGCTTTCTGCGCCTCCTCCGGCGTGCTCATGGTCACGAAGGCGAATCCGCGGGAGCGGCCGGTGGCACGGTCCATCATCAGGTTGGCTTCGACGACCGTGCCGTACGCCGCAAAGGCGTCCTGCAGATCATTTTCCGTGGTCTTGAAGGAAAGGTTTCCTACAAACAACTTTGCACTCATCTTATTTCTGTAACTTGTCCTGGTAGCTCTGCGCTCGCCATACTGTTCCCGCGAATCGGGTCTCAAATCATCACTGAACCGGGTTCACCTAACGATTCCCATGTCATGGGAGTAACAACCTATCAGGGTCGTGATGACTTTGACCGATTTCCCAGGAATGGCAAGCCATTTTCGCGAGGGACCCCAGGGCCAGTGACAATGACAGAGAATCCGTGTAACGTGCAGGCTCTGCCGGCGCACTCCAGAATGCCACTTTGTCCACCGCCTTGCGGAGGCCCTTAAAAAAGGGCGAGACCGGATTGGCAAGCCAATCCGGTCTCGTGTGCAATTAACAAACGGGCGCCGCTAACCTGGAATCAATCCAGGCCGCAGCCCTAGTTGTGAGCC
>CAZZFF010000084.1:0-28882 GCA_964653485.1 uncultured Verrucomicrobiota bacterium | reverse complement strand
CGGGGTTGTACATGATTTCCGAGATGACCAGGGGAGTTCTTCGGCTGCATGGCCCCAGCGGTTCATGAGGGCTGGGCGAGGCGGTCGCGACGGTGGTGACGGCCGTGGCGGCCATGTCGCGGAACTGGACCACGGTCGCTTGGGTGGCGCTAAGACTGCTCACGGCAAGTCCGAGGTAAATCTGGCTGGGCATGGTAATGGCGTCGGTGCCCAGTTGCACCCAGGTCTGGCCGTCGTAACTGGCGAAGCCCGTGAAGGTCGAGCCGGCGCGTTTAAGCCGCAGCCAGGTGTCGGGGTAGTTGGGGGGGAAACTGCCGGCGAGTCTGGCCGGGCTACCGGCCGGGTCGCGCCACTCGAAGGAACAGCCAACCATGGCTGGGGAGGCCAAGGCGGCGGCAAACCGGCCCGATGGCAAGAGGGACTCGCGCGCCATCAGGCCCGCCCTGGCCCAGACGCTGGAAGGAACCATCCCCGCCAAGCGCACCTGGACATCGAAGTCGCCAATCTGGCCCTGATAAGCGAACTGGAACTGATCGCTGGCGCCGCCGATGGAGTTGCCTCCGCCCCCGATGTCATATCCCCCCCCGTCGCCCGAAAGTGTGGCGGGTAGCGCGGGATTGCCCACGCCCAGAATCGTGTAGGGCGATGGGGTCAGGCTCAGGGTAGTGTTGGCCGCGAGGGGGAGATGCTCGTTGGACTGTTCGCGAATGCCGTTGAGGATGATGACGTAATTGCTTCCCAGAACGAGCGGCGCGGTGATGAGCGTGACCGTCACCTGATCGGTGCTCAAGAGGATGCCGTCGATCGGCAGGCCGTTGGTAAACACATAATTCGCCAGGTTGGTTGCGCTGGCGGGTTCGAGAGCCTCGGAAAACAGAATCTGGACGTTGGTCGCGTTGACATAAGTCGTCTGCACCACGGTGGGCGGATTTGTGACAGGCAGCACGGTCAACTGCGCGACGGCGCTGGTGAGGGTCCCCAGGGCGTTTGAAACCACGCAACTATAGAACTGGTTGGTGTCCACCAGGGCGTTGGCATTGGTGAGAAGGAACGCCGCACTCAGCGCGCCCGGCCCGCTCAAGTTGGTCCCGTTGAGCAGCCATTGATAGGCGACCGTTGCCTGGTTGGTCACCAGCACCGTGAAGAGCGCTTGCTGACCGTCGGAAACGGTGATGTTGGCGGGTTGCTTGTAAATGCCTGGGAGGCTGTCAACGCCGGAACAAGGCACCAGCAGGGTGCCGGAGGCGCTCCAGGCGCTGAGCGGCGATTCGACGGTCCCATTGGGCAGGAGCCAGCGCACGGCGAGATTGTCGGGTCCCGCGCCCTCCAGCGCGCGCGCCTCGATGTAGTATCTCTGGCCCGCCTGGAGAAGAATTGGGGCCGACTGCTGGTTGGTCTCCAGGGTCCACTGCTGGGGGCTGGTCGAACCATTGACCCAGGCAATGGGGGTGGCCAGAGCGGGCGTTTCGTCGGTGCTGACCCGCAACTGCGATGTGCCGCCGCTGGCAATCCAGAACGTGTAATCTCCCGTCAACGGCGGCACGACGAATGCGCGCAGACGCTGGCCGTACCAGGTCATCCCGGTGTCGCTCTCGGTTTGGAAGCTGCCGTAAATAGCGGTGAAGTCCGGGTCGGGATCATCCGGCCAGCTCGGATTGGAGGCGGCATTGGTGAGTGCGGCCAGGGTGTTGCCCAGGCTGGAGGTGAGGTTGGTCCAGAGCTGGCGATAAACTCCGAAGACGGGCGGCGGCAGGCTCAGTCCGCTGAAGGTGGCGGTGGCGAGGGCCGCGTTGCTTCCGGAGCAGACGGCCAGGCCGGCCAGCACGTTCGGGTTCATGGGCACGCTCTGCGTTCCACCGATTTGAGACCAATTGGTGTTGTCCGTGCTCCAATAGCCGCTGAAGTTAGTCCCGGAACGGACCAGGCTGACCCACACCGGCGGACCGATGTTCGTGGTGCTGAGGACCACCTGGTAGGAGCAGCCGATGGCCGGGGTGTTCCGCCACTGGAAGCTGATCCCGTTACCGACATTCGCGAGCACCGCTACCTCGACGGCGCCGGAGGCGGCATCGTTGCGAAACATGATCCCCGCCTGGGCGCCCGGAACGTTCTGGACGCTCTGAATCCGGGCAACCAACGTGCTGTCGCCCGTCACCGAGTTGAAAGCGAAATTGAATTGGTCGGAATTGCAGATGTCGGCCCCGCACCCCGAGAGCGTCCAGAGGCCGTTGGTAAACGAAGCGGAGCCGGGCAGGGCGGGGGAACTGATGTCCACGTCACTCCATCCTGGCGGCAAGGCGGCGGTGAGCGTGAGGGTGGGGATCAACGAGAGCGACAGACAGAGCTGCAGCGCGCTCAAGCAAACCAGTCGGTAGCGCATTGGTCGAGGCTGGCAGGGCGAAAACACAATGTCAATTCTTTTGCCGGCGCAGTTGAGGACGAGGCGCGGCGGTGGACAAAGTGGTGCCTTGGAATGCGGGGCAAAGCCTGCAACTCGCAGGCGATGAACCGAAAATCCACTTGTTCTTTTTGGATCCCTTTACCAAACCGCCCCCGCTTTCGCTGCCGCCGCGAGGAGAAGCGCGTCTTAGATGCGTCCACCCTCGACCCCATTTCGCGCGCTCTCTTCCAGCGACTTTTCGTAATCCTTTTGGCCTGGTGAAATCACCGAAAAGCTCCCAAGTAGGTTCTCAAGCAACTGCCAGGCAATGCTCGCTGGCACCCGGCTTTGCGCCGGGAGTCGAGTCAAAACTGCATAGCTCTCCGCCAAGCTGTGGGTCGCCACGAACCCCTTGTCCTTGCCTTGAACCACACGCTCGAGGACCGGCCGCGCGGCCTCGTAATGCGGATGCGTGCTCACCACCCCCGCCACGAGCACATTCGTGTCGCAGAATACTTTCACCGCTGCTCCTTCGCCGCCTTCACGACCTCAGAGATTCTCTCTTCCGTGGGTAAAGGTGCCGGGATTGGGCAGTTGGATCCTGGGATAGGTGGTCGGCCGGATTGCTCAGGACTGGCACGCCAAGTACGGGCATTCGGTGGTGCTGCTGGAAACGTTCGTCGAAGGCGAACGCTTCCGGGGCACGGTTTATCGTGCAGCCAATTGGCAGCCGGTGGGGGCGCCGACGGGGCGAACGCGTCAGGATCGGCATACCTGTATCCAAGTGGCGGTGAAGGAGTTGGTCCACTATGCCGCGCAACTGCAGCAGCAACTTGCGCGGACCCGGGAACAACTCCAAGAGAAGGCGCAGCAGCTTGGCCAGCTCTTGGGTGACGTCCAGGAGCAGAGCCAACGCCCTCCTCCTGTCAGTCAGGAAGTGCTCCAGCGGCTGCCCTCAATGACCTCCGGCCAGGTGCCAGAACTTCTGCCTCATCGGTGGAAGGCCGGCCAAACTCCCGACGGCCCGGTTGGCTAGCCAGTGTTTCCCATCCGCCGCCCAATGCTTTGTAAAGACTGATGAGGTTCTGGGTCACGGCTCTATCGCTTTGGACGAGGTCGTCTTCCGCGCGGTACAGAGAGCGATCGGCATCGAGGACATTGATAAAGCTCGCGAGGCCATTGGAGTAGAGTTGGTTGGCTAAGTGCAGGGAGTCCTGGCTGGACTTCACCGCATCTTCGAGGGAGCGGCGGCGGGTTTGTTCCTTGGCATAGGCGACAAGAGCGTTCTCAACCTCCTCAAGAGAGGCGAGGATGGACTTCTCGTACGCGACAAGTGCCTGCTCCTGGCGGGCATTTTGCACGCGGATGCTGGCCCGAATGCGTCCGGCCTCAAAAAGTTTCCATTGCACGGTCGGTCCAACGGACCAGAGCAGGCTGTTCCCGGTAAACCAGTCGCTCGCACTGGTGCTTTGGAATCCAGCGAGGCCGGTGAGGGAGAATTTGGGGAAGAGATCGGCGGTGGCAACGCCGATGCGGGCGGTGGAGGCGGCGAGTTGACGTTCAGCTTGTTGAATGTCGGGGCGGCGGCGCAGCAGATCCGACGGGAGTCGTGCCGGCACGTTTGGCGGGGCGGCAGGAATAGGGGCTGACTCTGACAGTTCGGCCAAGAGCGCCCCGGGCGGTTGGCCCAGCAGCACACCGAGACGGTGGATCGAGGCCTGAATGCTGCCTTCCAGGACCGGGATAGCGGCCCGGGTAGTTGCGAGCAGTGTGGCCGCTTGCTGCACGTCGAGGTCGCTGGTCAGGCCATTGGTGAATCGGTCGCGCGTGAGGGAGAGAGCGTTCTCCTGGGCTTTGATGTTTTTGTTGGTGATGTCCAAGCGCCGTTGAGAGCCGCGCAACTCGACGTAATTGCGTGCTACCTCGCCGAGAAGCGTCACCTGCACGTTTTGCCGGCGGAACTCGGCGGCAGCAACTTCGGCCTTGCCGGCCTCGACGGCGCGGCGCTTGCCACCGAACACGTCGATTTCCCAAGCGGCGTCGAATCCAGCCTGATAAACGTCGTTTTCGAACGGGACACTGGAAGGGAGATCGAGGGAGCCGATAATCGGCTGGTTCTTGCTTTGGTTTTGGCGGGCGTAGGAACCGCCCGCCCCAACCGTGGGCCAAAGATCGGCCGAAGCGATGCGGCATTGGGCGCGAGCTTCGCGCACACGCGCACCGGCGATGCGGAGGTCGTGATTGGCCTTCACCGCACGCTCGATGAGAGAATTCAACTGAGGGTCGTTGAAGGTCTTCCACCAGGAGGCGAGGGAAGGTTCGACGTTGGTTTGGCCACCGGCGGCAGGTGCATTCCATTGGGCGGGGACGGCGGTGTTTGGGCGCTGGTAGTTGGGGCCGACGGTGCAGCCTCCAAGCAGGCAGACGAGCGCGACCAAACCCACAGGCGATATGCTGCGACTGGTCTGCGCGGGGAGGGGCTGTTTTGGAGTAAGGGTATTCATACGGACTTTTCAGTGGGCCACAACCGGGCCGCGAGTGATAACGCGTTTGAGCAAAACGACAAATGGGATGGCAATGAAGCACAAAATGGTCAGCAGCCAGAAGGCGTCCACATAAGCCAGCATATTGGACTGCCGGACCAACGACCGATACACGATGCCATCGGCCATTGCTGGCGCTTGGGCTGCTCCCACTTGCACCGCCAGAACCGCCTGGGAGCCTTGGGTTGCCATCTGATACGCCGGATCGTAGGGAGTCACGTGCGTTATCAGCGTCGCCTCATGGACTTGCGCCCCGCGAGTCACCACCGTTGTCATCAGCGAAATACCGATGCTCCCGGCCAGGTTCCGGGCCAGAGCGAAAACACCGGAAGCGTTACCCATCTGCTCCTTCGTGAGCATGCCCATCGACACGGTGAGCAGCGGCACCATGCAGAGCCCCACGCCGGCGCCTTGGAGGAAATTGGGCAAATCCAAGTAACTCTTGGCGAATTCGAGATTCAGACCTGCGAACATCCAGGAGGACACCCCAAGCAAAAGAAATCCAGCGCCGATTAACTTCCGGGCGTCAAACCGATTTATCATCAGGCCGGCCAACGGCATAAACACCACCGCTCCCAATCCGCGAGAAACCTGAACCAGTCCGCTATCAAGTGAGCTGTAGCCCATCAGCCCTTGCAGGAAAAGCGGCAACAAGGTCATCGGCGCATAAATGAACACCGCCGCGACGCTGATCAGCATCGTGCTAACGGCATAGTTGCGGTCCTTGAATACGCGCAGGTCCGCCAGGGGATAGCCGCTTCGGAACTCCCAGATCACGAACCCGACGAATGTCGCCGCCGAGACCACTGAAAACCAGCGAATCCATACCGCTGCGAACCAATCCGCATCTTGGCCTTTATCCAAGACGACTTGCATGGTGCCCAGCCAGAGAGTCAGCAATCCGAACCCGATGCCGTCTATGCGCGTCGGCTTGGCCTTGCCGATGTAGTCCGGGTCGAAGACAAACCTGCGAACCATCCAAACAGCCAGCAAGCCAATTGGGACGTTCATGTAAAACAACCAACGCCATGAGTAGTTATCTGTAATCCACCCGCCCAGCAGGGGGCCAACTACCGGCGCGACAATCACCCCCAGGCCATAGAAACCCATGGCAACACCGTGTTTCTCCACTGGAAAGGCTTCCAGTATGATGGCTTGCGACAAGGGCTGCAAAGCCCCGCCAGCGGCTCCCTGCAGAACGCGCGCCGCCACAAGAAATGCCATTGTAGGAGCAACGCCACAGAAGAACGACGACATGGAGAACAAAGCAATGCAGGCCAGCAGAAACCTTTTCCGCCCGAAGAACGACGAGAACCACGCGCTGGCTGGCAGGACTACCGCGTTGGAAACCAGGTAGCTGGTCTGAACCCACGTTGACTCTGTGGTAGTCGCTGAAAGGTTACCAGCAATGTTCGGCAACGAAACGCTGACAATAGTCGAATCGAGGACCTCCATGAAGGTCGGCAGGACCACTGCGACCGCAACCAACCACGGGTTCACTGCGGGATGTGCTTTATCGCTGTGCATGAGGATCGGCGTTGGGAGCTAATTGACACGCACGGTCGGTTCGACGGACATCCCCGGGCCGAGCACAAACTGGTCGAGGATGTCATCGCAGACAATCTTGACTGGAACGCGTTGAACGACCTTGATGTAGTTGCCGGTAGCGTTTTCCGGGGGAAACATGCTGAACCGGGCGCCGGAACCGCTCTGGAGGCTTTCAATCCGGCCCTTCAGTTTGAGACCGGGATAGGCATCCACTTTGATCTCCACTGTCTGACCGACACGCATGCGAGCTAACTGGGTCTCTTTGAAGTTGGCGACGACCCAAAACTGACGGGGCACGAGGGCCATCAATGCCTGCCCAGGATTCACATAGGCGCCCTGTTCGACGGTTCGGCGCGTGACGCGGCCGCTCTGGGGAGCGGTGACCTTTGTGTAGGAGAGATTGAGTTCCGCCTGGCGAACCGCGGCCTCGCTTTGCTGAATGTCGGCGGCGGCGGTGTCAATCGCCGCGCGGCTCAATCCCAGTTGCGCCTGGGCGGCGAGCATCTTGCTGCGCGCGGCAAGAACCTGGGCTTCGGCAGACCGAGCCTGCGTTTCAGCCAAGTCCAACTGGCTGCGGGAAACGGCACGGCTCTCGACAGCCTGGTAGCGTTTCAGGTCGGCTTTCGCGCGGCTGGCCTCCGCTTCGGCAGCGTTGAGGTTCGCACGCTCTTGTTCAACTTTGGCGTCGTCAACAGCCGACTGCGCCTTCGTTTGTTCAAGCCGGCTCTTGGCACCCAGGAGAGCGGCTTGGGCCTGGGCAAGCCGCGCTTGATAGTCACGGGGATCAATTTCGAGCAGGAGGTCACCCTGTCTGACAACCTGGTTGTCTTGAACGGACAGGCGGTCAACACGGCCCGGAACTTGCGGCGCGATAGGGGTGACGTGGCTTTCAATGAAGGCGTTGTCCGTGGACTCGTAAGGCTCGATGAAGCGAAAATAGTAGAAGGCGGAGGCGGCGCAGACGAGAAGGACAAAGGCGAAAAGAACATTGCGCGTCTTGATCTTGGGGCGGCTTGGAGAGGATGGGTTCCCTTCGCCATCCGATTTCGTTTTGTCCTTTGAATCAGCCCCGGGCTGGTCTGGACGAGTGCGGGTTTGCCGAAGGGGTTCGAGGGTTGCGTTTTCGTTACGGTCCATGGGATTCGTGGTGTTTATTAGTCTGGTCTGGGTGGTTGCCGGAGGCGCTCGTGATCAACTGACGGCGATGAGCGAGACGGTTTCGTTGGGCTCGTTGCGCGTTTTGCCGGCGGCGTTCGGGTCGAGCGTGGGTTTGCCGTCCACGAGGAACAGGCACTCGTGGCGGCCATGGGGAAGTTCCAAGCTGGCCATCCAGGAACCATCGGGCATCCGGTACATGGGGTTCGCATTGATGTATTCATGTTAGCTGGCGCTGGGGGCTGCGGGACCGCCGGCCCGGAGGACTTGATGGAGTTGGGCCAGAATGGCCGCTTTGGTGGCGGTGCCGACGAGCCTGGCGGAGGGAGTTCCGTTCAGGAAGTAGAGCAGCGTGGGAATGGACTGGACAGCGTAGCGCAGGCTCAGGTGTGGGTTCTCGTCAGCGTTGACGGCGACGAGTTTCAGGCTTTCGGCACAAGCAGTGGCGACCTCGTCCAGCACGGGTCCGAGCGTGTGACAAGGCCGGCTCCAAGGCGCCCAGAAGGCAACTAGCACAGGCCCCTTGGGCAAGACGACTTCGGACTCGAAGTTGGTCTCTCCGACTTCGGTGGTGCGCCATTTATCCGGTTTTTCGTTCATTTTTAGAAGTAGTATCAGACTAGCTAAGATATAACGCACGGACCATGCCAAGCGGTCTGTGTATTCGTAACTCACTGTTAACATGTAACTTACAAATACTGGTTGATGGATTTTGTGGCGTCGAAAAGTCGGACCGTCCGAAATATCGACGTTGCAGAGGCTTGCAAACTCGGGTAGGGTGGGCGGCTATGGAAAGCAACGTGGACCCACGATACGATGCCAATCTGGCGGCGCGGCTGTTTCTGGAGTTGGCGAATGAGCACTCGCTGGAGGGGTCGCTCCAGAGGGTTGTTGCAGTGGTGGGAGAACGGCCGGACATGGCTTGCTTGCAGATATGGTGCGTGGGGGAGGGAGACCGGTGTTCCCGGTGTCCACTCGCGGAGAATTGCGAGGACCATAGTCGCTGTCTGCATCTGGCTGCGGGTCGGGGTGTTTCTGTGGCGGGGGAAGTGGGGAGTAGCGCCTGTTTTGGGGACAGGAATGAGAGGTTGCCACTTGGACATGGGTTGCTGGGCAAAGTGGCGGGCACGCTTGAGGCTGTCCTGCTGCGGGATATGAGTCGGTCCGATTGTGAGGGTATCGGAGTCGGGTGGGCTGGGCAGGAGGGGATTCGCAGCGTCGGCGTCTCGCCCGTGGTCTTCAAGGGGCAAGTTCTTGGCGTGATGGCCGGGTATTCTCGCCAGGTCGTCGGAGAGGATGCGAGGCCCTGGATGTCAATCCTTTCGGACCGTGTCGCTGCAGTCATCGCCAATGCCCAAGCTTTTGAAGAGATTCAGCGTCTCAAGGCGCAATTGGAGCTGCAGAACATATATCTGCAAGAAGAGGTCGTGGAGGCGCGAGCCTTCGGGGACCTGGTGGGGCAGAGCGGCGCGCTACGGCAGCTCGTGAGCCAGATTGACTTGGTGGCTTCGACTGAGGCCTCAGTGCTGATTCTGGGAGAAACGGGGACGGGCAAGGAGTTGGTTGCACACGAAATCCACCGCCGCAGCGGGAGGAATCAGCGGCCGCTGGTGCGGGTGAATTGCGCGTCGATTCCGAGAGAGCTTTTCGAGAGTGAGTTTTTTGGCCATGTGCGCGGTTCCTTTACCGGTGCGATCAAGGACCGAGCGGGCCGTATCGAGGCGGCTGAACGGGGGACTTTGTTTCTGGATGAGATTGGGGATCTGCCGCTGGAAATGCAGAGCAAGCTGTTGCGCTTTCTTCAGGACAAAAAGTATGAGCGAATCGGAGAGGAGCGCACGCGGCAGGCGGATGTGCGGATCATCGGCGCCACGAACCGGGACTTGAAGAGAGCGGTTGAGGCGGGTCGTTTCCGGGAGGACCTTTATTACCGCTTGTATGTATTTCCGATCCAAGTGGCGCCACTGCGCGAGCGAAGGGAAGACATTCCCATCCTGGCGAAGCACTTTATTGATGTTTCAGTCCGGGAGTTAAGGTGTGAGAGGCCGCGGCTGACTCGCGGCGGAGTGGCGGAGCTGACGGGGTACGATTGGCCGGGGAACGTGCGGGAATTGCGGAATGTGATCGAGCGGGCGGTAATCCTCGCGCGCGGCGGCCCATTGAGGTTCGATCTTCCCGTGAGCGGGCCGCCCTCTCGTAATCCTCACCCCGCGCTCGTGCCTGCGGTGGAGGAGGGAGCAAGTGCTCCCCCAGGACTGCTGACCGAGGCGGAGGTTCGGAGGCTCGAAACTGACAACCTCCTGGCGACGCTCCGAGCCACCAAGTGGAAGATCCGAGGCCCGGGCGGCGCGGCGGAGTTGCTAGGGTTGAAGGCTACCACCCTCTACTCGCGCATCCAGAAGTTGGGAATCAAGCCGCCGGAGGCGGAACATGATCCTCGCGCTGCCAATCCCTAAGGCGGTCAGGACGTGGGTTGTTTTGAGGCGGTTCTCGAATCCAAAGGGGAACCGGCGCCGCGATTCCGTCTAGGTTCTGTGTCACTAGCTGTGGTGCTAATGCAAGAGCGCTCACTCTGCTGTCCACAGGGTTACTGAGTCTTTATCCTTCACGAAGATATGGTTCCCCGTCAGGACGGGATAAGCGGTGGTGTCGCCCTCAGCCACTTTGTAGGTGGCCAGTTGCTTGAACTCCTTGTCGCTTGATTCAAAAGCAATCAGGTTGCCGGCGGGAGTCAGCAGGACCAGCGCTGTTCCAGCGTCGACGATGGCGCCGAAACCTCTCTTTCCACTTATCTGAGAGGTCCATGCGCTCTTGCCATCCTTCTCATCGATGCAGAAAAGTACGTCACGGTTAGAAAGACCAAAAACCAAGCCACTCTTTAGAACTGGTGAGTTGTATTGGATCGAGTTGTCACGGTTGGTCCACAAATCGGCGGCACTCAACGCGTCACCCTGTTTTTCGAGTTTCACGGCCCTCGTGCCACGGGCCGTGCCGGAGAAGATCAGGATTGGACCATCCAAAATGGGTGTGGCTGAGTTCATTCCGCCCATACCGCTGCCGGCAAACGAGGTTTCCCATAGAAGTTTGCCATCCGAAAAGTTGACGACCACCAACCGCTTGTCGCTTTGGGCGACGATCACTTTCATACCCGCGATGGTGCCCAGGATGGGGGAGGCGTAAGCGGAGCCATCCCCGGTCCACTTCCACTTTTCTCCACCTGTGGCCAAGTCGAGCGCCACGATGGCTCCGTCTTTCTGGCCACCGATTTGTGCGATGCAGAGGCCATTCTCGATGAGTGGAGAGCTTGAGGTGAAGAACATGGGCCAAGCGTCTGGCGTGCTGTCCTTTCGCCACAAGAGCTTGCCGGAACCGGCGTCAAAGCAGGAGAGAGCTCCCCGGACGCCGTAGGTGATGACCTTGCCGTCCGCCACCACGGGAGAACTGCGGGGTCCAGTATACCCGGAGGCGGGACCGCTGACCGCAGCCACTTCGTATGCTTCCTTATCCTGCCACAACTCCTTGCCGGTGGCCGCGTCGAGGCACCTGGCAACTTCCTTTCCGTTTTCACGGGTGAAGACATAGAGCTTGCCGCCAGCCAAGGCGGGCGTCGAAACGCCATCGCCCACGGTAATCTGCCATTTCTTGGTTAGCTCCTTCGGCCAGGTGGCGGGCACCTTGAAGTCGGCCTTTCCGTCGCGGTTCAGGCCGCGCCATTGCGGCCAATCGGCGGCGGAAACGTTCGCCTCTGCGAATGTAAACATCAGCAGGGCCTGTAATAACGATACTGTAATTGTTGATTTCATAGGTGGCTTGACGTGAATGTTCCACATGTTGGCGTTATGAGGCTTTGAGATTGTGCCGAGTTTACTGGGGCGACTTCAGCGTCCGCGACAAGAACTCCTCGATCAACCGCCGACTTTCCGCGTTGCGAAACTCCGGGCCCTCGTGCCCAGCGCCGTGGATGGTTCGCATGGTCACTTCGACGCCGGCATCGATCAGGGCCTTAGCCAGGATGATGCTCTGACCCAGCGGAACGAGTTGATCGTTGTCGCCGTGCATGATCAGGAAGGGAGGATCGGTTCTGCGAACGTAGGTCAACGGATTTGCAGTCTTAGCCAGATCACGCTTCTCTTGCACGGGGCCGCCGAGCAAACACGACTCCGGAGATTCGGGGGCGTCGTGCGAGTTCGCGCCGCCCGAGCCTGACTGCTGCGTCATAAGTGTGAAGTCCGTCGGTCCGAACCAATCCACTACGGCCTGTACGTGGCTGGAAACGCTCGCGTCGCCCAGGTTGCCTTCCATTTCCTTCACGTCACCGCTTGTGCCGACAAAGGCGGCGAGATGACCGCCGGAGGAATCTCCGCCCACGCCGAAGTGATCGGGGTCGAAGTTGTATTTGGCCGCGTTGCCCCGCAAGAAGCGGATGGCTGCCTTGCAGTCGTAAGCTTGCGCTGGCCAAATGGCATCCGAGGAAAAGCGGTGCTGGATGCTGGCAACCGCAAAGCCCTGGCGTACCAGATAAAGCACGGGCGGATTGGCCTGATCCCCGAACATCCAAGCCCCGCCGTGAATCCAAATCATCAGCGGCCGAGGTTTCTCGGAAGGTTGCTCAGGTAGAAAAAGATCCAAGACCTGATTGCGGTGGCCGTTCTCAACATACGGAATGTTTCTCTCCGCTCTGATCCCTGCTGGCAAAGGAGCCGGACGGCCAACAGCGAAACCTCCAGGACCATCGCGACGAGGCGGATTGGCCGGATTCCCAGCCGTGGGTGGCGCTTGAGCAATCGCTTCGGCCGCGATCAAGAGCGGAACAAAAGCGAATATGGCTCTTTTGAATTTGAATCGGTATTGCATGGTTCTGGTAGATTTCTCGCCGTTTCCGTTCTACAGCTTGGTGATGAAGAGGCCGGCGCCAATTTTGGCGGCATCGGTCCCTTCCTTCGGGTGCAGGTAGTTCCGTTTGGACTGGTCCATTTCAAGCTCCAGCGGTTCATCTGACTTCTTGGTGCCGATCAACTCGAGGAATGACGGGTCGGTGTCTCTGAAATTGAGCGCAGGACCCCCACCGGAGCCGGTGAAGTTCTCATTTCCTGTGAACAGGCTGTCGATCACCTTGTACTGGACGGAGTCGCGAGAGTCTCCACCTGGTCCAGGTCCGGCCTGCCCGGCTTCTGCCCGAGCGGACCGGGCGCCCTGGGAGATCCAGGTATAGAATGAGTTCGCGATCACGTTGTTGCGGAACTCGAAATCGTTTGCGATGCCGGAGGTCCAGATGCCACAGCCGTAAGCGCCGTAAACGAGGGTGTTTCGCATGGCGTGGCCCTTGCTGCCGCCAGTCCAGTAAACGATGGGCTGTTTAAGATGGTAGAAGATACAGTGGTCGACGACGATGCCGCTGCCGTTGGCCAGAATGCCGAGATGGTTGGGATTGGTCACCTCGTCCCCGGCGAAAAGGCACTGGCTTATCTCCAGGTCGTCCAGGTCACGGCCATTGCGCCCGATGGGATAGACGCGATGAATGGCACCCTGCTTAGGATGCTCGACTACGGGCATCCCGAGGATCTTCAGACCCTGAATGGTGACATGGCTTGTCTCGATCATCATTCCGTAGGCGACGCCACCGAAGGGGTCGGGCCGCCCGTTCCAGTCGGGCGAGAGGGGCATGGTGTGGATCAAAGTCGGCATTCGGCCTGGATTCCACTCCGGATCGTCCGGGAGAACCTCGGCGCGAAGGGTGAGCCGATGGTCCTTGGTGAAGGAACGGTTGGCTGGCTCGAACACCGCTGTTTCACCAACCGCGTAAACGCCCTCCGCCAGGATGATCGTTACCGCGTCGGCGCCGGTGCTCTGGCTGGCACGTTTCGCTGCAGCCGCTAGCGTCTTTAGAGGGCTGTCCTTGGTTCCAGAATTACTGTCCGCACCCTTGGCCGGATGCAGGTATATCGTGCCAGTTGCGTTTGCGGAAGCTGCATTTTGAGCCAGCATTCGTCCGCAACGAAGGAGAGAAGTTCCGGCACTTGCCGCCAGGACCGTTTTTAGCGCTTGTCTTCGATTCACAGGTCACCTTTACAGAATTGGTTTAAGCCCAGGCCGCCGCGCTCTGCCGCGCAAACATATCGAAAGTGGTCGGTTTTCTGCCGGTGACGATTTCGAAATCCCCAGTCACCGCACCCGTGTAACCGGCCCGGACGGCACTGTAGAGGACGCCCACGTATTGCACTGCGCTTTCCGCCATCCCGGTGCCGCGGAGGCCACTGAGCATTGCCTCCTCAGGGATGGCCTGATACGTGATGGGCTTGCCCGACACCTTAGAGATAATGGCCGCGACCTGATTGTGATCGAGGGCTTCCGACCCAGTCAGGTTGTATTCCTTGGACACGAGTCCATTTACGAAGGCAGCGACGGCGACTTCGGCAATGTCCGCCGCCGAAATGAAACTCGTCTTGCCATGGGCAGCAGCCAGGAAAATGCCGCCTTGCTTGACCATTGCGGCGAGGAAGCCGGTGGAGAAGTTGTCCATGAAGAAGTTTGGGCGGAGGATGGTGTAGGGCACGCCCGAAGCCATCAGGTAACGCTCCACAATCCGAAGTGGTGCCTGCTCGACTGCGTCCACACCTAGCGCCGAGTTGAGCACTATGTGGCGAACGCCAAGCTTTTTGGCCAGGTCAATCACTGGATTCAGTTTTACCGGGGCATCCGGGTCCAGCGGTGGTGCCATCAGGAAGACGGCGCCCACGTCATGCAGGGCCGCCTTGTGGCTGGCCTGATCCTCATACGTAAACAACACGGGCTCGACGTCGGTACTGGGCGCAAGTTTGCCCAGATTGCGAACGGCTGCTCGAACTGTGATCCCTTTGGCTCTCAGGGCCGCGACAACCGCTCGGCCGAGGTTTCCAGTAGCTCCGGTAACAAAAGCTCTTTTCATCATGCATACTGAAACCTAAAGTGTTGAAACCGGCAAGATGGCACAATTGTGATACTTGGTATGCTTGAAGTAACCGACTCAATGCTGGCGAACGCGAAAGCATGTCCTATCCGCAACGTCTTGGACGAGGTGGGAAACAAGTGGAGCCTCCTCGTGATGTTGTCACTTCTGGGGCGACGCCGGCGCTTCATGGAAGTGAAGCGCAGTATTGGCGACATCACCCAACGCGTGCTGACCCAGACCCTTCGAAAGTTGGAGCGCGATGGTTACGTCAACCGGCAGGTCTATCCCACCTCACCGCCCACGGTAGAATATTGGCTGACGCCAATGGGCGAATCGTTACTGGAACCAATGGCGAAGCTCGTAGGGTGGGCAAACGAGCATTTCGATAAAGTCATGGATTCTCGCAAACGATTCGATTCGGCAAATCCGGCCAGTGCGCCATCTCCCGACGCCAAACGGTGACAGCTCCTCCCGCGTGATGGGCCACTTCGGGGCCGGTCGCGGCCAAGTAGGTCCGAGCGATTTGGAGGTCTAGCATGGGCTGACGGTAGGACTCGTCTTTCGAGTGAAGAAGGGTAAGGGCTTCGCCCTCGTCTTTGGTTCGCAGGCGGATCTGCTTGCCGGTGGCGGTGTCCTCGGCGTAGTAAACCGCGCCGCGCCAAAACAGGATGAACTGCCTTTTCATAACGAAATCTTTCTGGTCCTGAATCGTGAACCAGTCCGATATCCTCGCGTTAGCGAGTAGTCGGCGAGTTTCGGCGGATTTGCCCTTCGTGTTCGCCCGCAACCTGGGCATCGAGCGCGTCGTGCCTCCCCGCCCGATCGCTGATCGGGCGAGCAACTCGCGCCCTTTTCGTTGGGCTCGGGCCGAGGCTGGCCATCATCCTGTAAACCGATGGGGCCTGCTGTAACTCCAGTGCCATCCGGTGCCGCCCGCCCGGCCATCTCCAGTACCTTCGCTTCGTACCATGTAGCCGCCACCCGCAGCCCACGGACAGCCTCGATCAACTTCAAGATTGCCATCACCATATCTACCCAGTGTTGTGCCCTGGTCAGCTTTGGTGCCCAGGCGCGTGGATTTCCTTGAGATGAACCGGCAATAGCGCCAATCATCCCCCATGAGCACGTTCGACAAGGTTTCGGGCCAATACCAGGAGAAGGCGTTGGTTCAACAGGCTGCCGCTGGAAAACTGCTCGCTCTCCTGGAGATAGGCGAGAAGGAAGACGTGCTGGATGTTGCCTGCGGTCCTGGCCACATCACCCAGCGGCTCAAGACCATGACCAGTGGCCGGGTGGTGGGCACGGACATTTCCGCTGGAATGATCGCCCAGGCCCAGGCCAAGTATCCCGACATCTCCTTCCGGCACCTGGCGGCGGAGGCCCTGGACTACGACGCGGACTTCGATGTGGTTTTCTGCAACTCCTCCATGCAGTGGTTCGCTGAGCCTGCGAAGGCTGTGCGGGGCATGTTCCGTGCCCTGCGGCCCGGTGGACGGATTGGCGTCGCCTGCCCGGCTACCGAAAACTGGTCAGACTGCTTCCGGGGCGTGGCTGAGGAGGCGGGCGCACAACCGGACGTGAGCGCCACTTTTGCCCGGTGGAAATCGCCCTGGTTCTACCTGCCGGATGAACGGGCCTATCGGCACCTTTTCGAAGCTGCGGGATTTGAAACGGTTTCTTGCCAAATCGCGGTGGAAGCATCCCCGTATGCTACGGAACGGGCGGTCGAGGTCTTTGCGTCGGGAGCGGGCCAAGGATACACCGGCAGGGAGTTTTACGAGGTCCCCATCGACGACGAGTACGTGCGCCGCTTTAACGACCACGCCCGGACGGCAGTGGAACGCCGGGCGCAGGATGGCAAGGTCGTGGTGGATTTCCACCGCCTATTCTACCTGGGCAAGAAGCCCCGACGGCGGGCACAAGCACGGGGAAGGCACTGATTTCCGACCTCGACGGAACCCTGGTGGATTCCGTTTACGCGCACATCTTCGGCTGACATTGGCCTTCGCTGAGGCCGGGAGGCCCATCGACGGCTGGCGTTTGCGCCGCCGCATGGGCGTGGGCGGCAGGCTGTTCAAACGGGCGGCGGCGCAGTCTGGGATTTGATGGCTGCCCGCAGGGCCGAGATGGTCTGCATCGGCCTCCGGGCAACAACTGGGCCGGGGCCGGTGCCTTCCTGATCTTCCGCAACGCAGCCAATCTCCGTGCCCATCGAGCGAGCGGGATTGGCTGTGATGTGGCCATTCAGCGATCGCCGGGGCGGTCGTCGACAGCAGGCGTCCATTCAGGTAGCTTCACTTTTTCGAGGTCCAGCCCTGCCGCATTGAGGTTGAGATAAACCGTCAACCGGTCGGGCCGCGCCTGCGAGAAATCTAATTGCCACAGGCTGTCCCGGCGCAGTTCGTCGTTCCGGCCATTGTAGAGGATGACCCGCAGGCCAAGGCCGGGCAGGCGGCGCAGCGCAGCCAGAAAGTCGTTCAGCGAATCGGCGTCTCCCGCAAAACTCAGGCGTGTGCCGAAGTCCGGGGGCCAGTGGCTGACAATCCCATCTACGAACTTGAACCGCTCGTCCTGGATGACGCTGCGGATCGCCTTTGCCTTGTCCGGGTCATAGCCCTTTGGGAAGTTGATGTCGCGCCCGATCGGTGTGCTCAGGGCAGGAGCCGGGACCACCTGGAGGAGGAGGGCGGTGAAGACCAGGGGGATAACCTTGACGGCGTTCATGGTGTGCTATCGATGCTGTGGTATTTCAGTTCCTATGTTTACGACACTCAGCGTCTCGTTTTATTAGACGGGGTCCAGGAATAATTGCTCGCGCTCGCGCCCGTTTCAGGGGTCAACACCATTCATCCGCGTACCACGACCCCCGCAGCTTGGAACAAGGATGAACTGGTCCGGGCTGAGTTGACGGCTTGCCCCCCCAGCGCACAGCGGATACACTGCCTAACATGAGACAATCCATCGCGGTCATGATCGCGGCCAGCACTTTGTTTCTGGCCGGTTGTTGTTGCACGGCGCATCACGCGGCGAAATGGGAATATCAGCGCGTAACTGACTTTCCCTCTGTTCAGAAATTAGCCGCCGAGGGCTGGACCTTGTATGGCTTTCATTCGTTCGATCCCGGTGACACTGGCACATATTACATTTTGAAGCGGCGAGCACGGTGAGTCGGCCCTGCGCACGGCTTCGGTCAACACGCCGCTACATCGGGTGGAGAACCGCCAATGCTCAGTGCCGGGCTACTCAGCGGCGTTTAGGGCGAAGATGAGTTGATACGAGCAAGCGCGTTCGGGGTCTTCCGCGACACCGCCGACCTTCACGATTACCTGGACGAGTTGGGCGTGTGGCCGTGAGGGAGGACGGGCCGGAGCCGTGCCGCTGGTCGTGGTGTTCGGCGAACGCGCCCGGGGAGGTTTTCTGGGTGCTTGCACCCAAAGGCACGTCGGCCTTCTATTCGGCGGAGGGTGTCGGCTTCATCCTCAGTGCTGAAGTGCGGGCGACGGTGGCCCCAAGCCTCGCGGGCAGGCCAAAGAGATTGCAACTGCAATCCGCGTGGTTCAATATCCGAACTGATGGTCAGCCTAATGATCATCGGTCGTCAGGACGCACCGCCGAGAGTGTGCAAAGATGCGCGGGGCTTGCGTCCATCGGGCGAGACATTAACGGTGCTCGGGTTCCAGGTCCAGACTATGAAGAGAATCATCCAAATCATGGCGGTTTGTCTTGTCGCAGTGACCCTCACTCCGGGCTGCAAGTCGTCCCAGCAGCGGCGTGTCGGCGCAACTCGACCCGTATTCCAGTTGCGTTTGGTGCTCGAATCCCCGTCTGCGGACTCCGAGCAAATTGCTCTCACCGCCAAGAATGGGGACCCTGCCCGCACGGAAACGCTCAACGTCCAGAAAACCGTCCTTTTGGACCAGACGGCCTTGCGGTCAGCGAAGTCGAGCACGGATGCCTTGGGCCAGCCTGTGATTGACATCAACTTCACGGACGACGGAGGGAAGCGATTTGCAGAGGTGACTCGCCAGAACATCAACAGGCGTCTGGCGATCATCATCGACGGTGTGCTTTGCCAAGCCCCGGTGATCCGAACGGAGATTTCGGCTGGCAAAGCGCAGATCAGCGGGAGTTTCGGCAGGCAAGAAGCGACGGAGCTCGTCGCGAAAATCAATCAGTCCTTGCGGAGGTGAAGGTGCCCGACGTGCGCCCGCCAGCGGGCGTTCGCGCCTCTTCTGCATAAAGGGCGTCAAACGCCCGCCGACCGCAACCTGCCGCGATCAGGACGGGCTGCGGGTCTTCGGGCTGCGAGTGTTTCGCTGGTTGTTGGCTCGTTGCATTATCAACCATCCCGGCTCTCCCCTTCCCCGGTTGAACGGAGCCTTGGTGTGGTCGCCCTCGACCATGATGGCGGCTGCGAACTGGACAGGCTGCGGGATTGCATCTGGAATTTTGATGGCTTAATACACAAACAGCTGGTTAGTCGAATGATGGTTGCTTCGCTGTGAATAAGCTTCGGCGCTTACTTGTCGAGCTACTGGCTCCGCCCCTTCTTGCGGCGGTAGCGCTGGTTGCGGCTTCGTTTAAGCAGGAGACGCTTGCCGACGTTCTTTTCGGCTTTTTCCCGCTCGTGGTTGCTGCATACTTGCTGGGTTTTATCCCGTCTCTTCTATACACTGGGAGCATGGAGCTTTGGTTCTGTTCCGGTTTATGCGTGCGGTTTGGATTCCTCTCCACCTTGCTGCTATCGGCCTGCTTGGGAGCCGGGGCAGGACTGTTGTCGGCGGTGCTCGGGACGAGGCTTGGGTGTTCTGAGGCGGACTACCTCTATCTTTTGCAGCTTGGCGCATTTATTGGTTTACTGACTGGATTTTATGTTGGAAGAGCGCAGACACCCGCAGCCCAACCAGAGCATTGAGCCAGGCAGAGGCAGCCGGTTCTTGCGATTTGCACTCGTTAGGCGACACACGCGTCATGACCTTCCGCGACCCAAAGCTTCAGCGGCACTGCGAACGAGCAGCGGCGGTCGCCAAAGGTTGTCCAGCAGATCAACTCCCGGTGCTCGGACTTTTGGACGCTTGGTATTGGTTTCAGCTTGTCAAGGGGCAAGACTCGCCACGGGCGGCAGAGGCCATCGAGCATCTCCTGTCGCTGGAGTTGCGCCCCGCTCTGCGGCAGTGATATCGAGACGCAGGGGAGAACATGAATGAAAACGCATTGCGCTTTCGCGACCGGCTCAGCGAGTTGGCTGGAGAGAGGTTCGGATGAGAGTCGCCTCGCCGAACCATTGGCTTCAGGCAACGCGGGATCACGCGCTCCTGTTTATCTTGGCTCATTGGCCCCGCGCGGCTGAGCCAAATCGCTAAGACGCTGATACCGTGAAACGGAAACCGAGATTGAGCGGTGTTTGTGTGGCGATCATGTTTGTCGCCATCGGATTGCCCTTCGCTCTGGGAGGAGAGTTGGAACCAGCGCCATACGTTCTGCCATTCATCGGAGCAACCTTGGTGATAGCGGCTTTTGTTCGCCGCGAGGGACTTCTATGGCCGATTGTTGGCCTTTTGCTCACCGCCATTTATGTGGGATTACACCTTATCGCGACGGCTTAACGAATCACGGCAGCCAACGCCGGGCGAACGCAATCTGTCTTGCTTTGCGTCAGCGGGCACTTCTGGCTCAGTGGGCCGCCGCCGCTAAGTGTTTGCGTTAATCACCGCAATGGAAGGTCATCGTTCCCCGCCAGGTCAACCTGAAGCCCCACCAACACCGGCTCGATCCACACCGGCTTGCGCAGGGACCACTGCGGCCCGTGCGGCTGGTTGCGCACAAAAGTCAGTAGCAAGAGAGCGACTCGGGGTGGATTCGAATAGTTCTTGCCGTGACAGAAGCTTCACCTAAACGTGTTGGTAGTTTCCGTGGGAGGAGCGCTTCTCTCAGCGTTAGAAGATCGCTTTGCCGACACCGCTCATTGACTGGCATCCCGCGTCCGAGCCGCGAAGCCGTGGCAAGCGATACAATGTTAACGATCGGTCCAGGCCACCACGAGCATAAGCAAGTCTTTCTCGTGGTGATAACGTATTCCTGAATGCCTGATGTTTTAGGGCCCGCTGGGTGCGAACGGCACGGGGATTCAGGCCGGCGCTAGTTGCAAGAGGGAGGTCTTGATCCCGTTCCGCTGGCAGTGGGATTGCCGGTGCGACCGTGACCTTCGAACGCACGGTCTAACCACTGACTGGCCTGGACAGCCAAGGGCCCCTGCAATCCAACTACTTCCGCTTCCTGGCCGAGCCTTTGAATCATGCCCCTTTGATTCTCCTCCTTTAACCATCCGTGGATGAGGATGAAGGTTTCAGCCTCACCCTGTTGGTCTTTCTCCTGCCGGGGCGAGCAAAAAAGCACCTGATGAGCCGTCATGCGAGTTGGTGAGGAAGCGTGCGTTGGACCTCCTCCCTGTGAGGGTGCGGCGTGAAGGATGCAGTTTCCGCTGGCAGGGGTGGTGCGGCTCGCCTTTGGGGGCTGGGGAGGAGCCGAGCAGCAGCCGTGACAGGCAGGACAGGCTCGTGGAGACAAGACACTGTTATGTTCAATGCACCGGGCCGTCGAAGGCCGACAGGCGTTTGCGATGAGACGGCGGGGACCCGAAGGCCGAGGGTTCCCGCATCAGCGGGATACGGCCTATGGGGCGGCATTGAATACAATGGCCCTTGTGTCTGGGAGCCGTGAGCATTCTTGATGACGCCTCCGAAAGAAGCGCGTCCCCTGACTTGCGCAGGGGGGCGGGTTTGGCAGGACGGTTACGCCGGCTATGCCGGCGTCCCGGCAAAAGAAATCCTCCTCGCCGAGCTGTGATCGGCCAAGCTAGCCGGGAGCGATTTCCGCGATTACGGATTCGGCTCTATGCACCGGTTCTCCGTTGGACTACGGTGCGATTCCAGACTTCCTGCGAGTGCTGATCGTGGCGTTCGGTAGAAGGTCGGCCCCATCCGCGGTGGGGCGGTTGTCACTGGAGCGGCGAATAGGCCGCTGACGGTCATTGAGGCGCAGGGATCGTGCCTGGATGGCGAGCAGGTTTGGGTGTCCCTCCGAGCCACGGTCTATGGTTGCAGGGTCGGCTGCGGTGACGGAAGGAGTCGTCGTCCACGGTCGGAGACGGTCGGTGTTCCAGCATACCATCCAGCCGATTGGCGGCTTGGCTCATGGCGAGACTGCCGATGAGATCTCGGGCTGTGTCTTCGGGGGACATGGCGAGCGGTCAGAGGTCCCGGCGGCAGACGAGGGGATGAAGAGTTCGGGAGCGTTCGGGTTCTGCTGAAGCCAGTGCCGCTATGAACGCCGTCCGCAAGCAGACCTGGGTCTCGACACGCAAACCGCGCCTATTCATTCTCAGGGGATCTGGCATTTATTATGGGCGGGTCAAGATCAGAGGGAAGTCCTTCCGAAAACCCCAGGTCATATCCAGCTTCTCTGCCGTGCGGGTTGCGCTGCGGGAGTGGCTGACCGGGTTCGACGCGCCAGTCGAGCGGGGAGGTTCCACGATGGGGAGCCTTGAGGAAACGTGTCAGCAGAGGGTCGCCAGGCAGATGGCCGCGGGCCATTGCCATGAAGAATACGCACCACGCCCGCATGACGGAGTTGCTCATCGGGGAGGACCTGACTCCGGCCAGTTTCGACTTGCCCGGGGCCGACGACACGTACTCAGATGGGATCAACGACCAGGAAAATGTGGTGGAGACCTACGTTCTTGACAATGTGTCCCATGGGTTCGTTTCCTATTCGCGTTGTGGTGGCCCTGCCCCGCATGCGCTCACTTGCAGAGCCTGACGACTTCGCTCGAGATCATGTGGAGCGGGAGGACGGAATCCACGCCCCCGAGCTTGATGGCCTCGGCGGGCATCCCAAAGACGACAGAGCTGGCTTCGTCCTGAGCGATGGTAAATGCCCCGGCCTGTTTCAATTCGAGCAATCCGCGGGCCCCATCGTCACCCATACCGGTCATGATAATGCCGATGGCGTTCTTTCCGGCGTAACGGGCCGTCGAACGGAACAGCACGTCCACCGAAGGACGATGCCGTGACACCAGCGGGCCATCCCTGACTTCGACATAGTAGCGGGCGCCGCTGCGCTTGAGCAGCAGGTGCTTGTTGCCTGGGGCAATGAGGGCCTGGCCGCGCACCACCGAGTCGCCCTCGGCGGCTTCCTTGACGGTGATGCGGCAGAGTTGGTTAAGGCGTTCGGCGAAACTGGCCGTGAACTTCTCCGGCATGTGCTGGACGATGACGATGCCTGGAGCGTCGGCTGGGAGCGCCTCCAGCAACTGGCGCAAGGCTTCGGTGCCGCCGGTGGAGGCGCCCACCGCAACCACCTTCCCGGTCGTCTGAATCATCGCATGAGAAGCCGAGCGCGCCAACATGGCGTCGGCGGTCAGTTTAGGCGAGACTCGGATGGGAGCCGCGGCGGCGCGATGGGCTTTGACACGGACCTGGGCCGCGGACTTCACCGCGTCGCAGATGCGAATGCGGGATTCCTCCAAGTACTGCCTGGTGCCCAGTTTCGGCTTGGTGATGATTTCCACGGCCCCCATTTCCAGCGCCGCGAGGGCGGTGGCGGAGCCCTTTTCGGTCAGGGTCGAGCAGATGACCACCGGAACCGGACACTGACTCATCAGCTTGTCGAGGAAGGTGATGCCGTCCATCCGGGGCATCTCGACATCGAGCGTGATGACGTCCGGGACCTCCTGCTTGATACGCTCGACGGCGATGTAAGGGTCGGCGGCGGTGGCGATGACCGCAATGCCTGGATCGCTCTCGAGGACCTCCTTGAGGGTCTGGCGGACGGAAGCGGAGTCATCCACGACCAAGACTCGGATTTTTGGCGAGAGCAATGGCATGGCGCTGGCTTCAGGCAAGGTGCTTGTGCAGCACGCGCCCGGTGAGGGTGTCGAAGAGGAGCTTGCGACCGCGGCGGCCGCCAACGTTCGCGGCGCGGATGTGGAGATTCTCCTCCTGCAAGAGTTTGCGCGCCATGCAGACATTGGCCGGGCCCACGCCTTGCAGGCGCTCGGCTGTGTCGTTCGAGCCGAGCACGTTGGCGCCACCGAACAGGTTGACCTGGATCTCGGCCGGATGGGCCCCGGCTCGCCGAAAAGCGGCGGCCATGGCGGGCACGGCGTGGGTGACATATTTGAATTGCTTCGGCGGCGAGTCCTCCGCCCGGACCTGGGGGCCGGGGCTGGGAAGCATGGCATGGCAGATGGCCGCCAGACCCAGGCGAGCGTTGAACATGGTGATGGAGACACAGGAACCAAGCACGGTCGTCACCTCGTGAGGTTCGCGGCAGATCAGCAGTTCCCCGGGCTTGAGGCGCAGGGGCGCCAACCGCGTGTGTGCGGGGCTCATAAGGGTTTGCGGAATACCGCCGAATGCGCCAGCACCACCGGGACATTCAAGCCGGCCAGGGATTCGGAATGGCCCACGAACAGATGGCCGCCCGGCCGGAGGTGACGGCAGAGCTTGTGGAGGACGGTCTCCTGGGTCGGCTTGTCGAAGTAGATCATCACGTTGCGGAAGAAGATGACATCGAATGCGACATCGAGCCCGTAATCGTCATCCATGAAGTTGAGCCGGCGGAAGACGACGCGCGCGCACAGTTCCGGGACGATGCGGACCAACCGGCGGCAGCGATCGCGGCTGCGGAGCAGATAGCTGTGCCGCAGAGGCATCGGGACGGGCTCGACACGCGATTCGTCATAGATCCCGGCCCGAGCGTGGTCCAGCATCCGGGTCGAGATGTCGGTTGCCAGAAGGGCAAAGTCAAAGCCTTTACGCTGTCTGGCGTACTCGCTGAGGACCATCGCCAGCGTGTAGGGCTCTTCGCCCGAGGAACAACCGGCGCACCACAGCCTGAGCCGCACAGCCGCGCCGCTGCCGCCCGTCCGGCTGAGGTTGGGCAGGACGGTATGCACCAGGTACTCAAAGTGCTGCGGTTCGCGGAAGAAGTCCGTCTTATTGGTGGTAATGGCATCGATGAAATGCACGCGTTCCTCGTCGGCGTTGGGCGAGCTGAAGAGGTAATCCTGGTATTCCTCGACCGAGCCGAGTTGCAGTTGCCGCAGGCGGCGCATCAACCGGCTCTGCAGCATCGGCAGCTTGGCCTCCGGCATTTTGATTCCCAATTCGGTCGTGATGAACCGCGCAAACCGGGCAAAGCCCCGGGGTGATAGCGCGGTGGGATCAGTCCCGGCTTCCCGAATGGCACTCATCGATGTGACGCGCATGGACTCAGCTCCTGATTACCGGCCCGGCCCGCTGGTGAACGAATCCTGACCGGCGGAGGGCGCCTCGGCCTCCCCGGCCAAGCCGCCCGGGTGAGAGCCCGTTCGCTGGGCCGGCGGGAGCCGGACCATCGTGCCCGGGCTGAGAGCGGCGCCAACCCGAGGTTCTCGGAGGGAGCCCGCCACGGCTTCCAGCAGCTGCCCGGAACTAAAAGGCTTTTGCAGCGCCCGCATGGCGCCCAGGGCACTGGCCACCGCGAACAGGTTGCGCTCCGGGGGCCTCGAGCTCATCGCGATCAGCTTGGCCTCGGGAGCCCAGCGGCGTGCCTGGCAAATCACTTCCAGGCCATCCGGCTCCGGCATGTAGATGTCGGTGATGATCAGGTCCACGGGGGCCGTCCGCAGACTCAGGACTCCCCCTCGCCCGGAACTGGCCGTAACCACATCGTGGCCTGCGTGTGTTAGCGCCTCCAGGATCCACTCCAGGACCGAAGGCGAATCGTCGATGACCAGAATTCTTGCCATAAGTCGGTTAATACTGCTGGGCTTGTATCAAGGCCAAACCGCCCGGACGTGCAGCCATCGTCAACCGGCCGCACGTCCGCGCTCCCAGGCGCTAGGCGGGTTGCATTTCGGTCGCGCGCTCGGCCTGGTCAACCAGGGCGGCTGCGTCCGAGGCAAACGCCTCGTGAATATCCAGGATAATGATGAATTCATCACCCCGCCGGCCCATGCCCTGGATTAGCTCGGTGCGCCAGCGCATCGCAATGCGTGGCGGGGGGTTGATTTGGCCTGGTTCCAACTCAATCACCTCATGCACCGAGTCAGCGACGCCGCCCACGACAGTGGTTTCGCCGTCCAACTCCAACTCGATGACGATGATGCGCGTATGCACGGTTTCCGCCACGGCTGGCAGGCCGAACTTGAGGCGAAGGTCCACCACCGGGATGGCCTTGCCCCGGACGTTGACCACGCCGCGCATGTAAGGCGGCGCCGTGGGCACTTTGGTTATCTGGGAGACTTCCAACACCTCGCGCACCTGCGCGACGTTGAGGGCAAAGGACTCGTCGCCCAGCTTGAAGGTGATATACTGGGCCGTTTCTGTGATAATCGAGCTCATAATCAGACTCGTGGTTGGGGTTTAGTAGGTGGTGAACTCTCTGTCCTGAGCGTCCCGGCCGTTGCCGTCGCCGTTGCCGGCGCCCAGTTCGATCGCCTTGCCCGCCGGTTTTACGGCACGTTCCGCCACCAGGGGCGCGATATGCTTGATTCCCATCTTCGGGGCTGCCGGCTTGGCCGGGCTTGCCTTGGCTCGATCTGGTTTGGCGGCCGCGGCTTCCGGGGCGGTCTTGCCGGACCGCGCAGAGTCGGCCATTTTGAAAAAGCCGATGCTGGCTTGGAGCTGCTCGGCCTGGCTGGAAAGTTCTTCGGCGGTCGAGGCCATCTCCTCCGATGCCGAGGCGTTCTGCTGAATGACCTGATCCAGTTGCTGGACGGCCTTGCTGACCTGGGCGGCGCCGGTGCTTTGCTCGGCGCTGGCGGCGTTAATCTCCTGCACCAACTCGGCCGTGCGGCGGATGTCCGGCACCAGCTTGACCAGCAACTCGCCCGCGCCTTCGGCCAAGGTGACGCCCGAGGCGCTCAATTTGCTGATTTCGGCGGCGGCCGTCTGGCTGCGCTCGGCCAGCTTGCGCACCTCCGAGGCCACCACCGCAAAGCCTTTTCCGTGCTCGCCGGCTCGGGCAGCTTCCACCGCCGCATTGAGCGCCAGCAGATCCGTCTTGCGGGCAATCTCCTCGATGATGCTGATCTTTTGAGCGATTTCCTTCATGGCGCCGACCGTGCGGGCTACGGACTCGCCCCCGGCTTGGGCGTCTTGGGAGGCCTTCGAGGCGATTTTGTCCGTCTGCTTGGCGTTGTCGGCGTTTTGTTGAATGCTCGAGGTCATCTCCTCCATCGAGCTGGTCGTTTCCTCGGCGGCCGCGCTCTGCTCGCTGGCCCCTTGCGAGAGCTGCTGGGCCGTCGCGCTCATTTCCTCCGACCCCGAGGCCACATTGCCGGCGGCAGTGGAGACTTCGCGGACCACGTGGCGGAGGTTCTCCACCATGCCGTTAAGGGCCTGGAGGGTCAGTCCAATTTCATCCTTGTTTTTGACTTCCACCGTTCGGTTTAAGTCACCCTCGGCGACGGCCTTGGCGAGGCTGGATGCCTGGCTAAGGGAGCGAATGATATAGCTCAGGAGCCAGCCGGCCGTGGCCGAGCCGAGGATGAGGGCGGCAACGAGCAGGCCCACGAGCAGATTGCGCGCGGTGTCATACTGCTTGGCCGAGTCGGTCTTGGCCGCCGCCATCTCCTTGGTGCCGCGCTCGATGACGCTGTCGAGGATGGCCTCGCATTTGTCAGCCAACTCGCGGCCTTTGCCGGCGGAGAGTTTGGCCGCCTGAACGTTGCCGTTTTCCATGGCCAACTGTCGCACCCGCGCGTCAAGGTCGAGAAACTTGTTCCACGCGGCCCGGAATTGCGCCAGTTTGGGCTGCTCCTGGGCGTTGGCTGCCTTGTCCAAGTCGGCCAACCGCGCGTTCAACTGCGCCTTTTGGTCCTCGATTTGTTTCGCGTGCGCTTCCATCAGGGTCGTTTCCGTCTCCAGGATCAAGTTCTTTTCGGCTCGGTGAATCGTGAGCAGCGTTTGACCCGCGCGGGCTGCCGTCAGCGCTGCCTGGGCGGCATCGGGACTCTCCTTGGCCCGTTTCAGAAAGTCGCCACTGATTTCGGACAGAATCGCTTCGGCCGCGTCGAGGGCCTGGCGCCCCTCGCCTTTGGAGAGCGCCTGGGCGCGCACAGTTGAGTTGAGCAGGGCCAACTGGCGCACCTTCTTGTCCGTCTCGACGAACTGCTGCCAACTCTCTCGAAACTCCTTGAGTGAAGTCCTGCCTTCGGCGTCGGACAGGCTTTCCAGCTTCGTCAGGCTCTCTTCGAGCGACCGCGCGAACTGATCGATGTGCGAGCCATACCGGTTCATGCCCTCCTCCGTATCCACCAGAATCATGTTCTTCTCCGCCCGGTGCAAGGCCAGGAAGTGTTCCTTGATCTCGCCCGCGAACTGCACTCTGGCGGCATTCGAGTCGACGATGGTGTTCAGCCGCTGGTTAGCAGTGCTGAGCTTGGTGATGCTCAAGACCGCCGAACCGGCCAACATGGCCAATATGGCGGCGAAGCCGAGGATTAGTTTTGCTTTGATGGTTAATTTCATTATACGCTTTCCAATACTGGTTGCTGATCGTGTTCCTGGGGGTTCGTTCTGCTCCGAAAATCTGCCGGTTTCTTCAGCGGCCCGCGCGCGTCGGGACGACCGGTGTGCCGAATCAAGCCCGCCGGGTCCAGGATAATGGCCACGCGCCCATCACCCATAATTGTGGCCCCGGAGGCCACTTCGATGTCGCGATAAAAGCGGCCGAGGGATTGGATGACCGTCTGGCGGCTGCCGAGCACGCGGTCCACCACCAGGCCCACTCGCTCGCCGCCGTGATGGATGATGACCACCTTCTCGAGGTCCAACTGCTCACCGTCAGCCTCGAACACTTCTCGCAGACGGAGGTAGGAGATTAATTCACCACGCACCGTGATGAGATTACGCCCGTTGTTGCGGCATCTTTCGGCCCGCGTCAACTCGACATTTTCAGCGACGGCGGCCATGGGGATGATGAACTGGTCCGGGCCAATCTCGATGAGCAGTCCGTCTATAATGGCCAGCGTGAGCGGCAAGGTAAGCGAGACCGTCGTGCCTTTGCCCACGGTGCTCGCGAGCTGGATGGAGCCCCGCAAAGCATCGATCTGCCGCCGCACCACGTCCATGCCCACGCCCCGGCCGGAAACGCTCGTAATCTGTTTGGCGGTGGAGAGCCCGGGCAAAAAAACGAGGTTGAAGATTTCCTCTCGCGTCAGGACGGCCGCCGGGGCGATGAGCTTCTTCTCGAGGGCCTTGGCGCGGATGGCCTCGGGGTCCAGGCCGCGTCCGTCGTCGCGGATAGTGATGACAACAGTCGAGCCGGTGTGAGCCGCCG
>CAZZFF010000083.1:0-28909 GCA_964653485.1 uncultured Verrucomicrobiota bacterium | reverse complement strand
GGCCACGTAGAAGCAGTCGCAGTCGAAATTGGTGAACATCCACTTGTGCGGATTGAAGGCGTAGGAATCGGCGAGTTCGAGGCCCTCGAAAAGGTGGCGGAACTCCGGGCAGAGGGCGGCGGCGCCGGCCATGGCGCCGTCCACGTGAAGCCAGAGGTTGTGCTCGCGGCAGATGCGTCCGAGGTCGGGCAGCGGGTCGAAGCCGTTGGAGGAAGTGGTCCCGGCGGTGGCGGAGACAAAGCAGGGCAGGAGACCGGCCTGGCGGTCCCGGGCGATTTGGCGCGCCAGGGCTTCGGGGCGCATGGCGCAGTGGTCGTCGGCTTCGATGAAGCGGAGGTTGCCGCGCCCCAGTCCCGCGATCTTCACGGCTTTCTCGACCGAGGAATGGGCGTGAGGGGAGGTGTAGGCGACCAGTCGGCCGGTGCAGCCGGTCTCGTTGGTCTGGAAGCCGGTGGCGCGCTCGCGCGCGGCCAGGAGCGCGCACAGGACGGCGCTGGAGGCGCTGTCTTGGATCACGCCGCCGCCTCGGGCGCCGGACTTGAAGCGGGCTGGCAGGCCCGCCATGTCCGCCATCCAATCGAGCATCAATGTTTCGAGTTCAGTGCAGGCCGGGCTGGTGGCCCATAGCATGCCCTGCACCCCCAACCCGGCGGAGAGCAACTCGCCGAGTATCGAAGGGCCGGAGTTGTTGGCGGGAAAGAACGCGAAGAAATTCGGGGATTGCCAATGGGTGATGCCGGGCAGGATAAGGCGCTCGACGTCCGCCAGGATCGTCTCGAATGGCTCGCCGTGCAACGGAGGTTGGGCGGGCAGGGAAGCGCGGATTTGACCGGGCTTGACCGGGCACTGGACCGGCATGGACTCGACTCGCTCCTGGTAGGCGGCGAGCCAATCCACCATGGCATGGCCCCAGCGGCGAAACTCCTCCGGGCTCATGTGGAAAGAGGGCGTGTTGTCCATAACGAAACTACCATCGGTAATAGCGGTAGGGGTTGTCTCCCATCGGAAAGTCGGTGCGATAATCGGGGTAATAGCAGCGGAGAGGCTCGGCTCCCTCCGGCTTGGCCGTCGGGGGCCTCGATGAGCCGACGCGCGGGCCTGTGCTTTGGTGCCCCGGTTGGTCGCCCTCCGGACTCGGAATTGGCGAGGCCGAGGTGTCTATGGGGTGGAATATCCGGCTGTCCGCCGGGAAACTGGCGCCGAGGTTGCCCAGGAGTTGGGCCACGGCGCGGGTGGACCTCCAGCGTGTGTAGCGGAAGTAAGTCTTCTCGTCCGCGTGGAAGCAATCCGGGTCCACCTGGCAGAAGACAGCCATGCCCTTTCCTATCGTCTTGCGCCCGATGAGGCCCTCCGCCCCGATGTCCGCGCCTGCGCTCAAAACCCAGGGTGGGGTGTCCAGATAAGTCCGCCAGCGAAGGTCCGACGCGCCGAGGCCCCTGGCCTCGGGCCAGCCCGGCGCCGAGAGCGCGCCGGCGAATTGGGCCGGAGCCGGCTTCAGGGTCGTGCCGAGCCAGCCGTCCGCCTGGGCGCGCGGCAGGAAGAACGCCTTGCCACCCTGTTCCAGCCAGGCGTTGAGTGCCGCCGGCGCGATGGCCGCATCCGGGCCAACGAGCAGCAGCCCGGCGTCCGGCGCCAGCGTCGCAGATCGCTCATAACCCACTCCTATCTTGTCCAGCCATGCCGCGCCCCCCTCACCACCAAGATAGACAACCTTGCCCGCCCGCGGAGCGAGCGGAGAGTGAAGGGCGTAGTCTATGATGCGCGCGGTCATGCGCCGCGACGCGGGGTCCCGCTCCGCGTGGTCTTCAAGGTCCAGGGTGCATAGAATCAGGCGGCCGTTGCCGTAGTCCAGTTCCATAAGCGGTGTATAGGCCAGGTCGAACTCGCATTCCAGGAGGGGACGCCAGCCGCTGCGGTGGGGCTTTTCGATGGCGGCGCTGGCGACCCCGCCGCGGTTGCCCCAGTGCCACCCGGCGTAGGGCTGATCGCCTTCGTTTCCTCTGAGATAGCTTCCTTCGTATTTCGGGCATGCCTCAATCAGACTGCTGCTGCCGGACCAGTCGCGCAGGTCGTCGGCATCGATTCCGCGGGTGACGGGCGAGTCCATTGGGAAAACGCGCCGGCTCACCTTCGGGCACACTCGCCAGCCGATGGCCTGCGTCATCCACTGGGGGTCTTGCGCGAACAGCAGAGCCCGGCCGCCGGCCCGCGCGTACGGCTCGATTTTTGCCGCCACCGCCGGGTCTTTCTCAAGGGCGTTACGCCCGATAACCACGAGAGGCGCCGCTCCGCCATTCCAGGCGCGCGTCGCATAGCCCAGGTTCGCCAGCATTTTGCCGGTCAGGCCGTCCGGATCAACAATGGCGATCTCGGTGTTGCCGGCCTTGTCATCGCCAAAGACCCGAAATGCGAAGGCGTCCCGCTGGGTCGTCTGTCCGATGCTCGCGGCGAGGGTGATCTGGCCGTCGGCTTTGCCGCCGGCTTCCACCGCGGGGACGTCAACCTGGATGGGGATCATGCGGATCTCCGAAACCGCCAGCGAGCCGTTCAGTTTGCCCTGGGCGACCTCCTTGCCATTGACCGTGGCGGTCCAGGCCGCGGTGAAATCCTGGGGCAGTCGCGCATCGTTGATCAGGACGATCTGTTTGTCGAACTTCTGGCCGGAGGTGAAGTGGTGGTCCTTGGCGGTGTAATCGTCCGCGGGGCCGGCGATCCATGCCAGGGCCGGGCCGTTGACTTCCTTGAGCGCGTCCCGCATCCAAGACCAGGTGCGCAGGCCGCCGGGCAGGCCGGCCGTGCGCCAACTTCGCCATGTATTCGCGCGGTAAAGCTGCTGGATTTTGTGCATGTCGGTGTATTCATCCAGGCGGTTCTCGGAGCTTCTGTAGAGCATCCCGCCAACGAACAGGCCGTGAAGATACTGGCGGTAGCCCGGTTCCTCCCAAGCGTAGGCGTCCGCGCCGAAGTAGATGGCGGCGTATTCCGTCAACAAAGGCTCGCTGGTGATGTTGCTCCCAAACCCATCGCGCCCGCGCCGGAAAGTGCAGTCCATAGGCGTGCCAAACTCGACCATCGAGACCGGCATCTCGCCGCTCTTGGCCCACTCGCTCAACCAGTCCTCGCGCTCCTGGAGCGGTATGAGGTCCAGGTAGCAGTTCATTGTATAGATGTCGCCCGTATAAGCGCCGGCGTGGCTATAAGAGGCGCGGGTTGGGTCGAGCTTCTTGAGCCCGTCGAACATCTCCCTGCCGGCAACCATGAGCCGCTGCCAGCGCCCCCGGCTCTCGTCCCAGCCGCGGCGGCCCACGTGGCGCGGGTCCGCGTCCACCGCGTTGTTGAAGAAGTTCATGCCGGCGACCCATATCACCGCCGAGGGATGATTCCGGTAGTGGCGCATCCACACGCCGGCGCGGTCCAGGGCGCGCCGCTGGTTCTGTTCCCAGGTCAGATTTCCGCTCGGGTCCCTCATGTACTTATTGGCGTTGAGAATATACACCGCCGCCAGGTATCCCGTGTGATCGGCGTGAGTGAGCTGCGGCCCCTCGTCCGAGGCGTCGCCTCGGGCATCCACAGTCGAGGGACCGAACTCTGAGAAGTTGTCGCCGACCTGCGGGCGGGGGCCGTCATAGAAGCAACCCTGGCGCAGGTGGACCTCGGTTCCGTTGAGAAAGAACCGCCGGCCCTCGATCCAAAACTCCCGGAAGCCGAATTCCTGGTTGTGCTGGTCGTCCAGGCCCGCGCCCTTCACGGTCAACCGGAGCGTGTAAAGGTTGGGCTGGCCCACGTCCCACAGGCGGGGATCCGCCCAGGGCCAGGAGAGCGTGACGGTCTGCACCTCTTTGGCCTCCACCGGTTCCTCGGCCGTGAATGTCTTTTCCGTGGCGCCCTTCTCGTCGAGCATCTCGGCGGTGAACTGCACCCGGCCCGCCTGCCTGACGCCGGCAAGGTCCACATCAAGGGCGATGTTCTTGCTCTGCGTCGAGGTGCGGACGAAGACGCTCGTGACTTGCGCCTCCGAGGAACGGCTTTCCAGCCATACCCTCCCCGTCAGGCCCCGCGTGTGAAGCTTCGCATCGGTGTAGGAAACGTTGCTGAAGGCGTCCTGCCAAAAGCTGCCCACTTTTTCCGGGTCGGCGATGGCGGCCACCAGGACCCGGATGTCGGCCGTTCCGCCGGGCGTCACCGCTTGGGTGATGTCCACGGCGCCCCAGGGCCAGGCCACTGTGCCGCACGGGGTCCCGTTGACATAGACCCTCGCGTCCGTGCATACACGCTCGAAGCGAACGCTGATGGCCCGCCCTTGCCAATCCGCCGGGATTGACACCCGGCGCTCGTACCAGGCGCGCCCCACCCGCGTCCCGTCATAAAGCTCCCACTGCGGTCCCCCGCCAAGGGAGACAAAATCCGAATGTCTCTTCGAGGAAGCCTGCCAATCCCCCGGCACCTTGATGTAGGCCCACCCCAACTCCGGGGGCCGAGACGGTCCTTCGTCCGCGGGCGCAAAGCGCCAGATGCCGTCGAGGGACACCCGCGCCCGTTTCGCGTTCACCGCGGCGACGCTCGTCTTGTCCCAGCCCAGGGTCATGCCGGCTGGAAGCACGGCGTCCGCCAAGGGCGTCGCCGCGGCCAGGTTGGGCGCGACCGTTAGGTCGGCAACCTCGAACACCCCGGCCCATGCCGTATTGACGCCGGGGTTCTCGAAACTCCCCTGTGGGAGCAGGTTTACCTGCGCCAGGGCGGCGCCTCCCGCGAAGCAAAGGAACGCGAGAATCAGTGGCAGTTTGATATTAGAGCCGTTGCGGGGACAACTCCTCTCCCGCAGCGCCGGGTTTTTGCCGACCTGATCCAGTTTCATGGCGGCCCATGATGCCCAAGCCACGCTGACAGTCAAACGTTAGGCGTCACGAAAAAACAACATGAACAATTATGGCGCAGGAGTTTTGGCCGCTGGCAAGGCGCGAGCGAGGCGCATATCCAAGGCGATCTGCAACGAGCGAGCAACGCCGCCAGCGGCCAAAAGAACCAGCCAGAATTGTTCATGTTGTTTTTTCGTGACGCCTTAGCGCCTCTGGGTGAAGCAGTGAAAGTGAGTGATGAGACAGCGCGTTGCCCGGAGAGCTTGACGAGCGCCGGGGTTTACAGTCAATTTGCGCTTGGCCATGGAAGACCAAGCGAAAGCGTTCATGTTATTTTGGATAGCCTCCTTAAGCAGGAAACGACCTGCAGAGGTATGAAATCAAAGCAATTAGCGAACGTCTTAATCAAGATTCTGGGGCTTTCAGTGGTGGTCCACAGTATCCCAGGCATCATAACAGGGCTGTTCACCATGGTGCGAGCCTCAGCGAGCCGAGTTCCGCCGGGTGATTATTGGTTTTATCCCGTGTCTTCGGTCGCTCTGGCGGCTCTTGGCGTTTGTCTCATCGTCAAGAGCCGGTGTCTTGCGGACTTTTTGTTCAAGAACGAAGATGAATAACCGAGGGAGAAGGCCCGAACCGATGCGCAGCCGGCCATGAACAAACCGAGCTTTTCCTCGTGGCCTCCTCTGTTGGCTTGCTGTCTCGCGCCCCTGGCGTCCGCCCAACAAGCCCAACCGGAGGTTCACCACTACAGAACCGAGACTAATATCCTCTACCGAGTCGAAGGGGATATCACGGGGTACATGCGGGACCGCTGCCGTTTAGACGTTTATTATCCGGCCGGCGCCACCGGGTTCACGGCGGTCGTCTGGTTCCATGGCGGCGGCCTGACGAGCGGGGAGCGGTTCGTTCCGGAAGGCTTGAAGGAAAAAGGGATCGCCGTGGTAGCGGCTGGCTACCGTCTCAGCCCACGCGCAAAGTCCCCGGCATATATCGAAGACGCCGCCGCCGCGGTCGCCTGGACATTTCGCCACATCGCAGAGTATGGCGGCGCCACCAACCGCATCTTCGTGAGCGGCCATTCCGCCGGGGGCTATCTGACGAGCATGGTCGGCTTGGACAAACGATGGTTGAGGGCCTGCGGTCTGGACGCCGATCGTATCGCCGGCCTGGTTCCGTTGAGCGGCCAGGCCATCACTCACTTTACGATTCGGAGTGAGCGCGGCATTGACGCCAAACAACCGATCGTGGACGACATGGCGCCCCTTTATCACGTCCGCAAAGACGCCCCTCCGCTGCTGCTGATCACCGGCGATCGTGATTTGGAGTTGCTCGGGCGCTACGAGGAAAACGCCTACCTGTGGCGGATGATGAAGTTGGTCGGCCACACCAGGACCCAGCTCTTCGAGTTGGGAGGGTTCAACCATGGGCAAATGCCGGAGCCGGCTTACCCGCTGCTGTTGCGATTCGTTCGGCAACCTCCCGCCGCCCCGGCGAGCGGCAGCGCCGGAACCTCCGACGATGCCAATTTGACCGCCAACATGACCCCGGCTCCGTTTTCGCGTGATCGGGTCTTCGACGGCGCAGCGGAGCCAAGCGCAACAACCCCGGCGCCCGTGCCGCACCGGTTTTCGTTCGGGGGACCCGACAACTCCGAGTTTCTGCTCGATGGGCAGCCGTTTCAAATCCGCTCGGGCGAGATGCACCCGGACCGGATTCCGCCGGAGTATTGGCGTCATCGCCTCCAGATGGCCAAGGCGATGGGGTTGAATACCGTCGCGATCTACGTTTTCTGGAACGCGCACGAACCCGAGGAAGGCCGCTACGATTTCACCAGCCCCCCGCGGGACATAGGGGAGTTTCTTCGCATCGCGCGCGAGGCGGGGGTGTGGGTCTTGCTGCGCCCGGGCCCGTACTGCTGCGGCGAGTGGGATTTCGGCGGCATCCCGACCTATCTGCTGCGCTACCCGGACCTCAAGCTGCGCACGCTGGCTGACGCGCATTACGCCAAGGCCGCGGAGAATTATCTGCGCGAGTTGGCCAAGGTCGTGCGCCCGCACCTGGCGGAGAACGGCGGCCCGATTTTGATGCTCCAGATTGAAAACGAGTATGGCAGCTACCCGCGCCGCGATCACGATTACCTGGTTTGGCTGCGCGACCTCTGGGTCAAGGCCGGGGTGCGGGGTCCGTTCTACACTTCCGATGGCGCGAGCGAAGGGTTCCTCAAGGGCGTGACGTTGCCGGGGGCGGCGGTGGGCCTGGATACCGGGGAAAACGAAAGCCACTGGGCCGTCGCCCGGAAGATGAACCCGGGCGTTCCGGTTTTTTCCTCCGAGACCTACCCCGGCTGGCTGCGCCACTGGGGCGAAGGCAACTGGTCCGCGAGCGACGTTAGCGGCCTGGTGGCCTTCTACATGGAAAAGAAAAAGTCGTTCAACCTCTACATGCTCCACGGCGGAAGCAACTTCGGGTTCACCGCGGGCGCGAACAACGGGGGCGCGGGTTACGAACCGGATGTGACCAGTTACGACTACGGGTCGCCCATCGACGAGCAGGGCCGCGCGACGCCGGCGTATCACGCCCTTCGCAAGCAGCTTGCCTCGTCTCTGCCGCCAGGCGAGACGTTGCCCGACATCCCGTCGCCGATTCCCGCGATGGCGATTCCGGAGATTTCGCTGCGGCGTTGGTCCGGCCTATGGGAGCAATTGCCGGCGCCCAAAGCGGCCGAGGCCCCCGCGTGTTTTGAGTCTATCGGCCAGAACCAGGGCATGATGCTGTATCGCACCAGGATCGCGGCCGGCGAGAAACGGAAGTTGTCGTTCGCTAACCTCCACGATTACGGCCAGGTCTTCGTGGATGGCTCGTTGATCGGAACTCTGGACCGCCGGCTCGGCCAGCGCGAAGTCGAACTGCCCGCCTGCGGCAAGGAGGCGACCCTCGAAATCCTCGTCGAGGCGATGGGCCATATCAACTTCACCATCGGGATGGACTCCGACCGCAAGGGGATTTACGGAGAGGTGAAACTGGGCGGCGTGGCACTGAGCGGCTGGGAGATGTTCCCGCTGCCGCTTGCCGACGATTGGGCGATGAACCTGTCGAAGACGACGTCCGCCGCGGCCCGGCCCGGTGGAATCTTCAAAGGACGGTTCAGTCTCGACCGCGTCGCCGACACATTCCTGGACCTGTCGAAATGGAAAAAAGGCGTGGTGTGGGTCAATGGCCACAACCTGGGCCGGTTCTGGTCGATCGGCCCGCAGCAACGGCTGTATTGTCCTGCCCCCTGGCTCAAGGCCGGGGCCAATGATGTCGTGGTGCTCGACCTCTGGCTCACGGAGCCGCAGGCGCTTGACGGGAAAGAGCGGCGAAATTGAGGCTGGAGCACCGACTCCGCCCCGGTCCCATTTTCCTGGCGGCAGCCCGCGCGAGCAGGTACCCTTGGGCCCTCGTGAAAAAACAACCTCCCATGAAATCCCTCCTTGCGACGTGTGCGTGCCTTCTGATCGTGGCCTCCGTTTCCACCGGCCAGGTTCCCGCTCCTCGGACCCTTCATGGGACCGTTGACCTCCGGGTCGGCGAAGGCCAGGATGTTGCGCTCCCCGACGGCAAGACGGTCCACGTGAAACTCCTGGACCTCCAGGAGCGCCACGACGAGGTCAATGACGCCGTCCGCCAGGCCGTGGTCCGAGTCGAGGTGGACGGCCAGGTCACGAACCTCACCAGCGGCACTTACCACCTGCCGGTGACGTTCGGGGGCGCGCAGATCGACTGCCCCATCACGAAGGGCTATCTCGAGAAAACCGCCGGAAAGAATCCCTGGGGGCTGCTCAAGGATGCGCGCCTGAGACTGTGGCCCGCCGGTTCTCCCTGGATCGCGCCCGGCACCTTCCTCTATCCGGCCAGGCAGCGGTGGTTCGCGAGCTTCACGCAGATGGCGAACGAGCCGGTCTATGTGGATGGCGGCGACCTGCCGGCCAAGAAGGAGATATACTATCACTACGGACTCGATATGGGCGGCTCCGAGGGGCTCGTCGATGTGGTCTCGGCTACCGACGGCGTTGTCACATCCTCCGGAAACGACGTGCTGGCCGGGCAGGCCCCGGATGTGCCGGCGGAACCCCGCTACGATGTCGTTTATATCCTGGACGCCCGCGGCTGGTATTACCGGTACAGCCACCTGAAATTCATCGACCCGGCCGTCCGGCCGGGCGCGCGGATTGTCATGGGGCAGAAGCTCGGAGTGCTCGGCAAGGAGGGAGGCAGCGGTGGTTGGTCCCATCTGCATTTCGACATCACAGCCCGCCAACCCTCGGGGTTGTGGGGCATTGAAGAGGGGTATGCCTTCCTTTGGCAGGCTTACGAGCAGGAGCACCCTCGGGAACTGGCCGCCGTGGCCCGGCCCCACGCGCTCGTGTGGGCCGGCCAGAAGGTCACGCTCGACGGCTCGCTTTCCCGTGGCCGGGGCCTGAGCTATGAGTGGACGTTCACCGAGGGCGGGAGCGCCACCGGAGAGCGCGTCGAGCGCGCGTACAACACGCCGGGCACCTATTGCGAAACCCTCAAGGTCACGGACGCGGCGGGCCGTGTGGATTACGATTTCATGGCCGTCCAGGTGATCGATAAGGCCCATCCGGACCAGCCCCCGCCCACGATTCACGCCAACTACGCCCCGACATTTGGAATCCGGCCCGGAGACCCGGTGGTCTTCAAAGTCCGCACGTTCCGGGACAAGGCGGGCGGGGAGACCTGGGATTTCGGCGACGGCACGCCTACGGTGAAAGTGAAATCGGACGCCAATGCGGACCGCCACGCCCCCGACGGCTACGCCGAGGCGAGGCACCTCTATGCCAAGCCCGGCCATTACCTGGTCAGCGTGGAACACGTCAGCGCCCAAGGCATCCGGGCGGTCGCTCGTTTGCAGGTGCGGGTCGGCGGCGAGGTTGGGATCTCAACCCGTTAGGCGACCGTATTGAAGGTATCAGGCAGGCCACGGCGATTATCCCCCCCCCCAACGTAGCGGCGTCTCGGCAGAGCGCCGCTAATGTCGCCTCCTTTCCAGGAAACGAACAGTTATACAGAGGCCGGCCAGAGACGATGTGTGGGACGTCTCATTCACACCGTGGCTTTAGCCCGGTGCAATAGGGCACCGGAGCCACCCGAACCGTTTTCAACGGTTTGGGTGCGAGCCCGGAAGCTATTCCGGGCGAATCATCTCGAATCGATCCCGGGTGCGGCAGTACCAGTGCGGCGAAGCCATGCGGCCTATGAGAAAGAGTTGGTCGCCCTTGACGCGTTTCTTTTCGGGATCGAACAATTCGTCGCTCAGATAAACCCGCTTGATCAATCCGATGACCGTGCGGTTGTCCCCGATGCGGAGCGTTCCCCGTTCCTTGCATTCGAGGCTGAGTTCCATGCCGCTCAGGATGCCCAAGCCGGGCTGGCAGTCAAACTCACTTGGCCCGCGCGGGTTCGCCCTTGGGCAGACGGTCAGTGCCTCGGACTTCTCTCTGTTCGAGGCGGCGTTGGCCACGATAGGCGGCCAGGAAATAGCTCAGCACGATTCCGCAGATGAGCGCCAAACCGCCCCAGAACAGAGACCACTCGGTGCCGCCCTCTCGCGTGCAGGCCGCGAACCAGCCGCCCGTGCCCAGGTAACCCGCCAGGTTCCCGATGCCATAGTTCATGAGCCACATCAGGCCTTGTGCCCGCGCGCGCCAGGATTCCTCCACCCGCTCGTTGAGGTAAATCTGGACCGTAATGAAGAACAAGGCGAACGAGGCCCCATGCATCAGCATCCCTGCCACCAGCCAGCCCGGCCCGTCGATCGCGCAGAGCAGGAACCGCAAAACGCCGAACCCCAGCCCCGCCGCGAAAATCCACTTCAGCCGCCACCGGTCAAGGAGCAGACCCAGGGCGAACAGGGAGATTACCTCCGTCACCTGCCCCAGGGACATCCACGACGCGATGTGCCGGAACCCGAGGACTTGCAGGTGGGGCGGCGTGAAGGGATAAAAAGCGGCCAACGGGATGCTGTAAAGAGCGGTGGTGATGAACACCACCCGGTGGTCCGGGTTCTTCAGAAGGACGAGCGCGTCCCACCCCAGCAACTCGCGGACCGTATGGCGCCCCGTGGAGGCCGGCGGCGGCACGCTCGGCAGCAACCACGTGAACGCCGCCAGGGCGGCCCAGACGAGCGCCGTCAGGTAACCCGCCTC
This sequence comes from uncultured Verrucomicrobiota bacterium, assembly GCA_964653485.1. Classification (GTDB taxonomy): domain Bacteria; phylum Verrucomicrobiota; class Verrucomicrobiia; order Limisphaerales; family UBA8199; genus CAVQND01. The sequence goes on along the minus strand of CAZZFF010000083.1, from coordinate 17,841 downwards.
GGCCGAACTGTCCGCGCTCAAGGCGCTTACGATCCAGCAACCCACCATCCACCCGACCGTGGCGGCGGCGCGCACCGGTCCGAACTCGCGTTGAGAATTCCGCAGGCGCGAGAAGGTGATCGTGCTGGCCATGCTCCCGGTGGGTGAGTAAAACAGCGCCTGCATTTGGATGACCAGCAGCACTGCCAGACCCGGCCACTTCCGCTCCAGCGCCCAACTGGCCAGGCCCGCGGTGACCGCGCTCCCCGTCGCCAGCCAGCGCAGGACCCGCACCGGCGATGCGTCCCGGTCTGCCATGGCTCCGAACAAAAGCGGCGACACGAACGCCGCCACCGCCGTCGTCGCATACGCATACGCGCGGAGCGAGGCCAGACCGTGGGTCTGGAGCACGCTCGACAGCGTCACCAGCCAGGTTCCCGCCGCCAGGGACTGCAGAAAGAACAGGCCGGCCAACTCGCCGTACTCCACCGCCCGAACCCTCGAGTTCAGGACTGGCATACCCCCGCCGGCGGCGGTTTAGAGGCTCTCCAGGGCGGGATCGAATCGAGCCCGCCGGTCTGACTGATTTGTTGAAGCGAATGACCCGGCATAATCTTGCCATTGTAAATGCTGCACCCGCCGGGTCCTGTCCAGTTGAAAGCGCCCCCCCCCAATCCTCGCCTAAGATGTTTTTGAGGAACCGCGGAATAAGCGGAATACGCGGAAAAGGAATGGTTTTCCGCGTATTCCGTTTATTCCGCGGTTCTCTATCTTCTCTCGATTGGCATGAGATTTGAGGGGCTTTGATTCTTCTAGTTTTCCTTGCATCCGAAGGTCGCTAGGGGAGGATTTGGGGCGCCTCGGCGGCCCACCGGCCCCAGCCCGCCCCCCACGGCGCTGGCCTTAGCCGTCAGACCCTCCGCGAATTCTGTTGTTTCCTCATTCCGCCTAATGAGTATTCTGCCCCCATGAAACACGCTTTTCTGATCCTCCTGCTGGCCCTGTCGGCCTCCGCGCAGTCACCCACTCCTCCCGCCGGCACGAAGCCGGGGAAGGTCTTCGACGAGGCGGCTGATTCCGCGCTGGCGGCCATGACCAGGCGGGCCGAGGAACTCAAAATCAAAGGGGCCGCGGTCGTGGCATACATTGAAGGGGACGCGACCAAGTGCTGGTCCTCGAAGATGGTGGTTGTAGGTTCGATGAAGGATGCGCCGACAGAGAAGAGCCATGGGGCGAATCTGCTGGCCATCGCTTATTCCAAAGCCGCGGAAATGGCGGAAACCCTCAAGGACAGCGGAAGCGCCGGACGGCCGCCCATGACTGGCGAAACGGGATGGCAGGGCGGTCTGATCAAGAAGGGCAGGGGAGGCTATTTGATCGCCGCCTTCAGCGGGGGGCCGTCCGAGTCGGACCTCAAGGTGTCCCAGGCCGGCCTGGCGATCTTGGCCGAGAAGCTGTAGGAGGGGCCTTCCAACGGCGGGATTGAAGCAGAACCGATGATTCGCGGCCGCAAATGAACCTGACCCATTCTTTCTTTGGGGGCCTCTGGATGGCCTTCAACATCGTTGCCGTCGGCGCGGCGTCGGCGTTTCCTTCCGAGCCTCCCGCCGGAGGGCCTCTTCTTGGGCTCTGGCAGACCAATGGCGTCCTCTTCAAGGAGGACCAGCCGTATCGGGGAGTGGGCGCGAACTATTTCGACCTGTTCCTCCGGGTCCTGCACGAGCCGGCAAACCGCACAAGCCTCGACGGCTTGGGGCGGCTTGGCCGTGCCGGTATTCCGTTCGTGCGGTTTGCCGTCGCCTATGACGACTCCGATTGGAAGGTCCTCCTGGACCGGCCGGAGGAGTTCTTTCGTCGCTTGGATTCGGTGGTGCGGGCCGCCGAGCAGGCCAATGTCGGCCTCATCCCGTCGTTTTTCTGGAGCTTCATGAGTTTCCCGGACCTCGCCCACGAGCCGCGCGACCAATGGGGTAATCCGGACAGCAAAACCAGCGCCCTAATGCGGCAAATCGTCACGGACATCGTCGAGCGTTACAAGTACTCACCGGCACTCTGGGCCTGGGAGTTTGGCAACGAGCCCAACCTGGAGGCCGATTTGCCAAACGCCGCCGAATTGCGCAGACCAGGGGGCACCGAGCGCGACGACCTCACCTCCCAAGTGATGGTGGTCATGTTGCGCGAATTCGCCAAAGAAGTCCGCCGGCACGACCCGCACCGGCTGATCATCGCAGGGCATTCGCATCCCCGCGCCTCGGCCTGGCACAACAGCGCCGAGAAAAGCTGGACGGCCGACGGCAAGGAACAAACCGTCGAAATTCTCCGGCGTGATAACCCGGCCCCGCTCGATACCATCGCCATCCATATCTATGCCGATCAGCCGGTCGGCAAGGAAACGGCGGCCTGGGCCAAGGACCATGCCGAGTACTTGCAGGTCGTTCGTCAATTGGCGCGGGAGATGAAGCGCCCGGTTTTCGTAGGCGAATTCGGCCTGGCTTCCGGCGGCGACGCGGCAGCCACAAGGACTGAATTTGAACGGCTCCTCGCCGACCTGGACCGCGGGCGGGTCGACCTGGCCGCCTTTTGGGTTTTTGACCTCGAAAGCCAAAGCCGGGATTGGAGCGCGACTTTCGAGAACGAGCGCGCCTACATGATCAAGCTGGCCGCCGAAGCCAACCGGCGCTGGAACCGCGCGGCCCTCGGCCTGGCCGCGGGGAGCGCGTCGCCGGAACTCGAAACCGACCCTCCAGCCGTGGCCCAATGTCTGGCCTCGCTCGACGCATGGATCATCGCCCAGCCCAAAGCAGTCCGCGCGTTGCCCGGCGTGTCGTTCCAGCTCGACAGGTGTGAAGGGATCGTCGTGGAGGCGATGGGCCGCGACGCGGCAGACCTGGGCGAACAAGCCGCCGCGGTCGTTGCCTCCGCTTCCGGCGTCCGGCTCCCGGTTCTCAAGAGCCGTGCTTCGGCGCGGACGCTCAAGCTGGAAATGCTCGCCACGCCCCGGCAGTTTGGCGATGCCGCCGGCTTGGGCGCCGGCCTGTTCGACCAAATCGGAGACCAGGGCTACGCGCTTGTGATCGATGCCCAACACGTCGTGCTCGTCGCGCGAGCAACCCCGGGGATGCGCCACGCCATCACCACGCTCGGGCAAATCGCCGCCGACCGGACGGTGCTCCCGGGCATGACGATCTGCGACTGGCCCTCCCTCAAATACCGGGGCGCCCAGCAGGACATCTCACGCGGCCAGGTGCCCGCGCCCGCCACGCTCAAGCGCCTGGCTTCAGTGCTGGCGGAGGCGAAAATGAACGAACTCGAACTCTACATCGAACATGAGTACAAGTACAAGGCATTCCCGGACATCTCGCCGCCCGAGGGCTTGGCCCCTGCCGAAGCCCACGAGCTGGCCATCGACGCGGCGCGACACGGGGTCGAGGTGCATCCGTTCTTGCAGACCCTCGGGCATTCCTACTTCATCCTCAATAAACCCCAATACCAGCACCTGCGCGTAGGGCCTTGCGAAAAGGCGCCCTGGATCATGACCTTCGACGTGCGCAAACCCGAGGCCGTCCGCATGGTCTCCACCATGATCGACGAACTGTGCGAGACGTTCCCCGGCGACTTGTTCAACGTGGATATTACCGAAATCGATATCGATGGGTTGCAAACCAACGGCGTCTCCGTCAGCCAGGCGACCGACCTCGTATTCGGCTACGTGCTTCAGTTGGATGCCGCCGTCAAGAAGCATGGCCGCCGGCTCATGATAGCCCAGGGACCGCTCGACTCCCAGGGGCACCTCGCCGGCATGGGCCCGAAGCTCGACGCGCTCCCCAAGGACATCATCATCGGCAGCTATTACTGCGCCGGCGGTCCTTACAAGCCGGCGTGGAAAAAGGACTACCCGCGGCTGCGCGCGAAGGGATTTGATTTCTTCGCCCAGGCCTGGATATACAGCCATGTTTGGTTGACGCCGTGGGTGAAGCCGGCCGCGGAATTCTCGGACCTGGAAGTGGCGCGCGGGCTTCAGCATGGCGCCCTTGGGAGCATCACCGCCGACTGGGGCGACGCCGGCCATTTCCATTTCGTGGGAGAGGAATGGCTGCCCTTCCTATACCACGGGGCGTGTGCGTGGACAGGCGCGCAGTTCGATCGCGACTATTTCCGCAAGGCGGTTGCGCGCGTCATTTACGGGCTGCGCAGCGACGCGGCGCTCCGCGCCATCGAGGCCGCGAGCGATGTGAATGCGACGCGGATCACGATACGCGACAAGGCGGGGAAGGAATCCGAAATCGCGACGAGCTTTATCTGGGAGTTTGTGCAGGATCCGTTCACCCATCCCGACCTGACGCGCATCGCCAATCCCGGCGCTCTGGGGCGAAGCATCCTCGATACGGCCGTCCCCGCCCTGGCGGCCCTCTGCTCCGAGGCGCTCCAGGCCAAGCGAAATCGCGATAGCCTGGAGCAGTGGGCCTTTGGCGTGCGGTGCTATGCGGCCTTGGGCCGGAAGCTCGAGGCCCTTGGCCGCTACAACGACCCGGCCGCGCCGCGACCGAAGGTGGCCGAGGAGCTTGCGGCCGTGGCGAACGAGTACGAATCGTTGCAAACGGACTTCAAACGCCTTTGGCTGGCGGAGGATCGGGACAACGACGGCTTCCAGGAATTGGTCCGGCGCTTCGGCTACACGATTGGCCCGTGCCGCGAACAAGCCAAGGCACTGCGGGATCGCCCCGGCCGGTAACGGCCAATGACGCGGCCCGCATCGGGGCCTTCTCATTGAGAAGTGGAATGAGCATTTTAAGCGATAGCGCGCGTTCAGCGGTGTTCCGGGACGGCCAGATCATTGTCGCGATGGAGAGCGGGGCCGCCCGGCTTCATTTACCAATCACAGATTTTCAATTTTCAATTCCCAATCAGCCTCTTCCCAAAAGTCCGAGATGCGCACGATGGTAGTGGTGTACACCAAGGAAACGAAGAAAACGAAGAATTGCGTCCTACGCCCCCTCCGCGGGGGCCAGCCGATCAAGCCCTTGACCATTCGAGACGCGGTTTGTAGCTTGGCTCCATGAGACAGGTGCTTATCTATCCCGGCGAGAACGGGTATTGGGTCGCCGAGTGCCCGAGCTTGCCAGGTTGCGTTTCCCAGGGTGCCACGCGGGAAGAGGCGGTGACAAACATCAAAGAGGCCATTGAGGGTTACGTGCAGGTGCTCAAAGAGGATGGGTTGGCAGTGCCGCAGGAGAGGTTCGAGGCTCTGATCGTGGCTGTATGAGCAAGGCCCCACGGGTTTCGGGGCGGGAGGTCGCGGCCGCGTTGACGCGACTCGGTTTTCGCGTGCGCCGGCAGCATGGCAGCCACATCATCCTCCGCCGAGACGCGCCCTTCGCACAGACGGTAGTCCCCAACCACCCGGAAATCGATACGGGCACCCTGCGAGCCATTCTGCGCCAGGTCGGTGTTGGCGTGGATGAATTCAGGAAACTCCTCTGAAATGGGAAATGGCGTCAGCCCCGCACTTTCGCATGTCCCACTCTCCCTGGGGCGCGGGGACTTGAAAGGGTCGTGAAACGGTCGGTCCGATAATCGTGAAAGGGTCGGTCCGATAATCGTGCAATTCGTGAGTTGGCCCCAACCGCTCTGCGGTCGCCCCATGCCGTCAACAACTTCGCCATCTCAACGCTTGTTGCACGATTATTGGACTCACCCTGGTCTCAACTCGGCCTTTTCGGCCAATCCCTCCTCTCTCGGGCCGGCTTCTTATCGGCATTGCCGTATCGTGGCGCCCGGGGTCTTGAGTTGCTTGTTCTGCTGCACGGTCCGTCAAGAAATCAGCAAGGCACCGAATCGAACACACAGCAACGGGAGAATGCTTTTGCGCTTGCCCTGCCTGCCAGTTGGTCCACACTCGCAGCCGGATAACCACAACACTCGAGAGTGAAAATGAAAACTCGACCGTCTTTCATCGAGGCAGGTTGCCCGTCTCCATTCCGCAATAGCCGGTCGGCGCAACGAGAGGGCTCCCCCAACTTCACCATCAATTGTTCGACAAGACAAACACTAGTGCTCCTGCTTGTCGGCGTTCTTCTGTCGATGCGATTGGCGGCGGCAGCGCAGCAGTCCGGTGACTTTACCTACACTACTACTGGGGGCATCATCACAATCACCGGTTACAGTGGCGCGGGCGGAGCGGTTACGATCCCGGGCGCCATCAACGGCCTGCCGGTGGCCGCCATCGGAGGAGGGGCGTTCGCGCGCTGCAGCAGCCTAACCAGCGTTACGATCCCCAGTGGCGTGACGAACATCGGGAATGGAGACGTCACCGGCCTCGGATTCAACGATTACTTGGCGGTGTTCTCCGGTTGCGTCACGCTTGAGGCGATCACGGTCGATACCCTCAATCCGGTGTACAGCAGCCTGGATGGCGTCTTGTTCGACAAGGGCCAGAGCACCCTCATTGCATACCCGCCGGCAAAGGCGGGAGGCTACAGCATACCGAGTGGTGTCACAAGCATCGACTGGGCCTTCTGTCAATGCTACAACCTGACAAACGTCAATATCCCCAGCAGTGTCACCAGCCTTAATGGGCCGTTCTATGAGTGCCCGGCTCTCGCCAGTGTCACGATCCCCGGCAGCGTGACCAACGTCTGTGAGGCTTTCTACAGCTGCGCCAACTTGACCACCATTGTTTTCCTGGGGAATGCCCCTTACGTGAATTCTCTGGGCGGGTATCGGGTTGGTGCATTCTGGTGGGACCCCGCAACCGCTTATTACCTGCCTGGCACGACCGGATGGGGCGCCACACTTGGCCCCGGGCTTCCGACCTGCACGGCCCCCCCGAGCATCACGGGGCAGCCACAGAGCGTGACATCGCAAGGGGGGACGGCGGTCAGTTTCAGAGTGTCGGCGAGTGGTGTCCCGCTGCTCGGCTACGGGTGGTGCAAGAGTTCCGCGAGCTTGCCCTGGGCAACAAACATCTCACTCACGATCAGCAACGTGCAGCCAGCGGACGCAGGCGGCTACACGGTCGTCGTCACGAATCTGTATGGGGCCGCAACAAGCCAGGTGGCGACTCTAACAGTTCTGGTCCCGCTCGCTGCGACTGCGACTGCAACCGCGGACGTCGTGAACGGCTTTCTGGTTGGGGCCAGCGTTACCGATGAAGGCTGTGGCTACACGAACACCCCGCCCGTGAGGATAATTGGCGGCGGGGGAAGCGGGGCGCAGGCGGTAGCCGTTGTTACTAACGGTGTGGTTGTAGCGGTTGACGTTCTGGCCGCAGGGGTTGGGTACACTAACGCCCCGGTCATCATTATTGAGCCGCCGTTCATCTCGCAGCCAACGATGACCGCCATGGCGCTGACCTTTGGGCCGCTGGTGACGCCGGTGATCGAGTTGAGCTTGGGGAATCTTGCGCCCTACGACAATTACCAGATCCAATTCGCGCCCGTTGCCGGGGGAACGTGGACCAATCTTGGCAACCCATTCACCCCAACGGCGGCAATGGACACCGAATACGTCAACACCATGGGCAACCTTGGGTTTCTGAGGGTGAAATACGTGCCGTAGCCGGCGGCAGGCGCCGGTCTACTCCGCCGCCTCGCAATAGAACACTACAACACTCGAAAGGGACAAAACGAAAGGTTTGAAATGCTGCCTGATTGCGGTGGTTCTCGCCCAGCGGGGTCAGCCAATCATCGTGTAGTCAGTGTCACCCACTCCAGGCACTTGGCCAGTGTTGCCTTCATTCTGGCCATTCCGGCCACGTCATTCCGCATTCCACGGCGGACCAAGTGGAGGGCCTGCGCCGCCCTCGACTCATGCCCCATCTTGTGGAGTGGAATGAGCGTTTCATGAACTGGACCGAGCTCGGCCCTATGGTTGCCGGCACCGGGATATCCCAACAGGCTCCTATAGGTCTATGAACGGTTAGGCGTCACGAAACAATAACATGAACAATTATGGCGCAGGAGTTTTGGCCGCTGGCAAGGCGCGAGCGAGGCGCATATCCAAGGCGATCTGCAACGAGCGAGCAACGTCGCCAGCGGCCAAAGGAACCAGCTAGAGCGTGTCCCCGAGAATGAAGAAGCTTGTCGTTATTGGCGCCCCGCGGGCTTGGGGCATGAGGAAGTTGGGGCGTAAGACGTGCAGTTCGCCGCGGTCCAGTAGCTCCCATTAGACCTCTTCACCCGGCTCCAGCGCGATGGCGGCCGCCAAGGCCAGGCGGAAGCGCCTATTCTCTCTTCACGTCGAAAGGACTCCCTCGTCGTGCCTCGCGTGGAATCTTCACCGGCGGCGGCATTGTTGCCGATTCCTTAAAGAGGGCCTCCAAAAATGCTTCTGCTGAGTATTTTTGCTCCGTCTTTAGCCCTACAATCGGCCTCATGCTGTCAATCAAAACCACTTCGTCATGGGCTTTTTCAAACAGCCAAAACGCGTACAAACCAAATTTCGCCACCACCAAAAGCCTCACTACCGCGCCCGAATCATCATTCTGATCAAGCCATCGGATCACCCCGTCGATCCGCGCCGCCAGCGGCGAGGAAGAAATCGCCTGCAGCTTCCAGCCTGCACGCTCGCGCTTCGAGGACACCATCTCCGTCGCCGCTCCGCCATGCCGCACGATGTGTTCCCAATGTCGGGTTGGTTTTGCGAACTTTGAAAGCGGCACGCCGGCAAACGAGGCGCCAGGTTTGAACGCCTTTTCGAGCAGTTTCCACACTTCGAAGTGCTCAGCGAGACCAACGGGCAACCCGGCAGATTGCGCCTTCCGGGCCGCCGGGGTAGCCAGGTCCGCGATTTGCTTCGCCAGCTTTAAGCGCGTCCGTTTATTCAAGTTAACAATTTGAGACATTGGGTAAAAAAGGGAGAGGAGGCTTTACTGGACTCTGGCGCGGTTCGATGTAATAGTAAGTGGCCGCCCAGCGGCCCTGACCCCAATACTCGGCGGCTAGATATCCGTACGACATCCGCTTCTCCCCCCCGTTCGGTCCCGGGTCCATCACGAACAAATCCCCATTCGCATAGAATCCCGCGACCGTCACCAAGTGCGTGTTTCCGGCCTCCCACAAAATCATTGCGTGAATTGGCCGATGCGCCTCTATCTCATGTTCAATCTCTTCCAGGAGGAACGCCCTGTTCCATCTCTGGCAATAGAAATTGAGTCGGGGATAGGCGTTCTCCGGGAAACAACAATTATCGCAGCTTCCAGGATTCAGGCCCACCGGGCCGTACACCGCGCTCGTGATGCTGCCGAGACCATTCGGAAGCGGAATCCTGTAGAATCCCAGCGCCATTTCGCAACAGGCAGCCCAGCATAGATTGACGTAATTGTGCTGCGAATAATACGGCACCGAAAGAAGAAGATCGCCGTCTGCCGGAACCGCAATCGGAACCGTTTGATCCGCTGGAAGTGTCACCGGCATAGTTCAGCCCTACTGCGCAGCCGGCGTGGGTCGAGTGGCATTGGTGGGAAATCCCCCATCTGGACCGGGCTTGACCGTCCCGTTCCCCGTGAAGAATTCCACTGCGCTGATACCCGTCAACGTGCCGTTCGCATCATAATCAAACCGATACAACCCCGGACGAAGAACTCCCTTCAGTGCATCATAATAGGAACTCAAATCCGAAGGCATTCGCGTTGGTCTTGCTCCTCCTGGTCCGCCCCCGGGCGCCGGCAGATTGCTCGCCGCCGCCCCTGCCGCTTTAGTCCCTGTGCCCGCGCCAAAGGCGGAACCTACCATCGACCCGATTGCTTGCAACGATTCCGCCACTTTGGCGTCCGCTGTCGCGTCCAGGGTGGTCAACATCCAGCCGTCCTGTAATTCCGGTTTCATCTCCGCCGTTCCAATTCCCGCGCTTTGCGTCATCGCCATCGGATGCCTCATGTCGGGCAGATAAACCAGCTTGATGACATACTGAGGCGTCGATCCACCAAAGGAAAGATCCGAGATTGGCGGCGGACTCGTTGGCGAGGAATTGCTCGGGCCGCTGGTTGTGTTCGTCCCCATCCCCTTGGAGTTCTGAGTATTCGCGCTCGGGTTCTGTGATTGTTGGGACGGTTTCTCTTTCCCCTTGCTTCCGGTCACCGCTGCCGCTCCGGGTGCCGCAATAGCATTCGTGGGCAACGTCCCGTCAGACGGCGGAGGATTCGCAAATGGGCCGTTGGAATCCGAAGTATCCAGCCCGTTCGATGACGTCGTTGATTGCCCGATCGTCGGTGGCAACTCAGCCACGATTAAATAAGGCATTGGCATGTAATACCTCAACCCTTCTTCTTGGTTCGTGCGTCCCGACTTGGCGCGCAGCCCATTTTGATCCAAAGGCGTCACCTTGATGCCTGCGCATCCTGCCACGAAGCAGAACGCCGTCGCCAGCGCGAAACCGCGCAGGCGCAAACACGGAAACGCCGGGTCAAAACCAATCTGTTTTCGCGATAGCACGTGCATCTCGGTAATGTCCTGCCAGTGTTTTGAGGCGTCAAGCCTCTGTGGGGCTCGCCCTCGGTTTATCGGTTTAAGTTGCCAAAACTTGCCGAATAACGAAGCGAAGTCCGCTCCCAATGGATTTGCCATGCATCCTAAGCGCACCCCCCACTCCAGCCGTCATTTCTTTCATCGTGATTGCGAGCCCGACGAGGGTGACATGGCCGATTCGCCCTGAGACCGGCCAGTGCCGGCGGCTCGTCCAAGCACGTAGCCGGCGATAGCAGCGAGCAGGGTTCCGATCTGCTGTTCCTTGAGAACTGCCAGTATACCAAGGATGACCGTGGCGAAAATGATCACAACTACAGCCGTGAACTCGAGCATAAGACTTGGCGTGCGGCCCATTATCGCGTTCGGATCGATGGAAATGGCTTTGTCAGCCATTTCCTTGGCTCGTGCTTCAGCTTCGTTGCGCTCCTTGCGGATCGCCATATCTGCTTGACTTCGAACCTGCTGGCTCCAGTCTCGAACTTTGGAATGCCACTCCTCCTGCATCTTATCAAGGCTTTGTCGCTTGCTCTGTTCCTCGGATTCGGCTGGTCCTAATTGCTCCCCCTCTTCGGTCGAACGGATGCTGCCCCCCAAACCGGGTGGTGCTGACCAAGAAGAGCCAAGACCTCGCGCGACGGGGTTAACATTCCTCCCTTGGCTCTGGAGGAGGTCTTCCACGTCCGCCTGAAGCCACGGTCTCTCATTCTTGAGTTCGGGAGCAAGTTCCGGTCTGAGCAAGGGTGACGGAGTTGCACCAGGCACTGCGGCCTTAATCTCAGCGTCGATGACTACCGTCCTAAAGTAGTGGCCGCTAAGAACCCGTTTCTGGATGGCAGCGTCTAGTCTTTCAAACTCATCCGCCTCGATAGTATCCCGGAAGCGATTCATGAAAAGGCTTGACCGTCGGATGCGTTGAAGCCAACCCGACATCCCCACGAAGAAAACGACAAGCACGCAAAGACAAGCGACGGCGAGCCCGACCGCTTGAGGCTTGTAGTTTGCTTCTGCTGCGGTTCCACTGACCGCTGCCGTGTTGGTAGAAACTCCTCCGTCCGCAACGGCGGAGAATTCCTGTGCTTTCTTTCGGTTTGAGGAGGCAGTGCTATCCACGCCTGTGGGCGAAAGGGTGTTGGAGGGCAGAGCAGGAGGGCCGGTCGTGTCGGTTTGAGCTGCCAGTTGAGGGCCTGCCATAAGCAGGATGATGATCAAGAAAACACCTGCAAGTGACTTCACGTGTGTCTTTTTCATAGAATCCGGTTTGTCAAATTAAGGTTGTTCACCCCTCACATTGATGGCCTCATGATGTGATCGCGGCTGCGCCGGGAACGCGCGGTCGACTGAGCCCTCACTAACCCCATCCCCCGTACAGAATCTATCAGAAGGCATGGTCGAGCATTGAGCTGGGGTGATTTCATAAGCCATCTCCTTAGGGAAAGAGGTCCTGAAGGACGCCAGTAGCTCGGAACGATATGCAGGTCACGCCTCCTCCGGGTGATTTCAGGATTTCAATCACCCAACTCCGCCAACCCCTAAATGGGCTGTTCATACGCCTGCCCGGTGATCACCCGACTTCACCACATATTTAAGAAGATGTCGAGGAAATTCTGTTCGCCGGTGGACGCACTTCTCATGCCAATAATGCGATTTGTGATTAGTGATGGCGTAGCCCAGGGCTACTGCGTTCAGCTCGCCAAAATCGTGGGGTGTTTGGGGTGAGTCTGGCGGCAGAGCATGGCCAACCGACTCCTGTACGCCCAGAATGTCCGGCCGGGCTGTCTGGCGAAGGGGAACCTCCCTGTTGTCCATTAGACAACGCTTGATTTGTTTCCCCTCACGTCGTCACGTCCCATCCCTCCTCATGCGCGTAGGCGCACAGGAGCGCGTCGCCGAGGTCGCTGCTCCTCGTGCGGTAACATTGAAGAGCCTCGACAAGCCACTGGGCGTCCGGCGCGATGACGTTGGGAATTGCAAGGAGCGAGATCAACTTGGGCGCAATCGTCTCCGCATCCAGATTGTAAAGCCGCTCCAACACATAAGCGGTCTCATGAATCGTGGCCGTCGGGATCACGAACATCGCCCTGCCGGCCTCCGCCGCGCGGAACAAATCAGCCGCAGCCGCTGATTGCGCTTTCTCGTCGCCGGTCAAATACCTCACGATGACGCTCGCATCGACCCCGATCTTTGCGCCCATCTACCTACCCTCCTCCAGTCCAGAAACGCCGGCCCTCGCGATACGGGCCCGCGCCGCCGCCTTGATTTCGTCAACCCGCCGCGCAAATCTCTTGCCCGTGGTTTCTTCGCGGCCACGGTGTCCATCTGTAGCAGGGTGCGTTGGGGGTTGCAGCGGGTCCGGCCTCAATAGCAGCCCCGTCTTACCGAGTCCTTATTTCCACCGCATCACCTGGATTCCGTGTAGTCGCGAAAAGCCGCCTTTGCTGCGGCCTGCGGGTCGTGGGAAGTGAGCGCGGGACCGGCATAGACCGCGCTCGCAAGCGCCAAAGTAACCACCGCATACGCCTTCCACGTCTTCCCATCGGTGGAGGCAAGGGCCGAAAACCGATCTCCGCGCCGTTCCACTCGCAGCCATGAATTGGGATAGGCGGCGGGGAATTCCGGGGTGGCCGGGGGCCGCCGCGCGGGATAAATCGCCTGGCATTCGCCTCCCGCCACCGGGCGAAACTGCATCTCGTACGCTCCCAGATTATTATTCCGCGGCGCATTGTCGGCGAAGACCAGGAACATCAAATGCGGGCTGTCCGCGTTCAAGGTCTCCCGAATCATCAGACCCGCCTTGGAATAGAGGTGGGCGGGAGTGAAGCTCTCGACGCGCACGGCAATGTCAAAGTCGCCTGAAATCTGCTCGCATAAGAAATGAAACTGGTCTGATCTCTCCCAAATATCGGCTCCGCCGGCAATGAGGTCCCAGCCGCCTTCAACTTGCCTGGCGGAACCGGCTATCCGCGGCGAGCCGATGTCGAGGTTGAAGAAGGCCGCGGATTGCTGAGCGGGGACGGCATCCAAGCCGCGGACGGAATTTGGTTTTGGCGACGGTTTCATATAGTTGAAGCAGGGGGGCATTTTGATATGAGGGACAATCAAAAGGCAATGGCGTTCTTAATGCGTTCTGAGTGCCCCGGTCGTCTCAATCGAATCGGTGTTGACGGTGCCGGGTCCCCTGCGGAACACTCCGTCCATGAACGCGCACCAGAGTTGGTTGGCCCGCCGTCGGCGGAGCTTCGAGTTTTTGGTCATCCTCATGGTCTCGGTCGGCCAGGCGCCGTGCCAGGAGTCGGCGCGAGCCCTTGGGGCCGCCGCCGAGCAACCGCGCCAGGGCCTCCCGGCCGGCGTAAAGGCGGATGGCAGCGCGGACAGCACCGCGGCCATCCAGCAAGCCCTCGACGAAGCCGCCAGGGCCGGAGGGCCGGTCTGCCTGCCGCCGGGCCGGTTCCTGGTCCGAGGCAGTCTGAAGGTCCCGCCCGGCGTTACCCTCCAGGGCGTCATGGAATCGCCCGTCTGGAGCGAACCCTTGAAAGGCTCGATCATCCTGGCCACCGGCGGCCGCGGCCAGGAGGACGGGCCGGCCCTCTTCGAGATGGGCCATTCCTCCGCCGTGCGCGGCCTGACGGTTTGGTATCCGGAGCAGAAGACCACCAACATCGTCCCCTACGCCTGGACTTTCCATCTCCAGGGCCACGACAATACGGTCGAGAACGTGACGCTCATCAATTCCTACAACGGCATCCGCATTGGCCCGGAGGGGAACGTCCGGCACCGCATCCGAAGCGTGTATGGCTGCGTCCTGCGCCGCGGCATCCTGGTGGACGCCTGTTCGGACATCGGCCGCATCGAGAACGTGCAGTTTCACTGCCATTGGTGGTCGGCCCCGGAGGTCGGAGGGGACTGGAACCCGGTCCACAAGTTCATGAGCGAGAATTGCGAGGCGTTTATCTTCGGCCGCACCGATTGGGAGTACGTCAACAACACCTTCGTCTTTCCGGTGAACATCGGCTACCACTTCGTGCAAACCAAGGCCGGCGCCGCCAACGGCCAGTTCTCGGGCATCGGCGCCGATGAATCCCAGGTGTGCGTGAAAGTGGACGAGATACAACCCATGGGGCTGCTGATTTCAAACGGGCAGTTCGTCTGCATGCATGGGGACCAGCGCATCGAGGTGCTGGTGGAGAAAACCTGCAACGGCTCGGTCCGGCTCGTGGACTGCGCTTTTTGGGGGCCTGCCCGCCAATGCGTGGTCTCACACAGCCGCAGCTTTGTGTCCCTGTCCGATTGCTACCTCAGCAGCACCGGACGGGAAAAGAATCCGGGGATGTTCCTGGTGGAAGCCGACGGCGGGCGCTTGCAGGTGCGCGGATGCAGCTTTGGCACGGATGAACCGGGCGTTGCGCTGCGCAAGGGCCTCAAGCACGCGATTATAACCGAGAACAACGGGGTGCGCGGGGTTGAAATCCTCAATGAGCTCGGCGCCGAGGCCGTCATCGCGAACAACGAACCGCAACGCTGATGATGCCGCGTGCCGCGAAGATTCTGACTGGACATTTTTCCGGCCGCGGTGGTAGCGTGCCCGGCGTCACGGATGAAAACTTTGAAATGACCGGCAGACTGGAAACGCTCTTGGACAGGGTTTTCAACGAAGATGCGTTGCAAGGCGTCGTCAGGATTCCCGACGAGTCCGTCGACCTTGTCGTCAGCGACCCTCCTTATTGCTTGGGCAAAGAGTATGGCAACGACTCCGACAAGCTCGACCCGGAAGAATACCTGGAATGGAGCCGGCGCTGGATTGACGCCGTGGTTCCGAAGATTAAATCCACGGGCAGCCTTTATGTGTTCCTGACGTGGCGCTACTCGCCCGAGATTTTCTGCCACCTCAAGACGAAGCTGAAGATGTTGAACGAGATCATCTGGGACAGGCGCGTTCCGAGCATGGGCGGCGGCACGCGGCGATTCTCGTCGGTCCACGACAATATCGGCTTTTTTGCCAAGGCCAGGGATTATTACTTCGACATCGACGCCGTTCGCATCCCGTACGACGAAGAGACCAAAAAGGCGCGCTCGCGCTCGATCTTCGTGGGCAGCAAATGGCTCGAAACCGGCTACAATCCCAAAGACGTGTGGAGTGTGTCCCGGCTCCATCGGATTCATTCCGAGCGCGAGGACCACCCGACCCAAAAGCCCCTTGAAATCATCGAGCGGATGATCAAGGCCAGTTGCCCCGTCCACGGCGTCGTGCTGGACCCCTTCATGGGCAGCGGCACCACGGCCGTCGCCGCGCACCGCCTCAACCGCAGATTCATCGGCTTCGAAACCAACCCCGACTACTGCGAAATCATTCGCCGGCGGCTGCTCAACGAAGGCCGCTTGCCCGATTCCGTTAGTCTCCCATTTCGTGCATCATCAGAAGAGCAACCGAGTCTGTTTGACCATGCGACTCGTTCAACATTAACAATCAACACTGGAGAACCACATATATGTCCAAGAGACCCCTCAATGTAGGATTAATCGGCGGCGGCAAGGGCGCGTTCATCGCTCAGCCGCACCAGAAGGCGATTTTTTTTGACGGAACGCGCCGCGTGACCGCGGCGGCCCTGTTCCCCGATCCCAAGGTCGCGATGGAAGAGGCGGCCAACTGGCCTTATCCGATCAAGGGCTACGGTTCCTACGATGAGATGATCGCCGCCAACGCCAGCCTGCCCAAGGAACAGAAGCTCGACTACATCGTGATCGTGACGCCCAACCACGTCCACTATGACCCCGCCATGAAGGCCCTGAAGGCGGGGATCGCCGTGTTCTGTGAGAAGCCAATGTGCATGGACCTCAAGGAGGCGACGGACCTCGTGCAGGCCGTCGGCAAATACAAGGTCCCGTTTGGCGTCGCCCACACCTACCTGGGCCACTGGACCACCCGGTTCTCGCGCTACATCGTCCAGTCCGGCCTGCTCGGGGACGTTCGCTGGGTGGATTCCTACTATCTCCAGGGCTGGCTGGCCACAAAGCTCGAAGCCACCGGCCAGATGCAGGCGGCCTGGCGCACCAATCCCAAGCTGGCCGGCGGCTCGGGTTGCGGAGGAGACATCGGCACTCATGCCCTGATGCAGCTCCGCTATGTCACCGGCCTGGACGTCGTTGATCTGTCCGGCCAACTCGAGACCTTCGTCGAAGGCCGCCCTCTGGACGATCACTTCACGACCTATTGCAGACTGAGCAACGGAGGCAAAGCCCTGGTGCGCGCCTCCCAGATTTGCATCGGCCTCAAAAACGACCTGGGGATTACCGTCTCCGGCACCAAGGGCACCCTCCGCTGGCGCCAGGAAGAACCCGAATCCATTACCATCCTCCTGGCCAACCAACCCGACCGGGTTTATTGGCGCGGAGCAGTCACTCCGGGCGACGGGTTCCTGCCCAAGGATGTGCCGGCCGACCTCATGGCCGAGCCTACCATCCCCTCGGGCCATCCGGAGGCCTTCCACGACGCTTATGCGCGCCTGCATCGCTGCTTCGAGGCCGATGTCCGCAAATGGGAGGCCGGCGAGCCCTTCAAATGCGACGGCTCGAAATACGCGAATGTCGAAGACGGGTGGAAAGGCATAGCGTTCATCCAGACCGCCGTTAAGAGTTCCAAGAGCAAAGGCGCCTGGACGCCGATGCCCAAGGGGCTTTGACCCGAGTGTGTTGAACGGGAGGAAACGGAGAACCTCTTTCCGGTCTCCGTTTCCTCTTTTTGCTCCTCTTCGATGTTCCCGGAAAGCCGCGCCCCTTGTTCTACTCCTTGAACCACCTCCTGGCGCGAGGAACGAACCGCGCTTCGAGGGTTTGGGTCTGCCGTGCGGCATCCACCTGGATAGTCGCGCCCCAGGCGGGCTCCGCGGTCAGCAAGAGCGCATCGATCTGCGGCTGGACGCGGATTTCATGCCGGGCCACCTGGTCGGCCCGCCGGCGAGAGTGCTCCGCCTTGGCGGCCGCCAGGCGGTCGGCGGTCTTGAGCTTCGCGGTTTGGCTGGCGCTGCGAGCGGCGCGGGCCGTCAGTTCGGCTTCGTAGGCTTGGAAGTACTCATCGATGCGGTCCAGCTCCCGGCGCAAATAGTTCTCCTGCCGGGCCCGGATGGCCGCCAGGTCGTCGGCGAGGTCCGCTTCGAGCGCGGCGCGCAAAAAGACCTTCCAACGCTCGGGGTCGAGCTTGGGCCACTGGATGTCCTGGGGTGACGGGTCGGCTTGGGCCAAGCCGATCGATTCGGCGAGAGAATCATCCGGTTCACCGTCGGGCACCGCCAAGGCCAGGCGTCGCAGCGACCAATGCTGGTCGATGGCCTGAATCTCACATCGGAGCAGCGCCACCACAGAGAAATGGAAAGCGGGCTTGAACGGAGCCGCCACGCACCAGCGCGTC
>CAZZFF010000082.1:0-29250 GCA_964653485.1 uncultured Verrucomicrobiota bacterium | reverse complement strand
CTTTTGGCACAACGATACCCGTTCCCGGGTAACAGTTACTTTTGGCGCACGGCGGCTGGACGCGGTGGCGAGAGGCGTGGTATCAAAGACCTGGCGACGATCACAATTGATTTGGAACACTATGAGAGGATGGCCGTATGAGTTGGCGGTGATATGGGCCTTATGTTCCATTCTGAGCGCCGCAGCCGGGGAGACGAGGCTCGTTTGGCAAATCGGCGAGCCTGACAAGAGCAGCGCCGAGTTTGCGCTCGCGGGGAACTACAGGGCCTTTGAGGGGCGTTTTGGCGCCGCGCCGGTTGTTTTCGAGGTCGGCCGCAGCCAGGCCGCCCGGGATTGGCCGTTCATTCAGCCGGGGCCCGAGGACGAGTGGGCCGGCAGCCGCATCCATCCCTTCACCATCCGCTTCGGGATGGCTCGGCAGCCGCGGGGCAATTATACCTTGCGTGTCGAGTTGGCCGATGTTCACGCGGGGAGTCGCCCCACTTTTCTCGTCACCGTGGGCGGGCGGAAGGCCCAGTTCAGGCTTCAACCGGGCGGCGGCGAGGCCCCGCTCGATCATGCGCCGGGAGGCAAACCGCAGAGAATCGAACTGATAGTGCCCGGCAATCTGTTCCACCCAGGCACCAATGACATTGTGCTGGCGGTCGCGGGAGGCTCGTGGGTGCTCTACGACGCTCTCGCGCTCTGGAACGAGCCCCAGGCCGGCCCGGACACTCCCGAGATCCTGAGTGTTGCGGCCGAAACCACCCCGTTTTTCATCCGCCAGCAGGGCAGGGTGTGCCGGGCGCTGAACGTCAAGGTAACGGCCAACTCGCTCCTGCCTGAGGTAGTGCTTGGCGTCCAAGGGCATGGGGAGAGAATCGATGTGCCAATCAAAGACCCGATCTGGTTCTGCGGGCTAAGCCAGGAGGCCGGCGCGACGGATACTTCGGCTCGCCGGCCGGGAGCGGAGCGGTCCCGGACTTTTCGTCTGAGCCAGGAGGCCGGCGTGCCTCAATTGGAAATCGGCGCGCCCGATTCCGCGGAATCCTTTGAGGCGACCGTAACCGCCCAGGCCGGCGCCCAGACTCGGGGCGCGACGGTGAGAGTGAATCCGCAAACCAAATGGAAGATATTTGCCGCTCCCAGCGCCCACACGGATATCGGTTACACCGACCTCCAGTCCAAATGTGTCGAGCGCCATAACGAGAACACGGACCTGGCCCTTGAATTGATGCCGAAATTCCCCGATTTCAAATGGAACCTGGAGGTGGCATGGCAGGCGGAGAACTATTTTGCCGCGCGGCAGGGGGAGAAGATCGAGCGGTTTGTGCGATACGCCCGGGAGGGCCGGTTGGGCATCCAGGCCCTCTATGACAATATCCTCACCGGTCTGTGCTCGCACGAGGCGGGGTGCCGGTTGACGTGCTATGCGCACAGCCTCTGCGCCCGTTACGGTCTCCCGTGCCGGAGCGCGATGATCAGCGACGTGCCCACGCAGCAAGCGTCCCTGCCGATGCTGCTGGCCGGGGCGGGTATCCGGTATTTCAGCAGCGGCATCAACAACGAGCGCGCCTATCCCTTCACCCGGATGCAGGACCTTTGCCCTTGCTGGTGGGAGGGTCCTGACGGCAGCCGCGTCCTGATGATGTTCGCTCCGGGGTACGGCCAAGCCGCCCAGTGGAGCTTGACCCGAAACCTGGACGCCGCCCGCACGCGACTGTTGGTCCTGCTCAGAGGCTATGATGAGCGCAGAGACTATCCATACGATGCTATATGGCTTCACGGGGCACTGGGCGACAACGGAGAGTTGTCGCCAGGTCTGGCCGAAACCGCGAAGGCATGGAACGAGCATTACGAGTTCCCGAAGGTGATTCTCTCGCGCAACGACGAGTTCTTCGAGTATATCGAGCAGCGGTTCGGCGACAAATTGCCCGTGGTCCGCGGCGACGGCGGCGCTTATTGGGAGGATGGCGCCGGCTCTTCCGCGCGCGAGACGGCGTTGTGCCGCAACGCTCAGGAATCCCTGGCCCAGGCCGAGATATTGCTTGCCCTGGCACAGCCCGCTGAGCCGGTGCCGGCCCCTTACCCGTCCTCGGCCCTTGGCGCCGCGTGGCGCAATTGCCTCCTCTACGATGAGCACATCTGGGGGGCTTACTCCTCGATTACAGACCCGGATAAGGATCTCGCCAAGCGACAGTGGCAAACCAAGGCGCAGTTTGCCCTTGACGCGGATGCGCAGGCCCGAGCCTTGCTCGAGCAGGGCGCCGCTCGATGGGTCTCGCTGGTCCGGATGGACGCGCCTTCGCTGGTCGTGATCAACTCCGCGAGTTGGCCGCGCACCGAGGTAGTCCAGGCTCGCCTTCCCCAAGGGACCACTGTCGTTGAACCTGGTGTCCCGGCCTGCGAGGGTGAGGACGGCACGCTGCTGTTGGTCAAAGATGTCCCGGCCTGCGGCTACCGCGTTCTCAAGCTGGGCCGTGGCGCGGGTCCTCCAGCCCCGCAGCCGGAACCGGCCGAGGGCGCCTCCATCGAGAGCCGATTCTACCGACTCACCTTCGACCCTGTGAGCGGAGCGATCACCGGCCTTCTGGACAAGGAATTGCGCCGGGAACTGGTGGATGCCCGGGCGCCCCATCCCCTCAACCAATACCTTTATGTGTCGGGGGGCGAGGGCAGCCGCATCGTGGCCGACGAACGGGCCGTCGAACCGAAGCTTAACATTTCGGCACCGGCAACGGCCACGCTGCGCCGCCTCCGCCTTGGCGGTCTGGGCGAGCGCATGATTGTCGAGAGCTGCGCTGAAATGACCCCGCGTCTCGTTTCCGAGGTCACCGTATGGAACGACCTCCGGCGCGTGGACATCGTCAACCGCTTCACCAAAACGCCCACCCGCCAAAAGGAGGCCGTCTATTTCTCGTTTCCCTTCGCAGCCGCAAACCCGACGTTCCGCTACGAGTGCCCGGACGGAATCGTCAACGCCAATACCGGCATGTTGCCCGGCGCTTGCCTCGAATGGTTTGCCGTCCAGCACTTCGTCGAGATCGAGACCGGGGACGCCGCCATCGGCTGGACAAGCCCCGACTCGCCGTTGGTCTGTTTTCAGGACATCAACCGCGGGAAGTGGCCGCGCCGGCTCTCGATGGACAACGGCCACCTTTACGCCTACGTCATGAACAATTACTGGTACACCAACTACAAACCGGAGCAGGGCGGCGAGCAACTCTTCCGCTTCTCGATTACCAGCCGCGCCAAGGCCGACAACACCGCCTCGGCGCGGTTCGGTTGGGCGGCCTCCAATCCGCTCCTGGCTCTGTGCGGCCAAGCCAAGGCCGGCGCCCCATTGCCGCCAGGTTCGGCCAGCCTCGTCGAGGTCCGCGAACCCAATGTCCTGCTCCTGTGCGCCAAGCAGGCCGAAGCTGGAGGCGCGCTGGTGCTGCGGCTCTGGGAGGTCAGCGGCCAACCGGCAACGGCCCATGTCCATATCGCGCATCTGCCGGCTCGGAAGGCGGTGGCGTGCAATTTGGTGGAGGAGCCCCAGGGTCCGCTCGAACTCAGAGAGGGCGTCATCTCAGTTCCCATTCATGGCGGCGGGCTGGCAACCGTGATGGTCCATTGAAGGGTTTCACAACAGCCCAGACTCTACCAGGTCCTGCCGCGCCTCCGGTGAATAATAGAAGAAATCAGACCTTCTCGACTGCCAGTTCAACGCGGCTCATGCAATTACTCTAACGAAGAGGAGCGGTGTTGCAACCCAACATCGGGTCGTTTTGAACAGAAGCCCCCGGACGGCAGTCGCCGCGTGTCGGTGATTACAACGGGTGCCGACTTGACACAGCGCCAGCGCGCGCATTACAAGGAAGCCGAAATGAAAACTTCCTCTTGTTGCCTGCTGACCGTGTTGTTGCTCTGTTCCACCCTGGCGGGAGAGACCGCGGAATCCCCGGCATTGGAGGTGGGCTTGGCGGCGCGAGATGTCACGCCGGAGTTGCCGATTCGGCTGGCTGGATACGCCGGGCGCAAGCGTGCGGCAGACAAGCTCGATTTGCGACTGTACGCCCGGGCGATGGCCCTGAGGAACCCGTCCGGCGAGCGATTCGTGTTCGTGGCGGTGGACAATTGCGAGGTGAGCCACGCTTTTATGCAGCCCGTCCTCCAGCAACTGGCGGACACGCTCCACCTGGGGCGCGGCGCGGTGGCGGTCGTCTCGAGTCACACTCATTCCGCGCCGGCGCTCAGCCAAGCCTTGGTCGGGATGCCTGGGGGGTCGCCGGAAGAGCAGGAGACCACCGCGAAGTATTCCCGGTTTCTCCAGGGGAAGCTGGTGGAGGTGGTGGGGGCTGCGCTGGAGGACCTCAAGCCGGCATTGCTCGAATACGGCTCGGGGCGCGCCAGCTTCGCTGTGAACCGGCGGGTTTATCGTGGCGACAAGATGGATTTTGGCGAGAACCTGGACGGCCCGGTGGACTGGGAGGTGCCGGTGCTGCGCGTCAAGGGGACCGATGGCGCCACACGCGCCATCGTTGTTGGCTATGCCTGCCACGGCACCAGCGTGCAGAGCGGCGACGATTGGTACACCGTCTCGGGCGATTACATGGGCTACGCCTGCCAACTCCTGGAGGCGCATCAGCCCGGGGCTGCGGCGCTCTACCTGACCGGGATGGGAGGCGACTCGAATCCTTGCCCGCACGGGCAATTGCTCGAGGCCAAACGGCACGGCCTCGAATTGGCCGGGGCGGTCGTCGGCGTGCTGGACCGCCCGATGCGCCAGGTGCGCGGCGGCTTCAAGCTGGCTTATGACGAGGTGGACTTGCCCTTGGCAGAGCCGCCCACGCGCGAGCAGTTGGAGAAGGATTCGCGGAGCCAGGATTTCGGAGTGAAACAGCGCGCGGAGCAGTACCTCAAATGCCTTGATGCGGGCCAACCCTTGCCGCATTCGGTGAAACTGCCGGTGGCCGCGTTGCGACTGGGCGATGACCTGACATTCGTTCTGATGGGTGGCGAGGTTGTGGTGGATTATTCACGCCGTCTGAAGCGGCTGCTGGCCCAGGATCATCCCTGGATGGTGGGCTATGCTTACGAAGTGCCGAGCTATATACCGTCGGTGCGCGTTCTCAAGGAAGGCGGCTACGAAGCGGAGTCGTCGCTCATTTACTACGGGTTCTACGGCCCGTACCGAACCAGCATCGAGGACCTCCTGGTCAACCGGGCAACCGCCTTGGTGGCGGGGCTGCGCGGGCGGTAGGGGATCATGCAGAAGCGGCTTCGACGCTTTGGGCGCAATTCCAACGAACGGCCCCTGCCTGGCCTGTCAGGAAAAGAACTCGCGGCCGCGCCAGAGCTGGAACCAGCCCGTTTCGGAACTCATCTCGACGAAGAAGAACTCCTTGGCGGTCTTGCCGCCGCCGATGTCGATGTCGCGCCAATAGTCCCAATACTCGAGCTTGAGTGGAGAGACCTTGCCCGGCGCGGCTTTGCCGTCCGGGGTGGTCTCCGTCACGACAAGCACGGCGGCCTGGTAAGAATCGTGCAGGTCGTTGACGCGGGTGAAGGTCTCCCGGGCGCCGGACTTGTCGTCGGTCACTTCAAAAATGCCGGTCGTATCCGTGACGACATTCACGAAAGTCTCGGCAAAGGCGAACTCGTCGTAGAGTTGGAGCAGGATGGCGTCATGGCTGCCGGCCTGGTTGGGCATGGCGCGCACGCGCACGCTGAGCACGTCATTGGCATCGAACGATTTGGTATTGACGCCGCGCAGGGAGTAGTCGGTGAAGCGGAATTCCTGGCCGCCGATTTGGCGGTTGTATTCGCGAATCTCCTGCACGGTAAAGTCGTGGTTGGCGAACTGGGGACCGTTCGCGAAAGCCACGGGTACGGGAGAGCCTACGCGCAGGTCGAGCGGGTTGTCAAAGGCCAGGCCCGCGCCGTTGCCGCCGCCACGAACGCGCGCCAGGAACATTTCCCAGAGGGTCTTGCCTTTGTCTTTATCTTGGGGTGGCATAGGGTATCAACGGGCTCCTAGCCGAGTATGGCCGAGACCACGCTGGCGATGACGTGGCAGAGGCCGAGGATGAACGCGCCAACGACGATGGCCAGGGCCACGTTGCCCTTATTGAGCAGGTCGCTGAAGTCCAGTTTCGGAGTCAATTTGTCGAACACGACGTAGCCAATGACGATGAGCAGGATGGCGAGGAAGCTGAAGGCGAATGTTGCCAGAAGGTCGCCCAGGAAGTAGTCAGGCAGATGGAGCAGTTGCATGGGATTAGTGGAAGGATCAGGTTGGGGTTTACCAGCGTTTGAACCAAATCAGCCAGATGACAAAGCCGCACAAGACCAGTGCGGTCGGAACGCCCAGGACAAAGAAGGCGGCCACGCCCAGGAGCGTCGGACGGTTGCTGTAAGAATGGGCCACGTAGCGGTCGGAGTACATCAGGTCCCGGTCCAAGCCGGCGGGGACGTAATTGGGGTCGCGGGCGACCTGCTGGGTCTCCAGTTGCGAGACGCGAGCCTCGAGCTGCTGGTCGCCGGCCAGGAGCGCCTGGTAGCGGGCCGAGTCCATGTCATATCGATGATGGTAAGCCCACGACGCCCGGTCCTCCAGAGAGCGGTCCAGCAGCCACCACCAGAAAAGACTGCTGTAGGCGTCGTGATAAATCACGACCGGCCGCGAGTAGTAGGGTTGGAAAAATACCCGCGTTCGCGCGGGCCGGCTCACGATCACCTGGGTGTCCGGGACATAAACGGGCTGGCGATAGGAGTTGTCGTTCCGGGCGATGATTGGCGGCGGCGCGCCTTGGTAGGAGGGTGCGCCAGGGGTATCTGCGGACGGCCGGGCCGCCGACCGGGTCTCTTTGAACCGATTGTATTCGCGCCGGCTGGCTTGTTGCTGCTGGGCGCGGGCGGCGGCGGTATCGAACGAAAAACGGCCCGGCTCCGGCTCGGTGCGCCGAAGGGCGGCTGCGGGGTGCGCAGGCCGCTCGTCACGGTCTGACTTGGAGCCGGAGCTGAAGAAATGGCCGAGGTCGGACGAATAGCTCTTGCCGGAGCTGTACCCGTGGTGGCTGTCGTTCTTCCAGGCCGAGCCGGCGGAATAACTGCTCCCGCCGCTGGATTTGAAACTCTTGGCGGGAGAACTGAAAGTGTGGCTCGAACCGCCGCCGAAACTGTGGCTTCCGCCCGAACTGAAGCTATGACTGCCGAACGAACCCGAACTCCGCGACGAGGAAGAGTAGCTATGCCCTCCGCCGCTGTAGCCTTTGGCCTGGCTGTTGAATGGGCAGAACGTCCCCGCCAGCGCCGCCGCCAGCAGCCAACTCAACGTTCGCGTCAGGTGTTTCATGGCCGATTCCTCATGCATCATGCCATGACTTGCATAAATGCCCATTATTTTTTCAAAGGAAGATTGTATTAATCCGAAGGGCAAAGGCCCGGCGCGGTCGCCATGAGGAGGTGGGGATGGGGAATCCCGCTGAAGGCAACGACCGCACCCGGGCATGGCAGGTATGCCAAAGTTCGCCGTCGGGGTCAAGGGTAACGGAAGATGCCCGGGACGGAGGCGGCCCGGAAGAGCCGCTACCTTGGCGGGTCGGGCGTTTGGGAGGCAAGGGCTTCGGCGTGTTTGCGAGCGGCGTCGGTTTGGCCGCCCAGCATGCGCGCCAGCTCGGTGACGCGCTCTTTGGGGTCGAGCCGGGTAATGTGTGAGACAGTCCGGCCGGCGATGACCTGCTTGGTGGCGACGTAATGGGCGGCGGCCGGGGCGGCAACCTGGGGCAGGTGGGTGATGCAGAGCACCTGGCGCTGCCCGGCAATCTGCCGCATCTTCTCCCCCACGGCGCGGGCCGTCTCGCCGCCGACGTTCGCATCCACCTCGTCGAACACAAGGACCGGCACCTGGTCCTCCGCCGCCAGGACCGTTTTCAAGGCGAGCATCACACGAGCCAGCTCGCCCGACGAGGCGATGGACCTCAAAGGACGGGGCGGCTCGCCCGGGTTGGGGGCGAACTGGAACTCGATGACATCAAGCCCCGACCCTGAGATGCGCGAAAGGTGCTGCGTGAAATCGTCCTTGTCGAGGGTAGTGAGGGCCAGGTCGAAGCGGCTTTGTTTGAACCCGAGGTCGGAGAGCTCTTTGCCAGCGGACTTGCTGAGTTGCGGGATGACTTTGCGGCGTTTTGCGGAAAGGGCCTGGCCGGCCCGCCAAAGTTCGGAGGTCAGCTCCTGGAGTTCGGAGTTGATGCGCGCCAGCTCAGCATCGCGCTGTTCGAGACTCTGGAGCTTGCGGCGGGCGTCTTCCCCGAACGCGAGGATTTCGGGGATGGCGGGGCCGTATTTGCGTTTGAGCGAGTGAACGAGGTTGAGGCGCTCCTCCAGCTCTTGCAGCCGGGCGGGGTCCACTTCCACCTTGTCGGCGTAGCGGGACAACTCGGCCTGCAAATCGTGGAGGACAGAGACCGCCTGCTCGTGAAGGGCGAGAATCGCCGCGGCGGAGGCGTCGGCGCGGTGGAGCTCCTGCAACGCGCGTCCGATCAGGCCGGCCTGGGCGAGGACCGAGTTGTCGTTTTCGCCGAGGGCCTGGAGGGCCTCATGGCCAAGCCGGAGGATTTTTGCGGCATTGCTGGCGCGAGCGTAGTCCAGCGCGAGTTGCTCTTCCTCGCCGGGTTGGAGCCGGGCGGCGGCGATTTCGTCGGTTTGAAAGCGAAGCAATTCGAGTTGCTGGGCGTAGGTCCGCTCGTCAACGATGAGGGCGCTCTTCTCCGCTTCGAGACCGATTCTGCGCCGGAGGAGTTCTCCAAAAGCGTCCCGCTCGGCGTCCAGCTTTCCGAAGGCGTCGAGGATGGCGAGTTGGCGGGCGGGGTGGAGCAGCGACTGGTGCTCATGCGGCCCGTGGATGTCGACGAGCCATTGGCCGAGGGCGCTGAGGGTGCTCAGCGGGGCAGGGGAGCCGTTGATGAACTGGCGATTGGCCCCCGCGCCGGTGAAGGCGCGCTTGAGGACAAGCTGGTGGTCTTCGCACGGTTCGATGCCGTTTTCTTCGAGAAACGTCCGTATGGGGGCCTTGAGGGAGCGGATGTCGAAGACGGCTTCGACCGAGCAGGCCTCGGCGCCACTCCGGATGAGCGTGCGATCCGCCCGTTCTCCGAGCACGAGATTCAGGGCGCCGATGAGCATGGACTTGCCGGCGCCGGTTTCGCCGGTAATGACGGTGTAGCCGGCCTGGAGTTCAAGGGTCAGGTCAGCCACCAGGGCCAGGTTCTTGATGCGCAAGGTCGTCAGCATTTCCCAGTTTCCGGGCCTAATGTGGCGAGGACGGCGCCATTGGGCAAAGGAAAAGTGGCCCGCTCTGGACAGGGGCCGGCGGGCATTCGGGCACCGCCCCAGCAGCAGTGCCGAGGGAGGGGAGCGCCCGGATGCGCCTCGCGCCGTCTGTGTTCGGCATGAGCCGATTCCCTTTGGTTTTTGCTCGCCAAATGAAATGGGAGAATAGATGATCATTTTGCCATGTTCGAGAGAGTCCAGATTGCGGAGAGCTTCAGCCCGGCGGAACGCGTCGTCGTGTTCTCGGGGGATTGCCTCGATTTTCTCAGGGCTATCCCAGACCGCACCTTCCAGTTGGTTGTCACCTCCCCGCCTTACAATCTCGGGAAGGAGTACGAGCAGCGAGTTGACCTGGGCGAATATGTTCGGCAGCAGAGGCGGGTCATCGTCGAGTGCGTGAGGACCCTCAAGCCAGAGGGGAGTATCTGTTGGGAAGTGGGAAACCACGTCGATAACGGAATGATTATCCCGTTGGATGCCGTGCTTTTCCAAATATTCATGGAGCTTGGTCTTCAATGCCGCAACCGCATTGTCTGGCACTTCGAGCACGGGCTTCATTGTAGTCGACGCTTTTCCGGCCGTTACGAGAGCATTTTTTGGTTCACCAAGAGCGAAGATTATTTTTTCAACCTGGACGCTGCGCGAGTACCGCAGAAATACCCCGGCAAAAAGTACTTCAAGGGGCCGAAGGCTGGGCAGTACTCGTGCAATCCCCTCGGCAAGAATCCAGGCGATGTGTGGGTGATTCCGAATGTCAAAAGCAACCATGTGGAGAAAACCGAGCACCCATGCCAGTTTCCGGTGGAACTGATCGAACGGCTCGTGCTGCCGCTGACGCAAGAGGGTGATTGGGTTTTCGATCCGTTCCTGGGCACCGGAACATCCATCATCGCGGCGATTAGGCATGGCCGTCGGGGCGCCGGTGCGGAAACGGTGCATAAGTATGTAGGGCTGGCGAAGGAGCGAATTGCCCGGGCATCAGAGGGAACTTTGCCGATTCGCCCAATGAGCCGGCCGGTCTTCGACCCTCGAGATGCCGGGAGGGCGCTCACAACGGCACCCTGGCTCCATGCCCCAGAGGAAAACCGGCCTCTGGTGCTTGCCGAGAAGGTCTCGCCGCTTGCGTCATCGTAATTGCTCCTGGCAGCACCTAGCGACACATGACCGACAGCGAATGGAACCAGCTCCTGGCGGTTGTCCAGGGTAAGACCCTCCCGCACCCGCCTGTCGGGTTCATCATCGATTGTCCGTGGCTGCCGAACTGGGCCGGCCGCGACATCCTGGATTACTTCACAGACGAGGCCTTTTGGTTCGACGCCAACCGCAAAGCCATCGAGACCTTCCCACAGCTCCTTTTCCTGCCGGGCTTCTGGTCGGAGTTCGGCATGTGTACCGAGCCTTCCGCCTTCGGCGCCAAATGTCTTTTCTACAAGAACGAGTTTCCGTTTGCCGAAAAGGTCATTCGCGACCCCGCCCAAGTCGACGATCTCCCGGAGCCGAATCCGGTCACCGACGGCTTGCTGCCTTTCATGCTTAACCGCCTCAGGACCGCGCGCCCGCGCATCGAGAGCCTCGGCCATAAAATCCGTTTTTCAGTCTCTCGCGGCCCCTTGAACGTCGCGGCCTTCCTGATGGGCACCCCTGAGTTTCTCCTCGCCCTCAAGACCGACCCCGCCAACATGCACAAACTGTTGCGCCGGGTCACCGCCTTCCTCAAACAATGGCATCGCCTTCAGCGCGAAACACTCCCCACCATCGAGGGTATCTTCGTGCTCGACGACATCGTCGGCTTCATCGGCGAGCAGGACTTCAGAGAATTCGCGCTGCCATGCTTCAAGGACCTCTACGCCGTCGACGTCCCGGTAAAGTTTTTCCACAACGACGCCCAGTGCGCGAAATCCATTGCCTTCTACCCCGAAATCGGCATCAACTTCTACAACCCCGGCATCTTCAACAGCCTCACCGAGTTGCGCCGGATGTCCGGCCATCGCCTCGCCATCCTCGGCAATGTGCCTCCGCGGGACGTGCTCGCCAAAGGCTCCCCCGGAGACGTCCGCGAGGCCGTGAAAAAGCTCCTGACGGAAGCCTCCGACCCCTCCAGGCTCATCCTCTCCTGCGCGGGCGGCATGCCGCCCGGGGTCTCCACCGAAAACATCCGCGCATTCATCGAAGCCGCCTCACAGTTCAGCCCTTTGGCTTGAACTTCGCCTGCGGTTGGTCTAAAAACAGCGGCAATGCGTGATTCGATTCCGCCTCGGTTGCCAAAGTGGCCGTTTTTCGCCGGTGACGCCCTCCTGCTGGGGGCGGCCTATTTCATCCATACCCACGGCGAAGCGCAAATGAGCGCAGGGCAGGGGGGGGTGGCCGCCCTGTGCGTCGGCGCGGGCGCTGTGCTCGCCATCGTCCCGTTCCTGCTGGAGTACCGTGTCATGGCGCGCG
This sequence comes from uncultured Verrucomicrobiota bacterium, assembly GCA_964653485.1. Lineage (GTDB taxonomy): Bacteria > Verrucomicrobiota > Verrucomicrobiia > Limisphaerales > UBA8199 > CAVQND01. The sequence goes on along the minus strand of CAZZFF010000082.1, from coordinate 17,517 downwards.
TGGCCGAGGCCGCCAGCCTGACTACGGTTGTCTCCCAGGTTCAAAAACTCGAGGAACTCGCCGCTGAAATCCGCGGCGCCACCGGGTTGTGGCAGACCGTCCAGGAACAGGCCGACAAGACCTCCGCCGGCGCGCAGTCTATCGCCGAGCGGATGACCGCCGAGGTAAAGTCGTTCACCGAGTTCATGCAGCGGGCCAACGACACGGAGAAGGCCAACCTGCGGCTCGAGGTGGAAAAACTCCGGCGAGGCGAAGGAGAGTGGCTCCAGGTTGTCGTGCGCATCCTCGACCACGTTCATGCCCTGCACCAGGCTGGCGTTCGCTCCGGCCAGCCCGGCCTGATCGAGCAGTTGACGCACTTCCAAAACACCTGCCTGGATGCCGCGCGCCGGGTGGGGTTGGCTCCCTTTAGCGCGCAGCCGGGCGAGCCCTTCGACGCCCAGCGCCATCAGGCGGCGGATGGAGATGGGAAGCCCCCGGAAGGGGCGGTCGTCGGTCTGGTGCTGGCCACCGGGTACACCTTCCAGGGCCGTTTCCTGCGTCCCGCCCTGGTCCGCGTTGGCGGCGGCGAAATCAGTCCACAGTCCGCGCCTGCCGACTCAGCCGGCGACGGCGGCCACCAGGAGCTACCGACGCCGAAGCCTGCGGAACCACACCCGGAAGGATCGAAGGATGAAGGATGAAGCAGAACTGAGGGCGGAGGTTCAGACTTCGGATTTCGGACTCTGGTTTTCGGATTTTCCTCCCCGAGGTTCGAGAGCCCGCTCGCGCTCCAGCAACGTTGGGTGCGAATAGTAGAATGCGCTGTAGAGGGGATGGGGGGTGAGGTTGCTGAGGTTCTTCTCACTGAGTTTGCGCAACGCTCGGATCAGAGGGCCGGGCTCCCGCATCACCCGTGCCGCATAGGCGTCCGCCTGGTACTCGTGATGGCGGGACCACCAATGCGCCAGCGGCGCAACCCAGAATGTGGCCACTCCCGACAACAGCCCGAAGAGCAGCAGGGCCGGCACAATGTTGCCCGGCTCGAACCCGAAGGCCCGGTAAAACCATTCTTGCCGCGCGAGCAGTGAAACAAGGTAGAACCCTGCCAGTGAGCCCAGTGCCCCGGCAGCCAGGCTCTTGGGGATGTGTTTCTTCTTGAAATGTCCTATCTCATGCGCAAGGACCGCTTCCAATTCCGGCTCGGCCAGTTGGGCGATCAGCGTGTCGAAGAGCACGATTTTTCGGAAGCTTCCGAAGCCCGTAAAAAAGGCATTGGAATGGCGCGAGCGCTTGCTGCCGTCCATCACCTGGATGCTCCCGGCTTGAAACCGGGTCCTCTCAGCAAGGCCCAGCAACCGCTCGCGCAGGCTGCCTTCAGGCAGCGGGGTGAACTTGTTGAAGAGTGGCAGGATGAGCACCGGGGCCAGAACGGCCACGAGCATTTGAAAGCCCAGGAGCGCGCCCCAAGCCCAAACCCACCACCCCGGTCCCGTCCACTCGACCAGCTTGATCATCAGCCAGAGCAGCGGATACCCCAGAGCCAATGCCAGGACCAGCCCTTTTGCACGGTCCAGCCACCAGACCTTCTGTGTCGTCGTGTTGAATCCGAATCGCTCTTCGAGGCGGAACTGGTCATACCAATCCAGCGGCAACCCCGAAAGCGACAGGACCAATCCGGTCCCGAAGAGGAACGCCGCCATCGACCACGCCGAGCCGCCGAGGGTCCGGCGAAACTCGTCCAAGCCCCACGGCAGCAAGCCGCTGAATAGTGCCGCCGACAGCACCGCCGCATCCCATACTCCCTCGATTTGGAGCAGGCGCCCGCCGGCCAGGGTGTACCGAACCGACTTGGCATAAGCCGCCTCGTCCATGATGCCTTTGAAGGCTTCCGGCAGCGCCTTGGCGTGAACGAGGACGTTGCGGCAGTTCAACCGCTCCAGCCAAAGCTGGGTCAGGACCCTGGCCAAAATGAGGGCAAGGCAGAGAATCGCAAGGCCATTCACTTCAAAACTCAAACCGCGCGTCTCCGAGGCGCCGGGCGATCTCGGCCATGATCCGTCCTTCGTCCGCCTGGCCGCGGGCTGCGAAGGTCACGCTCCAGCGCAGGTAAGCGCCCGCGTCGTCCCATGGCACAGTCGAGATCAGCTTCTCGGTAATGAGCCACTGCGAAACCTCCTCGGCGTCGCGAAATTCGATCCGCCGCCCGTCTTTCTTCACGGCAGCCTTGGGGGCCTTGACATAGAGGAAGAACGAGCCTTTCGGTTTTCTGGCCCGGAACCCGGCGTCTCCGAGCACTCGTGCCAGCCCATCCATCCGCCGCGAGTATTTGGCGGCTATCTGAGCGGTGATCTCGGGATGGTCGAATCCGTGGGCGGCCGCATGTTGAATGGCCAGGAACTGCCCCGAATCGGTATTGTCCTTCACGTCGCCGTAGGCCTTGACCAGCAGCGGGTTGCCGGCCACAAAGCCGCAGCGCCAGCCCGTCATGTTCAAGCTCTTGCTGGCCGAATGCAGTTCCAGGCCCACGTCTTTGGCCCCGGGCGTCGCCAACAAGCTCAGCGGCCGGCCCTCGAACACCAGGGCGGCGTAGGCGGCGTCGTGGATAATGACCAGCCGGTTTTCCTTCGCGAACGCCACGGCTTTGGCAAAGAACTCCGGAGTGGCGCTGGCGCCGGTCGGGTTATTGGGGTAGTTGAGCACCATGACCTTGGCCTTCCGCAGGACCTCGTCCGGAATCGAACCGAGATCAGGCAGGAATCCATGCTCTTCCCTCAAGGGCAGGTTATAGACCAGGCCCCCGTAATACCGGGCATGGGTGCCGAAGACCGGGTAGCCGGGAATGGTCATCAGCACATAATCACCCGGATTGACCAGCACCGCCGGCAAAATCGAGAGCGCCGCCTTGTTCCCGATCGAATGCAGCACCTCGGTTTCGGGGTTGATCCCGTTGACCCCGCACACCCGCTCCAGATAGCGGGCGGCCGCCTCCTTTAAAACCGCGTCGCCGTTGTCCGCGTATCCCCGATTCTCGGGCCGCCGGGCCTCGACGCACAGCGTCTCGACGACCTCGGGAAAGGCCATCTCATCCGGCTCGCCAACGCCAAGGTCGATGATCTCCGCACCCGGATGGGCCGCCACCGCCGCTCGTTTGGCCCGCTTAATCTTCTCGAATTTGTAAATCGCGGTCGACTTTCCATACTCACGCCCGCCGATCCGCTCGGCGAACAGCTCCTGTACATATGATTCCGTCATAGATCAAAAAAGCGTCTAGCTGCTTACTCCCGCACCCGGATTAGCGTCTTCACCGCCCGGTTCCCGGCGGCCATAGACTGGAAAAGCTCGGGCAGGTCTGTCAAAGGACATTCGCCGTCCACGAAGTCGCTCGAACGGATCACCCCCGACTCGACGTACTCCAAGGCCTGGCGAACGCTTCGCGGCGTATGGTGAAAACTCGCCACCAATGTCAGGTTCGAGTAATGGAGGAGCGACGTGTCAAACGTCACCGAGGTGTTCGCCGGGCAACCTCCGAAGAAATTGACCGTCCCGCCCTTGCTCGCAAACCGGACGGCTTCCTCCCACGTCTCCGGCTTGCCGACGGCTTCAATGACCGTGTCGAACACCGTCCCTTGCGGAATGGCTGCCGGCAGACTCATCCCCGGGGCCACCCTGAAGACCTGTTCGGCCCCGAGGCGCCGGGCCGTCTGAAGGCGCCTCTCGCCTCGGCCGGCGACCGCCACGGAGCAACCCAGGTGCCGGCCCAGGGCGACGAACATCAACCCAATCGGGCCGGCGCCGATGACCAGCAATCGCTGTCCCGCGCGCAGGCGAGTGTCCTCCAGGCCCTGGACGACGCAGGCCAACGGCTCGACCAGCGCCGCATCCCGGAAACTCGTCCCGGCCTTGAGCTGCACCAGGTTCTTTTGCGCCAATCGCGCGGGCACCACGATAGACTCGGCGTAGGCGCCGTTCAGGAATTGCAGGTCGTCACACAGGTTCTCCCGGCCGTTCCGGCATTGGAAACATGTTCCGCATGGGGCGGAGTTGGCGGCCACCACTCGCTCCCCGACTTGCCAGCCGCACGCCTCCGGCGAGACTTCGGAAATGACCCCCGCCAGCTCGTGCCCGAACACCGACGGGGGGATGATCATCTTCGCATGATAGCCGCGCTTGAAGACCTTGAGGTCTGTCCCGCAAGTCAGCGCCGCCTCGATCCGGACTCGCACCTCCCCGGCCTCCAAGGCGCGCGGCTCGATCGTTTCCACCCTGATTTGTTCTTTCCCATGTAGAATGGCGGCTCTCATCGGCTGTGTTTGACAAACTTCGTCTCGCGCAAATATATCGGTTCCATCTCCTCGCCCGCAACAAAATCGGAACGGCCCAGCGCCAGCCGCCCCAACGTCGTCGCGTGGGGAAAGACAACCCGGCTCCCTGGGAACCATCGGCTTGCCTCCGGGCCGATGAGAGCGCCTGAGGCCCCCTGGCGCTCCCGCACCTGGGCCAGTGTCGCCAGCCGCAGCGGCTCCGTCTCGCGCCAAGCGCCCGCCTGGATGTCGTACCCGGCCAGGTAGAACTCCTTTTGTTGCGCGTCAATCACCACTTCCACGCGGCCGAACAGACCCTCCGCGCAGGCCTGCGCCGCCAGGCACTCCACGCTGCTGATCGCCAGCAATCTCACCCCGCGCCCAAGCTGCCATCCTTGCGCCAGGGCAATCGCCGCCCGAATGCCCGTGTACGAGCCCGGGCCAATCCCGACCGCCACACAGTCGATCTGCTCCCGCTCGACATGTCCCTTTCTCAGGACCGCTTCCACCATCCCGAGCGTATCCGCGGATCGATGGTCCCCGTTGTCCATGGCCGATTCCGAGCTGGCTATCGCCTCTTGCCCTTGACTGCCACTGCCGCCCTGCACGACCGCCATGCTCCGTTGCAGCGATGAAAACTCAACCGCCAAAATCTTCATAAATAATGCGTCGCTCCGTCTCGCTTACCGCCTCAATCTCCACCCAACGCCACCGCGTTGAAGCCTCTCCTTCCTCCTCCGATCCTTTCGTCTCGGATTTCGGATTTCGGATTTCGGATTTCGGCCTTCTCCCCTCTCCCAATCGCTCGGCCCACTCGATGACCGTCACCCCGTCCGGTTCCAGGTATTCCTCCAAGCCCGCGGCGAACACCTGCTCCGCCGTCTCGAGCCGGTATAAATCCAGGTGGAACAACATCAAGCGCCCGCCCGCATAGACGTTGACCAGCGCGAAGGTCGGCGACTGGACCCTGGCCGAAATACCGAGGCCCCGGGCCAGGCCCTTGACCAGTTGAGTCTTGCCCACGCCCAGGTCGCCGCACAGCCCGATGACCAGCCCGCCTTGGGCCTCGCGGCCCCAGGCCTCACCCAGAGCCTGTGTTTCCACGGGACTATGCGAAATGCGCGTAGCCATGGTCTGTCAACGGCCGCACTTCCTGCTTGTCCCGGATGGAGAGGCCCTCTTTCCCGGTGATTTTCCCGATGCATGTCAACCGGAGGGCCGGGAACCGGGCTTTCCAGGCATCGAGCAGCGGCACTGCATCGCGGCCGGCCGCCGTGAAGAGCAACTCAAAATCCTCGCCGTCGGTGAGGGCCGCCGCCAACGGCGGCTTTGCCGACGGGCTCGCCTTGGCTGCGCGGCGCGCCTCGAGGCTTATGGGGATCGAAGCGGAGAGCAACTCGGCGCCCACTCGGCTGGCCTCGAGGATATGCCTCAAGTCGCCCGCCAAGCCGTCGCTCAGGTCCAGCATGGCATGGATGGGGAACTCTTCCGCCAGCCAGCGTGCTTGGACCAGGCGCGGCTCGAAATCGAGATGTTTGCCCGAGAGCGAACCGCCGAGTTCGCCGGTCACGAAGATAGCATCGCCCGCCTCCGCCCCTGACCGCAACACGGCCTTGCCCCGCGCGACCCATCCGACTAACGCCACCGAGAGCCACGTCCGCTCGGGATTGGTCGTCGTCTCTCCGCCCACGACGGCCACTTCGTGTCGGCGGGCCAGCGTATTGATGCCCTTGTAGAGGCCCTCCACGTAGCCCACCTCGAAGTTGGGCCGCAGCCCCAGCGTCACCAGCGCCGCCGTGGGGGTCCCCGCCATCGCCGCGACGTCGCTCAAACACCGGCCCAGCGCCTTATGGCCGACCTTTTCCGGGGCCGTCCCCGCAGTGAAATGGACCCCCTCGACTACGGCGTCGGTCTTGAACAAGAGCAGCCTGTCTCCCAGACCGACGTCGAGCACCGCACAATCGTCTCCCGGCCCCACCACCACTGATTTGTTGGTGGGCAAAGAGTGGGTGATTCGCTTTATCAACTCAAATTCGTTCATTTGACCTATCCGTACGATTCATCCGGTGCATCCTACTTCGAGAAGTGCAGCAACGCGAGATTCAGCATATTGAACACGCTGTGGGCCAGGATTGGCGTCAGCAGGTTGTCCGTCCACTCGTAAAGCGCCGTGAGCGCCAGCGCCAGCGCCAGCAACGGCAGAAAGAGAACCAGGTTCGTGTGGACCGCCGCGAAGAGGATGGCGGTTCCCCAAAGCGCGAGACGCGGGAAACCCGCCTGTTTGATTTTTGGATAGAGGATGCCCCGGAACAGGAGTTCCTCGCCGGCCGGCGCCAAGACGACCGCCATCGTGCCCAGCGCCAGCCGCGAGGGCCAGGAAACCGCCTGCTCGATCACCCTCACCGCCGGCTGCACTTCGGGTTGCACCCCCAGGCTCGGCAACCGCTCCAGAATCAGCACCAGGACATCATCAAGCTCCCGGGCCAAGGGGAAAAGAAGCCCTCCACCCACAACCCCCGCCAACACCGCCTGGCCCAGCCGGTTGCGCAGCCCGAAGCCCTCCGCCCAGCCGATCCCATGCTCCCGCAACACAAATCCCGCCAGGACGATCACCGCCGCGTGGCTGCTCAGTGAACTGATGATTGTCTGCCGGGTCGAGATTTCCTCTGCCCCAGCGCACTTCTGAATCCACGCGCCAACCAGGAAACCGGCATAAACGCACCCCAGCGCCGCAACCAAGCGGCGCATGACGTTCTCGACCTGCCACGACTCCCGCAGCAGAACCAGCGCCGCGCCCAGGCAGCCGAAGCTAACGGCTGCCGCAGGGTAAAACAACTTCCCGCCGGTCCTCCCGTCGATGCCCCAGTAATGCAGCATGCTCTCCACCAGCGAACCGCAATAGACGCAGACCAGCACGCTCAGCAACAAGCGCACCACCGCATCCGTTCTCCAGGGTTTCGCCGAAATCATCGCCTCAGCCTATCCTACCGCCCTCCGAGTGACGATGGAAAAAACCCTTTGGCCCTTGGGGCCGCGCGCTACCCGCGGAAATACAAGTAAGCGCCAAGGATAAAGCCCAGGACGACCAGGGAGGAGAGGACCTCGAGAGCGCCCCAACTGGCCCGCGTGCCGGCTCGGTCCTCATCGGTGGCGGTCGCGAAAGTCAGGCTCTTGATTCTCGAGTAATCCGGCTCCGCGGTGGCATAGCTGACGACGACCATCACAAACGCCGAGACCAGGGTAATGAGGATGCTGAAATACTGGAAGTTGATGTTGTTGACGATCCAGAGGAGGGAGCCTTCGGTGTAGTGGAAGTCTTTGTTCAAGGTGGCGGGCGTGTCCACCAACATGCGGAACAGGCCGAGCAGGAAGCCGACCACCATGGCCCAGAGGCACCCTTTGGCGTTGAGCCGCTTCCAGAAGACGCCAAAGAAGAAGACGACAAAGATGGGCGGCGCCAGGTAGCCCTGGACGGCCTGCAGGTATTCATAGAGACCTTTGGCCCCTTTGACGACCGGGATCCAGGCCATGGCGATGAGGACCATGATGCCGGTGGCGATGCGGCCCATGCGCACGATCTCGTGCTGAGATGCCTTCGGGCGGAGCTTCTGGTAGATGTCCACCGTGAAAAGCGTCGAGCAGGCGTTGAATACGCCCGCCAGCGAACCCATCAGGGCGGAGAGCAACCCGGCCACCACGATGCCCCGCAGCCCGGGCGGCAAGAGGTAGCGGACCAGCATCGGAAAGGCGCTCTGGGCGCCCGCGGTCGCATGACCCGTCTGGGCGTCATAGATGCCGGCCAGTGCCGGCACTTTGCCGCTCTTGGCCAAGGCAAAGCAAATCAGGCCGGGAATGATGAACAGATAGACGGGGAACAACTTGAGGAAGGCGGCAAAAATGCTGCCGCGACGGGCGGTTTGTTGGTTGGGCGCCCCCAACGCGCGCTGGACGATGTATTGGTCCGTACACCAATACCAAAGCCCGATGACCGGCGCGCAGATGGCCATTCCCAGCCAGGGGAAATTGGTGTTGAAATACCACGCTATCCGCCCCGGCTCCTTCACCGGCGCCCAGGTCCCTTCCATCCCCGCCGGGATGAGCGGCTTCCAGAGGTTGAACATGTCCGAGCCGCAGAGCCGCCTGAGCTCTCCCCAGCCCCCAAGTTGAATCAACCCATAGACGGTGAGCAACGCCGAGCCGAGGATGAGCACGACGACCTGGACGGCGTCATTGTAAGCCACGGCGCGCATGCCGCCGAGCATCGTATAGAGGCCGGTCAGCGCGATGACCAGGATGGAGCCGATCCAAAAGCTGTCCAGGCTCCAGCCGAGCAGGTTGAAGTGCATCTCAGGCAGCAGGGTGCTGAACACCACGCCGCCGGCGAAGATGCCGACGGCTATCTTAGACACAATGAAGGTGATCAGGGAGACCACGGACAGGACGTAGCGCGACTGGGTGCTGAAGCGGCGCTCGAGGAACTCCGGCATCGTGAAGACCATTGAACGGGCATAAAAGGGGACAAAAACCCAGGCCAGGACCAGCAGGCACCACGCGTGCAGTTCATAGTGCGCCATGGCCACGCCGTCCTTTGCCCCGGACCCGGCCAGGCCCACGATATGCTCCGAGCCGATGTTCGACGCGAAAATGGAGGCGCCGATAACCCACCACCCCAAATTGCGCCCGGCCAGGAAGTAATCGGCCGCCGTATCTTTGCGCCGGCTGACCACCCACCACGCCACGCACAGCAAAATGCCGAAGTAGAACGCAATCGCCGCCCAGTCCAGGCCGGTCAACGTGGGGTCGGCCGGCTGCGCCACTGCTAAGATGGGAGTGAGGTTCTTCATGATAACGTGTTGGGCGGTCAGTTCCGCACCGAAAACCGATAGATGATCGTGTTATGATAGACCTGCCCGGGCTTCAGCACGACGGAGGGAAAATTGGGCTGATTAGGGGAATCCGGGTAGTGCTGCGGCTCCATACAGAAGCCGTTGCGGAACTGGTACACCCAGCCGCCCTTGCCCTTATTCGAGCCGTTGAGGAAGTTGCCGGTGTAGAACTGCAGACCCGGCTCGGTCGAGAGAACTTCCAGGACCCGGCCGGTTGAAGGCTCGAAGACCCGCGCCATGAGGCCGAGTTGGCCGGCCGGTTTGTCCACAACCCAGTTGTGGTCATAGCCGTGGCCGAGCTTGAGCTGTTCGTCATCTTGCTGGATGCGGGCGCCGATAGCGGTCGGGCTGCGGAAATCGAACGGAGTGCCGTCCACTGACCGGAGTTCACCGGTGGGAATCAACGTGCCGTCCACGGGCGTGAATCGGCCGGCGGGGATCATGACCTCATGATGCAGGATGTCGCCTTTGCCTGCGAGGTTGAAGTAGGAATGGTCGGTGAGATTCACCACGGTGTCCTTGTCGGTCGTGGCGGTGAATTCGACCTTCAGCGAGTTGTCTTCGGTCAGCGTATATGCGGCGGTAACGGAGAGTGTGCCGGGGTATCCTTCTTCGCCATCCTTGCTCACGTATTGGAGCTTAAGCCCGGGGCCCTCGGGAGTCGCCAGCACCTTGGCGTCCCAGAGGACTTTGTCGAAGCCCTTGAGTCCGCCGTGGAGGGCGTTGGGATAATCGTTGGTTGCCAGGGTGTATTGCCGGCCATCAAGCGTAAACTTGCCCTTGGCAATCCGGTTGCCATAACGGCCAATGAGGGCGCCGAAATAGGGGGTGGCCTTGATGTAATCCGCCAGGTTGTCGTAGCCGAGCACCACGTCGCCCATCCCCCCGGCGCGATCAGGCATTTTCAGCGAGATGAGCAGGCCCCCGTAAGTGGAGATGCGCGCCTCGGCGCCCTTGTGGTTGCGCAGGGTGTAGAGGTCCACCGGCGCCCCGTCCTTGGTCTCGCCGAAGGGCTGCCGCATGACGTTATCCTTGCCGGGCTGCGAAACGGAGGAGCAGCCGGCCAGACACGCAACGCCCAAGCCCAGGGAAAGAACCGCCAGCCGGGAGGAGTTGCATTTCATAATGATTTCTTCAATCTTATTCTTAATCTTCATCATAATCATAATCTTAATACTGCTCCGAATCTCAGGCGCGGCACTGGCCGTAATAGGCGCCGGGGCCATGCTTGCGCAAGAAGTGCTTTTCCATCAATACCCGTTGCATGGGCCGGACGGAAGGAAAAATGCGCAGGGTCTCGCCGGCCAATCGCGCCAGGTGCTCGAGAACGGCCGCGTTTTCGACGGCCGCGGCGGCCGTTTTGCCCCAGGCAAAGGGCCCGTGGCTGGCGACGAGCACCGCCGGACAGGAAAGAGGCTGACGCCGCGCGAATGTCTCGACGATCACACGTCCCGTGTTGGCCTCGTAATCGGACTTGATTTCGGCGGGCTTCAGGAGCCGCGTGCATGGCACCGGACCGCGGAAGTAATCGGCGTGGGTTGTTCCCAGGGCAGGGATGGCGCGCCCGGTTTGGGCCCAGGCGGTGGCGAAGAGACTGTGCGTGTGGACGATGCCGCCGATGTCGGCGAAGGCGCGATAGAGCTCGAGGTGGGTCGGGGTGTCGGAACTTGGGTTGAGGCCCCCTTCGACGACCTCGCCGGAATCCAGGGCGACGACGACCATCTGCCGCGCTTTCATTTCCCCGTAGGGCACTCCGGAGGGCTTGATCACAACCAGGCTCTTATCCCGGTCTATCCCGCTGGCATTGCCCCAGGTCCGGATGACCAGGCCCTCTTTGACCAATTCGAGGTTGGCCGCGAAGACTTCTTCTTTCAGTTTATCGAGCATGGACGAGGTTACTTCCTTGCCCGGTTTCGTATCTCAATGAGTTCCTTCATCACGCCGTAAAGGTTGCCATTGGGTTGTTGGGTACCGAAGGAGTCATGGAGCTTCCGATAGAGTCCGTAGAGCTGCTGATAAACCTCGTGTGCCTTGGGATTTGGCTGGAAGACCCGGGGCTTGAGGCCGGTCATCGCCGCCTGGGCGTCGGCGTAGCCGTCATAGCCGCCGGCCTGTTTGCCGGCGACCACCGCGCCGGCAATGGCCGCGCCCAATGCGCAGGTTTGGGCGGAGCGCGATATCTTGATCGGCCGGCCGGTCACGTCGGCGTAAATCTGCATGACCAGCGGGTTTTTCTCCGCGATACCGCCACAGTTGACAATCTGGCCCACCTTGACGCCGTATTCCTCGAAACGGTTGATAATGGTGAGCGCCCCGAACGCCGTGGACTCGACCAGGGCGCGGTAGATCTCGGCGGGTGTGGTGTAGAGCGTCTGGCCGATCAGGAGGCCCGTCAGGCGCTGGTCCACCAGGATCGTCCGATTGCCGTTGTTCCAATCCAGGGCCAGAAGACCCGATTCGCCCGGCGCCATTTTCGATGCCGCGGCACTGAGCGCCTCGTGGGAGCCCGCCTTCCCGCCGAGCGGTTGGATATAGTTGACGAACCAGTTGAAGATGTCGCCGACGGCCGACTGGCCCGCCTCCAACCCGTAGAATCCCGGCAGGATGCTGCCGTTGACAATCCCGCACAGGCCCGGGATGTCCGGCAGTTTCTCGCCCAGGGGCGCTACCATCATATCGCAGGTGCTGGTGCCGATGATCTTGACCAGCGTGCCGGGGGCGATCCCGGAGCCGACGGCCCCCAGGTGCGCGTCAAACGCGCCGACCGCCACCGGGATGCCGGTCCGTAACCCGGTGCGCTGCGCCCATTGCGCCGTCAACCCCCCGACCGCGCGGTCAATGGGGAAGGCCTTGGGCCGGAGACGGGAGCGCAATTCGCCGAGCTTGGGGTCAAGCTGCCCCAGAAACTCGGCATCCGGGTAGCCGCCCCAATCCTCGTGGTACATCGCCTTGTGGCCGGCGGCGCAGATGCCGACGGTCAATTTGTCCGGCCCCTCGGTGCCGGTCAGCATCGCCGGCACCCAATCGGCGCATTCGACCCATGAGGAGGCGGCCTGAAAGACCTCCGGGCTGGTCCGCAGGCAGCGCAGAATCTTGCTGAAGAACCATTCGCTCGAATAGGTGCCGCCGCACTTGGCGAGGTACTGCGGACGGAGCTTGCGCGCCAATTCGGTTATCTCGGCCGCTTCGGCCACGCCGGTGTGGTCCTTCCAAAGCCAGGCCATGGCGGCCGGGTTTTTCGCAAACTTCTTCCGGAAGGCCAGGGGTTGGCCATTCTCATCCACCGGGATGGGGGTGCTCCCCGTCGTATCGACGCCGATGCCGATTACCTGGTCGGGCCTGAACCCGCGCACGGCCCGCCTGGCCGCCGCCAGGGCCTTGCCGATGGTGACCTCCGCGCCCTTGACATAGTCTGCCGGATGCTGCCGCGCCAGGTTCGGGTCGCGTGACAGGATGACGCCTTTGGCGCCATTGGCATAATTCCGGACGGCGGCCGCCACCTCGCGTCCATTGGCGACATCGACGATGACCGTGCGCACCGAGTTGGTGCCGTAATCCAGACCGATGGTGTAGTTGTGTGGGTTCATAGGTCAGAGTGATCCCGGTCTCGCTTCATGTGTTTTGGGGAGACTCCGCATTTTGGGATTATTCCGCTTTCACCCGAAGCACCGTGACCGAGTGCGCCGGGAAGGTGTGTCGAAAGGCGGTCGCGGCATCCGGGACGGCTTGCGCCACGGGCGCGACTTTCATGGGCTGGTCGAGGGTGTTCTCGTCCGCCGGGTTGGGCGAGGTCAGGACCATGGCGCGCCCCGGCGCGCTCACCTGCTTGACGCCTTCTAACCTGATGTCGGTGTCAAAGTCCAGCGCGGAGACGTTGACGGTCTTGAGGATGATTTCGCCGGAGTGTTCGGCGAGGCTGGCCACGACGTGCAGGGGGCGGAGCGCGCGGGAGTCGGTCACATCATGCACCAATTTGCCGTCCAGGAAACAGCGGATGCCGGTCCCCTTCAACTCGATGCGCAGGTCGTACCAGCGGCCGGTCTCGATAGAACCGCTCACGTCAGGGCCCAGCGTGGATTTGCCTCCGTCGGAGCATCGCTCGATGGCGTGCCGGGAGTTGCCCCACCCGCCGACGTTCCACCAGAGCCAATTGTTGTCGTCCTGGACATGGAACAGGATCAGGAAGCCCTCGGCGCCGCCCAGTTTCCGCGCCTTGAGCGTGAGCGTATAGTCCCGCCATGCCGCGTCGCCGGCCAGGGCGCGCCGATCATTGCCGCCGCCGGTTTGCTGGAGAGCGCCCTCTTTGGCATCCCAAGCGCCGCCGAAAATGCGCCAGCCCTTCATCCCGACCGATGGGTCCCAGGAGAAAAGCTGTTTGTCCCCCCGCATGACTTTGACGTCCTTGTATTCGGCCTGCGTGTCCCAGGTGCCCAGGCCGATGCCGCCGTGACTGGCCTCCTCGGGCGTGGACGCGACCTCCACGACCGCCGGCAGGACCACGTCGCCCCGGTTCGCGGCGAACATCTTCTGGACGTAATAGGAGGGCGTGCCATAGACGCGCGAGCCGTCGAAGTTGATCAGGTCCGGGTTCCACCGTTTGTAATTGACGTTGGCAAAGAGCGGGGCATAAGAGGCCATAAGGACCACGTCGCTGTTTCGCTCCAAGCCGGTCATGAAGGCGGCTTCGCCAAGGGCTCCGAGCAGATTGCCTTGTCCGCAGTTTTGGGTCACGGCGTACTCACCCACATAGACCTTGTGCCCGTTCCGATCATAAGAATCGTAGCGGGTCGCCTGTTGAATGAAGAACCCGGGGCTGTTGTAGTAATGCTCGTCCACGATGTCGATCGGGCTATCGGCCGGGATGCCGGCCCATTCGTCGGCGATCAGGCGCATCGCGGGGTATTTGGCCTTGATGGCTTTGTAAAACGCGGCATACCGCTCGCGGTAAGGCTCTCCGCCGTTTTCGTTGCCGATCTCCATGTATTTCAAATTGAAAGGCGGCGTGTGCCCGTTGGCCGCCCGTAACGCTCCCCACTGGCTGTCGGTCGGGCCATTGGCGTATTCGACGGCATCCAGCGCGTCCTGGACCCAAGGACCGAGTTGGTCCATCGGGACGTTCCCATGGTGCGACATGCCGCAGTTGACGACAAAGAGCGGTTCCGAGCCGAGGTCTTCGCACATCTGGAGGTACTCGTGAAAGCCAAGGCCGTGCGTCGAGTAGTATTGCCAGATGTTGTATTGGTTGCGCCGGTCGGAAGGAATGCCGATGGTCTGTTTCCAGTGGTAGGCAAGGTCCAGGGTGTCGCCTTCAACCCAGCATCCCCCCGGGAAACGAACGAAACCCGGCCTCAAGCCCTGCAACCTCTCCGCCAGGTCCGGGCGCAGGCCGTTGGCTCGGCCATTCCAGGTCCGCTTGGGAAACAGCGACACCATGTCGAGCCAGATTGTGGCCGGTTCCGCGGCGCTGATGACCAACCGCGCCGAGGCGTCGGTTGCCTGCGAGATGAGCGACGCCTTGAACGGCTTCCATTCCGCCGACAGTCCGGTGAACTTCTGCCGCGCATAGACCTTGCCCTCGCGGCTCTCGATCGACGCCACCAGCGGACCGCCGAACCCGCCGCCCGCCCGGGCGTTCAGGGATAACTCATAAACCTCGCCCTGCTTGAGCGACATACCCCAATAGCCGTCGTTGGCCGCGCCCACGCGGCCGCCGCCTCCTTTGGTAATCGTCAGCCTGAGCGACCTCGGGTTCTTCTCGCTCATTGGCCGCTGAGTATCAATGGCCATGTCGCCCTGGGCAGTTCCCTCGGTGACCAGCGACCAGTGCTCCGGCCGACCCGAGTCCTCGAATGAGCGATTGCGCACCATCTCGGCATAGAGACCGCCATCTCCGGCGCAGTTGATTTCCTCGAAGAAAATGCCGTAGAGCGTTGGGCTGACCCTGGGCCCCGGCCGATTGGCCTGGACGACCAGCCTGGCTGAAGACTTCCCGGTCGCCGCCAGGCCCTGACCCGCGATGGCGACCGCCGCCGCGAGCACAATCACTCCCGGAAACCGATAGTTGTTCATGGTTTCATGAATAATGTTCCGGCCGCCCAGGTTGTTCTGGTCGCCGAGGTCGGGCATGAGATTATTACGTCAGGTTCGCCAAGCAAAGTACTTTTACGGTTCTTGCCATGGCTGTGATTGTCGGGCATTTTAGTGCTATGAACTCGATTACGCGTCGTCATTTCCTGCATGGTGCCGCCACGGGTGCCATCGGTCTGAGCCAACTTCCCGCCCTCATCGAGGCCGCCAACTCTGACGCCAAGCTCAAGCTGGGCCTGATCGGCTGCGGTTGGTACGGCATGGTCGACCTCAAGGCCGCCCTGAAGATTGGCGGGGTTGAGGTTGTGGCCCTGTGCGATGTGGACAGCGAGCACCTGGACTCTTCCGCTGCCGAGGTCGAGAAGCTCCAGGGCCGGCGGCCCCGGACCTTCAAGCTCTATGAGGAGCTTCTCCAAACGCCCGGCCTCGAGGCGGTCATTATTGCCACGCCGCCCCACTGGCACGCCTTGCAGCTTATTGCCGCGCTCGAGCGCGAGCTGGATGTGTATTGCGAAAAGCCGTTGAGTTACGACCTGCGTGAGGGACGCGCGATGGTGGATGCCGTCAACAAAAGCCGGCGCATCGTGCAGATCGGTTTCCAGCGCCGCCATTGCCCGGCCTTCCAGGCCGTCAGGGAGCGCGTCCAGGCCGGCGACGCCGGGCGCATCGTCTGCGCCGAGGCCAACATCCACTACACTGCCGGCACCAAAGACCCCACTCCCCAACCTCCGCCCGCGTCGCTGGACTGGGATCTCTGGTGCGGGCCGGGGCCGAAAATCCCCTACAGCCCCCAGGTCGGCCACGTGAACTGGCGCCTGGAAAAAACCATCGGTCAAGGCCACCTCGTCGATTGGGGCATCCACCTCGTCGACGCCGCCCGCGTTATCCTGGGCGAAGCCGCTCCGGTGGCTGTGTCCGCGGCGGGCGGGCTCTACGAACTCCGAGGCAAGATCACGACGCCGGACGTGCTCACCGCCCATTTCGAGTTCCCCACCTGCCCGTTGACCTGGCGGCACCGCATCTGGGGCGCCGAGGAATACTCGCCGGATGTCGCCAATGGCATTTTCTTCTACGGCGAAAAGGAGACGCTCTTTGTCACTGACGACCGCTGGGAAGTCATCCCCCGAGGCAAGGGCAAGGAACGCCAGGTCCATCAGGTCCAGGCCGACGCGGGCGGGCTGCACATGGCCCAGTTCCTCGAGGCCGTGCGCACGCGCCAAGCGCCTGGTTGCCTTGCCGAGGACGCGTTCGCCTCGACGGCCGCGGTAAAGCTGGCCATGATCGCCTACGATACCGGCTCGAAAATCACCTGGGACGCCCGCAAGGAAGAGATCGTCGCCAACCCCGACGCCGCCGCCCTGCTCAAGCGCCCCTACCGCCAACCCTGGAAACATCCCTATCCGTATCAGGGCTGAGGATTTGTGCAAAACAAAGTCCAAGATATCAATGCCTGGAGTGAAACGTGAGAGCGTAGAGCGTGGGATGCGCGGGCCCGGCATCCGTGTTGGCCGCGTGCTGGCGGGGGCTTTTGCCCTCGTGCGGGCGCGATCCGTTTCTGGCAGTGCGGTGGTACTGACAAGATGCGCCGCCCTTGCGCTGCCGGGCTTGCTGGCAATATCCTGCTCCCGACAGTTGCCGATTGAACAGATTCTGGCCGGGTACCAGGAAGAGCGGAGTTACCCCGAACTGACCGTCCGTTCCCCGGCAAACGAGACGCTGTTTCCCCCGGAAATCGTTCCTTGCACATTTGCGTGGCAGGATACCACCAAAGCGGACACCTGGCTTGTGCTGATCGAATTCCCGGACGCCCCGCGCCGGCTTCATTTTGCCAGCCTCAAGAGGGAGTGGACGCCCAAGGCGCCGGAATGGGAGGAGATCAAGGAGAGGTCGCATGAGAAGCGCGCCAGGGTGACCGTGCTCGGATTCCAACGCTCCGCACCCCTCAATCTTCTTTCGCGCGGCCAAATTCACATCAGCACTTCCAAAGACAAGGTGGGGGCGCCGCTCTTTTACCGCGAAGTGAACTTGCCGTTCCTGGAGGCGGTCAAGGACCCCTCGCGCATTCGTTGGCGTTTCGGGACGATAGATTCCGAAGAACCGCCGCCGGTGGTCCTGGAGGGGTTGCCGGTTTGCGGCAACTGCCATTCCTTTTCGCAAGATGGCCGGCTGTTGGGGATGGACGTGGACTATGCCAACAGCAAAGGGTCTTATGTGATTACGGCGGTCGCCAAAAACATGCCCCTGGCTTCCAGCGACATCAT
>CAZZFF010000081.1:0-29295 GCA_964653485.1 uncultured Verrucomicrobiota bacterium | reverse complement strand
TAGGCGCTAACTTAACGAGGCGGAGTGCGCCCGTCCTCGGGCGCAGCATCGCAAGGCGTCTAACAGTTCGAGATAACCCGCGCTTGACACGCTATCCAACTTTGCTGCGCCCCAGGAAGGGCTCACTCCCTCACCTCGCCGGCAGGCACAACCTTTCGTACGCATCCCGAAATCGCGAACTGCTCCACGGCCACGCTTTGGAGAAACTTACCATTTTCGCTTTGCTAAGCCGGGGCCATGGACAAGCCGGGAGTGCGCTCGTCTCCGGGCGCGGGCGGGTGCGGAAACGTTTGCGGATGGGAGTACATGTTAAACTGCTCCGCCTGTTCGAACTTTGCTGCTTGCTGCGCCCGAGGACGGGCGCACTCCGCTTCCGTTTCGAACCACTAAGTTGTCGGAACTGACACCCGAAGCGGTGGCGGCGCTGAACGGGCGCACTCCGCTTCCGTTTCGGACCACTAAGTTAGCACCTATGGCCCCCCGCCCTCCGATTTTCATTGCCATTGAAGGCTTTCGGCTGCTATGTCGTCCAACCAACAAATAGTCTCCGAACATGCAAAAACAATTCAACCGACGCCAATTCCTCAAGACCACCACTACCGCCGCCCTCACCGCCCCGCTGTTGCTCTCCACCGCCAGGGCGGCCGGGGAAAAGGGGCCCAACGAGCGCATCACGTTGGGCTTTATCGGCGTCGGCACCCAGGGAAGCTACCTCTTGGGGAATTTCCTCACCCACCCCAACACCCAGGTCCTGGCCGTCTGCGACGTGGACACCACGCGCCGCGAGTTTCATGCCAAACAGGTCAATGAGTTCTACGCCGCAAAGGGCAACACCGAATACAAAGGCTGCGCCGCCTACAAGGAGTTTCCCGAATTGCTCGCCCGCACTGACATTGACGCCATCGTGATGGCCCCGCCCGACCACTGGCACGCCTATATCGCCATCGCCGCCTGCAACGCCGGCAAGGATGTCTATTGCGAAAAGCCGCTCTCCCTGACCATCCACGAGGCGCGCGCCATGGTCCGGGCCGCTCGCAAAAACGACCGGGTCTTCCAGACAGGCTCCATGCAGCGGTCCTCCAGCGAGTTCCGCAAAGCCTGCGAATTAGTCCGCAACGGCCGCATCGGCAAGGTCCAAAAGGTCATCGTGGACGTCGGCGGTCCCTCCGTCCCCTGCGACCTGCCCGAGGAAGCGATGGAACCCGGTCTGAACTGGGATTTATGGCTCGGCCCGGCCCCGCTGCGGCCCTACAACTCCATCCTCAGCCCGCGCGGCGTGCATCATCACTTCCCGGACTGGCGCAACTATCGCGAATACTCGGGCGGCGGAATGACCGATTGGGGCGCTCATCATTTTGACATCGCGCAGTGGGGCCTGGGCATGGACGAAAGCGGCCCGGTCGAGGTCATCCCCCCGGAAGACCCCAAGGCCACTCGCGGCGTCCGCTACCTCTATGCCAATGGCGTCGAAATGGTCCACGGCGACAGCGGCGGCGTCCTCTTCATCGGCGACGAGGGCAAAATCCTCGTCAACCGCGGCAAGTTCGAGGCGACCCCCTCATCGCTGGCCAATGAACCCCTCGGCGACAACGCCATCCACCTCTACAAAAGCTCGAACCACCCCGGCGACTTCCTGAGCTGCGTGCGCAGCCGTAAACGGCCGATTTGCGATGTCGAAATCGGCTGCCGTTCCGTGACCGTCTGCCACCTCGGCAACATCGCTTACTGGCACCATCGCCACCTCAAGTGGGACCCGGCCAACGAGCAGTTCGTCGGCGACCCCGAGGCCAACGAGTGGATCGACCGCCCCAAACGCGGGATCTGGAAGGTGTAACCCCGCCTTTTTTCATTTTACCGCGCGGCTATGTGGGTGTAACTTGGCGTCACAAGACCCATCATTCTCGTATCGAACAACCGAAAGGGAGCTTCCATGAAGAATACAAGCCGAATTATGACGATAGCCGCGAGTTGCCTGGTCCTGGCCGGTGTGAGTCGAGCATCGGGCCAGGATTGGCCGCAATGGCGCGGCGCCAACCGCGATGCCAAAGCCACCGGGTTCACCCCGCCCAAAACCTGGCCCAAGGAGTTGACCCAGAAATGGAAGATCACCGTCGGCTCCGGAGACGCAACGCCCGCGCTCGTGGGCGACAGGCTCTACGTCTTCACCCGCCAGGAGGGCGACGAGGTCGTTAGCTGCCTGGATGCCTCCACCGGCAAGGAGGTGTGGACGGACAAATACGCCGTGGCCGCCATCGGCGGACCGGACGCCGCCGTGCATGGCGGCCCGCGCAGTTCGCCCACCGTGGCCGAGGGCAAGGTCGTCACCCTCGGCGTCTCCGGCACCGTCTCCTGCCTCGATGCCGCCAGCGGGGCGGTAAAGTGGCGCAAGAACGACTACCCCGAAGCCTGGCCTCGATTCCACACCGCCACCTCGCCGATCGTCGCCGACGGCCTCTGCATCGTCCAGCTTGGCAAGGAAAGCCAGGGCGCCGTGGTCGCCTACGACCTCGCCAAAGGCGACGAGAAATGGAAATGGACCGACGAAGGCCCAGGCTACGCGTCCCCCGTGCTCATGACGGTCGACGGCACCAAGATGATCGTCACCCTCACCGCCAAGAGCGTGGCCGGCCTGGCCCTGGCGGATGGCAAGCTCTTATGGCACGCGCCTTTTGTGCCCCAGGGCATGAATTACAACGCCGCAACCCCGATCGTCGACGGCCAAACCGTCTTCTACTGCGGCTCCGGCCGCGGCACCAAGGCCGTGAAGATCGAAAAGCAGGGGGATTCGTTCACCGCTACCGAGCTCTGGAGCAATCCCGAAAACGCCGTCCAGTTCGACTCCCCGGTGCTCAAGAGCGGCCTCATCTTCGGCCTGTCCCAACGCGGCAACTTCTTCTGCCTCGACGCCAAGACCGGCAAGACCGACTGGACGGACTCCACCGGCGGGCGCGGCCAGTTCGGCTCCGTGGTCGACGCCGGCTCTGTCCTCCTCGGGCTGACCGCCAAGTCCACCCTGATCGCCTTTGAACCCACCGACAAGGAATATACCGAACTGGCCAGCATCAAGGTCGCCAACACGCAGACCTACGCCTACCCCGTCCTGGCCGGCAATCGCCTTTTCATCAAGGACCAGGACTCGCTGACGCTCTGGACCATCGACTGAGCCGCGAACCCCGGTTCACACCCAACCCGACAACCAAGGGGCGAGTGTCGAGCATCGAGGGACCGTGCTTTGTTCTCTCGACGCCCGGCACTCGCCCCTCCGTCCCCCGGCCGGGAGCCCCTGCGTCTTGGCTTGACCCGCGCCTTACGAGTTCCACCCCTTGCGCATCGCGTAATAAACCTCGTTCCAGTTCAGTTCCTGCTTGAACCGGCGAAGCTGGGTGTCCTGGTCGATCACGACCAGTTCCAGTCCGGCCATCGCCGCGAAGTCCTCCATCATCTCGGTCGTTGCCGCGTGGCTGAAGGCGGTGTGATGCGCGCCGCCGGCATAAATCCAGGCCGTCGCGGCGACCGGCAGGTTGGGCTTGGGAATCCACACCGCGCGCGCCACCGGCAGCTTGGGCAGCGGTTGCTCCGGAGCCACCACCTCCACCTCGTTGACCAGGAGGCGGAACCGGTTGCCCAGGTCGAGGATCGAGGCGTTGATCGCCGGCCCTGGCGAGGCCTCGAACACCAACCGCGCCGGGTCCGCCTTCCCGCCGATGCCAAGCGGATGCACCTCCAGCACCGGTTTCTTTCCGGCGATGCTCGGACAGACCTCAAGCATGTGCGCCCCCAGCACCTCCATCCGTTTCGGGTTCAAGTGGTAGGTGTAGTCTTCCATGAAAGACGTGCCGCCCTTCAAACCGCTGGACATCACTTTCAGCGCCCGCACCAGGGCGCAGGTCTTCCAGTCCCCTTCGGCCCCGAAGCCGTATCCGTCCGCCATCAGACGCTGCACCGCAAGGCCCGGCAGTTGCTCCAGGCCGTAAAGGTCCTCAAAAGTGGTCGTGAACCCTTTGAACCCTCCCGCGCTCAGGAATGCCCGCAGACCGGCCTCGATGCGCGCCGCCTCGCGTAGCGACGCCGCCGGAGCCCCGTTGTGCGCCAGCCCGGGCCCCATCACGTAGGCCGCCTTGTATTCCTTGAGCAGACCGTCGATCTCCGCCTCGCCCGCCTCCCGCACGCACCTGGCGAGGTCCCCCACTCCGTAGCCATTGACCGAATACCCGAACTGGAGCTGGGCTGATACCTTGTCGCCTTCCGTCACGGCGACCTCGCGCATGTTGTCGCCGAACCTGCAGAATTTTGCCTCCTGCCAGTCTTGCCACGCCGCCGCCGCCCGGCTCCAGGCCCCAAGCTGGGCCTGCACCGCCCTGTCCTGCCAATAACCCGCCACCACTTTGCGCTCCAGGCGCATCCGGCTCATGATGAACCCGTGCTCGCGGTCCCCATGGGCCGCCTGGTTCAGGTTCATGAAATCCATATCAATCGAGCCCCACGGAATGTCGCGGTTGTGCTGGGTATGCAGGTGCGCCAAAGGCTTGCGGAGCAGCTTCAGCCCGTTGATCCACATCTTCGATGGCGAGAACGTGTGACACCACGTAATCAAGCCAATGCACTTCGGCTCCTGGTTCGCCTCCTGGCACAAGGCCGTGGCCTCGGCCGGCGTCTTGACGACCGGTTTGAAAACCACCCTCACCGGAATGGCAGGCGACGCATCGAGGGCCTGCGCGATTTCCTGCGAGTTGGCCGCCACCTGTTTCAGAGTTTCCGGGCCATACAAATGCTGGCTGCCGGTGACAAACCACACTTCCACTTCCTTAAGATTGATCGTCGTCATGGGCCGCAGTATGGCAGTGAACGCCATTGCGCGCCAGCCAAACCAAAACTAAAGCTGTTCCGGCCGCGCCAGCAACCGGGAGATGTGGGCCAGGAGCCGGCCGGCCGCGCCGCCGTCGAGCACCCGGTGGTCAAAGCTGAGCGTCAGGTTGGCTTCCATGATCGGCACAAACCGCTCCTGAGCTTCATCCCAATTGGGCACGCGCCGCGCCGCGCCCATGCCAAGGACCAGGGTTTGCTCGGGCAGCGGGATCGGCGTTGCCCAGGTCAGGCCGAAGCTGCCGAAATTGGTGACGGTGGCTATCGAGTGGCCCGTGGCGTCGGCGGGGAGCCTGCGCTGGCGCGCCAAGTTGACCAGTTGATCGTAGCCAGGGACCAGGTCTTTGAGCGAACGTTTGTCCGCGTTCCGAATCACCGGCACCAGCACTCCCTCTTCGGCTTCGACCGCAAAGCCCACGTCAATGGACGAAGGATGGACAATCTTGTGCCCGATAAGCCGCCCGGCGGGCGCGCTGTTTTCGGCCAGGGCAATGGCCAGCGCGCGGAGCGCGTAGAGCGCGGGTCCGGGCCTGGGATGGCAGGTCTTGCGGTGGGCCAGCACCGGGTCGAAACAGACCGGCACGGCCACCGTGGCCAGCGGGCGGGTCCAACTGCGCCGCATCGCATCCGCCACGGCCACGCGCATGGAAGAGGCCTGGCTCAACCGGTGCGTCTCGAGGTTGGCGATGAACTTCTCGAAGTCCTGGATGGTCACACGCCCCGCCCCGCCGCTGCCGGGCAGGCCGGCCAGGTCCGCCGCGCCCAACCCCAATTCCAACATGCGCGCCTTCATCCGCGGAGACATATAGCTCGCCCCGGCGGCATTGGCCGGCACCGGCAACCCCCGCACTGTGGGCTGAACACCCTGCTTGTTTCTGGCGGAGGCGCTCGGACCGGTCGTCTCAGGGCCTCCGGCCCCCTTCTCGGCCTCCGGCGCCGGCGCCGGCGCGTCCAGTCCCAGCCGCATGGCATCCTCCCGGCTTGCCTCCAGGTAGCCGAGAACTGCCCCTACCGGGTAACTCTCGTTGGCGTTGGCGAGAATCCTCTCCACGCGCCCCGGGCACGGTACGGCCACGTTCATCGTCGCCTTGGACGTCTCGACTTCGATGACGTCCTGGTCCGTCTGCACCGTATCGCCGACGTTCACCAGCAGCCGGATGACCGTCGCCTCGGCGATGGATTCCCCAAGTTGGGGCATGATGATGGGAATGGATGGCATGGCGCAAAATCAAACGGTTAATTCCATTAAGTATGTCAGCGACCAATCACATTCGAAGCAGCCTCCGGGCGGCGGCGGCGATGCTCCGGGCGGTGGGGCGATGAGCGGCCCAGAGATCGGGATGGTAGGGCGTCGGGGTGTCCTTGGCGTTGAGCCGCTGCGGCGGGGCGTCCAGCAGGCCAAAGGCTTCGCTGGACACCCGGGCGATGACCTCCGCCGTCACTCCACCCCAGGGCCAGGCCTCTCCCACGCACAGCAACCGCCCTGTCCGGGCCACCGAGGCCACCACCGTGTCCGTGTCCAGCGGTTTGACCGACCGGAGATCAACCACCTCGATCTCGACGCCTTCGGAGGCCAATTCCTCGGCGGCGGCCAGCGCCTCGTGTACCATGGCGCTGTAGGCCACCAGCGTCATGTCGCGTCCGGGCCGGGCCAACCGCGCCTTGCCCACCGGCATCGCCTCGGTGGGGAGCTTCTCCGCCTTCAGATGGTAATAGAGGTATTTGTGCTCGCAAAAGATGACCGGGTCGTCCAGGGCGACCGCTTCGAGCAACATGCTGTAAACATCTTCGACCGTGGCCGGCGTCAGCACCACCAGGCCCGGGTAATGGGCGTAAATGCTCTCCACGCTTTGGCTGTGGAACGGCCCGCCTCCGGACGTGCCGCCGCATGGCAGGCGGATGGTCAGGGGGCAGGGGAGGTTGGTCCGCCAGTGCAGCGTCGCCGCCTGGTTGACGATCTGGTTGAACCCCACGGTTGAAAAATCCGCGAACTGCATTTCGATGATCGGCCTCATCCCTTCGATGGCCGCTCCCACCGCCAGCCCGATCATGGCATCCTCGCTGATAGGCGAGTCCAGCACCCGTCCGGGAAACCGTTGCGCCAGGCCCTTGGTGGCCTTGAAGGCGCCCCCAAACGACCCGACATCCTGTCCGTAAATGAACACGCGCGGGTCCTCCGCCAGCGCGCGCGCCTGGGCCTCGCGAATCGCATCCAAATAAGTGATGCTCACAATCCCGCCCTTTCCCCGGGCTCGGCCCCCTCCGCCAAATGCTTGGACGCCAACGCGCACCAGTCCTGCCGGTATGGGTCCGGGGCCGGCTCACGCTGGACTTTGGCAACGGCGTCCTCGACCGTGCGGACGGCCTCCATGCGCCACGCCGCCAGCATCGACGCGTCGGCCCAGCCGTTGTCCAGGAGGCCGCTCTCCGCAACCTTCAAACAATCCCGCCCTATCGGCGACGCCTTCAAGTCCGGGTCCACATAACTTGCATCGTCGTGTTCTCCGTGGCCGCAGAGGCGCAACAACGTGGCGATGACCATCTGCGGACCTCCTCCGGCGCGCGCATGGTTGACTGCCCGGCCCACCACCTCCAGGCACGCGGACAGATCGGTCCCGTCCACGCTCTCACCCGAAATGCCGTAGCCCGCCGCTTTGTCCAGCAGCGAGCGGCACGCAAACTGCCGCTCGTTGGGTGTCGAGTAAGCGTAATGGTTGTTGGCCACGACCAGCACCAGCGGGAGCTTCTCCACGGCGGCCTGGTTCACCGCCTCGTGAAAGGAACCGGTCGAGGTCCCGCCGTCCCCTACCGATGCCACGCCGACCGTTCCCTTGATGCCCTTGAAGCGATGCCCCATCAACACCCCGTTGACCACCGAAATCATCGCCCCGAGGTGGCTGATCATCGGCAGCAGCCCTTCCTTGGGCCAGCCCCGGTGAACGTTGCCGTCCCGCCCCCGCATCGGCCCGAGCGCCGAGCCGAGATAAGTGCGCACGGCGTCCAGTATCGGTTCCCCGAAGGCCAGGCGCCCCGCCTGGTCCCGAATCAGGGGGGCGAACACATCCCCCTTGCGCAGCGCCAAACCCGCCGATGCGCTTAGGGCCTCCTGGCCCCGTCCGAGGAAAACGCCCCCGTGGATTTTGCCCATGCGGTACAGACTGGCGAACTTGTCATCCAGAACGCGCGCCACCAGCATCAGGCGATAAGCCCGAGTGTGCGCATCCTGCAATGAACCAATCGCCCCGACCGTGCCCGGGGTGAGCACTGAGTGAACCATGCCCCCGAATTTAGACAGCCCAAGGCTCCATCCGCAATGATTCTTTGAGCCGGCAAAAAACTGGCTGGCTTTGTTGCTAAGGATCGTATTGAATGTGTTTGAAGTAAAGCAACGGGCATGCAATTATGAAAGTCCCCCCTTCCCACGTCTTGCTGGTTGAAGATGATCCGAGGATGTCGGAGTTGCTCAGCGTCCTGCTCCAAGAGGACCAGATCACGCTCTCCAGCGCGGGAGATGCTACGGCGGCCCTCAAGCACGTCCGCGAGGCCGGGACGGATTTGATCCTCCTGGACCTGGGGTTGCCGGGCATGAACGGCTTCGAGTTGCTCCGGCGGCTCAAGTCCTCTCCAGCCACAGAATCCATCCCGGTGATCGTCCTGACCGCCTGGAACAGCACCGGCGACAAGCTCCGGGGCTTCGAGTTGGGAGCCGTCGATTACCTGACCAAACCCTTCGAGTCCGCCGAACTGCGGGCCCGGCTCTGCGCCGCCCTGCGCGCCAAGCACCTCCAGGACGAACTCACCCAGGCCAACAGGGACCTCCTCTCCGCCCGCGTTGCCGCCGAGGCCGCCGCCCGCGCCAAAGCCGAGTTCCTGGCGAACATGAGCCACGAAATCCGCACCCCGATGAACGGCATCATCGCCATGGCAGGACTGCTCCTGGAGACCTCCCTGACCCCCGAGCAGCAAAGCTGCGTGGAAACGATCTACTCCAGTGGGGAATCCCTGCTCACCATCATCAACGACATCCTGGATTTTTCTAAGATTGAATCCGGCAGGCTCGAACTCGAGAACCAGCCCTTTGATCTCCGCGGTTCCGTCGAGGACGTGCTGGACCTGCTCGCCTCCAAGGCCGCCGAAAAGAAGCTCGACCTCGCCTACCAAATGGACGATGGCCTGCCTGTCCAGGTCCTGGGCGACGTCACACGGCTTCGCCAAGTGCTCGTAAACCTCGTCGGCAACAGCGTCAAATTCACCCCTGCGGGCGAGGTCGTCGTCCAGGTCAAAACGCTTTCTCCCCCGGAACCCGTCCAGGGCGGCGCCGGCTCTTGGCTGCTGCACTTCTCTGTGCGGGATACCGGCATCGGCATCCCCGCCGACCGCATGTCGCGCCTGTTCAAGTCATTCAGTCAGGCCGACGCCTCAACCACCCGGCAATTCGGCGGCACCGGTCTGGGGCTGGCCATCAGCAAACGCCTCGTCGAAATGATGGGCGGAAGGATGTGGGTCGAAAGCGTGCCACAAAAGGGCTCGACGTTCCATTTCACCCTCCCTTTGCAGGCCCTTGCCCAACCGCCAACCCCGACGCCGGCCCTCGAAGGACCTGCGCACCAACTGGCCAAACTGCGCCTCCTCATCGTCGATGACAACCCCACAAACTGCCGCATTCTCAGCGCGCAGACCGCCAAATGGGGCATGCTCCCCCGCGAGACCCAGGATGCCGCCGCGGCCCTCGAATGGTTGCGCGCCGGCCAGGTGTTCGACCTGGCCATACTCGACATGCAGATGCCCTCCATGGACGGCGTGACCCTGGCCGCTCAAATCCGCAAACTGCCCCAGACAGCCACCCTCCCCCTGGTCTTGCTGACCTCCGTGGGCGTCCGTTCCGACCGGCCGGAGTTCGCTCACGCAGCCTTTGCCGCCTGCCTCAGCAAACCAATCAAACCGGCCCAGCTCCGCGAAGTTCTTTTCCGGGCGATCTCCGGCTCCAAGCCCGCCCCCCGGCAAGCCCCCCCCACCCCCAAACTCGACCCGACCCTCGCCGCCCGCCTGCCCCTCCGGGTCCTGTTGTGCGATGACAACGTCATCAACCAGAAGGTCGCCGTCCGCTTGCTCCAGCAGATGGGCTATCGCGCCGGCCTCGCCGCCAACGGCGTCGAAGCCCTCGCCGCCCTGGACCGCCAGCCCTACGACCTCATCTTCATGGACGTCATGATGCCCGAAATGAGCGGACTGGAGGCCACTCGCCTCATCCGCGAGCGCCAGCGCCTGCCCGACCGCTTCCCGCACTATAAATCACCCCTCATCATCATCGCCATGACCGCCAGCGCCATGCCCGGCGACCGCGAAAAATGCCTCGCCGCCGGAATGGATGATTACATCGCCAAACCCGTCCGCCTCGAAGACGTCCGCACCATTATCGAACGCTGGGCCGCCGCCGCCGCCCGCACGCTGCCCGTCCACCTCTCCGCTGCCGATGCCTCGGCCAAACCCCAGGCAAGCCCTTCCACGGCCCCTTCGTCCGAAGCCCCGGTCGAAATGGAGCGGTTGCGGGAGCTGACCGACGGAAACCCCGATAACCTCCGCGAGCTGATCACCCTCTACCTGGACCAAACCAGCGGGCAACTGCCCCAGCTCCAGGCCGCCGTCAAAGCCGGCCAGGCCCCCGAAGTGCGCCGCCTGGCCCACAGTTGCGCCGGCGCCAGCTCCACCTGCGGCATGCGCCGCCTGGCCCCCATGCTCCTCCAACTCGAACACCAAAGCGCCGAAGGCAACCTCGAAGGAGCCGCCGAACTCGCCGACCAGATCACCGCCGAATTCCTCTGTATCCGCCACTTCCTCGAGGCCTATCTTTCCGCCCACTCCGGCCTGGTCAAATCCGCATCGTGAAGCTCCTCCTGCTCCTTGCCCTCTTGGTGGCCTCCGTCCCTCTTCGGCCCTGTCCCGCGGCTGCAACCCAGGCCGCGCCCGCCACCAAGGTCCCCAATCCTAAAGAACTCGCCGCCATCCGCAACGTGGTCGAAACGCTGCGCGGCAAGAAGTTCCTGCACGACGTCCCCGCGCGCGACATCTCCGAAAAAGAACTCCGCGCCCTGGTGGACCGCGACATCGCCAAAGATTACCCCGGCCGCAAACTGGCCGATCTCCAGGAACTCATGGTCTGGCTCGACCTGCTCCCCCCCAATGCCGACCTCAAGACCATCTGTGAGGATTTGCTCGTGGACCAGGTCGCCGGGCTTTACGACACCGAAACCAAGACCATGTGCATCCCCTCGTCCCCCGTCATCGCCACCAACCGGCCCTCGGGCAAACATCCGCCTCCAAAAAACATCGAGGACCTGGCCGGGCTTGATACCGAAATCGTCTTCGCCCATGAATACACCCACGCCCTCGAAGACCAATACTGGCCGATCGACCCTCCCAAAGACAAAGAAAGCCGGGCTTCCACCGACGCCGACACCGCCCGCACCTTTCTGGTCGAAGGCTCCGCCACGCGCCTGATGATCGAGGCCCTCCCGGCTGAATTCGATGGCCGCAGCCCGGGGACCTTTGCCGTCGCTTGGAACCTCCTTCATTCCGGCCTCGGAGAGTTCGCCATGAACTACGTTCTCAGCCAGGCCTGGAAAAGTCCGGACGTGAAAGTGCCCGGAGTGCCGGAAGCCCTGGCCCGCACCGAAGCCATGCCTTACTCGTTCGGCTACACCTTCTGCCGCGCAATCATGCGCGACTGGGGCCTCGACGGGCTGGACTACATCTACGACCACCCGCCCGTCAGTTCCAAACAGGTCATGCACCCGAAGACATCCTGGGAATGGCGCGATTTCCCCGTCCAGGTGAACCTCGACGAGACGCTCCCCGGCGGCTGGAAGCGCGTGACCGATGACACGGTCGGCGAGGCCGGGATCGCGGCCCTGCTGGGCAGCCAACTCAAGAACCTGGACCGCGGCCTGCGGCTCGCGCGCGGCTGGAAAGGCGACCGCGCCGCCCTCTACGAAGGAACGGATGGCACCCGGCTTCTGGCCTGGGCCTCATCCTGGGATTCCCCGTCAGCCGCCGGCCGCTTTGCTCGCGCGTGCGCCCAGGAACGCAAGAAGGTCCACAACGCCGCCGTCACCAGCAGGCCCGACCATCTCCTGGCCTGGACGCGCCCTGACGGAACCGCCGGAGTCCTGCGCTGCGAAGGCAAACGCGTGCTGCTCCTGGAAACCGACAAGCCGCCCGCCCTTGGAGAGGTTCAGGCCGGCCCCGGACCCGCCACATTCACCGAACCGCCCCAGGACGCGGCGCGCGCCGCCGCCAACACCTGGCTCCTCCGCTTCAACCCGCTGCTCTCCTGGAGAAAAGACGCCGATTATTCCGTCACCAAATCATTTTGGGGCCTGCTCGAACGCCACGACCACAACAGTATCGGCGCCGCAGATCGCCTCCTCCTGGGCTTGGTCGGCGAATGCCGCCGGACCTCCTCGTTCAGCAAATGGAGCCTCTGCTGGGGCTTGGCTGCCAAGCACCAATCCGAGGCCCGCCGCGGCATCACCCGGACCACCCTGCTGCCCTGGGGCATCCTTCAGAGCCATTTTTCCAGCCCGGTGCTCCAGGCCCCCACAAATACCCTCCGCCGCGACACCCTCCTCTGGGGCCTGGCCGCCAGCCGGACATCGGTTGACAACGGCAAACAGGCCCTGCGCATCCTCCCCGGCGGCCTCCTCTTCCGGAGCACAGCCGCTCCCGGCAAGAGAGCCGTCCACGTCCTTGGCACCGGCGTCTCCCAAACCGGCACCGCGACCCGCTTCCGCCTCCTCTGCATCCCCCTGCGGACAACTCATGCTCCCACTCTCACCTCGAGAGATTGAGCCGCATGTTGACTCTTAGGCGGCGGAAATCAAATAAAGGTAGGAAGATGCCGCCGGGGTTTTGTCGGCCAGCGAGGCGTGAACGAGGCGCATATCCGCAGCGATCTGCAACGAGTAAACGACGAAGCCGGGCGGCAAAAGCACAAGGCAGGTCGCTACCTTTATTTATTTCCGCCGCCTTATCCGCGTGACGTGCCAGGCGTCGCTCAGGCGACCCGGCTCACGCGGCCCGGAGCCCGCGGTCGTTTTGAATAATGATCGTCGGGTTCGGGTTGTTTGCAGGGATTGTCATGCCTTGCTCACGGAGCGTCTGCACGTGGTCCGCCATACCGCACCGAGCCTGGTAGAGACAATCCTCGATCGAGTGGCCGACGCCAGTGAACCCTTCAAGGTCCGGCGAGTAAAAGCCGAAAAAGTCGGCGTCTTCCGTTGCTTCGATCACGAGCGAGTATGGGAGCGTAATCATGGTCTCTCTTTTGCTTTCAGCCCGGCGGCTCTGAGGACCGCGTGGCACGTGCC
Organism: uncultured Verrucomicrobiota bacterium; assembly: GCA_964653485.1. Taxonomy (GTDB): domain Bacteria; phylum Verrucomicrobiota; class Verrucomicrobiia; order Limisphaerales; family UBA8199; genus CAVQND01. Next base: position 16,066 of record CAZZFF010000081.1, on the reverse strand, counting down.
GGTGGGGACTTCCTTTGCCCCGTGGAAATCTACGCGAATCAAGCGCGGATGGCCAGTCTTGGCATAATAGCGAACGGAGCCTTTCTCCTTCACAAGGCGGAACCCATCCTCCTCCAGCCGGCGGATCAGTTCGCAGTTGCTCATTCACACCCCCATTCATGGGGGTGTTGAAGCGGCCGCACGGGAAAGCAACCGTTTTCAACGGTTTGTCTGCGCCTTGGAGCCCGTGCGCCACGTCGAAAAACCGTTATCACGGTTATGCGTCCTCCCGGGCGCCGAGCTTGCGGAATGGAGACCGTCCTCTTCGCTCCGGCACGGCGAGTCTGAGCCGTTTCCACGGTACGCCAATCCCCACCATTCCGAAGCTTTACGATAGGCCAACCTCGGACTCGCTCCTGCACGCTCTACACGCTCACCCGTGCCCGATGCGCAGCCGGAGTCTGGCGAATTCCTCCAAAAGGGCGCCGCGGTCCGCGGCCTGGTACTGCTCCGGCAGATAGCGCCGGTCCGAGCAGGCCAGCACGGCTGCCAATTCCTGCAAGCGAAGCAAATTCGGATCGAGGGGATCGATGAACGAGCTGACCGCGTCTTCGAGATCGGCCCGTTGCACGTCATCGTCACGGCTGGCCAGGACCGCCCGCTCCTTGGCCCGGATCAAAATTGACTCCACGTCGCTGCCCGTGAGAGGCAGCGAACCCAGGTTCTCGCGGATGTAAGCCAGGATCGCTTCGCCGGGCGGGATTTTCCTGAGCTGCGCCACAGTCTTGAAAAGTTCCAGGACATCCTCCGGGCCTTGCGCGGGAAAGAGCGGGATGCACAGGCCGAACCGGCCCTGCCGTTTCATATCGATGGACAGCAGGTCCGGGCGCGAGCTCATCGCCACCCAAAGCTCGCGTCCGCGCAGGGTGGAATCGCCGATGTGGGCGGCAAACGCCGCGAACACCCGCCCTGAAACCCCGCTGTCCCCGTCCGCTTCGCGCGTCCCAAAGACCGCGTCCGCCTCGTCCACCACGACGATGACCGGCCCCAGCGCGCGGATCGTCATCAGAATGCGCATCTGCTGCCGCTCGGTGTCTCCGACCCATTTTGAGCGGAATTCCCCCATCTCCATCACCGGCAAGCCGCATTCGCTGGCGAAGCAATCGACCAGAAACGACTTGCCCACACCCACCCGGCCCGGGACCAGGACCCCCCGCTCGATGACGTCGGTCTTGCCGTTCTTGATGAGCCAGGCCAACTCGCGGAGCCGTTTCTTGGCCGCCCGGTGCGTTGCCACGCGGTCCAGGTTCACTCCCGGCTTCGGGTCCTTGAACCGGACCAGGCCCTGGCAATACTCCTCGATCAGCCTCTTCTTGCTGGCCGTCAGATGCTCCTGGGTCACGCGCAGGCCGTTGCGGATGGCCTCCGCCAGGAAATGCCGGATGCGAAGCAGGTTCAGGCCCGCCGTCCGCGCCGCCAACTCCTCCGCGGAATAATCGCTCCAGGCCGAAAACGCCCGCCCGCCCGCCATCTCCTCGGCCCAGCCCGAACGCAAGAATTGGAGCCGCTCTTCGGCGTCGGGCAAATCGATGCGCGCCTGGGCCACATAAGGATTCTGCAGCAGGCGCGGGCTTAACTCGTCGGCCGCCTCCGCCAGCAGGATGACCCCGATATCCAGCTTGGCCATCTCCGGCGCGGCGGCCCACTTAAGGAAGGTAACCAGGTTGAGGCGCTCCTCGACGCTCGCGCTGGCCTCCTCGCAGGCCGGTATGAGCTTCTCCGGAAAATCGACCACCAGCGTTATTCCACGCCACTTCTCCTGTTCCTCCGCCACGCGCTCGAAGAAGCGCCGCAGCAGGGGCGCCAGCCTCACGAAATCCCGCGGCGGCCCGGCCGCGTGAAAGTTGGTGTTCTCCACGCTGTCGTACACCCCCAGCCAATCGAAGAACCGCTTCTGCATCTCACTCGACCCAAAGGTCAGGCCGTCGCTGATGTCATAGAACAGCAAACAAGCGCGCTCCGGAAAGAACCGCCTCACCAGGAACGTCTTCAATGGCACGTAATGCAGGTCCCCGTTGTCCTGGACCGGGAAAAGGTCGTAGATGTTCCCGTGAAGAACGAAGAGCGAGTAAGTGCCCCCGTTCCACCGACGCGCCAACTCCAGCGCCCACCCGCGCAGAGGCAGGCGGGTCTGGGGAGCGGTTGCTGCCGGCGGATTCGGGGCGGCTGTAGGTGGCGCGTTCATGGCATCAAAGCTATAGGGCTTCCGGGGCCGGGACAAGCCGCGATAAGAACAGATGTTGACGCTGGGCCGAAATCAGTTATGCTGCCTTTTACTAGACCGTCACGCCCGTAGGCGGGCAACAATCTGTCCCTCCGTGGCGCAAGTCACGGAGGGGCGTCTGTTTAGAATCTGAAGGTTCCCTGCATGAAGAAGGCAGCCATTTTGGTGGACGGCGAGTGGTTCCGCCGGTGCTTGGACAACGCACTTCAAGGGCGGCGCCATCGGTGGAAGCAGTCCAGAGGAGCGTCTTTTCCCGACTTCGCCCTTCGGGCTTGGAACCGCTCTCCCTCCATGGCCCTGGTTTAGCTCCGCCCCGTCCTCACCCATTCTGCCTCTGCCGGCCCGCATCGCGCCTCCGGGCCTGGGTTTCCTGTATGACGGGCGGCGGCGTGGCCGTCCCGGCCGCCGGTTGGTAGCCCACGCGCAGCTCGGTATTGGGCAGGTCGCCCACAAGGTCCTTGAACTGGTCCAGCTCGGAAAGCCACTTGTTGGTCTGGTCCAGGTGTTCGACCGTGGCATCGATGCGGGCGGTCAGGGTTTCGGCGTTCTTGGTGGCGATGGCGTCGGCGCGGAGGAGCTTGATCTGCTGGTCCAGGCGGTCCTGCTCGGAGACCACGAGTTCGAGGTTGGCGCGGGCTTGTTCGATGCGTTGCTGGCGCTTGCGCAACACATCCAGGCGCTCCATGCGCGAGCCCAGGTAACGCTGCTTGGTCTCGATGACGGCGGCGTTGCCCTTCGCCTTGAGCGACTCGATCTCCCCGTTCAACCGCGCGGCCTCCGCTTCGGCGTCCTTCAGCAGATCGGGCACCCTCTCGCGGCCCTCGGTTTCCAGGAATTGCCCCAGAGACTCTTCGATGCTCAGCAAACGCAGGTAGGTCCACATCAGTTCGTCGAGCTTGCGGAGGCGCGGGTCGGCGGCCGGCTCGGCCGACCCGGGCGGCGTGTCGGCGCGGGCGGCCTCGATGTCCGTGCAGACCTGGGCCAGGCATTCGTAGCGTTGCCGGTCGGCCGGCGAAAGAGAGCGCAGCAAGGCATCCCGGCGCCGGAGAAACTCGGCTATCTTCTGCTCCTCGGCCAGGCGGCGGGCCGCCTCATGCCGGCGGTCAACCCAGCGGCGAAACAGCGGCAGGTCGGGCAAGTAAATCCAACCCAGGAGGTAAAGCGTCACACCCGCGATCAGCGGCAACAACTGCGCGCTTAAAAACCCCAGCCCAAGCGTGAGCAGCCCCAGTGCGGCGTGGTGCGGACTGCCCAGGAATTCGCGGCGATAATTTGTCGCTTCCTCGTCCATGCGCCATTGGGAGCTAGACCTTGACCCCCGTGTGCGCCGGGGATTCCTCTTCCAGCCTCCGGAGCAATCCCTGGCAAAAGCTCACAAACCAGGGCTTGCGCCGAATCTCCTCCGGCGGCTCGGAGGGGCGCGGCACCTTGAGAATCTCCACCAGCCGGCCCGGGTTGGCGGCCATGAGATAGACCCGGTCCCCAAGATAGACCGCCTCTTCGACCGAGTGGGTTACCAGGAAGACGGTTTCCTGCTGCTCGTTCCACAGGTTGATCAGCAACTCTTGCATCCGCAGGCGGATGCCGGGGTCCAGCGCCCCGAACGGCTCGTCCATGAGGAGGATGCGCGGCTCCAGAATGAGCGTGGCGGCGATCGCGACGCGCTGCTGCATCCCGCCCGAAAGGGCCGAAGGGAACTTCTTCTCGAACCCCTCCAACCCCACTTTCTTGACCCAGCCTTGCGCCCGGTCCAGGCGCTCCGAGCGGCCCACTCCGCGCAGCTTCAGACCAAACGCGATGTTCTGAACCACGTTGAGGTGGGGCAAAAGCGAGTACTTCTGATCCACCAGCCCGCGATCCGGCCCCGGCTCCTTGACCGGTTTGCCCAGCACATGCACCTCGCCCACCGTCGGAGGGAAATGAGGCTTGAGACCGGCGATGATGCGCAGGAGCGTTGACTTGCCGCAGCCCGATGGGCCTACGATGGTGACCAACTCGCCCACGTTTGGCGCGTCTTCGACCACGAACGAGACGTCCTCGATCGCCACCCTGGCTTCCGGACCTTCCCCGAAGCGTTTGGTGACCTTCTTGAATACGACGACATCCGGAGGGGAAGCCGGCGCGGCTGGGGTCTCGGTGATGGCGCTTTTCGCGGCGCCGGGAGCGTTCTGGGGCTGGTTCACGGTCATTCGCTCCTCCGGTACGGGAACAGGAACTCGCCCCCGATGCGCCACAACTGGTCGCAAGCGACCGCGATGAGGACGATCACGATAATGACTGCGTAAATGGCCTCGGTCTGGCTGCGCCGTTCCGAGGCCTCGATGAGACCCCCCAGGCCGTATTCGGGGCGGATAACCACCTCGGCCATGATAATCCATCCCCACCCCACGCCATACACGCCGCGCAAGTGGTCCCAGATATTCCCCTGGGCCACGGGAAAGAGCACATGCCGCACAAGCTGCCATTGCGAGGCCCCCTTGGTCACCGCCACGTCCAGGAACGCCGTGGGCACGTCCGCGATGTCCTTGATGACCAGCGGCAAGAGCGCCACAAAACAGCCAATGAACAGGAACCCGATCTTCTGCGCCTCACCGGTGCCAAACCACATCATGCTCAGGGGGATGAACACCACAATCGGCACATAGGCGCCCGCCAGGGAGAGAGGGCGAAAAAAGGCGGCTATCGGGGGAAAGGTGGCCATGTAGATGCCCAGCGGCAACGCCACCAGGACCGCCAGCCCAAAGCCCGCCGTGACGCGCAGCCAGGAATAAAAGGCGCTCCGCACCAACCCCTGCTCGAAATGGAGCGGCCCGAAGGACTTCAGGACCTCCATCGGGCCGGGCAGAATCAACGGCTGCACCAGCCGCTCCGTGGGCTGGCCCCGCGTCAAAAACCACCACACCGCCAGCACCACCCCGATAAAAAGCGCCGTAAGCCCCATCGCCCGTGTGTAGGGCAAGTCCCCATGCACGCGCAACCTCGCCACCCGCGCCACCAGCGTGAGCAACCCCACAAACACCACCGCGACAATGAGAAACCGGCCAAACTCGTGCATAAGAAACTATGAAGGATGAATTATGAAAGGCGCCGCACCAGCCGGAAACCGGTCAAACCCATATATAGGGCGTCATGATCCCACCTCCATTCATCCTTCATCCTTCATCCTTCATCCTTTATCCTTTCCCAAGTCACGATCCCGCTTCAAGCGGGAACACTTTCACCTCCACCCGGCGGTTCTTCCTGTTGTGCTCGGGGTTGCTGGGGTCGGTGCAGCCGGGCAGCGGGTTGTCCCAGCCGTTGCCGAGGACCTTGAACTTGTTCGGGTCGAATTTGTATTTCTCCATGATCGCCTTGCGGACGGCATCCGCGCGGTCGTAGGAAAGCTGGCGAACGGCGTCGGTCGGGACGATGCCCTTGCGGCTGGCGTCGGTGTTGCCCTCGATGATGATGTAGGCGTTTCCGAACTTGCCCGCTAGTTTCCCGATCTCCTCGAGCGTGACCGGAATCGTCGGGTCGTATTTCGGGTCGAGCACGGACGCATTCGGCTCGAAGGCGACCATGACCGCCTTCGTGAGGACCTGTCCCACGCTGGCCTCGGCGCTCATATTGGCTAGGGCGTTGGGCTGGAAGGTCGGTTGGGAGAGGTCGCGCACCTCTTTATAGGCATCGGACAAGGCGGCGAGCACCGTGTGGGCCTTGACCTTGCTCGGGGGAACCGTGCTCCCGATGGTGCCCAGAGACTTGTAGATCGTCGAGGCGCTGTTCCACACCACCTCGAAATTCGCGGGATTGAAGGGGTCCAAAAAGAACTTCGTGTTCTCGCGGTAGTTGGTCAGATGGGCGTCGCCTTCGGTAATGCCTCCATCCTTGCCGACCATGCTCATGCAATCGGCCTCCTTGAGTTGGAAAGCCTTGGCAAGGGCGCCGGCGGCGGCCTTGGGGTCTTTGCGCACCATGTCCATGCCCTCGAAAATGCCCTGCACCAGCCCGGAAACGACCTGGGGGTTTTCGTGAAAGAAGTCGTTGCGCACCGCCCACACATCGGCAATCAGGTGGTTGGCCGTGCCCGTCGTTACGACCAGACGCGTGCTCTTGTCACGGTCCGTGATGTTATAGATGTCGGGCGACCAGCCGACGAACGCATCGTAAGACGGATCGCTGACGAAAATCTTCGCCGCCGACGGTGCGTCGCCGGCCCATTTGAAATCCACGTCCCCGGGGTCAATCCCCGCGTCGATCAGCAGAGACATGATGAGGTAATGGCTCGGGGAGTTTTGGGCCAGAACGACCTTCTTGCGTTTGCCGCCGTTGCTCCGGAAATCATTGATGCTGCGGATATCCCCGCGCGCAACCACCCCGTCCCCGCCCGCGGACCAGTCAACCTGCTGGCAGACGACGGGCACAGTGCGGGAGTCCTTGACCAGTTCCGGAGCGAACAGGGCGATCATGTCCAGCGTGCCCCATAGGACATGGCTCTTGCCGCTGGCGAAGAGGTCCCGCGCCTTGACGGGGTCATCCACAATGTCCAGCCGCACATAGAAGCCGTGCTTCTTGTAGAACACGCTTTGGTCGCTCGGCTCCAAACCGCCGTTGGCCACGATGATGGGCGCCCAGCCGGGCCAGACATTGATCGGGAACTTGACGATGAGCTTGCCGTCTTTGGTCTCTTTGGAGAAGTCGCTCACTCCGCTGACCGCCGGAATGCCCGACCGCTCGACCAGCGTCGCCGGGTTCGTCCCGGCCAGCAGGGGAATACTGGCGGGGTCGGGCCGCTGCGCCTGCACGGCCTTCTTGACCTCGTCAACGTTGATCGATAGGCGCTGCGGCCTGACCTGCGGGGCGATCTTGTCCCACCAGCGGGCCACCCCAAAACCGACGATCCCCAGGAGGAGGATCGTCAAAACAAGTTTCCCTCGTGTAGTCATAACATCGGCTCCGTGGTTTTCACTTTTCCGCTATCTTCTGACGTTCAGGCTGGGCCGCGGCGGGCGGCGCGCTCGCCGCCGCCTCCGGCTGGACCAGCCCCATTTTCTTTTTGTATTCCTGGAACAGCATGGCCCCGCGGGCTTTGCGGGCCTCCTGCTGCCGGGCAATGCCCGAGCCCATCTCCTTGGCCAGGTCCAGCGTGGCCCGCATCTGGCCCTCGCCCGAGGCGGCGGATTGGCGGAGTTGCTGCATGGATTGGCCCATCTCGCCGCCCATCATGCCCTGCAGCTCACTGATGGAACTCTTCATCATGCCCGAAAGGCTCTCCAGCGAGCGGCCGATGGCCACCTTGGCCTTGACGGTTTCGAACTCGCGCTGGAACCGCTGAATCTCGCGCAGGCTGCCGGCGATGATCTCCGTGTTCTGCTTGTAGAGTTGTTCCAGGTTGTCCGCCTGGCTCTTGTTATCCTGGAGATCTTGTTCGAGCGAGGCCAGTTCCTCCGCGTAATGGGAGCCGTTGGCTTCGTCGTTGGCGTTGGCGGCGGCCTGAAGCAGACTTTGGAGCTCCTCCCGCTGGCGCTCCTGCCGCTTGATCTGGTCCCTCAGCAGGGCGATCTGGCCGGCGAGCTGGCCATTGGCATAATGGGCCTTGTCGGCCTTCGCCTTGGAGTCGCGAATCCCGCGCTCGACGACCGCCTGGTTTATCGCGTCCGTCTCGGTGGCCTTCTCGGCCATCAGTCCGAGCCAAATGAAAACTCGTTTAATCGCTCTGAACATAGGATGTCTCCGGGTTGGTTTGAGTTACGGTACGGTTATCGTCCTGGCCGGCGAGGTGCGCGCCGCTTCCCGCGCAGCCGAAGCCGTTATCAGTGCGGGCATCAATATGGCTTTCATGTTCACGTTCATTCCGGCCCATTCTCCCACTGCTGGCCACGCGCGCCAGGAGCATCGTTACCAGCAGCGGAAGGCGTTGTCAATATATGCCTGAAGCCCCTTCCGCGCGCATCTACAAAAGCCCCGACCGTTTATAGCGCCGTACGCTTTTGCCGGCCCTTTTTCTTGTGCTCTCCTTCAGAAGCCGAGGCCCGCTCGAAGATGGCGGTCGCGCAGTCGGCGCACGCCTTCGCGACTCTTTTCCAATCGTGCCACTTCGGAGCGAGGCTCTTATACTCGGCGAGCCTTGTCTCCTCCAGATCATAAGGGAGCGGGTTTGCCAACTGAATCTGCAACTGCTGCAAGGCTGATGCTTTGTTGGGCTGCGGATACAACCGATCAAAATCCTTGAGAGCGTCGGCGGTTTGCGCTTCACCCAACTGCTCGGCCAAGGCGACAAAATCCAGATAATCGCGCGTGGCATTTCGTCTGAGGATGAGCGCGCTCTTGATCCGCAGAATCTCCCGCTTCGTCGGAATCGTGATGGCCTGGCCGCCGTATTCGACGACGGTGGTTTCCAAGGGCGCTTCGCGAATCAATTGGCGAATGCCCGTCTCGATGCCGTCCAGACTCCCGAGAATTTGGACCGGCCGCTGCACACGCGCCGTCTTCCACCCTGCCACCGACTCCAGTTGCTCGAGGACCTTGTCGAACCGTTGCCGCAAATCCGTCAACACAGGGTCCGCATCCCGCGAGAATCGATGACGCCCATGAATAGCCGAAGCCGTCCCTCCCACAAGGACCGAGCCGGGGAGCAACCCTTGCAGACGGGCCGCGGCGGAAAGAACCCGCTCCCATTCAGGCAGCGATGCGTTCTTTGGCATAATGCATCCAGAAATGGTACCGTTGCGCGCGAGGATCGGCAACATGAGCCCCACATACCTGCAGCACCTTTTTCAAAAGTGACGGCTCGGCCAGGACGGCCTCCCGCAGCCCGGCCCAATCCTCGCGACCCCCGCGGGAGATCACGTCATCGATGGCCGCGAGGGTCAATTCCTGATGGTTGAGATGGCGATGAATCATGGTTGCCCGCGCTTGCGCTGAGTGGCCGCGACCACTTGGGGCTGCCCTTATTCCAGCCCATCTTTCAGAGATTGTCAAATCAAGCTCTCAGGCTCGACGCGGCGTTCGACGCTCGTGCCCATGTCGGCTAAACTCCAAGCAATGCAGGTGACCATTCAGTGACACGGACCGCGAAGAAGCACGACGCAGCTTGTGGCAGGCCGGTCAGTATCCAGGTTGACCCTCAGCCAATCTGCCGGACGGCAAAAGGCGTTGACATTGGGGCTGCTTCCATTAGTCTCGCCCACACTATGAGATTTGGAATCAACACATTTCTTTTCACTTCCCCTTTCACCACCAAGAGCACGAAGTTATTCGAGCAATTCAAGCGATGGGGCTTCGACACGGTCGAGATTCCGATTGAAGACCCGTCGCATATTGACCCGGCGCGGGTCAAAGCCGAGTTGGACAAGCATGGGCTGGCGTGCGGGTCAGTCTGCGCGTGTCTGGGACCGGACCGCGACTTGCGCGGCACGCCCAAGCAGCAGGAGGACTGCATGACCTATATCGAGCAGGTGCTCGACCAGATGGTTGTGCTGGGGTGCCCGTCGATCATCGGGCCGGTTTATTCTTCCGTGGGCCGCGCGGAAGCGGTGCCGCCGGCTGAGTATAAGCGCCAGTGGAAGACCGTGGTCCGGAACCTCAAAAAAGTCTGCAAGATGGCCGAGAAGCGAGGCAAACAGATTTGCATGGAGCCGCTGAACCGCTTCGAGAGCGACTTCATCAACACCTGCGACCAGGCGCTAAAACTGGTCCAAGATGTCGGCAGCCCGGCCCTGAAGCTCCACCTGGATACCTTCCACATGAACATCGAGGAGAAATTCCAGGCCCCGGCGATTCGGAAGGCGGGGAAACTGCTGGGCCATTTTCATGCCTGCGGAAGCGACCGCGGCACTCCGGGGGGCGACCACACCGATTGGCCCTCGATAGCCAAGGCCCTGAAGGACATCAACTACCAGGGAGACGTGGTAATCGAGTCGTTTACATCGGACGTGAAAGTCATCGCGCGGGCCGCGGCCATCTGGCGTCAGATCGAGCCTAAGCGGGATGACATCGCCATCAAGGGCCTGGCATTCCTCCGGAAGACCTTGGGGGCTTGAGCCGCGTTATGAAACACATCTACTCACTCCTGGCCTTGGGCCTGTTTGGGTTCGCGCTCACCTTGTCGGCGGCGGATGAGAAGAAGATTGTTTTCCTGGCCGGCTCGCCAAGCCACGGTCCGGGGGAGCACGAGCATCGGGCCGGCTGCCTCCTGCTGAAGGCGTGCCTTGACCGCGTCCCCGGCATCACCTCCGAGGTCTATAGCAACGGCTGGCCCAAGGACCCGGAGGCCGCTTTCGCCGGGGCCGCCGCGATCATTGTCTATAGCGACGGCGGCGGCGGCCACCCGCTCCTGCAAGGAGACCGCCTCAAGCTCATCGGCAAGTTGATGGACCAGGGCGTTGGCCTGGGATTGATCCATTACGCGGTCGAGGCCACAAAAGAGCGCGGCGAAAAGGAGTTCATCGAGTGGACAGGCGGCTGTTTCGAGACCGACTGGTCGGTCAACCCGACCTGGAAGGCCGACTTCAAGGACCTGCCCTCCCGGCCCATCCTCCGCGGCGTCAAGCCATTCGAGATCGCCGATGAATGGTATTTCCATATTCGTTTCTCCGATGACCCGCAGGCAATGAGGCCGATACTGAGCGCGGTAGCTCCTCCGAGCACAATGGACCGCCCCGATGGCCCGCACGAAGGCAACCCGGCGGTCCGGGAATCGGTCAAGCGCGGGGACACCCAGGTCGTGGCGTGGAGCCGCCGCCGGCCCGATGGCGGGCGCGGGTTCGGCTTCGCGGGGGGCCACTACCATAAGAACTGGGGCAACGACGACTTCCGCAAGGTCGTCCTCAACGCGATCCTTTGGACCGCAAAAGTCAACGTCCCCGCTGAGGGCGTCGAGTCCAAGGTGACGCCCGAGGACCTCCGGAACAACCTTGATGTGAAGGGGCGCTGAAGAGCGTCGGAGCGCGAGAGTGTGGCCGTCGCTGCGCTCCGCGCTCCACTCAGAACCCGTTGAGCGCCTCGATGAGCTGCCTGAGCCTGCCGTAGTCGTGCCGGTTGAACCCGAAGGCGATGCGCGGCATGTCCACAAACTCGCCCTCGGCGATTTCCTCCGGCGTGGCCTTGATGCACTTGATCTTAGGGCCAATGATGATGTCCGCAAAGTCCTCGTTCAGCGCCTCCAGGGTGGTGCCGGTGGGAGCATGCCTCAGCCGGATGACGAAGAGGTCCTTCACAAAACGGCTCGAGTGAAAATTCCGGTAAAAACGCGTGATGAGCTTCACGGCCTGGTCGGTGTCGTCGGTGATTTGGTAGAGGTTCAGGTCGTCGGGGGAGATGAGGAGGTCCCGAAGCAAGTGTTCCCGGACATGTTTATCCCACGTTTTCCAATACGCCCCTCCAGGGCGGTCTATGAGGACCAGGGGCATCAACTGGCTCTTCCCCGTTTGCATCAGCGTCAGCGCCTCGTATCCTTCGTCCATGGTGCCGAACCCGCCGGGAAAAAGCGCCAGCGCATCCGAGTGCCGGATGAAGATGAATTTGCGCGTGAAGAAGTACTTGAAGCTGACCAGCTTCTTGTCTTCACGAATGACCGGGTTGGCGGCTTGCTCCCAGGGCAGGCGGATGTTGGCGCCGAAGCTCATTTTCGGCCCGGCTCCTTCGTGGCCCGCCTGCATGATGCCTCCCCCGGCCCCGGTGATCACCATGAAACCCGCTTGGGCCATTTTGCGCCCGAACTCGACGGCCTGCTTGTACTCCGGGCGGGACGGCAGAGTGCGCGCGGAACCGAACATGGTGACCTTGCGCACGCCGCCATAGGGGGCGAAGAGCCTGAAGGCATAGCGCATCTCGCGAAGCGCGGTTTGAATCACGCGCACGTCCCCGCTGTCCTTCACGTCCGTGAGCAGCTTGAGCGCGTTCTCGATAATATCGGCGACATTCTCGGGGTTTGACCCGCCGCCTTTGTATTGGATTAACTCCTGGATTCGCCGTTTCAACTCAGCGTCGGGCTGCGGCTTGTCTGTCTTGGCCATAGGCCCCATCATAGCCGACGCCGACGGCCTTTTCCAATTGGAAATCGCGCCGAGGTAACGTCCGGCCTTAATGGCCGTCCCGGCGAAGCGTTTCAGTCCACTCTATTCGCTGATCCCCCAGCGTGGGAAACTGCGGTCCTGCTGCAGTACGCCGGCCAGCGTGGAAAAGGTCTTTCCGTTAAGGTCGGAATCGCGCCGGAACGTCGAAGGGGGTTCTCCACTGCCTCGGCTCGGCCAGTCGTCCGGCTGGGAGAAGAACTCCATGCCCGCCTTTTCGGCGACATCCGCCAGGTAGGCCCGAATTTGCCGCGTCTTCAGAAAATCCTCGTGGGGGCAGTCGAAAAGAGCCACCAAGGCATGGGCGCTGTCCTTCTCCGCCACCCAGGACTCTATCCACGCCCGGACGAATTCGGGCAACTCATCGCCTCCATGGCAGGAAATAATGACGATATCCGCCATGACGGCGTCGTTGGCCGCCATCTCCCGGAGCTTGGGGATGCTCAGTACGTCAAACTTCCACATCTGGTTGGTGAACTGGCATTCCCGGCCCAGGTTTTCGACGAGGAAGTCGTAGGTCTTCTTGGCATGTTTGCCTGTGTCGAAGTCCTCGTAGGCGATGACGACGTTAAAAGTCGGGTTAACATCGAGGTCCGACGTACCCAACAAGGTTGACGACGAGAGCACACATTGCATGATAACACCATGAATCACTCCGCGTGTTCAAACAATGGGGTTTTAACCCCACTCCCATTTGAGGGAGCAAAAGAAATGAACCTTTTGAGGCCCCGGCGGTATTAATGGACGAACTGTTCCGGAAACTCAAACAAACTATGAAAACTGCGAAGTGTGTGAAATCAATCTGCATCCTAATGCTCCTTGCGGGAGGGGCAAGCATGGGCGCCGGCGAGGAGGCCCCGCGCACGGACATCAACCCGGCGCTGCTTTATTACCAGGCATTCCTCTTGGCGCCGGAGCCGATGTCCCGCGCGGACATGGAATACCTGGGCACCAAGGACGGGCACCGCTGGAAGCTGCCGGAGAGGTTCGGCACGATCGTCCCCGGCTATGACAACCAGTTCAAACTGGTGCGGGTGGCCGCCCGCTCCACCGCCCCCTGCGACTGGGGCCTCGACACGGGAGAGGGTCCGGCCACGCTGCTGCCCCACATGGCCCGCGTCAAAGCGGTCGCGCAGGCGACCGTAGTTCGAGTGCGTTGGGAGTTGCAGCACGGCCTCCAGGCCGAGGCGCGCGATGATTTGCTGGGCACGGTGGCGATGGCCCGGAATGTCTCCCGCGGCGGCGTGTTGATCTCCACGCTCGTCCAGATCGCCACCGAGGCCATCGCGTGCGACATCGTGGCCGAGAACTTCGGCCGGTTCTCAGCGGAGACCTTGAAGCAGTTGGCGGACGGCTTCGAGGCCGGCCCGCCCCGCGGCACCGTGGCCGGCTGCATCCCCGCGGAAAAAACAATGTGCCTGGACTGGTTCGCCCGCAAGATTCGGGAAATGCAAGCAGCGAATCCGGGCGATGACGCCAAGGCGATGAAGGCCCTCGGCGAGCTGTTCGACTTGATGGTAGTGGAGCCCAAGACGGGACCTGACGCCAACTCGGCTCAGACCTTCTCCTGGGAACGATTGGTCAAGGCTGCCGGCGGGACGAGCCAAGGCGTGCTCAAACTCATCCGCGACCTTGATACGACGGCTCAGGAACTAAAGGCCATTCTGACGTTGCCCTACGCGGACTTTGAAAGCCGGGCCAATGCGTTCAGCGCGGAGATCCAGAAATCTCCAAACCCCCTGGCTCCCCTGATGGTCCCTAGTTGGGAGCGCGCCCGCAGCAGGGAGTTCAGGATTCAGGTGTATCTGGCCATGATACGGGCGGCGGTCGAGTACAAATTGCACGGCGATTCCGGGCTTCAGGGTGTGGCCGATCCGTGCGGCCAGGGTCCGTTTGTCCTCCGGCGTTTTGTATTCCAGGGAGTCGACCGGGGATTCCAACTCACGTCCGCATTGAATGCGCCGGACTCCAGGTCGCTCATTTTCGTCGAGAAAGAGGGCGAACCATTTCACGTCGATGGGCCGCGTGTGGGCCAGGCGTTCGAGTAGTTGACTACGGAAAGCGCCCGGAGGCATGCCACGTTTTGTGTGGCGGTTTCCGGGTCTTAACCTTAATTCTCATCCCAACGGCGACTTTGAACCCTGCTTGTAACGTGCCCGCTCTGGACCCAACATCGATGACCCTCGAGACGCCGGAAACAGGTGGCTTGCTGAACCGAGCCAGGGCGGGCGACACCGAGGCCTTCTGCGATCTGTGCCGGGTTTATGAGACGGGCCTCTTTCGGCAGGCCATGGCCTTGTGCAGCAATGCCGCGCTGGCCGAGGACCTGGCCCAGGACACGCTGGTCGAGGCCTGGAAGGGCCTGCGCCGTTACAACGGGCGCTGCCGGTTTTTCACCTGGCTCTGCGCGATCCTGCTCCACCGGCACCGGAACACGCTCCGGCGCAACCGCCCCCTCCCCCTCGCCGCGATGTCCGGACAGGACCGCGCTGAATTCGAGGACCGCGCGGCCCGGTTGGCCGATGACCGGGCCAAGCCCGACGAGGCGGCCTTGCTGCGCGAACAGGCCGCCTTGGTCCGGGCCTGCGTCCAATCCCTGCCGCTCAAGCAGCAGCAGGTCATCCATCTGCGGTTCTATGTGGACGATTCACTCGAGGGAATCGCCGCCGCGCTGGGATGCTCGGTGGGGACTGTGAAATCTCGCCTCTTTAACGCCCTGGAGAAACTCCGGGGCATGAGGGGCATCCGGGCGGAGTTTGCGATTGCTGAACGGAAAGTGGAAAGCTTATGAAACCTTGCGCGAAAAACCGGAAGCGGATTGCCTGGCTGGCGCTCGACGCTTTGGACCCGGAGCAGGCGCGCGAACTGCGCGCGCATATCGGCGGTTGCGAAGGGTGCCGCCGTTACCTGGAGGAGATTACCGAAACGATCGGGGGCCTGAAGGAGGCGCCGATAAGGACCGGGATCGAGCCTTCGGAGTCCTTCCACCGGAACGTGGCGCGAGCGATCCGGGCGGAGGAATCACGGTCCCTCTGGGAAGCGATCGCGGCGCCCTTTCGAGCAGCGCCTCTGCGGTGGCGCGCCACCGTGCCGGCGCTCTGCGCGCTGGCGGTGGGCCTGGTGGCCTTGTCCATCCTGGCCTCCCGATTCCGAACCGGCAACCTTCCCTCGCCATCTTCGGCCGGGACGGTCTCCGCCCCGGGCTTGAACAGTGACCTGCCGCCAACTATCGCCAACTATCGGCGCGCCGCAAATCAGTCGCTCGATGCCCTGGATGATCTGCTGGCCCTGCAGGCCGACAGGCCCGTCGGCTCCCCGCCGCCGATCTACACGGCCTCGACCTTCGCCCTTGTCGAGCCTGCGGACTGAAGCCCGCAGCCCGCCCCATCTCCCGCAGCCACCGCACCGAACGAGAGCCCCCATGCCCCCGTAGGCGCTAACTTAACGAGGCGGAGTGCGCCCGTCCTCGGGCGCAGCATCGCAAGACGTCTAACAGTTCGAGATAACCCGCGGTTGATTTCGTCTTTGGCCAGCGCCGGCGACCAGGCGCGCTTGCCTTGGACGAGATCACGCACGGCCGTATTGTAGGGCGGGCTGCGCAATCGCTTTGGCTCCATGCAGCAGAAGGAAAACCCAAGCCGGGGCCATGGACAAGCCGGGAGTGCGCTCGTCTCCGGGCGCGGGCGGGCGCGGAACCGTTTGCGGATGGGAGTACGTGTTAAACTGCTCCGCCTGTTCGAAGTTTGCTGCT
>CAZZFF010000080.1:16941-29586 GCA_964653485.1 uncultured Verrucomicrobiota bacterium | reverse complement strand
GACGATCGGCTGGTGCTCTCGGTGGTTGACGACGGCGTGGGGCTGCCGGCTGGGTCTGATGCCGAGCGCGCCGACTCCATGGGGATGGAATTAGTGCGGGGCCTCGCCGCCCAGCTAGACGCCGCCCTCGAGATCAAGAGCCCGCCCGGCACCCGTGTTCAAGTGGTCTTCCGTCGGAGAACCGCCCAGCCGAATGATGCCAAATGAACCCCGCCCGAATCCTGATTGTCGAAGATGAGTTCATTGTCGCCGCCGACATTGAAGCCCGATTGCGCGACCTTGGCTACAGCGTTGCCGGCAAGGCCGACACCGGCCCGGCCGCGATCGAACTGGCCGGGTCCGCCCGGCCCGACCTGGTGCTGATGGACATTCGCCTCAAGGGGGCGATGGATGGAATTACGGCCGCGGAGGAAATTCGCCGGCGCTTCCAGTTGCCGACGGTATTCCTCACCGCCTTCGCCGAGGAGAGCACGCTCCAGCGAGCGAAGGTGGCCGAGCCCTTCGGCTATATCCTCAAGCCGTTTGAAGACCGGGAATTGCGCACCAACATCGAGATCGGGCTTTACAAACACACAGCGGAGCGTGAAATCCGCCGGTTGAGCCAGGTCCAGGCCTTGTTGAGCCAGATCAACCACACGGTGGCGCGCGTCCGGTCCCGCGAGCAGTTGTTCAAGGAGATTTGCTCCATCGGCGCGCAATACGCATGCTTCAAGGTGGTGTGGATTGGCTGGCTCGACACCCAGACCCAGCAGGTCGTCCCGGTGGCGCGCGCGGGAGAGGCCGTAGGCTGCCTCGATGGGGTCCAGGTCTATGCGGATGACCGGCCGGAAGGCGGCGGCGCCGTGGGCATAGCCATTCGTGAGGGCCGCCCGTGCGTCATCGACGATCTTGCGGGAGACCCGCGCATGGCGCCCTGGCGCGAAGCCGCCGCGGCCTGCGGCCTGTGCGCCGCCGCCGCCTTGCCCATTCACTCCGCCGGCAAGGTCTGCGGCGCGTTCACGGTGTATGCCGGCGAGACCGGAGTCTTTCGCGACAAAGAGCTTGCCCTGCTGGAAGAAGCAGCCGCGGAGATTTCTTTCGCATTGGACTACCTGGAGCAGCAGGGGCAACTGCGCAAGCTGGCGCGCGCCGTGGAAGAGTGCCCCGCGTCGATTGTCATCACCGACCGAGCTGGAAACATCGAGTACGTCAACCCCAAGTTCACACGGGCCACCGGCTACGCCGCGAGCGAAGTGCTGGGGAAGAACCCGAGGATTCTCAAATCCGGAGAAACCCGGGCCGCAGAATATCAAAAGCTCTGGGCGATCATCAACGCCGGAGGCGAATGGCGCGGCGAGTTCCATAATCGGCGCAAGGACGGCAGCCTTTATTGGGAGATTGCCTCTATCTCGCCCGTCCGCGACGCCGCCGGCGTCATCACCCACTTTGTCGCGGTCAAAGAGGACGTTACGGAAAAGAGGTTGCTCGAAAGCAGGTTTCTGCGCGCACAGCGATTGGAGAGCATCGGCAGCCTCGCCAGCGGCATCGCGCACGACCTGAACAATATCATCGCGCCCATCCTCATGTCCGCGGAGTTGCTGCCGGTGGTCAGCGACGAGGCTGAGCGTCGCGAGATGGCGCAGATTATCCAGTCCAGCGCCCTGCGGGCCACTGGGATCATCAAGCAACTGCTCACCTTCGCCCGCGGCAAGGAGGGAAAGGGACAGACGTTACAGGTCCGGCACCTGGTCCGGGAAGTGACGAGAATCGCGCGTGAGACCTTTCCCCGCGCCATCCGTGTGGAAGAGACGTGCGCCGCAGACCTGTGGCCGGTGTTGGCGGATGCGACCCAGTTGCACCAGGTGCTTCTCAACCTCTGCGTGAACGCCCGCGACGCCATGCCTGGCGGGGGCACACTGGCCCTCCTCGCGGACAACGCCGCGCTGGACGAGCATTATGTCTCCATGCACAACGAAGCAACGCCGGGACCGTATGTGCGTATTCAAGTGCGGGACACCGGCACCGGCATGTCCGAGTCCGTCCGCGAACGCATCTTCGAGTCGTTTTTCACCACCAGGGGCGACGACCAGGGCACCGGCCTTGGCCTGACGACGGTGTTGGGCATCGTAAAAAACCACAATGGCTTCATGACCTGCGCGACCGCCCTTGGCCAGGGCACCACCTTCGATGTGTACCTGCCGGCCTCCCCCGAGGCGGAACCCGACTCCGGGCATTCGGGACCGCCGGCCTCGATACGGCGCGGCCATGGCGAACTGGTGCTCGTCGTCGATGACGAACCGGCGATTTGCTCCGCCACGCGGCGGACATTGGAGCGGGAGGGGTATAAGGTCATGCTGGCCCATGATGGGATCGACGCCCTGGCGCAGTTCGTCTCCAGCAAGGTCCAAGTGCGCGCCATTGTGACAGATGTGATGATGCCGCTCATGGACGGGATCACTCTGTGCCGGACTCTGCGCGCGCTCTCGCCCCAGACGCCGGTCATCGTCTCCACTGGCGGATTGGGCGGGAAACCCGACGGCGAAGCGCCGCACGTCCTCAAGGGACTTGGAGTGCGCCACATCCTCCACAAGCCGCATAGCGCCAACGTGCTGTTGGAGGCCTTGGGAGAGGCGTTGGCGGAGAGGTGCGGCGGATAGAATCCATTGGTGAACCCTTTGATTGGCGTTTGCTATAACCGAAACGCCTCGGGTTTTACGACGCCACAATGGCAGGAATACAATCCTTCCCCGTTTGACTTCACTTTCGCCGAAAACGGCGACGGCACCTCAATCAAAATCAGGCTGAACGTCCTTCTGCGCCGGCTAAATCCCAAATCCGGCGCGGTAATGCTTCCGGATGAGGGCGTCGGCCTCGGGGAGGTTCTTTGCCCGCATGGTTGCGGCGTCCCATTCAATGCGTGTCCGGAGCCGGGTGGCGAGATTGCCGACGAGCAGGGCTTCGGTATAAGGGCCGGAGTACGCGAAGCCCGCCTTGGCGGCGTCGGGTCTCTTTGCCTTGCAGGCCTGGACCCACTGATCGCGGTGGCCGGGGGAGCGGGCAATGGTTTTGGGCGGGAGTTGGAATTCGCTTCGTCGCTTGGCTGGGAACAACCGCGGCGGGCCGCTCCAACCGCCGCAGAGCATCGTCCCCTTGTCGCCGAGAAAATAGATGCCGTTGTCGGCCAAATCCATTCCATCCCCAAGGTCTTCCGGGACTGGAGGCATTTTCGCGCCGTCATACCAGAGCATTTTGAGCGCGGGACGACTGGCCTTGGCGGCAAACTCGAAAGTGATGATCTGCCACAGGGTGATAGCAAGGGTGATACGGGCGCTCCGGCGCGGCGCCGAGCCAGAGGTTCCAGTTCAACTCCGCCGGGAAATGGAAGCGCCGTACTGTTTGCCGTGGTGGTTGTCCGTGTTCATGATTCTGGTTTTTTTCATGGCTAATTCACAACGGCCTTAAGGTGGAAGCGACGTAGGCGCCATTGTGCCGGGTGGCGGCATCAGGGTCCACCTCGGCCAGAGGGGATTCATCTTCAACCATGATCCACCCGCGATAGCCCGCATTCTTGAGCTCGGTCGTGATCGTGACAAAATCAATGCCGCCCTCGCCCATCAAAGCCCAGCCTCCGGCGACGGCCCTGTCCTTGAAATGCACATGGCGGATGAGCGAAGCGTGTTGGCGGAAAATGCCGGTCACATTCATCCCGCCGTTGGCGATGTGGCCCGCATCCGGGGCGAAGCTGAGCACTTCGGTGTTCATGCCCGCAAGAAGGACCTTGTAGTCCTCCTCGGTTCGGAAGACCGACCCTGGGGGCGAATTGGGATGGAACGCGCATGGCACACCCGCATCGGCGCTTCGCTGGGCGACGGCGTTGCAGGATTGAATACAGTGCTTCTGCCGGGCTTCGAGGTTGGAACGGTCCATGCCGGGCATCTGGCACAAGGCCAGCATCGTGCCGGGAAAGCGCCTCAAGAAGGCGATGAGCCTGTCCGCCTCCGCGCGTTCCGAGTCGGACTCCTGCGACCCGAGCCAATCGCAGACCAGGCAAATGGCGGCGAGCGCGAGTCCGCGCCGCCCCAAGGCATCGGCCAGCCTCGCCGGTTCGGTCTTGTATTTTCCCAACATGCAGACCTCCGCTTCCATTCCGGCGAAATGGGACGCGGCAACGACATCCATGATGTGGTCCATCGCATCGGAGTATTTGTCGTAGGACATCTGCCAGGTATAGGTTTGGCAGCCAAACCGGATCTCATTCATCGGAATCTTTTTCATGTGCCAGGGTGGAGGCGGCCCTGCGCGCGCGGCCCAGGGTCCGGCCTTGGAGTTGCGGTGCGGGACGAGTTAATGGGCTTGCAAGAACCGGAGCGTAACCTGATTGAACCGCGGGAGGTCTTCCCAATGGTGAGCGTGTCCGCATCCATGGAACACCTCCATTTGCGACCCGGGCATGCGCGCGTGAATCGCCTCGCTGAGGCGCAGTGGGGTAAAAATATCCGCCTCCCCCACCGTCAGCAGAGTGGGAGCGGTGATCTGAGCCAACCGTTCGAGCGTGTCGTGGCCGGTGCAGGCGGCGCACTGCGCTTCGAAGGCGTGCTGAGGCATCGCCGGGTTCTCCGCGGCGGCGGCTTGAGCCTCCAGCAGGGCGGCCATATTCTTCTCGTAATAGGGAGCGGTGAAAATCCACAACTGGAGGAGCTGCGCGAAAGTGGCCGGCGAAACCGAGGCGCGCACGCGGTGGAAATGGTTAAACACCGTCTGGGCATAAAGATCGCAGCGCGCCCAGGAGCTGACGAGCACCAGGCTCCGCACCTTGCCGGGATGGCCGAGAGCCAACTCCTGCGCGATGCCGCTTCCCATCGAGATGCCGGCGATGCGGGCGGAAGGGATGTCGAGCGCGTCCATCAGCCCCGCAACATCTTCGGCCATCATCCGGGTGGAGTAAGGGCCCTTGGGCTTATCCGAGTCTCCCGCGCCGCGGTTGTCGAGCAGGTAGCAATGGAACCACTTTTCGTATTCCTTGACGTGCTCTTCCCAAACAGAACCGGGGGCGCCGAGGCCCATGATCAAAATCAGGGGATCACCCTGGCCGCGTTCCTGGTAGGCAATCTCGATACCGTTGGTTTTTACAATGGGCATAGCGGAGCGTCCACCGACCGCGGGAGTCTCTCACGGGAAGCGGGGCAATTGATTGGCGAAGACGGACGAGTTTTTGTATTTTTGCGCCATGAATGACCGATCCGCCGCACTGAGGTTCCAGAAGGATTTCCTCGCGCGTTCCGGCCCCGGTTTGCAGCTTGCCACCTTGTTCATGGGGCTGCCGATGGTGGCGTTCTTTGTCAAGGACCAGGAGAGCCGGTTTATCAGCGCCAACGCCAGGCTGCTTCAAATCCTGGGCTGTCAGCAGGAATGGCAAGTGCTGGGAAAGACCGACTTTGATTTCCGGCCTCCCGAGGTCGCGGCCGCCTACATCGAGGAAGACCGGCGCATCATGCAAACCGGCCAGCCGCGGCTGCGTTATATCCAGATGGTGCCCACCGTTGACGGCCCGGTGGACTGGTATCTGGTCACCAAGGTTCCCTTGCGCGATGTCCGCGGCGGCGTCTGCGGCATCGCCGGTGCCATGTATGAAACCCACGAGACGGCCGGGACGTTCCAGCCGTTTCACCGGCTCGAATCCGCCTTGCGCCATATCCATCTCCATTTTGGAGAGTCCATCGAGACCGGGCTGTTGGCCAAAATGGGTCATTTGTCGGAGCGGCAGTTCACGCGGCTATTCCAGCAGGCGCTCGGCGAAGGGCCGATGCGGTATTTGACGCGGCAGCGCATTCACTCCGCCTGTCACGAACTCATCGCCACGGACCACACCGCGGGCGTCATCGCGCTCAACTGCGGCTTTTATGACCAGAGCGCTTTTACGCGCGCGTTCCGCAATTTCACCGGCCTGACACCTTGCGCATACCGGAAGCGTTATCTCGCGAAAATGACGGCGATGCGGGTGGGCCGGCCTTACCCCTGCGGACCCGCCGTGCGCGGAACTTGACCGGTGGTTCAGTATTTGATGACGCGCGCCTCGCCCTTCTTGAGCTTGAGCGTCAAGTCCGGACCCTCCCCCAACGGTTGCCCGTCCAGGGCGTCCACCACCGTCCCTTTCCTGCCCGTATTGATGACCACCGGGCCGTCCTCGTGGGCCTGGAGGGAAAGGTAGCCCTCGGCCGCCCAAACGGCGGCCTTCCCCTCGGTGAACACATGCGCGCCAGCCATTCGCGCCAGCGCCCGGACCAGCTCCGCGGTCAGTTGAGGGACGCCGACGAAGACATCGATCCCCTTCTCCGAGCGCCGCACCGCAACGGCGGGCGAGCCGTCGGAATAGGTCGCCAGCGTTTCGTCCGGCGTCGCCGCCACGCTGAAGAGCGGGCTGATGGGCTGCCTCGGCCCCCAAGGCGCCGCGAGACCGAGCTTCCTGCCCGTCTCGGTGGGCGTGGCTTCCGCCGTTGGCACGGTGACCGCCCGGGCCTCGAAGCCCGTGACCTCCGCGATGCCGGCAACATCCGCCCGGTCCGGGTAGAGATAGCCTGGGGCATAGCACCAGACGCGTGTGACGCGGGGGCCTTGCTGCCGGGCCAGGGCGGCGCGCTTCGTGGGGGAGAGCGCCCAGGCGGACAGGAAGACCTGGAGCTTCGCGGGAACGCCGCCGGCGAGGACGTCATCCAGAAGGTACTGGCCGTAGGGCGCGCCGGAGCGGCCCAGCGCCTCCCGCCCGCGATAGACCAACTCGGCCGCGAATGCCGCCGAGCCGCTGGGCAGGTGGCACATACTGTCCTCGTCCACGACGGCCGCGACCTCCGGTGTGAAGGGCTGGCGCCGATCGAGCATCGCGGCGTCGACGGGGTGGAGGAGGGACATCTCCTCCCAGATGCGGGCGTCGTTGAACCACCCCTGGGCCGGAAGGTCCATCCACCAGGTCCCGAACCCGCGGAGGGCGGCCTGCGCGGTGTTGCGCCGCATGACCTGGCGCGTCTGTTCGAGGTCCACCAACCCGCCCTCCTGAACGTGCTCGGCCTTTCGCGTGTCGAGAAAGGTGCGGGAGTCGTCCTCATTCAGCCACAGGATGCCGGCCCGGACGACGCTCTCGGCAGCCGTCATGCTGGGGGCGGTGCCGATCCACTCGCGGTCGGTGTAAGAGATCGGCGAGCAGAGGATATCGATGTCCCGGCTCTTGAGGAGGGAGGAGAGGGCGTAGTGTCCGCTGGTCGGAGCGCCGTTGGGCAGGGGGGCGAACTCGAAGAGGTAGCCGTAGAAGAAGACGACGAGCTTCCGGCCCTCGGTGCCGCGGCGGCAGGCGGCAGCCATGGCGGCGACGTGGTCGGCCATCTCCCGCTGCTGGAAGCGAGCGAACTCGATCAGGCGCTTTTCGCGGGCCGGGTCTCGCAGGAGGCCGCACGGGTGAGCGCGGCGCTCGCCGGCGGTCGGCGGCTCCGCGGTGTCCGCCCGCGGGTCGCCGCCCGACTTGAGCCACTGCCGGAATGCGACGCGAGTGGCCGGGTCATATCCGCTCAGGGGGCCCGCCCAGGAATCCTGGTAGAACCACTCGCCCGTGTTCTGCCCGTTGGGGTGGATGCCGGCGGAGTTCTTCGGAAATGTCTTGAGGAGGTGCCGGCTGAGCTTTTCCAGGTATGCGCAGACGTCGGCGCGGTAGGCGCGGTCCGAGACGCAGGATTCGTTGGCGATTTTGTCGCCATCGAAGACCATGCGCGCCTCGGGGTGGCGCTCCAACCACCAGGGCGGGGCGTTCGCGTCGACGCGCGGCAGGAGCAGGACCTCCGGGTTGACCGCGATGATCTGGCGGAAGAGCGTGTCGAGCGGCGTCCAGTCGACGGGCGCCTCTGGCGGCGTCCAGCAGTTGGGCGAGGAGAAGGAGACGAAGCGGACACCGGCGTCGCGGGCGAGGGCGACCTGGCTGAGGAACGATCCCGGCGGGCCGCCGATGTAGTTCCAGGAGCCGCCGACGACGCTGTAGAGCGCGACGCGAAGCTCGTTTTCGGGCGCGGCCTTTGCGCGGAACGCGCAGCGGTAGGTCCGGCCCGGCGCGAAACGAAGAGCGGCGCGGCTGTGCAGGTGGAAGTCCGGCCAAGAGTCGCCGGGCGCGCGCTTCAAGACGACGCGGACCGCCCCGTCGGACGTCGTGACAGTGCCGACGGTGTTTGTGGCGCCCACCGGCCACTGGCTCCATTGCGCGGCAAATCCCGCTTCCGTGGCCAAGCTGCCGGGCGGCATCACGTCCTCGCCGGTTGTCGCGTCCTGGATGCGCAGGTCCGCGAGCCAGACCTCGCCCGGCTCGTGAGCGAATCGGAAGTGCAGCGTGCCCGTCCCATCCACCCCGCCCGGGACGAACTCGAAGGCGTGGGACGTCCAGCCGGATTTCGCGGTGATCGTCCCGCTGTTCATCGAGCCGAAGAAGAACCGGGGCGGGACAGGCTTGCCGTCAACATGGATTTGCGGCCCGCCGCGGGTTTCCTGGACGCGGACTGTGACGCCTTGGAAATCGGCATCCCCGCCGAAGGCGCCGGCGGTCGAAAACGCTCCGGCGAGGGTCGCGGAAAAGGCGAGTACCACGGCGCGCAACTTCCTTGAGGTCATGGCATTCACCGGTCCTTTCCGCTAAGCGCGCCGCTGGGAGCCGAGCGTTCGCCGAAGGGTTGGAGCGCGAACGGTTGATGCGGCTCCTCTTGATACCAGAAGGCCACGCTGGTGTAGTCATCCGCGTCGCGGATGGCCGGCGTGCCGTTGTCGTGCTGGTTCTGGATTTCGACCTTGAGCGATTGTTGGAACCGGACGGGATTGGCCGCGTACCAGCGATACATTCGGTTGTCGCCCTTTTCCATCTGCAGGTAGCCGCTGTAAAGATAGGCGTATGTATGGTCGAAACCCCAGCACGAGCCGTATTCATCCTCGGTGCCGGGCGTATGCGTCACCTCCGTCCCGTCCAAGTGGAAGAGTGTGTCGCCTTCGCCCCACCAACCGCTGAATTCCGTGTGGACTTGCAGGAAGTTCCCGACGTAATGCCCGCGCCCTCGCGCGTCCAGGAGTGTGTGGAGGCCGCTTTTGACTGGGTTGCTTCTGTGCCAGGCGCAGTGCAGCCGGCTCTTCTCCTGGGCAAAAGCGGGGCCCTGCTCGTAATCGAGGCCATAGGCGACACTCTGGGAGTAATCCCGGTCGCCGTCATTGGCCAAAACAAACCGGGCGCGCCGTGAAAAGGGCATGGGGAGATAACACATATAGCAGCCGTGGTTGATCTGCATGGGAGCGGATTGATAATCGATGGTCTTCCCGCCGATGGCGCCGAAGAAGTCGGACAACGGCACCCGCACGCTGGGTTCTGTCTCGTCGTCCCAAGACACCTTCAAGACCAGCCCCGGATACCAATGGACCTGGGTATCGTCGGTGATGTAAAAATAGGTCACCTTGCCAGGACCCTTAAGGTCAGCCAAAACCGCCTCTTGTCCTTTGGGCACCTGCAACTGGTGATACTCCACGTGGTTGCGGGAGACGCCATCGGTGATGCGGTAGAGGTCCTGAACCGGTTGGGCCTGGGCGAGGAGCGCAGCGGCAGCCAATGTTCCCGCGACGGCGGCCGCAAGACATCCGGGTTTGTGTTGGCGCCTTGGAGGGGTGGACAAGCGCGCCGGGGTGGTGTGTTCGGGGTTCATTGGCGGGGGTGCTTTCTCTTAGGCGCTCAGAACGGTTTCCGGCGCACGATTTTGAACACGAAGGCATAATCGCAGGGCTTGGTCTTCGGGGTCTCGATGCTGAGACCGTCCTTGGTCATCTCCCACTTGAGTTCCTTGCCGTCTCCGAGCATCGTGATGGAGGCGATCTCGGAGGGATACAGCCCGGCCCATGTATCTCCTCTGGGGGCCAGGCTTTTGAGGAGCGCCTTGTCACCGGGCCAGTCCAGGGCGGTGGCGTAGAGAGTGTTATCCTTGACCGTGAAGCGGATGTCCTGGCCCGTGTAACGGAGGTCGTTCCGCTCGTTAAAGCCGCCGCCCCGGTCCAGCCGTGTTGGGCCCTCGCCGGCGGTGACCCAACAGGTCGTGCCGTAGATCGCCTCGCCATTGACCTGGAGCCACTTTCCCAAACCCAGCAATCGCTCTTTCGCCTCGTCCGGGATGGTGCCGTCGGGCTTTGGGCCGACGTTGAGCAGCAGGTAGCCGTTCTTGCTGACGCGGTCCACGAGGTTATCCACGAGATTGTCCACGGTCTTGAACCCCAGACCCTTCACATACCCCCATCCCTGGCCGTCATCGATAGACGTGTCGGTAATCCACTCGTAGTAGGTCAAGTTGGCCTCCTGACCCAGCTCCAGGTCCAGCAGGCCGGCGCCCGGCGGCAAGTGATTCCCTTTGTAAGTGACGACCACCTCCTTCCGGCGGGCGGCGGCGTTGTTGAAGAAATAGGCCAGCATGTCCTCCTTGTAGGAATCCGGGACCAACTCCAGGCCGAAGTCGAACCAGATGAAATCCGGGTCGTATTTGTCGATGACTTCAATGATCTTGCCCTCCCACGTGTCGAGAAAGGCCCTCGTGGGCAACGCGCCCTTTTCGTGGATGGGGCCGTAGAGGCCGGAGTATCGCGGGTCTCCGCAGTCGTATCGTTTGTCCCAAGTCGGAAAATAGAACCAGTTCTCGGCGTGATGAAAGGCGGTCACAAATTTCATGTTCCGCTTTTTGATAGCCGTGGCCAGTTCGCCCACCACGTCCCGCTTGGGGCCCATCCTGGCGGCGTTCCACTCGGAGTACCGGGTGTCCCACATGGAGAATCCGTCGTGATGCTCGGCCACCGGGCCGGCAAAACGAGCGCCGGCCTTCTGGAACAGATCGGCCCATTCGTCCGCGTTGAACTTCTCGCCAGTGAACATGGGGATGAAGTCCTTGTAGCCGAATTTCTCGAGCGGGCCGAAGGTGGCCTCGTGGTATTTTCGCTCCGGCCCATCGGCGTTCCAATAGAGGTGGTTGGCATACCAGGTGGCGTTGGGGCCTTGGGCCGGAACGGAATACACTCCCCAATGGGTGTAGATGCCGAACTTGCCCTCCCGCAGCCATTGCGGGGTGCGCCAGTTCTTGAGGGAATTCCATGTCGGCTTGTAAGGTTGGCCGGGAACGGCGGGTCCGCCGGCAGCCATCCCGGTGAGCGTGGCAAAGGTGGCCAGCACCAAGGTCAAGCGCATCAAAATCGTCGCCCGTGTACTCATAGTGCCCAAACCCATACCACTTGCCGGCGAATTGCTCCAGAGAGAATGTCCCGTCCGGGAGCCGGCGCAACTTGTCTCTTGACGCCCCGGCACCCCGTGAGGCATGATCCGTTTATGCTGAGCGAGACCGGAACCCAACTCTCCCTCACGCGCAAAGCGGCAACGGCCGCCAGCGCGGCAACATCACCCATTCCCGCCAGACCCCCTTGGCGGCCAGGAACAGGACCCAGCCTGTGAAGACCTCTTTAGCGATCCTTTCAGCATTAGTCCTCCATCTCACGGCGCTTGGGCAAGAGGCGCCGCTGCTGAAGGTGAGCGTTCCGGCCCGCCAGGTGCTCCTCTCGTGGCCCACCAACTCCGGCAGTTTTGCCTTGTACACATCGGGTTCTCTATCCGCACCGGGAGTGTGGAAAGCGGTTACGAACCCGCCCGTTGCCAGCAACGGTTCGTTTATCGTGACCGACGCTCTCTCTGCCAGCGTGGCGTTCTATCGGCTGCAATCACTGCCGGTAGCCAACAATGACACCTACCGGATGGCGGAAGGCACGACGTTGACTGTGCCGGCGCCGGGGGTGCTGGCCAACGACACCGGGGGCATTGGGAGCTTGACGGCGACACTGGTGAGCGGGCCAACCAACGGAACGCTTGCCTTGGAGGCGGACGGCTCATTCAGCTACACCCCCGGCGCGGGGTTCACGGCGACAGACGGTTTTACCTACCAAGCCAGCGACGGGCAAAATGCCTCGCGGGTGGCGACCGTGGCCATTACGGTGACCCCTCTGCTGTTCAGCGATGATTTCTCCCGGACAAACTTGTCCCCCTGGACATCAGAAATGGGAACCTGGACGCTGGCCGACGGCGCATTGGATGGCACCAGCCCGCTGGGCAGCTACGGGTACGCCTACTATGACACGAACGGCTGGACCAACTTCACGGTGCAGGCGAGCATCCGCTTCTCGATCACGAACGGGCCGTGGGGCGGAGGTATCGGGGGACGGCTGAACGCGACGAACGGGGCGCATTACGCCGCTTGGGTGTATCCCGAGGGGTCGGGCGGCGGCTCGTCAGTCTTGAAATTGATCAAGTACCTGGATTGGACGAATTGGAGCTTCACCCCGATGGCGCAAGCAAACCTGCCGGCAGTGGGAACGAACTGGCACACGGTGGCGCTGACCTTCCAGGATGCAAGCATCACGGTCTCCTATGACGGCATCCAGGAGCTCAGCATCACGGACACCAATTATGATGCGGTGGCCCCCTACCCCAACGGCGGAATCACCGCCGACCTGTGGACCGATAAGCTTGCTTACACGATGTCCGTGGCCAAGGTGGTCGTCAGCTTGCCGTAGGTCACACGCTGCCCCCATTCGCGGGTTTTTGCCGGAGGACGGAGGACGGAGGACGGAGGACGGAGG
>CAZZFF010000080.1:0-16841 GCA_964653485.1 uncultured Verrucomicrobiota bacterium | reverse complement strand
CGGAGGGCGGAGGACGGAGGACAGAGGGCGGAGGACGGAGGGCAGAACTTTTCAAGCCGCGCCTCGGCCCTTCGACGGGGCGACTTGTTTGTAGGTTAACGGAATTGGGTCATTTTCTGTAGCACAGGATAATGCCGAGTACAAGGCCTGGTTCTTCAGGACAGTGAGGAATCAGGGCTTTGTTGACCGTGTCAACTCGGCATTATCCGGATACCCGCCAGAACAGAAGAGAAGGCCAGGAGCGAAAGCATGAAACAAATGATCCGGATCATACGGTTCATTTCAGTTTTCTTGCCTCCCAATCCGGGAACCACGCCATTGTGGCGCCGGTGCAATGGTGGGCGAGAGCGGTAACTTGGCCCTGTTCATTCTTGGTGAACCGGAATTCGGCGCCGGTGATCTTCTCCAGGAAGTTCGTTTCGGATTCGGCAAAGAGGGGGAAAGCACCGAGCAAAGCGCGGTCATCGACGGGGTGTTGGGCACGACCGAACAGTTGAGCGCCTTCGCGCCAAACCGTCACGTTCAGCCCCTTCGGAAACGCGGCGCCGGGGGCGACTTCGTAACGGCCGACACAGGCGTCCAGGAGGTTGGTGTCGAGGTTGACGATGACGGGCGGTTTTACTGGTTCGGGAGCTCTGGGCGGCACGTCGGAGATTCTGTCGTACATAAAGGCGTGTCCGCGGTAGTGCAGGGTCAGGCTCGTGATTTTGCCCCGGGCATCGCGGGCAAAGGTCATGCGAAAGCCGCTGAGCCGTTCAAAGCAGCAGGTCTCGGACTCCGGCAACAATTCAATCGGCATGGGCGGAAACAAGACATCAACCGGATGCAGCTTTACTCCCCAAGCTTGAACAATGGGCCAATCCTCAATCGCGCAAAGGTCCGACCCTGTGGGTTCGGCGAAGAGTCGATCTCCTTCACATCGGATGCCGATGCCGGGGTGCAGCCGGGCGCAGCGAGGGGCGCAGCCCGGAGGTTTCTTTGGCTAGGTGGCGTAAGGTGATTTGCTGGCCGTGGTAGTCCGGCATTCGGACTGACGCGGGCAGGTACTTTGCCACGCGATCATCCGGTTTCATCTCCCCGCGCTCGACCATGTCTTGCAGTAGCAAAAGGAAGAAGGTGCGGCTGGCGGACTCGGTCATGAACAGGGTGTCGCCGTCGGCTTGCCGGTCAGTGCCGTTATCCTTGTCACCGCAACTGATAACCCGGGGTCCATGATCGTCCAGCAGGCCGACCACTATGCAGCCATGCGGCAGTTGGACATGTACGTATTGTCGCAGGTAAGCCTGGATGGCGTTGGTGAAATCTTCCGCTCCGGCGCCGCAGGAGCACAGGGCGAACAAAAAGATGAACCAAATGCACCGGAAGCTTTTCAGGCCGTTCATACGATATTTCAGACCGCGTTGACGGCCACTTGTCATGTTCACCACCCTGAGACAATGCCGAATTGAGAGAAATGAAAAAAGGGCAGTTCTTCGATGTTGGAACGTCATGCCCTATTTCCCCAAACCGTGCAAAAGCCCAGCGAGGTATGCTCCTTCTCCGAGGTCAAAAGGTTCGCCAAGGGCTGCGGCGCCCGCGGCCACAGAAAAAGGGTGTGTCCGCTTCATCGTCAGTTCAGGGTTCTGGTTCTCGTCCTCTGCGACTGGCTCCCCACCATGCCGAGGACAATCGGGATAACATGGTTCTCGGTCACGCGGGGGGCTGCGTCGTCCCCGAAGCAGGTGATTCGCCGCCTCGCCTCCATCTGGTCGGCGCCCTCAGGCACCCGGCTAAGTAGCCGTGAGCGTAGATGGCGCGTAGCTTCAGCCGGGGCGCGGCTGTGTAGCGGTGCCATGCGTCGGACCAGAGGAGGGACGCTGCCTAACGGCGAGGGACGGGCCGTCGAGCCGGACGGGGTTGCGGTGGGAGGGGTTCGCTGGCGAGTGGTTTTACCGCCGCCGGGCCGCAACCCCGGTGGGGTTGATGGGCATTGGCGCGCGGTTCCCCAGGGTTGGCGCCGCGCCAACCCTGGGCTTTGGGACTCAACCCCCGCGGGGTTCAAACGAGAGGGCTGCGCGGTAGCCTGACGGTGACGCCAGGCGCGGCAATTCGGCCCGGTGGCTGGATGGGAGACTTGCATTCCGCCAGCCTTTCGCCGATATTTGGCCAGCGTCGAGTGCTGGGCTTTCTTGTCCCGGACGAGGGCCGAAAGGCCGCTCGGCGCTTTCTTGGAGGGCCGGGCTGTTTTTGCAGCGGCGTCGGCGGACGGATCGGCCTTGCCGTTCGTCGCCGCAGCCATAGGCGTAAAAAAGCTCATCGCCCCGTCAACAGTCCTCTGGTGTCTGGGGTGAGTTCTACAGCGACGGGCCTGGAAGAAGCAAGGGTATTCTGTTGTTGACTCGTCATCGGGGCAGGGCCAGTAAAAAGTTCGTCGGAAGGTCCCGGGTAGGCCGTTTGGGAGTGCGGTGGCAAGCGAAGCGCGACACCGCTTTGGCTCGGACAGCACCTGGCGTGTTGGATGTCCCGCGCGGCTCAAAGCGCCGTCGCCGCTTCGCTCTGCCGGCGCACTCCAGAATACCACTTTGTCCACCGCCGTGCGCCGGGATGGAAGTTTGTTGTTTTCCTTTCCATTCGCCTGGGCCATATTGGGATAGAATGAAGCTGTGGGCAATCTTGCATGCCGCATTCCGCAGGCTTGCGCCTCGTCCGGTTTGCCCCGAATTTCTGTCCCTCCTCCCCGGGCGAGTTTGGATGGCGGCCATCGTGCTCCTTGGCGGGCTGCCGGCTTGGGGGACGTTGCCCGAGGGCTTGGGCCAGGGCGCGCGGGACCAAATCCGCGCGTTGCTCGATGAGAAGGCAGCGCGAACGCCCGCGCAGAGGAAGATGGAATCCC
Source organism: uncultured Verrucomicrobiota bacterium (assembly GCA_964653485.1). Lineage (GTDB taxonomy): Bacteria > Verrucomicrobiota > Verrucomicrobiia > Limisphaerales > UBA8199 > CAVQND01. The sequence continues at coordinate 13,969 of CAZZFF010000080.1, read as the reverse complement.
AATTGGTTCATGCCGTGAAGGGGCATCGCGGCGAGCCCTTTGTTGCGGGCGTTCCGAAGCTGGAACTCGACGTGAACCTGGAGCCGGACGGACGCGTGCGGGTCGACATCGCGGGCACGGTCACCCCCGGGCTGCTGAGCTTGGTGGCACAGGGGGGCGGCGAGGTCCTCGGCAGTTTTCCGCGATTCCATGCCCTCCGGGCGTTGGTGACGCTTGAGCAGCTTGAGGCGCTGGCGGCCTCGGACGACGTCACCTTTGTTCGCAGGGCGGTCCAGGCCCGCGTGAACTCCGGCGGCGTCGATTCCCAAGGCGACGCGACGCACCTCGCGGCGGCGGCGCGGAGCCGGTTCGGCGTCACGGGGGCGGGCATCAAAGTGGGCGTGCTCTCCGATAGCGTGGATTACCTGGCGGACTCCCAGGCATCCGGCCAGTTGGGCCCGGTCACGGTCCTGCCGGGACAAAGCGGCACCCCGGCGACGGGCGAAGGCACCGCCATGCTCGAGATCATCCATGACCTCGCCCCCGGCGCGCGGCTCTCTTTCGCCACCGGCAACGGGAGCGAGGCCAATTTCGCGCAGAACATTCTCAACCTCCGGGCGAGCGGCTGCGAGATTCTGGTCGACGACCTGGGTTATTCCGACGAATCCCCCTTTCAGGACGGGGTCATCGCGCAGGCGATCAATACCGTAACGGCCGAGGGTGTGCTCTATTTCTCGGCGGCGGGCAACTCGGGCAATTTCGATTCGGGCGCTTCGGGCACCTGGGAGGGAGATTTCCTGGACGGCGGGGCGGAGCCTTCCCCCGGGACGGGCAGGATCCACAGTTTCGGGCCGCTGATCTACAACACAGTCGTCGCCGGCGGCAGTCAGCCGCGGGTTGACCTCTTCTGGTCAGACCCCCTGGGCAGTTCCACCAACGACTATGACCTGTTCGTGCTGGATTCGACCGGCACGTCGGTGGTGCGCAGTTCGACGACCATCCAGAACGGGGCGCAAGACCCTTATGAATCGGTCTCGACCCTCAAGGCCGGCGAGAGACTGGTTATCGTGAAGACCTCGGGCGCGCCGCGGTTCCTCCACCTCAGCATCAACGGCGGGCAGTTGACCTTCAGCACGCCCGGCGCCTTGACCGGCCACCCCGGGGCGTCTAACGCCTTCGCCGTGGCCGCGGTGGATGCCTCCACCGCCTACCCCGGCCCGTTCACCGGCCGGCCCGCCAACCCCGTCGAGACGTTCAGCTCGGACGGACCCCGGCACGTCTTCTTCAATGCGGACGGCACGGCGATCACTCCGGGCGATTTCTCCTCGACGGGCGGGGCCATCCGCCAGAAGCCTGACTTGGCGGCAGCCGACGATGTCTCGACCTCAGTGCCCGGTTTTGCCTCCTTCTCGGGAACCTCGGCCGCCGCGCCGCACGCCGCCGCCATCGCCGCGCTCCTGGAGTCTTACAATACCAATCTCTCACCAGTCCAGGTGCGTGCCCTGCTCAAGACGACCGCCCTTGACGCCATGGCCCTGGGAGTGAACCGGGACGCGGGTTTTGGCATTGTCATGGCCACGACGGCGCTGGAGGCCGCTCCCGTTGATTCGCTGCTCCTGACGCCGGGGACGGGCCTGGCCGCCTCCGGTCCGCCCGGCGGCCCGTTTACCCCGGCGGCTCCGGCTTTTGTGCTGACCAACAACGGGGCATTTCCATTCCACTGGTCGGTGCTCAACACCTCCGTTTGGGTCACTCTTTCGCCCGCCAAAGGCATCCTGGCCCCCAAAGGGCCGGACGCAACGGTGTTGGTGGGTTTCAATTCCGCCAGCAGCAACCTGACGCGGGGGAGTTACCCCGTGACCCTCTGGTTCACCAATTTGAATAGTCAACTCGGGCAGAGCCGCCTCTTCACGTTGCACGTCACCGGGAACCCGGCGGCCCAGGGAACATACGCCGAAGCCGTCCTGGCGCTGCAACCGCTGGCCTATTGGCGTTTGAATGAGACCAACCCGCCCCCGGCGGCGGACATCGTGACCAACACCGGCTCGCTGGGGTCCGCCGGCAACGGGTTCGGCCTCGATGGCGTCATCCAGGGCCAACCGGGCAACATCGGCCCCGCGTTCCGCTTCTCCAACCCCGGATTGATGGCGGGCCTTTTCGGCTCCCATGTCGATGTGCCATTCCAGGCGGCTCTCAATCCGAGCGGGGACTTTACGGTCGAGTTTTGGGTCAAACCGGCCCAAATCACAACGGATTTATTCTGCCCGGCCGCGGCCGTGGATTTGACCCAGAACGGGGGGAGCAGCCGGCTGGGCTGGATTGTTTATCAGGCCACCAACACCTGGGAGTTCTTCCTCGGCGGCTCCAACGGTTACACCGCCACCCTGGCCGGCGGCTCGGCCCAATCCAACGTCTGGCACCATCTCGCCGGGGTCCATTCCGGCACCAATGCCTTGCTTTATGTGGATGGCGTCCGGGTGGCGGGCCCCACATCCGCCGGGGGGTTCAGTCCGAACATCAGCGCGCCGCTGCGCCTGGGGGCCACAACCATCCCCAACCGCGGTTACGATGGCTGGGTGGAACAAGCGGCCTTCTACGCAAAGGCGCTCAGCGCCGGCACCATAGCGGCCCACTACGGCACGGGCGCCACCAACAAGAGCCGTTACAACGCCCAGATTCTCAACGCCAACCCTGTCGGCTATTGGACTCTGGGCGGTCCCGCCTACACGGCGCCGACGCTCGACACATTGCCGAAGGCATTCAACCTTGGCAGCCTGGCCCCCGAGGGCAACGGCTGCTATCAACCAGGGTCCGCGCCGGGCTCTCCCGGGGTGCCGGACCCCGGGTTGGGCGCCGACAATTATGCCTGCCTCTTCAACGGCACTGGCGCTATCGATGTCCCGGGTCTCTTCCTCAACCAGACCGGGCCGTTGACGCTGCTGGCTTGGGTCAAAGCCAACCCGCAAAACGGCGCCGTACAAACGGTCGTCAGCAAGGGCAACACCTCGTATCGCTTATTCATGGACGCCAGCGGCTTTCCTCATTTCGGCGACGGCACACAACCGGTCGGCGACGTGGTCGGAACCAACTCCCTCAGCGACGGCCAATGGCACCAATGGGCCGGCGTTTATGACGGCGTTCAATCGGAGACACTCTATATCGACGCGCGGGTCGTCGGCTCGACCGCCGGCGCCACCACGCCCGTGGCCGGCAACGGCGAAGACGTGTGGCTGGGAGGCGACCCGGACCCGGGCGCGTTCCGGCTCTTTGGCGGGCTGATCGATGAAGTAGCCCTCTTCACCAACGCCCTCACGGCGGCACAGATTCAGCAGGTGTTCGCGGCCGCCGCCAGCGTGTCCCCACCGCCCCGCTTTGTCACCGCTACCGGGGCCCAAGCAGGCCAGTTCACGTTGTGCTGGAGTTCCATCCCGGGGCGCTCGTACCAGGTCCAGCACGCGGCCGACTTGACTCAAGCCACCTGGCACAACCTGGGCGGCGTCCTCGTCGCCACCGGCTCGGTCTCTTCAGCTTCCGACCCCGTTGCTTCCAGGACGCAGCGCTATTACCGTGTGGTCCTGTTGCCATAGGCCGCCGCCGCCTTGGGCTCGGCGAAGAAAAGGCGTACGAAACGCGGATAGTAAAGCGACGGGTCCTGGATAACATCCGCCAGGTCGAAACTGTTCGTGGCGTATGTCAGCACGAGGTCTGAACCCCTCAACTCAGGATGCGCTTTGGCAGCGTAGATCATGACACGGGGACGGTTCTTTTCCGGCGGCGTAAAGATGGCGCGCGGAGCCGACCAGGGCCCGGTGAGATGGACTGCCGAGCGCATCGCCACGATAGCCCCGCCGAACCCGACGGTCTGGAACTCGAGGTAGCGATGAAAGCGCTTCGAGAAATGGACGGTGAACTCCGTGGCGCCATCACCAAAGCTGATGCGGGCCGGCGGCCCGGGCCGCGACTGGGCCGTCCAACCGGATTCCCCGGCCCACCATTCCGGCTCGCCGAGCCGGCCCTGGAGCGCCGAGCTTAACGGCCAGCGGTTGACATAGATGTCGTGAGTGCCAGACTCGGCGGAGCCAAAGGCGTACAGGTTGCCGCCTTCCACGAAGGAGCTTCCCGAACCGGTCACGACCTGGAGCGCGTTTTCGGGAATGCGGCAGACCCGGCTGCGCCACGCCGAAGGGTCGGCCTCCGGGTTGTCGATCAGCACGGCTGCCGAGCCGAAAGCTTCAAAGCCGAGGCCCCCGGTCACGGCCCGCACGCGCATCAGGAACAGGATGAGATGCCCCTTGACCAAGGCTCCTCCTCCGGGCCAATACCATTCCGTTTCGGTCTCGGGGAAGAACGAACCGGGGCGGCCGTCCTTGCGCCCCCAATAAAACCGGATGGAAGCGGAGGACGGGTTATAGCCCTTCTGGATGGCAATGCTGTTGCGGATAAAGGCGGCTCCGTGGCGCTCGTGTGTTCCCGAGGGATCGATGAAGGTATCGGCGAATAGCCACACGATGCGGCCGCGGCCCAAGTCCACCGAGTAGGCGTCGTCGCTGCCAACCCAAAAAGGGTCCTTGCGAAAGAGAGAATCCGCCTCCGGCCACGGGGCCGCGCTGGGCAAGGGCATCTCCGCCGCCGCGCCCGGCGAACCCAGGGCGCCCAAGAGGACCGCGCCCAGGGCACACATCCGCGCAAGCGAGTGCATCGTGCAACCCACCCTGAAGGCAAGGGCGATCCCGGTCAAGCCTCGACTGTCTTATAGCAAAGCAACGCCGCTGCCCGGGCCGGGTGACGGCGGGTCCAGAGAAAATGGCCGGCCAAAGAGACCATTCCCCAAAAGACCGCGGGACGCCGGTTCAGACCATGCCGTTGCCCCCGCAATTTCCTGGGCCCAAGGAACCCGATCACCCGGTAGCCGCACCGCTCCATCTCCGCCGGCTCCCAGCCGGAAAGATGGACCTGCCGATCACCGGGGGTGGTGTGTCCTTGGGGCAGGAAGCCGTTGGGAGTGAAGAGAACCACGCGCCTGGCGGCGATGCGCTCCATCTGCTCCATGAGCCTCAGCCCGTCGGCCTTGGTCTGGTGCTCGATTACGTCGAGGGCGACGCAGGCATCGAATTGACGCGGCTTGAAATAGGCGTCGAGGTTGCACACGTCCCCCAGGACCAAATGGTCGTGAGTGCGGCGGCGTTTGGCTTGGTCGAGGGACGGTTCGTAGCCGTCGATGCCGGTCGTTTGCGGCACCCCCAGTTGACGCATGGTCATCGAGGCGCCGCACCCGACGTCGAGGACGCTCCGGCAGGGCAAGAGGACCTTGCGCAGCGCGAGTTTGACAATGATCTGGGCCGGGTCCCCCCTCTCTCGCGCCAAGGCGAGTATCAGCCGAGCCCGGCTTCTCATGGCTTGTCAACCGAGCCTGGGCTGGCAGGGGAATAGGCGTCGAGCCGGTCCTTGTTGTTGCCCTCTTTGCGATTGTTCTGCTTGCGGCCGTTCGGCGGACGAGGCCCCGCCGCCGGAGGCAGGCTTGCCCAGCTTCGGAAGCCCGACACGCCGACAATACAGATCAGCAAGAGGCCGGCGGCCAGGGCGGTGAGGCTCACATACAGCATCCGAATCGGCGGCCGAAAGCGGAACGCGACGCGGTGAGGGCCAGGGGTGAGATAGACGCCGCGCATAATGTAATTGCAGCGGAGCATTTTGGCGGGCTTGCCGTCCACTCGCACAATCCAGCCCGGGTCAAAGCGGTCATTGAGCAGCAGTACCGACGGCGTCGCGGCGTTGGCCTTTAGCACGATTCTCCTGGGAGCATAGCTGGTGAACTCGACCGTGCCGGCGTCCCTGCCGGCATCGGCGGGCGCGGCGGCCGCCAAGTCTCCGCATACCAACACGGATTCGGTCGGGTCGAACGACGCGCTGGCGATCTGGCGGAGCGCCTCGTCGTCGTTGGTGATGACCTGCCAACGGTTATAGAGGCGGGTGCGCGGGAGGGCGCCGGTAAACTCGAAGAGGGCAAAAGGCCCGTTGGTCGCAGGCACCGCGATCACGTCCGCGGTCGTCAACGGCAAGCCGGCGCCTCCGTAGCCCGGTCTGGCGGCCAATTTGAATCGCTCGACGGCATGGAGGCGCTGCTGCTCGGGGTCGAGTTGATGGTTGAAGTAATCGAGAAAGTGCATCGTGCCCACCACGTAGCGGGTGTTGGTGAGCTGCCAGCGGCGGACGGTGAGGCGCGAATCGGAGGCGTTGGTGCCCGGCGTCAAGGCCTTCTCGAACGCGCTGAGGTCCTGCGGTTTGCGGGGCAATTGCACAATGTCGAGGGATTGGATGTCGTAGTAACAGAACAGGTGCTGCGCCCATTCGCGGCTGTAAACCTGGTAAAAGAGGTAGTCCGTTCTGGCGTTTGGGTCGCTGGTGCCGAAGGCCCGCTGGAACTCCGGCTCGAGGAACTCCCGAGGCATATCGGCCACTCGATGCTCGTAGGGTCTTTCGCGAAGCCGATCCACGATGGGATTGCTGGCGTACTTTTTCGCGTAATCCCAGACCACGACCCACGGTCGATCGGCTCGCCCGAGGTCGGCCACCAACAGCACGCCAAGGAACACGGCGCCCCAGACGGCGCGCTTCCCCGCGAACGCGCCGCTGAGAATCAAGGTCATCAGGCCCGACGCCAGGCTGAAGAACAGCACGAACCAGCCGACCTGGCGGATGCTGAAATCCGCAATGGCCTGGGGGATGTCTCTCTCAAACTCAACCGAGTGCAAATACTGCTCAAGGTCCGGCCGCGCGTTGTCATAGAGCTTCCAGGCCACCAGGCTCAGGGCCAAAACGAGCAGGCAGCCTTGCGGCCAGCGCCTCTCCAGCCCGGCCACGCTCTTCCACCACTTCCAGAAACCGGCCCAACGATAGGAGGGCATCAGCCCCGGCGGCCGGAGGTGCTTCTTCCATAGACTCTCGACCCCGAAGGCGAAGAGCACGATTAGGGAGAAGCTGAAAACATGAATGAACTTCACCGGGTTGCGGAAGTCCGCCAGATGAGGCAGCGCGTAGAGCCATCGGTAAAAAGGGGCGTAACGTCCGAAGGCCATGAGCAGCGAGAAGACCGCGGCCCCCAGCCAGAACCAAAGCAGCCGGCGCTGGGTGGGGTCGAAGGCCGAGTTCTTGCGCCGAAAGCTCTGCGCCACCGCCCACCCCGCCAGGAGGACGACGAGCACTCCCGAGTAATTGCCGCCGCCGACAAACCGCAGGAAGCCGCTGGGCGGCGGACCGCGCCTGTCGCTGGCAAGATAGCGTTCCCAAGCCGCATCCTGGCCGGTAGTGCCCCAGTAGGCCGCGCCTTGCTGAGCGTCGACTTTGTAACCGAACAACCCGGGGACAATCAGGCCGAGGGTCTCGCGCTTGGGCAGGCTCCATTGTGTGGCCCAGTCCCAATGCCCCTCCTTGCTCAGGCTGCTGCGCTCCGCGGCCGCCACGACGCCCACCACATCGGTCTTCACCAATTCAGAGATGGCCTCCGCGGCCAGCACGGCGGCGCACAGGGCGGCGACCACCACGCAGAGCACACCCTGGACAACGTTCTTCACTCGCGGGCCTTCGGCCACCAAACCGCGCCAGACGACGAACGCGGCCACAAACACACTGAACATCGCCCCGATGTCCGCCCCTTCAATTACGGCCATGCCCAAAGCCAAGCCCCCCAGCACAGCGCGCAGCCAACGTTGCTTTGAAGAGGAGGCCGCCAGCATCGCCACGGCCAGGAAACACATTCCCACGGTGATGGCGTGCGCCGCCGAGCCCCAACAGGCGGCCGAGAAAAAGGCCGAATTCAAGGTCGCGGCCAGCCCGCCGAGGACAGACGCCGGCTGGGACAGGCCAAACCGGCGGAAGCAGAACCAGGCGGACATGCCGAGAAGCACCAACGCCACCGGCATGTAGAGCCTGGAGAACCAAAGCGGCCTCAGCACGCAGAGAAGACCGTAGCTCAGGCTCGGAACGGCCGCCAGGTCGCGATAGCCGATGGAATTCAAATCCTCCCAGCAGCCTGTAAAGCGCTCCGGCAGCCGGTGGCAGGCCGACATCCTCCGGCCGAGCGGCCCGTCGTTGGAAAAGAAGGTCCGCCCCGGCAGACACCCTTCTCCCAGAAGCGCGACCATTAATGCCGCCAACAGCAGAAGCATCAGCACCGGACCGGAGCGGGCAAGACGAGAGGAAAGTGATTTGGAATTCATTTCTGATCTACCTTGGGCATACCGAAGCGCCGGAACCGGCGCAGTTCACGCCATCGATTCAACCGTCCGCGCAGGAAACGGAGCATCCAGAAGTCGCCGTGGCGCCGCATGCCGCGCAAGCGTCGGCGCTCGGCGAGAATGTGCGGGCGCAAATGCCAGCAATCGATCAGCGCATCCGCGTAGGCGCGCCGCACGTGCGACCAGCGTCCCGTCCAGGCCCACATGAACAGGGCCTCGGCCAGGAGCATGAGCATTTGCAGCGGCACCATGAGCAGCAGCAAATGCTGGCTGTTCTTGAGCAGAACGACCAAGTTGTTCCGGTTCGCGTAATAGCGCTTGCTGTCCGAGGTGCGGGCCTCGACGACCCGCTCGCCGCCGCGCGGGTTGACCGCCACGGCCCCGCGATGATGCACCCGGGCTGAGGGCGCCAGGATGACGCTCCCCCCGGCGGCCCAGAGCCGCCAGCAAATGTCATACTCGTCCGCATACATGAAGAACTGGTCGTCGAATCCGCCGAGCTTTTGAAACCACTCGCGCGCGATGAGCATGGAACAGCCCTCGGCGGCGAAGATTTTCCGGCGTTCCAGCCGGCCGCCGCCGGTGGTGAGCAGGCCAAAGATGTCAAATCCGCGGCTGCCGACGGACTGGACGGCGCCATTGAGATACTCCATGACCAGCGGAGCGGCGGCGGCGGCGCCGCCGAGGTCCATCTCCTGCACCAAGCGCTCGAGGCACTGCGGTTCCAGCCAGGTGTCGCTGTTGAGAAAGAACAGGTATTTTCCGCGCGCTTGGAGCGCCGCCCGGTTGTTGCCGCCCGAGTAACCCAGGTTGGCCCCATGCTGGACGGTGCGCCCGTTCGGCCAGCCGTCCATCAGCCCAGCCGCCAGCTTCTCGGAGCCGTCCGGCGAGGCGTTATCGGCCACGATGACCTCGATCCGGTCGAAGATCGTCTGGCGGCGGAGCGAATCCAGGCAGCGTGCAAGCCACGGGGCGCCATTATAGTTGACGATGATGACGCTCAGAAGCGGGTTGGGGCCGGGCGATCGACGGGCGGCGTCCGGGGCATGAGTCGCCCGGGCTTCAAGGGCCGAGGGTTCGGGGGCGGCACTGGCTTTCCCTGGGCCTGACTCCTCGGCGCGCGGCCCTTGGGCCTGGGTGTTTTTGGACCGCGCCTTGGCGTCCCCGCCGCCGGCGAGCGGCTGTTCGGTTGGGGTCGTGGGCAGCCACACCGGCAGTCCGCTCCGTTCAGGCGAAGACGACGGGTCGCGGCTCCAATGGGTGAGGTCGCGCCCGAGCAATTCGCTCAGGCGCTCCACCTCCGGGGCAAACTCGCGTTTGAGCTGCGCCCGCAGCTCCGGGGCCAGCGGGGGGCGGCGCTCGACGGAGGCATTGGACCGTTGGAGCCGGGCCTCGATTCGCTGCAGAGCGGCAAAGACGGCGCGCGGCATCCAGGGACGCAGCGCGAGCACCGCCGAGCGGAGCAGAGGATCGCCCATCGCCGCGCGCAAGACGGGGCTTTTGACTCGCTTGGCGGGATTGACGACTCCAAAGCCAGGGTCGCAGCCCTTGGACTCCAGGCCCAGGAAATCGAGCGTTTGGCGGTAAGCGCCAAAGACATCGGCGGCAAAATCATCGTAAATGATGACGTGAACCCGTTCCCGCCCGAAGGTCTGGAAGTACCGCCGGACCTGCTCGGTGTAACGGACGACCTGACGGTAGGCGAGGCCCTGCGCGAAATAGGTCTGGCGGCAGAGGCGCTGTCCCCTCGCGCGGTCCGCTTCGGCAGCCAGGGCCTGCTCGAACGTCGGCAGCGGTTCGTTGCCGTCGAAGAGAAAGTAATAATAGAGGGAATGCAGCATCTCGACCGGGTCGCGCAGCATGACAATGATGCGGGCATCCGGGGTGAAGGCCTTTATCTCGGCGGCGGCTTGCGTGGAAAAGAGATACCAGACGGAGGCCTCGCCGACGCGGCGCTGGCCTTTCCAGGCGTCAAACTCGGCGAGATAGGCGGTCAGGTCGCGGCGAAAAAACTGGGGGCCGAAGCGCAAATCCAGGCCGAAAAAGTGCATCTCCTTTCGCGCCATGTAGATGTCCGGATGCGCAGCCAGGTAATCAGCCATGGCGGTAGTGCCGCACTTGGGAGCGCCAACGATAAAAAAATCCGGTCTCATTTACATCTGCTCAATCCGGTCCCGACCCGAGGGTCAGGCCGGAGATGCGCCAAGCATGTCGCTGCCGACGCCCCCACCTACGATGGACCCGCCCGCGCACCGGCGCAAGCCCGCCTGCGCCGGCCTTCCCGCCACCGACACTCCATTGCCTTAGCGGGATGTATGCCAACCGAGGCTGGGATGGAGCCAGTCGGCCCGGTTCGGCTCCGGAAGAGGGCCTAAAACAGGGAGATTTGCCTGAAAGATGCCGAATTCCTGCGGACGGCCCCGGAGGACTTGCGGGGTCGGCGGCAAAAGGCAGGAGGCCGGCGCTGCACAACAGCTATGCAGGAGTGCAAAGAATCTTGGCTCTCGACTCGATTTGTTTTCGTGACTCCAGGTCGGTTTTGACGTAGATAGAACTCGGCATTATGAATGCACCGCTTTCGTCCAGTTGCCTATGATAAACTCGGCGGTCCGGTTGCGGTTGGTTGCTTTGGGCCTGGCGGTCGGGCTGATGGGTGCGTTGATTGTCCTGGTCACGTTGAATTCGGAAAGGCAGGCGGTGGACGTGCGCAGGCGCCTGGGCCAGGTGGACATCGAGAGCTTCCAGATTGCCGACCGCTTCAAGGACACGCTCCGCCACGCCAACGACCGGATGCGGCACTATGCCAGCGCCAACGACCCGGGCGCCTGGAACGAGTTCCTCCAGGCCTCCGACGAACTCGCGGCGTGGATAGGACGACAGACGCCCAAGACAACCACGGAGCGCGAGTCGGCGACTCTCGAACAAATGCGCGCGGCCTGCGACCTGTTTCTGCTCAAGGCCAAGGACCTCCATGCGCGGATGGAGGCCTCCCACGAGACGGCGGCGTCGCTGGTGGAATACGATGGCTTTCAGAGCCAGGCCCGCCACCTTTGGGACCTGGGCCAGGATTTTGCCCGGGCGCATTTTGATTCGCGCAACCGCTTGCTGGCGGAAACCACTCAAACCCTGAGGCGGCTGCGGTTCCTTGTGCTGACCCTGGTGGCCTTGCTCTTTGCGTTCGGCGCCGCGTTGGCGGGCGCGAGCTACCGCGATCTGATCGCCCCGTTGCGGATCAAGCTGGTCGAAAGCCAGGCGGAGGCCGAGCGAAACGAAAAGCTGGTGGCGCTGGGCGTGCTCGCCGCCGGGGTGGCCCACGAAATCCGCAATCCGTTGACCGCGATGAAGACCGCCTTGTTCGCCCAGCGAGAGAAACTCCTCCCCGATTCGCCGGCCATGGACGAGGCGCAAGTCCTGGAACGGGAAGTGTCCCGGCTGGACCGGATCGTCAATGATTTCCTCCAATTCGCCCGGCCGGCCGAGCCGCAGCCGGCCACCATCCGGGCCAGCATGCCGCTGGCCGAAGTGCAGGCGCTGCTCGGACCGGAGTTGGCCAAAACGGACATTCAACTCCGAACCGAGGAGTTGGCGCCGATGCAGATTCACGCGGACCCGGCCCAACTGCAGCAGGTGCTCATCAACCTGGTTCAAAATGCCGCCGACAGCATCGGCTCCGGCGGCAGGATCGTGCTGCGGGCGCGCCCCGACCGCAAGCGAATCGCCGACAAGGACACGGCGGTAGCCGTACTGGAGGTCGCCGATACCGGCAAGGGGATACCGCCCGAGGTGGAAAAGCGGCTCTTTGACCCGTTTTTTACCACCAAGGCCGGCGGCACGGGGCTGGGACTCTCGATTGCCGCGCGCATCGTCCGGATGAACGGCGGGGTCTTGCAGTACCAAACGCAGGTGAATCGAGGCTCGACCTTTGTTATCGTGTTCCCACGGACTGACAAATGAGCGGGGCCACTAAAATCCTGTTAATCGAAGATGACTCGGGCATCCGGGACACCCTGTGCCACGTTCTGACCGACGAGGGCTATGCAGTAACCCTTGAGCAACGTGGCGACCAGGGTCTGGCCCGGGCCGAGGCGGAGCGGTTCAACGTGGTTATCACCGACCTTAGGTTGCCCGGACTGGACGGCCTGGCGCTGGTGCGCCAACTCCACGCCAGCCAACCCCGTCTGCCCATCATCCTCATCACCGCCTACGGCACGACCCAAACGGCGATCGAGGCAACGAAATTCGGCGCCTACGATTACGTGCTCAAGCCCTTTCAGGTGCCCGACCTCCTGGACCTGGTGGACAAGGCGGCTGAGAGCAACCGGCTCATGTCCGAGCCGGTGGCCCTTGGTCAAGGCGGCTCAACCCGGGATGCCCTGGTAGGCCAGAGCGCCGCGATGCAGTCCATCTACAAGGAAATCGGGCGAGTGGCGACCAAGCCGGTCAACGTCCTCATCCGCGGCGAAACGGGCACGGGCAAGGAACTGATAGCTCGCGCCATTTACCAGCATAGCGACCGCCTCAACGCCCGGTTTGTCGCCATCAACTGCGCCGCCATCCCGGAAACCCTGCTGGAGAGTGAACTCTTCGGCACCGAACGCGGCGCCTACACCGGGGCGACCCATCGGCGGATCGGGAAATTCGAGCAAGCCAACCAGGGCACCATTTTTCTGGATGAGATCGGCGATATGACCTTGGGGACCCAGGTCAAGCTCATGCGTGTGCTCCAGGAGAAATGCCTGGAACGGCTCGGAGGCAAGGAACCTATCCCCGTCGACGTGCGGGTCGTGGCCGCCACCAACCGCGACCTGGAGGCCGCGATCCGCGAGAAGGAATTCCGCGAGGACCTCTACTACCGCCTCAGCGTGGTGGTGATCACGCTGCCGCCGTTGCGCCAGCGCCGGGAAGATTTGCCGGACCTGGTCAATTATTTCCTGCAAAAGCACGGACCGGAGTTGGGCAACGCCAGCCCCTCCATCCATCCCGATGCGATGAGCTTTCTCCAGGGCCAGCATTGGCCGGGCAACGTGCGCGAGTTGGAGAACGTGGTGCGCAAGGCCCTGCTTCTGGCCCAAAGCTACACCATCAACCTCGACCACGTCCGCACGGCCCTCAATAAGAGCCGGGTGCCTAGCTGCTCCCCGGCCCGGGCCTTCGGGGACGTGGTCGAAGACATGCTGGCGGCGGCGCGCCGCGGCGAGATTGCCGGGGTCCATGGCCGGATACTCGAGTTCGCGGAACGCGAGGTCTTCTCCCGGGCCATCGCCCAGGCCCACGGCAACCAAGCCAAGGCGGCCCGCTGGCTCGGCATCTCGCGCGTCACGATGAAGGCCAAGCTCGTCCAGTTCGGCCTGCACCCGGCCCAGGGACAAGGGCCGGAGGCGGAGTGAGGAGCCGTCGAGAACTGACCTTTACAACCTGGCTTGTTATTTTGGCGGCAGGCGGCTCAGATGCTCTTGCCGGCCGAGAACACTTTTGCGAGGAAGCCTCCGACGCCGTAATACTCCTGCGTGTCGGGTGTGAAAATCAGCGGCCTGAGCCGCTTGATGTCGATCGCGCCGTCTTTGCCGAGCACGGACTCTTCGGCTTTCGCATCCAGCACCTCGCCCACAAACTGCGCGTGCGTCCCGATTTGCGCAACATCAACCACCTTGCACTCCAGCACCAGCGGGAACTCCTTGATGTACGGGGCTTCGACCAACTTGCTCCGCACCGCCGTCAGCTTGGTCGCCGCGAGCTTGTCGGTCGTCCGGCCGGAA
>CAZZFF010000079.1:0-30123 GCA_964653485.1 uncultured Verrucomicrobiota bacterium | reverse complement strand
CCTCCTCGAAGCCGTGCGGCGCGCCGAATTGCCCTGCACCCTGGTCGTCATCACCAGCGACAAATGCTACGAGAATCGCGAGTGGGAGTTCGCCTATCGCGAAAACGATCCAATGGGCGGCCACGACATCTATTCCATGAGCAAAGGCGTGGCCGAGTTGCTCTGCCAGGCCTGGAACAAGTCCTTCTTCCTGCCCAACCCCAAACTCGGTTGCCTGGCCAGCGCCCGCGCGGGCAATGTCATCGGCGGGGGCGACTACGCGCAGGACCGCCTCGTGCCGGATTGCGTTCGCGCCCTGATCGAGAAGCGGCCCATCCTGGTCCGCAACCCTCGCGCTGTTCGCCCCTGGCAACACGTGCTGGAATGCTCCAGCGGCTATCTCTTGCTCGGCGCCAGGCTCAGTCAGGAGGGCAAGAACTCACCCCTGGCCGGAGGAATCAACTTCGGCCCCGGCCCCACCGCCCGCCACACCGTCCACGACGTCGTCCAGGAGGTCCTCAAACACTGGCCCGGCCAGTGGATCGACGGCTCCGACCCAACCCAGCCTCACGAGGCCAGCCTGCTCACCCTTGCCATCGATAAAGCCTGCGCGCTCCTCGATTGGCGCCCTGTCTGGACGTTCCAGGAGGCGATTCACCACACCATGGCCTGGTACAAGGCCCGCCACGCCGCCACCCATCCCGACCTCGCCGCTCTTGCGCGCACCCAGATAGAAACCTACGTGGATTCCGCCCGCCGCCAGGGCCTGCCCTGGGCCGTGCCTGACGCGGGAGGCCCGAGGCTCAGTCCAATATCCCGTTCGCGTCCAGGCCCCTGATAAGCGATTGTGATCCAATAAAAGCGGTACACCCCCGCCGCATAGAAACCCCAGATGCACTCCGAGGCCGCCAAGCTCAAAGAAGAAATCCTCCGGCTGACCCGCGAATTCGCACGTATGGCCCATGCGGCCAATCGCCCCGGCTACGAGGCGGCGGAAGAATCCGGGGTCGAACGTCCCCCCTTTGTTCCGGGACAAACTCCGGTGCCTTATGCCGGGCGCGTCTTTACCGAGCAGGAAGTCGCCGCGGCCGTCGGGGCCACGCTGGATTTCTGGCTCACCCTCGGACCCGAAGGCGAGGCCTTTGAAAAGTCCCTGGCGGAGTTCCTGGGCGTCAAAGCCAGCGTGCTCTGCAACTCCGGTTCCTCAGCCAATTTGCTGGCGATGACCGCCCTTACCAGCCCGCGCCTGGGCGCCCGCCGGATCAAGCCGGGGGATGAGGTCATCACGGTCGCCGCGGGGTTCCCCACCACCGCCGCCCCTATCCTCCAGAACGGATTTGTCCCGGTCTTCATCGATAATGACCCGCTGACGCTCAACGGCCGGGTCAAGCAATTGGAAGAGGCATGGGTCCCCGGCCGCACCAAGGCGGTCCTCATGGCCCATACCCTCGGCAATCCTTTCGACCTGGCCGCCGTCATCGACTTCTGCCGCCGCCATGACTTGTGGCTCATCGAGGACAATTGTGACGCCTTGGGCTGCGCCTATGACGGACGCCCCACCGGCAGCTTCGGCGACCTCTCCACCCAGTCCTTCTACCCGCCCCATCACCTGACCATGGGCGAGGGCGGGGCCGTCAACATCCGCGACAACCTCAAGCTCCGGGTCCTGGTCGAGAGCTTCCGCGATTGGGGCCGGGATTGCTGGTGCCAAAGCGGCAAGGACAACACCTGCGGACGCCGCTTCCAATGGAAGCTGGGTGAACTGCCCGAGGGCTACGACCACAAATACATCTACTCGCACCTCGGCTACAACCTCAAGCCCCTCGACCCCCAAGCCGCCATTGGCCGCGCCCAGCTCCTCAAACTACCCCGATTCGTCCAGGCCAGAAAAACCAACTGGCAACGGCTCCGGTGCGGCCTTGCCCCGCTCGAGGAGTTCTTCGATTTCATGCTTCCCACCCACGCCACAGCATGGTCCCCCGAAGGCTTTTCCTGGGACGATTCCGGCCACCGCGCCGATTGCTCCTGGTTCGGCTTCATGATGCTCGTCAAGCCGGGCGCGCCCTTTACCCGCACCGACCTGGCGCGGGCTTTGGACGCAAACAACATTGGCAACCGCATGCTCTTTGGCGGCAACCTCGTCCGCCAACCCGCCTTCGTCCAGCTTCGCAAAGACAACCCCGCCGCCTTCCGGGTTGTCGGCGATTTGCCCGGCGCCGACCGCATCATGAACCAGTCGATATTCATCGGCACCTATCCGGGCCTGACCCCGCCTATGCTCGATTACATGGTTCAAACCATCACTGAGTTCGTAAAAAGCAGGGCATCGGCATGACTCCCATCCTATGGCTCAGGTCGTTCTGATCACGGGCGCAACCGGTTTCCTCGGCGCTCATCTGTGCCGGGCCTTGATCGAGAGCGGGCGCGCGGTCGTCGCCTTTCGCCGCCGCACTAGCGATCTCCGGCGCCTGGGCCCTCTGGCCGGGCAAATCCGCTGGCACTGCCTCCCCGACGAACTGGAGGCGGCCTTCTCCGGCCCGGCGTTCCCAGATGCCGTCATCCACTGCGCCGCCCTCTACGGTCGCCGCGGCGAATCGCCCGTCCAGATGATCGAGGCCAACACCCTCCTCCCCGTCCGCCTCTATCACCTGGCCGCCCAACGCGGCGTCCCTCTCTTCCTGAACACCGATACCATCCTCGACCCCACGCTCGACCTCTATGCCCTCAGCAAACATCACGCCGCCCAATGGTTGATGCGCGTCGGCGGCGCAACACCCGTGTTCAACTTGAAAGTCCAGCACTTCTACGGCCCCGGGGACGACCCCTCCAAGTTCATTACCCGCCTTATTGGCCAATGCCTGGCCAATGTCCCGGAAATCCGCCTTACCGACGGCCTCCAGCGCCGTGATTTTATTTACGTCACCGACGTCGTCGGCGCCATGCTCGCGTTGCTGGACCATGCGGCCCAAAACCCGCCCGGCGGCGGATTCACCAACTATGAAATCGGCAGCGGCAACCCGGTGCCGGTCCGCGACCTCGTGGAACTCATCCACACTCTCACAGGCAGCCGCTCCCGCCTCTTGTTCGGCGCCCTGCCGCATCGCCCCGCCGAGCCGATGCTCACCGGTGCCGACACCTCCGCCCTGCGCGCATTGGGCTGGCATCCCCTCGTCCAACTCCACGAGGGCCTCGCTCGCACAATCGAGGACCAGAAGCTGCCCGTGGCTTTAAATAGAACAGCAAACATCTGAAGACAGGATTCCTATGAACCGAATTCTCGTTACCGGCGGCTGTGGATTTTTAGGCTCCAACGTCGCATTTCATTTCCTGCGGCAAGGCTGGCGCGTCACGGTCATTGACGCCCTTTTTCGTCAAGGCTCGGAGCCCAACCTGGGCTGGCTTCGCTCCCAGGCCACCGAGGACCAACTGACCTTCTTGAAGCACGACCTGGCCGAAGAGGCGGGAGTGAAGCAGGCATTCGAAACGCATGGCCCGTTCGATTTTATCTGCCACCTCGCCGGCCAGGTCGCCATGACCACTTCGATTTCCGACCCCCGACGCGACCTCCTCACCAACGTCCTGGGCACATTCAACGTCCTCGAAGCCGCGCGCCAGTTCAGCCCAAACGCCCTGGTCGCTTACAGTTCCACCAACAAAGTTTACGGGGACCTCGATTGGGTGCGCTACGAGGAAACGCCCTCGCGCTACACAACGCCGGATTATCCCGAGGGATTCGATGAATCCGTCCCCCTTGATTTTGCCAGCCCCTACGGCTGCTCCAAGGGCGCCGCCGACCAATACGTCCGCGACTGGCACCGCAACTTCGGACTCAAAACCGTGGTCTTCCGCCATTCGTCCATCTACGGCGGCAGGCAGTTCGCCACCTTCGACCAGGGCTGGATCGGCTGGTTCTGCCTCCAAGCCATCCGCCAGCGCCAAGCCGCCCGGGCGGGCCGGGAGCCAACGCCCTTCACCATCGCCGGAAACGGCAGGCAAGTGCGCGACGTCCTCCACGGCGAGGATTTGGTCCGCCTCTACGCCGCCGCCTACGAGCATCGCAACGAGGTTGCCGGCCAAATCTTCAACATCGGCGGCGGCTTTGCCAACAGCCTCTCCTTGCTCGAATTGTTCGATCTGCTCCGCAGCCTCACGGGCGTTGCCTTGTCCTTCACCCATGACCCGCCCCGCCGGAGCGACCAAAAAGTGTTCGTCGCCGATGTCCGCAAAGCCGCCCGCCTCCTTGGCTGGAGCCCTTCCCTCAGCAAAGAGGACGGCATCGCCCGCATGCTCCGCTGGGTCGAGCAAGCCCAGGCATGAGTGCCCAGGGGGCGGCTCTGACCGTGGCGTAAGTCTTTATTAATTGCCGAACGCAGCAGGGCCAACCCGTCACCTACAGCACTGGAGCAGCCCAGCCAACCGGCTGCCTTCGGATTTCGGATTTCGGATTTCCTCGTGGCGGGCTCAGTCCTAGAATTGTGACACCTGCATGCCATCTCACCTTAGTCCCAATGCCTTTCGGAAATGCCGCTCCGACGCAAGCTCGTTGTCCCGGAGGGACATGCTTCGCTCTTTTGAGTTTTCTGTTCCTGATCTTGAGCGGCTCACAGCAGGGATACTTAATGAGTTTTCGGGCTCGTCACGCTCTGGGATTTTCCCGGCGTATCCGGGGAATGTTCGGCATTCAAGTGTCCGAGTTTCTTTCCCACGCTATCCGCCAGCCACTCCAGATGGTGGATTACTCCTGTCACTTCTCCTTCGCCATTCTTGATGAAGGTCAATTGCGCATCATTAAACGTAGCGAGGAAATTGGTCTCCGACTCGGGGTAAATATGGAAAGCGCTTCGATAAGCCCCTCTTCCTTGGCACTGTGCAATCAATTGATCCCCCTGACGCCGGATCGTCAGCTTCATCCCGGAGCAAAACACGGCGTCGGGCGCAAATTCATATTGGCCGACGCAGGCATCGTAAAGTCTCGTGTCCAACTTGATGAGGCCGCGCGGTGGCACGTCGTGGTATGGCGGGCGATGGAATAGACAGAGGGAACAACCTACAACGATGGCTGCGGCGATGTTGCCATCGCGCCGTGACCCACGGTGAGTGGCTATCACGCCGGGAGTCGCTGCCACAAGCAGAATCACCGCCATGAGCAACACCAGTATCATGAGAAACGATGAATCGGTGATCACGCAGCGGATTGCGACGACCAGGACGGCAAGCACGAAGAATATCCATCGGAGAAAGTGAATTCTGCTGGCGCCCATCAGCACTATAAAAGTGACAACCATCCCGGTGATCTGCAAAGGGAAGAGCCGTGGGTGCGGTGCTAAATCAAGCCATTTCCAGGCGGTACTAGCAAAGGCGATGATAAAAATGCTCGAGACAAGCAGTCCGCGCGCCCAAGCCCATCGGGAAGGCAGTCCGGGCAAAGCAAGTGCCAGGCCGAGCGCGCCCAGGACGCCAAGCACCACGCCGGCAAGTCGCCAGCGCCAGCAGGTTGGTGGCGGGGGCTGCACCTTGCCGGTTGCGGCACACGCGGCATTGACAGCCGCATTGACGAGCACTGGATCCCAAGCCTCGAAGACGTGCTCTGACCATGGAGAGAGCACCAGACGCGCATCCGTCCGCTCCCGGAGCCGGGCGGGCGGATAGACTTGATCGAATTGGCCAGCCAGGAGAAGCAACGGTGGCCCGTGCTCGCCCAAGTCAGGAAGGGCACCCACGGCAATAAAAAGTTTTAGCTTCAGGTCACCGTCACGCACGGCCCCGCTTCCCGCGTAGGCACCCATTGAGTGACCAAGGAAAACATCCACCGGTCCAATTGCACGCGCGACTTCCGCTGCCATGCGCACGGCCTCGTAAAAAGAACATCCCTGCTGCGGCGACGCCCCATGTGCGGGAAGATCAACAGCGAAGCATCTGAATCCCGCAGCCGCGAGCGCCTCACCGTAACAAAAGAGCGACATTTTCGAACCGCTGAAACCGTGGGCAAGCAGCGCGACGGGATGCGGACCAGGTCCAGCCGGGAGAAATTCAAGCGCAGGAGTGTTTCCAGCAAGTGTCACCGTCTTGACACGGACACCTGGCTCAATCCGATGTGAGATCGCCAGACCGACAACAAAGCAAATGAAGGATGCCGCGGCGATTAAGCGGTTGTGCCTTTCCAAAAAACCTCGAATCGTGGTCATCGCAGTGGTGCAGGTGTTCAAAAGTGCCGTCATCGCGACAGCCTGTCCATCAATTGTGCCAAAGTGATGTAATGTGTTCATTCATGGCACCAGCCGGAGCAGGACCTGTTCCGGCAAACCGAGCACGCCCCTGCATCAAACATGGCGGGGTCAGTCGGCGGGGTCAGTCCTAGAATTGTGACACCTGTATGCCATCTCAGCTTAGTCCCCGTCGTTCAAGGCTTGGGCCAACTCGCGCCGGAGCTTCTCCAGAAAACCCTCCCCTCCTGCATAACAACCTCGCCGCAGTGCCCTCCATTCTTGTTCCAGCCCGTTGCGCTCGGCCCTGGTCGCCAATTCCAAGACCCGGCCTTCGATGCAGGCTTCATACTCCTTGGCATCTCCCGGCCCCAGCCCCAGGCTCTCCGTCACGCGCCCCACTCGCAGCCAAATCGGCCGCTTGCCAGCCTGCCTCCAACCGCCAGATCCGGTCAAGCCCAATACTCTCACTTTTCTAGGATTGAGCTGCTTGGCTAACACGCTGGAAGTTATGGCCGAGCCGGGGAAAAAGCGCGATCAGGAATTGCGGGATCAAGTGCTGAGGCCTGGAGCCCCGCGGCGTGGCCGCCTGCCGCTGTCGGCTGTCGGAGCTGGCAACGACGGCACCTGGGGCGAAACTGTGTTATTGTGTTGACCCGACCGCTTTCATCTGTCTAGTTCATCGAATGATAGTGAGCCTCCGAATGAAGCATGTATTTCTGCCCATCTGTATCGTGTTGTATAATTTGTTTTGCGTTCCGATTTCCGCAGGGACCCAGCACTTCGCTAAGCCAGAATTGGTTCAGGAGGTTCTGGACGGCAAACGGGGCGAAGCACGGGTATCGTGGTGGGGGTTTGATGGAAAAGACTCCACCGACTTTTTACAAGACGCCATTAACTCGAAGGTGGCGAAACTGATCGTCGACCGACAAGCATCGGCTTGGATTACGCGGCCGCTGACAGGTGTGAACAATCAGGAGATCGTATTTGAAGCGGGGACGGAAATGGTTGCTTTGAAAGGCGCCTTCCATCCCAGTGGGGATTGTCTTCTGTCGTTTCGGCAATGCACCAATGTCATCGTTCGCGGCGAAAAAGAGGAGGGCGGCAAATCCGCCCGTATTCGCATGCATAAAGAGGATTATCAATCCGGTGCCTATGAAAAGTCAGAATGGCGGCATGGCTTGAACTTTTCCGGATGCCAAAACGTGCGGATTGAAGACCTCACCATTGAACAGACGGGAGGCGATGGCATTTATCTTGGCCCGACATGGGACAAACACCCGAATGTGGATGTGGTGATCCGCCGAGTGGATTGCAACGACAATCATCGCCAGGGAATCAGCGTCATCAGCGCCGAAGGGCTTTTGATTGAAGATTGTCGTTTGCGCAATACCGACGGCACGGCTCCGAGGTCGGGCATTGATTTCGAGCCGAATAGTCCTGATGACTCCTTGATTAATTGTGTGGTGCGCCGTTGCGTTGCCGAAAACAATGCCGGAACCGGTTATCAAGTCTGTCCGCAATCCATGAGCAGCCGCTCCAAGCCCATTTCGATCTACTTGGAGAATTGTGTTTCCCGCGGTAACAAGCAGCATGCCGTTCACCTCTGCAGCGCTCCTAAGGATCCCCCTGGAGGACTGTTGCGTATCACTCATCTGGTTTCGGAAAACGACGGCATGGCCGGACTCTGCGTGCAGTGCAATCCTTACAATGCGGTGCGCATTGAAATGGAAGATTCCGTCATTCGTGACAGTGCTCGGGAGGATACGTTCTTTCACCCGATTTACGTGCAGGGCGCCGATTCGGGCCTGGCAGGGAATATCCATTTCAAGAATGTGACGATCAAAGATGACCTTGATCGGTCGTTTATCAGAATCAGAAACCGAAAAGGAGCCAAACTCAAAGACGTTACCGGAGATATTATCCTTGAACGCAACGGACGAAAAGACACCATTACCATTGATGATGCCTTGTTGGATAAGATAAGTCAGTCCGAGGGTGCGTTTTGATGGCCTGGGCTTTCGTTAATGCCACCCTCCTTCTTCGCCTCATCACCGTTAAAACTCATTCAGAACAAATTGGGCCGCAGCGGCCTCATTGGCGCCTTGCCCTTCGGATTCGACTGGATCAAAACGCAGGCGCATGGGCGGGCACACCCCTGGCCGTGGCCTCAGCCTGGCGTAACAGGTCCCGTCCCTTCTCAGTGAGATTCGATGCCTTCGCGCCCGCCTTGATCAGGCACACCATTCGGTCGAGCACATCGCTGTCATCGAAGCGGCCCCCCCAGGGATAGTCGCAGAGCAACTCCAACGGAGTGCGACCTTCATGGTTAGTGAGGTTGGGATCGGCGCCATGTTCGAGCAGCCAGGCTGTGATGCTGATTCTTTTGTCAGACATCGGGAGTATCATTTGGCCCGCTGCTGGTGGTGGCGGGACCACGGGGCCGGGGCGAGGAACGCGGCGATGGATAGTGTCCCAATACCTGGACGCGTGCTGATGCAGTGCCGTGTTTCCGCGGGCATCGGCGGCGTTGATATTGGCTCCATTGGCGAGGAGCAAGTCCATCGCCTCCAGGTCCATCGCCTCCACCGCACACAGGAACGGAGTGCGCCCTTGGCCATCCCGCGAGTCCACCCCGAGGCCGTGCTTTAACAACAGCGCAACCGCCCCGGCGCCGCTGCGCAATCCAAATCCCGGCATGAAGGGGGGAGGTTCGGATGGGGCGACGGCGACGTGAAGCAGGGTATTGCTCCCGAGACCGAGGTCCGTCCGCGCGCCCGCAGCGAGGAGGATCTCCACATTCCCTACGGCACCGCACTTCACCGCCACGCGCAAGGGCGTTTCGCCCGCCTCGTTTGTGACATCCAGAGGCGCATGGGCCTGGAGGAGCAGCCGCGGGCAGTCTGTCGCTCCCCACTGCACGGCTAAGTGGAGCGGCGTGTTGCCCGCGGCATCGGTTTGATTCGCGGGCGCGCCGGCCTGCAGCAGCATCTGCAGCATCTCCGTATCCATACGGCGAGCGGCAAGGTGGAGCGGAGCGGAGCGTGCCTGTGCCGGCATGCGGATAATCTCGCCGGTCCGGCCATCGCCTGGCAGCGGAGGTTTGGTGCTTTGAATGGTTGGATCAGCCCCGGCCTGGAGCAATAGCCTTGCAGTGCCGATTTGATGTCCCTGCACGGCGTAGTGTAGGGGCGAGCGCCCGAGCCCGTCTGCGGACTTGAGCGCGGCGGGGTTGGCGCGCAGCAAGGAAGCGAGCTGGTTGGTCAAGCCCGTCCCTGCGGCGATGAACACGTCCATCTGCGCGCCACGGCTCAAGAGGAAGTCCGCAACTTCCACCGCGCTGATATCCGGGGCGCCTTTCTGCCGGGGTTGATGCACAAAAGAAGGCGGGGGATCGCTGGCGGGGATGAACGCGCCGTTCCTACCGAGCGTCACCAGCGCTTGCAGGGGCGTCAGGCCGTCGCCGTTCTTTTGGTTCACTGAGATGCCGGCCTTGAGGAGGAAGTCAATGGCATTGGTCCGGCCGGTTTGAGCGGCCAAATCAAGCGCAGCGTCGCCAGGGGTCGGCCGCACGGCCAGGCTGGGGCGGTTGGTGAGCAACAGATCGCCCAAGCTCTTGTCCACCAGGTTGAGGCTCCTCCGCGCCGGCGACAGCCCCGTCGGCGAGACGGCGAATGGATCCGCACCACGGTCCAGAAGTTCGCCCAATAGCCGCGCGCGGAGATTGTCCTGCCCTCTCAGGTTCCACCAAAGGTCCACCAGCATCCCGATGGGGCTCGTTCCGCGCTGGTCCACGCCGTTGACCGGTGCTCCAGCAACCACCAGGCGCAAGGCTCTGTCCAAGTCAAGGGCTGCGATAGCCCCGCACAGCGCGGATGCATCCGATGAGGCTGCTGGTTCGTCAACCGTTTGCTCGGTCTCCCGTGCAGGTTTCTGGTTTCCCGGCTTGGCGCTCGGCTTCTTATCGAGCATCGCCTGCTCGATGAACTGCTCACGTCGCCGCCTTCGATACTGTGCCAGGGTCGTCCCTTCGCTCTCGAGCATCCGAATGAACGTCGTCCGATCCCCGTATGAACGGATGTCTGCCTGGATGAGATCGTCAATGACTTTCTCCGGCACGTCGCAGCTGCCCTTGTTGACCTCGGGCTGCCCTTGGGCTGTGGAGTTCTGGGCCGCGCCCAGCCGCACCTGGACGGCGGAGACTCCGGCGGCCAGGAGGGCCATCGAAAGAACGATGCCAAACCGCGGCCAGCCCGTCAGGGCGACGCCCAGCTCCCGGCGCTTATCGACCAAGCGGCGAATGCGGTGCTCCAGGTCGGAGCCGCGGCGGAACATCGCCATGCCGCCTCCACATCGGGGCGCCGGGAGGCAGACCTGTGCCAACCGCAGCAGTGTCTCGGCGTAGGCGGTAGGCCGCGAGGCGGCGAGCACGTGGTTGTCGCATAGCTCTTCGCGAGCGCTCTCCAGTTCCCGGTTCAGATAATGGAGCAGCGGGTGGGGCCAAAAGAGGATCAGCGCCAGGCGCTGCATGGCGAGCACCCACTGGTCTCTCCTCTGGATGTGGGCGCATTCGTGGATCAAGATCTCCGTCAGTTCCGCGGCACTCATCTCCGCGGCCAGGGCCTCCGGCAAAACCACTCGGGGATGAAGCAACCCAACCACCATGGGAACGTAAGCCTGCCTGGAGAGCGCGATCTGCGGCAGTTCGATCCATGCGGCTGCCTGCCTCACCCGTTGCAAGTCGGCTGGTCGCCAGTCTGCGGGCGCGGCCTGCGCGCCGCGCACGAGGCGCCTTAACCGCCGCCATCCCACGATCAAGCGCAGCGCCAGAACCAGGCTCCCGAGGGCCCAAACCGAGGCGGCGAGACCCAACAGACTTCGCCCGCCGGTCCGGTCCGGCCGCGGCGAAGAGAGGGCGGCGGGGGTGGGCGTTGCCGTTGCGGCAATTCCGTCCTCGTGGCCAGTGGCCGGCGTCCCTCCCTGTTGCAGCTCGACCTCCCGGCTGACAGAGACGACCCCCTCTACCGCTCTCGAAGGATTCTCTCCCCGGCGCGAGTCCAAACCGGGCGCGGGCGGGGCAGAATGGGCGGTAACAAGCCCCGCGGGCAAGGCAATCCGCAGCGATGCAATCCTCCAGGCGAACCCCTCCAGCAATCCCGTGAGTGGCGGTAATCCCAGCACGCATATCAGAGCCCCCAGCCAGAGGCCGTGGCGGATCGTCGGGCGGTTTCGGCCCGCTGCGGCGGCCAGCACGGCGACGACACCCAACACAATCGAGATGCTCCACAGCGCGTGCCCGGCCCAAACAAGGACGCCCGTGCCGGGATGAAACAAATGGATCACCTTCATGGCTCGCCCCTCTTTGCTTCCTCGATCAACTTGCGAATGCGCTCGGCATCCTCCGCCGTCAACCGCCGCCCCCGCAGCAGGGCCACGACCAGTTCCTCGACCGAACCGCCGAAGGCCGTGTCGATCATGCGGCTGACCAGGTCCCGGAGCGTGCTGGCCTGCGGCGCTCTGGCGGAATAATAATGACTCTGGCCTTCGAGCCGCCGCTTGAGCCAGCCCCGCCGAGCCAGGCGGTCCATCATTGTATGGACCGTATTGCGCGCCAGGGGCCGGTTCCGGTTGAGCGCCTCGCACACCTGGGTGACCGTCACCTCGCCCCCGGCCCAGACCTCGCGCATGATCTCCATCTGGGTTTCGGAAAGTCCCGTTGGTCTCTTTCGTTTCATGGTCATTGTCTCATGGAGTTCGGCTGGTTACAGCGCATTTACCTACAATTGTAGCGGCATGTTACCTACATGCGTAGGTGATGTCAACAGATTCTTTTTGATTCTTTGGTTAGCTCCCGCCTCAGCGCGGGTTCCCAGGCGGTGCGCCAGGTGGAAGGGGAAGAGGCTGCCAAGAGGAGACGTCCGGAGGAAAGCAAGGAAGCGTTGATTCTGACTCGCCGCGCGGGTCGGAAGGCCGCCCGAAAAGCGGGCCCGACCATAAGGCAGGCAGCATGCCCGTTTCAACACCAGCGCCTCGATGAAAGCCTCGAAAGCAAGGAGCGGAACGAAGACGATGATGCCGGCGACGAGCGCCATCGGAATGTTGATCGCATCCCCAAGGAACGGATTCATCGCGATTTCTTTCCGTTGAATAAGGGCGTCACTGGTTGTCAATTCACCCGGGAATATGCTGGCGTCGAAAAGGCCGACTGAGGTAAAACTCCAGACGGCATGAAGACATCGACCGAGCTTGAACAACAAGCGGCTCTCCAGGTGGCAAGCCTCATGGCTGCCGCGGCTCGCACGGCTCCCAAGACCCGTGGCATCGACAACATCCGGGTAGTGGCGATTGACGATGTGGCCTCAAAGCAAAGGCTCGCCAGCAAAATGAGGGAGCTGGCGCAGTCGGAGAACCGCCCCTCCTTTGAACGGGATGCCAACTGCGTGGATCTCTCCTCTGCCGTGCTGGTCATCGGCGTTGAATCAAATCCTGCAGGCCTGAACTGTGGCTACTGCGGCCATGGGAATTGCACCGAGATCGAGAAGACAAGCGGGGTCTGCTCGTTCAACTCCATCGATCTTGGCATCGCCGCCAGTTCTGCCGCCAGTGTTGCGGCTGATTCGCGAGTGGATACTCGGCTGATGTTTTCGGTTGGACGGGCCGGCCTGGCGATGGACTTGTTTGGCAACAAGGTCAAATTGGCCCTGGGCATCCCAGTGAGCATCACTGGAAAGAGCCCATTCTTTGACCGGAAATCCTGAGGCACTGGCGGCGATGCTTTAAAACAGAAACGGGGGCAGTTCTGACCCCTGCACTGGCTCCGTCAGCAAAGAGGACGGCATCGCCCGAATGCTCCGCTGGGTCGAGCAAGCCCAGGCATGAGCGCCCCCCCAGGGCGGCTCTGACCATGGCTTAAGTCTTTGGTTATTGTTTAGGCCAACCCATCACCTTCAGCACTGGGAGCAGCCCAGCCAACCGGCTGCCTTCGGATTTCGGATTTCCTTCGGATTTCGGGGCTGCGCGCATGTGTCCACTCCCGGTAGCCCGACTTTTGAGCGCCCTGGAGCGCCCCCGCCGCTCCCGCCCTCCGCCCAAATCCTCGCCTAATGACCTTCGGATGCAAGGAAGATTAGGAGAATCAAAGCCCCTCAAATCTCATGCCAATCCAGAGAAGATAGAGAACCGCGGAATAAACGGCATACGCGGAAAACCATTCCTTTTCCGCGTATTCCGCTCATTCCGCGGTTCCTCAAAAACATCTTAGGCGAGGATTTGGGCCTCCGACCCTGTCCTTGACAGTTCCGTGCCCCCTGGTTAATAACAAGTCCATGAAGAGCCTGCGGACAAGGACTTGGCTGCTGGGGATGATCGCGGTTCTTTTGTCGCTAACCTATCTCATTTTCTGGGTCCAACCGCCCAAAGGCTGGGCCACCCGGAGCCGGCCCTCGATGGCCACATCCATCCGGGCCTTGCAGACAAAGGACTCGAAATTGAATGCCTTCGAGGTAGCCCTCTGGGCGCATCTTCCGACCTTTGTCCACAGCTACTGCGGCTCCCTGAGACCGAGGCTGGCGTGGGAGACCCGGCGGGATGCCTGCAGCCGCCTGGCCGGTTTCGGGGCGGCCGCCGCGAACGCCGTTCCCTATCTGATTAAGGCGCTGCATGACCCGGATGCCAGCGTCCGCTCCGGCGCAATGGAGGCCCTAAGCAGAATCGGACCGGCGGCACGGGCCGCCAAAGGCCCTCTGCTGACCGCCCTGAAGGACCCGGCCTGCCAGCGTCCGACGAACATGCTCTCCGTAATGCAAAGCGGGCAGGTAGCCGGCACGCTTGCCGTCATAGCCCCTCGAGACCGGGAGGTCGTTTCGGCGCTCCTGGCCATTCTGAACGACCCGGACCACCGAAATCCGACTAACCAGTTCCTCACGATCCAGGTTGGTTTGGTGGCCACCACCCTTGCCGGCACCGCCCCGCAAGACCCTGACGCCGTCTCGACCCTCCTCGGCCTCATAGCCCGCCCCGCACCCGATGTCTCGCCTTCGATGATTGCTTCGTCTTGGATACGATCCGCGCCGGAGCCACTGACGGTCTTCGAGCTGATTCGCAAGATACAACCCAAGCGAGACAGTTGGGCCCTGGTGTCGCTGGTCGCTGCGAATTACCAGGACCCGAAAGAGAGGCTCGCCGTGCTGCTCCCCTTGATGGAGGACCCGGACTATGGAATTCGTTACTACGCTGTCAGTGAGCTCGGCGCGCTCGGCCCTCTGGAAGCTGAGGCGCTTCCCAAGCTGATGGAGCTGTTTCGCGCGACCGAACAGGAATGGCAAGACCTTCCGGAAGACGCGCCGAAGGCCCGGTTCGAGGCATACGCCGCCTTCGTGCGGGAGACGGCGCCCCAAGGCGCCATCACGGTGCGTCGCTACGGTCTCAGTCCCGCTGGGGTCTCGCTCCCGGCTCTCCCCGCGGCTCCCCTCGTCGCCGCGGCGCGCTCCTCCATGCCCAGCGTCCCCCTCACGTCGCCCATCGGCTACAGATATGGGACCAGGGGCCGTTCGCCGCCGCCGCAAGATCGCCTCCCCGGCTATGGCGGGCTCCACCAGCAGGTCATCTCGGCCTTCGGAGAAATCGGGCCTCCCGCGCGGGACGCCATCCCGCTGCTGGCGCCAGAATATCAAGACCCCACCAACCCTCTCCGCTTCGAGGCCGCGGCGGCCCGGGCTCAGATTGACGGGAACTTCGCTGAGGTCATGCCGGTCTTGGCTGCCGGGTTGGACCAGGCGGGTCCGGAATTGCGGGCCAGGCTCGTTCCTCGCATCGCGCAATTTGCCTCAAAGCACGACGGGGCCATGGCGCTCTTGATCAAAGCCCTTGGAGATTCTGACCTGAGCATCCGGCTGCAGGCTTTCAAAAGTCTGGCGGACCTCGGCCCCAAAGCCGCCCTCGCTCTGCCTGCTTTGATCAGCGCCCTCGACGGTCCGGAATCCCAAATTCGGTTCGAGGCCCTCAAGACCCTCGGCGAGTTAGGCCCCAATGCCGCCCCCGCCGTGCCCGCCATGATCAAGGTCCTCTCCGACCCCGAAAAGCCGTTTCGGTTCCAAGCCGTTGCCAGTCTCGCCGCGGTGGGAGGCAAAGCCGCTCCCGCTCTGCCCGCCTTGCGCCAAATGGCCTGGGACCAGTATCACGACATCCGCATCATGGCCAGCAATGCCGTCAAGACCATCGAATCCTCAACCACCCCCTCCCTCGTGCGGCGCGGTTCTGGCTCCGCTCCGTAATCGTGTTCTGAGGATGAAAATGGATTGGAACAAATTGCGCGCCATGGCCGCGCACGAGGTGGAGGCGACCCTGGCCGCCCTCCCCGGCCCGCTGCGAGAGCGGGCACAGGCCCTGCCCGTGACTCTTCAACGCCTTCCCAATGCCGCCCAGCGCGCCGACGGCATCGAACCGGACACCCTTGGCCTCTTCGTCGGCCCGGAGTTCGACGCCCAGGAGACCACCGCCCTGCCCCTCCCGCCCCAAATCATTCTCTTCATCGAGAATCTGTGGGACCTCGCTGAAGGCGACGAGGATGCTTTCCTCGAAGAAGTCCATACAACCTGCCTCCACGAACTCGGCCACTACCTCGGCCTGGACGAAGACGGCCTCTTCGAGCGCGGCCTTGAATAGCCTCGCCCGAATCCTCGAGAATAGTCTGTGCCAGAGCGGGATTTCCGAAAGGCATCGCCCCTAATGCGCCTGAAGGCGGCAGGGTGGGCGACCGAAGAAATCGGTCGTGCGCCCGGGCGAGGAGTTGGCGTTTTCGCTCCTTGGACAGACCGCCTCCGGAGGCTTATACTGACTCATTAAACCGACCGTCGCCTTGGACCACGAACAGCCGCTCACTGGAAGCCCGGCGATGTGTTGTGTTGGGGTGAACCTGGGCGCCATTACGGTGAAGGTCGCGGCGGTCCGCGGCGAGAGCCGCAAGGCGAGGGTCGCTGCACACTTCGGCCGCCCGGTGGAGGTTCTTAATGAGTTGCTGGCGGCGGATGAGTTCGCCGACGCCGAGTGCTTTGGGGTCTCCGGGCGCCTGGGACACATCTCCGAGGTGGCCGCCATCCAGCGGGCCTTGCGGGAACTGCCTTCCTCCTTTGACGCCGTGGCCTCTCTGGGCGGGGAGTCCTTCCTGGTCTATCTCCTCACGGAGGGGAAAATCACCAATGTCCTCTCTCACAACAAATGCGCCGCCGGCAGCGGCGAGTTTTTCGTCCAGCAGATTGGCCGCATGGGACTGGGCCTGGAGGAGGCGATACGGCGCTCGTTCCAAGGGAAGGTCGTGCCTCTGGCTTCCCGATGCTCGGTTCATTGCAAATCGGACATCACGCACAAGCTCAACCGGCAGGAGGCGACGCCGGAGGACATTCTGCGGACGCTCCATGACAGCATGGCCGGCAAGGTGGTTGGGCTGCTGGAGAAGGCGCAACGCGACCTGCGGCGTGTGCTGTTGATCGGCGGCCTGACCCGCAACCCCGCGATGATGGCCGCCCTGCGCGAGAAACTCCCGCCCACCGAGTTCGTCGTGCTCCCGGAGAGCGCGTGGTTCGAGGCCTGGGGCACCGCGTTGCTGGCGCGGGACGAGCCGATTTACAAAAAACCCAACATCTCCGTCCGGACCAGGCTGGGCTGCCTTCCCCCGCTGCACGGCTATGCCGGACGCGTCGAAATCCTCGGCTCCGCGTCCCGGCAGGCCCCGCCTGAAGGCCCGATGGTCCTGGGCGTGGATGCCGGCTCGACCACCACCAAGGCAATCCTGCTGGACCCCTCGACGGGGGGCGTCGTCGCGTCTCATTACACGCGCACGAACGGCGACCCTGTGGCGGCGGCGCGGGAGTGCCTCCGGTCTCTGGCCGGCCAGGCCGGGCACGGCTGGCTGGGCCTGGTGGCCGCCACTGGCTCGGCCCGGGAGCTCATCGGCGCTTACCTCGGCACACAGCACGTCTATAACGAGATATCCGCCCAGGCCGCCGGCGCGACCCACTTCGCCCCGGGGGTCGATACCATCTTCGAGATCGGCGGACAGGATTCCAAGTACATCTACTTGCGCAACGGCGTGCCCATTGACTACGCCATGAACAACGCTTGTTCGGCCGGCACCGGCTCGTTCCTCGAGGAGAGCGCCCAGGGCGACTTGGGCATCGCGGTGTCTGACATCGCCGACCTGGCGTTGGCGGCCCCGGCCCCGGCGCAGTTCAAGGCGACCTGCGCGGCGTTTATTAACTCCGACATCCGCCTCGCGCAGCAGGAAGGCCATTCGCGCGACAACATTGTCGCCGGCCTGGTTTACGCCGTAGCGGGCAACTATCTCAACCGCGTCAAGGGAGCCCGTCCCGTGGGCCGGAAGGTCTTCTTGCAAGGTGGCGTGGCCTTGAACCGGGCTGTGGGGCACGCCTTCGCACATGGTGTCGGACGCCAGATCGTCATCCCGCGCGATCCGGAGTTGCTTGGGGCCTTGGGGGTCGCGTTGCTGGCCTTGCGCCGGAGTGGGGCAGCCCTCCTGCCTGCCGGCGGACAAGATGCCCGCCCCGCTCCGGGCGCAAGGGCGGAATTGCTGGCCTTGGCCGGGCGGAAGATGAGTCTAGTAGGCAGCTTCACCTGCGGCGCCTGCAAGCTCGCTTGCACCATAGACCGATTCGAGGTGGCGGGCCGGCGCTTTCCCTTTGGCGGCCGCTGCAGCCTCTATGAGAACGTCTGGAAACGCAAGTCGCGGACCGCCCCCGCCCCGGACCTGGTCGAACAAAGGGCCAGGCTGCTCTTTGGCTCCGTGGTCCCGCCCAAACACGAGCCGGGGTCAAACGCTCACCCCCCGCCGCCTTCGATCGGCATTCCGCGCGCGCTGACGACGCACTCGCTCTTCCCGCTCTACTCGACGTTCTTCTCGAACCTGGGCCTGGAAGTGGTGCTGTCCAAGGTGGACCCCCGGGGTGAACTGAAGTCCTATTCCGGATTTTGTTTCCCCGCTCAGATCGCGCACGGGGCTTTGCTGGACCTGGCCCAACGAGGCCCGGGCCTGGTCTTCCTCCCGCACGTTGTGCGGATGCCCCAGGACAATCCTTGCCGCGATTCCTATCTGTGCCCCGTCACCCAGGCCGGCCCCTATTTCCTGGCCAAGGCATTTCCCAACCTGCGCTTCCTTTCGCCCGTGCTGGATTTTACCCTTGGCTACGAGGCCAGTTCCGCTCTTGTGGAGATGGCCGTCCGGGAACTGGGAAAGCCGCGCGAGTTGGCCGTATTGGCCTGGGCGGAGGCCGTCCGCGCCCAGAGGGACACCGAGCGCGCCATGGCGGAGTTGGGACGACAGGCCCTGGCCCAAGCCGTGCGGGCGGGCAAACCGGCGATCCTCCTGGCGGGCCGGAGCTACAACGCCTTTACCCCGGAGGGTTCTCAATCGGTGGGCAAGAAACTATCGAGCATGGGCGTCACCGTCATCCCCGCCGATTGCCTGGCCCCGGTGGAAGAAGGCCCCACCGTGTGGCACGCCGCCAACCAGATTCTCAACGCCGTCGCCCTGGCCAAGCAGCATCCAAACCTCTTCCTCCTTTGCGTGAGCAATTTCAGTTGCACCATCGATGCTTTCACTCACGCCATGCTCGCCTCGGAGTTAGGCTCCAAACCCTACCTCGTCCTGGAAATCGACGCCCACACCGCCGACGCCGGCGTGCAAACCCGTCTCGAGGCCTTTCTGGACATCGTCGCCAACTATCGCGAAGCGCAAGCCAGCCCTCGTCAACCCTTCACCCCGTGCCGCTTGGCCCCTGCCGGCCAGGTCATCCGCGCCGACGGCGCCCAAGTCCCGATCACCGATGAGCGCGTCAAGGTGTATTTTCCCAACTTCTCCGACCTCCACGCCCGCGCCTTCGCGATGGCCGCCCGCTGGCTGGGCCTGCATCCGGGCGCCCTGCTGCCCTTGGACCGCGCCCAGCTCGAGCTCGGCCTCCGGCACACCTCCGGCCGCGAGTGCCTCCCCCTGCCCATCTGCATCGGCCAGCTCCTCCACATCGGCCTCCACCGGCAACCCGGCGAGATAGCCGGCTTCTACATGATTCGCGGCGGCGCTCCGTGCGCCAGCGACTCCTACATGGGCTACTTCGAGCGCTTCATCACGGAGCAACGCATGTCCGACCTATTCCTCCTGAATCCCGGCGCGGACAATGACTACCTTGGCTTCGGCGCAGCCACCCTGGCGCACCATCTCTCGCCGGCCATTGTCCTGGCGGACATCCTCGTCGAGATCGAGCACGTGCTCCGCGTCGTGGGCGCCCCTGGCAGCCTGGAGAAGCTGCAACAGGAGTGGCGGCAGTTCGCCGACGCCTCCGCCTCGCTCGGCCAGTTCCAGGCCGACTTGCCCGAACTGGTCCGCCGTCTGGCGGCCCTGCCGCGGACCCGAAGCCCCTTGACCTGCCCGCGCGTCGTGGTCACCGGCGACTTCTTCACCCGGTTCAGTCCGTTTTTCATGGAAGGGGTCTCCGAGTTGTATGCCGCCCAGGGCATTATTCTCAAACCGGTGGATTTGAGCGACCTCCTCCAATACGGCGCTTATCATGGCGTCGCCCGGACGGCCGGCGGTTGGGGACTCAAGCCCGGCGGCCTGGCGTTGGCCAGGGCCTGCACGCGCATCTTCCAACCCGACGGCAAGGAGTATTTGCGCAAGTGGGCCGGCTACCAGGCCGAGCGTTGGTACGAACAACATTACCGCAGTCTCTTCCTCGAAACCGGGCTGCTGGTCGCCGGGCCGAACGAGGTCTCCTCGGTCTTCGAGACAGCCGCCGAGCACGTCTCGCCCGCCCTCTATGGTGAAACCATCCCGACCGTCGGCAAAGGCCTCGAGGCCGACCGGGAGGGGTACGACGGAATCATTGTCATCGGGCCGTTCAACTGCCTGCCCTACCGGATTTCGGAAGCCATCCTCAAGCCGCTCAGCCTCCAGCGCGGCACGCCCATCCTGACTTGCGAAAGCGACGGCTACGCCGTCTCCCCCTCCTTCCTCCGCCAGGTCGACGTCCACATCCAGCAGGTCCTCCAGCACGCCGCCAGAAACCGCGCCGCGACGCCTCTTCCCAGTGGTTGAACGGGCAAATGGGCTGAGGCTATTGGCTATCGTCTATTGTTCGTCGTGCTCGCCCGCCATAAAGGTTGTTGAGGGCGGGCACGCCGCCGCCGTTGCCCAGGCTATCCGCCGGCGAACACAGGCCGGAAGCCGGCCTCACTCAGAATTCGCGCGGCCTCCGCGCGTTTGTCCCCCTGAATCTCGATCTGTCCGTTCTTGACGGTGCCGCCCGCGCCGCAGGCCCTCTGCATCGCCTTGGCCAGTTGCTCCTTTTCCGGCAGCCCGATGCCAACAAAACCCTTAATCACCGTTACTGTCTTGCCGCCGCGTCCGGCCTTCTGCCGGATGATGTCCACCCGGCCGCGATTCTTCCGCGCCGGCTTGGCTGCCGTTGGCTGCCCGGCGTCCGTCGGCGAGCCTTCAGGCCCCGGCGGCAGCCCTTCGCTGGACAGAGCGGCAAAGGGGTTGTGGCCAAAAGCCTCGCCACCGTCGGCGGAAGTGCGTTCGGGATTGCTCACTCGCCGTGAACGAACCGTCAGCCTCGATATGCGTGGAACATGCTGGCCAGGAGGATGACCTCGGGATGGGCCGCCGCCAGCTTGGGCAGGACGAGGCGGATGCGGGAGCGGTAGGCGGCCAGTTTCTCTGTCAGGGGACGGAGATTGTCCACCTTGTCCCAGTGGAGCTTTTTGAGGTCGAGCACCACGCGGCTCTTGCTGCGCGCCAGCGAATCACGGATTCGCTGGCCCAAGCTGGCGGCCTCGGTGGGGGAAAGGGCGCCCTCCAGGCGCAACCACACCTGTTCATCCGAGTGTTGCAACTCGACCTGCACGGAGAGATTTGGGAAGGCCGCTTTACGGCGGAGTTCCTCCCACAGGTCAGAACTGGCCCGGCGTTGGGCGGGCATCCGGTAGGCGGTGCGAATGAGCTTGGGATGTTGGAAAAGGCCGAGCTTGAGCGTCAACCCGGTCCATAGCGCGGCGCCGAGGGCCATCCCGGACCGAAGCCGAGTCACGAGATCGGGGGGACCCATTTCGGCGTGGATGCGCCTCTGCAAATCGCCAATCCAACGCCGGACGTCCGGGTTGGGACCGAGCAGGCGTCCTGCCAGGAACGCCGGGTAGGAGGCCCTCAACTCCTTGGCATAAAACTGGGCTTTCTGGCGCAGGAAGCCATTGGGCGAGTTCTTGAGCTTTTGGTAGCCTAGCAGGCGCGCCTCCAGGGTGCGGAAAATGCTTGGACCAAGGCGCTGGAAGTCCTCGTTGAAGCACCAGCGCTGGATGTCCTCGATTTCCCCGGGCGAAAGCGTCGGGTGTTTGATCATGGTGGCGAACCCGTCGCCCCGCCGGTAAAAGAGATCGCGGTCGTTGGTGTAGGTTTCCTGCAGAAGGTTGCCCTTCATGACCCGTTCGTAGAACGGCGTGCCCGGAACCGGGCCGTAGATGAGGAACTGCGCCAGGGCCGGTTTGAGTTTCATCAGGGCGTCGAGCTCGCGCGCCACGACCTCGCGGTTCTGATAATCGAACCCGACGATCATCGAGGTCAGGATGGTGATGCCGTGGGCGCGGAATTCGGTAATGATGTCTTCTATCGGCCGGCCTTGCTGTTTGGCATAGCCCGATCGGGTCCCTTCGTACCCAATCCAGAAGCCGTCGATGCCCATCTCCAGTATCTCCTCGACGGTGTATTGGCTGAGGGCCTTCACGCTGGAGAAGGCGAAGATGGACAACGTCTTGCCCCCTTTCATGACGCAGTCGCGGAATTCCATCGCCCGTTTCTTGTTGAGCAGAAAGTCCTCATCGATGATGAGCAAGACCAAATTCGGGTTGAGGTCGAGGTAACGCTCGGCAACGTTATAGATGTCCTTGCCCTCGGGCAGCAGCTTGATGTGCTGCCGGGAGAAAAAATGAGAGGTGCAGCAAAAGTCGCAGCCGTTGGGACAGCCCAGCCCCGCAAAGATTTCGCCGGTGCCTGAGACTTTCCACCCGAACACCCTGAGCCAGCTCACCAGCATGGGCTGGTTGTAGGGCATTGGCATCTCCGGCTCGCCCAGCAGGCGGCGGAAGAACCCCACACCTTCCTCGCGGCAAATGTAATCGCCGTACGGCTTGAGTTCCTCGTCCTTGAGTATCGTGCCGTAGCCGCCCAGGACGATCTTGGTTTGCGGCGCGTATTGGCGGACCAAGGCGACCACCTCTTTCATCTTGTGCATCACCGCCAGGAGGAAAGAAACGCCCACGTAATCGTAGCCTTTCTTGAGTTCGCGGATGAGTTCGCTCTTGGAGGGGTACTGCAACACCACGGTCGGCGCGTCGAGATTCTGGGCGATGTATTCGAGGGAAAAGTGGATGTTAAAGGTGCGGGGGCTGAAAAGGCCTTGCGCGCGCGTCACCTGCCCATAGAGGAGTTCATACCCCACCGAGGGCGCATCGCCGTATTTCGGCCCGAGGGGGCGGCAGACACTGGTTAGGAGGACTTTCATGCGTATGGATGACATCAACGACCGGTTAAATTGTGGAGCCTCGTCTAAAAACCGCCAATACTTTGTTGGTATTCGGGCGATAGCCCAAAGGTATCGCCAAACGTCGAATGTTCTGCTCGCATATCTACCGTGTCCATGCCAACCTCAGCTTATGTCAGATTCTCCAGGCAAAGACAATCAAACTCTGTTGGATTGGTTGCTGCGGAGGCATCCGGAGACGCCCAGGAACCGCGCCAAACAATGGATTCTGGCGGGCCGCGTGAGCGTGGGGGGCGAGGTCGTTCGGAAACCCCACCAGGGCATGCCCGACCCCGGCAGCGCGCTCGAACTACGGTCCCGCCACGCCACGACCCTCGACTGCGGTTCCGGCTGGCACATCCACCCGCGGGTGTCGTTGCTTTATCTGGATTGCGCCCTGGCTGTCGTCAACAAGGGGCCGGGGCTGATCTCGGTGCCGGCGCCGGACTGCGAGCTCTCCGCGCTGAGCATCCTGGCCGATTTCCTGGCGGGCAGGCTCAAGGCCCGGGACCGCAGCGTGGCCGGAAGGTCGTTACCGCCCGTTTATCGCCGACTCGAGCCCTTGCCTGTCCATCGCCTTGACCAATACACGAGCGGCGTCTTCTGCATGGCCACGAACCCCGCCGCGCGCCAGCACCTCATCGAGCAGCTCAAAGCGCACACTATGACGCGGGAATACGTGGCCTTCGTGGAAGGCCGGCCCACCGCGCCCGAAGGCGTCTGGCGGCAATGGCTGGAATTGAGCCGCGACGAACTGCGCCAGCATGTTCTCTCGGAAGCGCAAGCCAAGGCCGCCGGGGTCGAGGCCCGCGAGGCCATCACCCACTACGAGGTCATCGCCGAATACCCGCTGGCCGGCGGAGCGCGCTTTGTCAGCAAATTGCGGCTCCGGCTGGAGACCGGCCGAAAACACCAAATTCGCGTCCAAGCCGCAAATGCCGGGCTGCCGCTGGTGGGCGACCGCACTTACAACCCGGCCTTTCGCGGCTCGAACCCCGCAACCGCGCGCATCGATTTCGCACGTCAGGCCCTGCACGCCGAGGTCCTCAGCCTTGAGCATCCGGACCCGCCCGGCGCGCGCATGGCCTGGACCGCTGAATTGCCCAAGGACCTTCGCCAGCTCGAAGCCGCGCTGCGCTCAGGCCGGCTCTGAGGCTTGTGCGGGTCTAAATGCTCGGCGCGGAGCGCCGTATCGCTTTCCACGCTCTCAGGACATTCGTCCGCCCATCGCCCTGCCGGCGAGCCAGCCGGTTGTCCAGGCAGCCTGGAAATTGAAGCCGCCAGTAAGGCCGTCGATATCGAGAAGTTCACCGCCGAAGTGGAGTTCCGGACAAACCCGGCTCTCCATGGTCTTGAAGTTCACTTCATTTAGGCGCACCCCGCCGCACGTGACGAACTCGTCCTGGTTGGGAGTTTTTCCGCTCACCTGGAATTCGGTAAGGAGGAGTTGTTGTATGAGGTTGTGCCGGGCGGAGCGTGAGAGATCGGCCCACCGGGTTTGGCGGTCGATGCCGGCGGCCAGGACGAGGTTTTGCCAGAGGCGCGCGGCCAGAGGGGCCAGGGGGGTGGCGGCGACAAACCGGGCGGGTTGTGCGCGGCGGCGGGATTCCAGTTGCCCGCCCAAGGCATCGGCATCGAGGTGCGGCAGCCAGTTGAGCCGAAGAGGGAACTGGTAATTCCGTTCGTGCAAGGCGCGCGCACCCCAGGCTGAAAGCCGCAAAATGGCAGGCCCGCTCAGGCCCGAATGGGTCAACAGCACCGGACCCCGTTCGCGCAGCCCCAAGCCCGGCAGCGAGACTTCCACGGACGGCACGCTGATCCCCGCCAAGTCGCGCAGCCAGGCGGCGGCGATTTGGAACGTGAAAAGCGAGGGGACCGGCGGCTCCAGTGTGTGGCCGAGCGAAACAGCCAGTTGTCCGCCGGCCGGGGCTCGGCACCCGCCGGTGGCCAGCATCAGGCGCCGGCAAGCCAATGGGGCGTCATTCTCAAAATCCAACTCGAAGCCGCCTCCGGCGCGGCGGGTCACGCGCTTGAGCGCCCGGTTCGCAATCAGCTCAACTCCAGCCGCTTGCGCCGCGCCCAGCAGGCAGTCGATGATGGTGGCGGAAGAGTCCGTCACCGGGAAAACCCGGCCATCGGCTTCGGTCTTGAGCTTGACCCCGCGGGAGTCGAACCACTCGATGGTGTGGCGCGGCTGAAAGACCTGGAAGGGCGCGACCAGGGCCGGTCCGCCGCGCGGATAATGGCTGCTCAACTCGAGCGGGTCGAAGCACGCATGGGTTACGTTGCAGCGGCCACCGCCCGAGATGCGGACCTTCGAGAGGAACCGCGGGCCTTTCTCGATCACGGTGAGTTTGACGCCGGGGCAAGCCTCCGCGCAGGTAATGGCCGCAAAAAGGCCGGCGGCGCCGCCACCCACAACAACGATTTCATGATGCTCGCCCCCTTGCTGGGTCGTCATCCCCAAGTGCGAGCCGGTTTGGCGGGTCATGACCACTAAGAGGCGGAGGTTCGGCCGGCGAGGATGGCGGCGCCCAGGGCGCCGGTGAACTGCGGCAGCGGGGGGACTCGAACCTGGCAGGAGAAGGCCGATTCCACGGCCTGGACCATGCCGGCTTGGAGGGCGACGCCGCCGGTGAAGAAGACCGGGGGTTGGACAGGGCGTCCGGCCAGGGCCAACAGGCGTTGGGCGATGGCGTTCTGCACGCCCGCGGCGATGTCCGGCGGCGGCACGCCTTCGGCGAGCAGGCCGATGATCTCCGTCTCGGCGAAGACGACGCACATGCTGCTGATCAGGGCCGGTTTCGCACTCTTCCGGCTCATGGCGCCGAGGGTGGCGAGGTCCACCTCGAGCCGGGCGGCCACGAGTTCGAGGAAGCGGCCGCTGCCGGCGGCGCAGCGGTCGTTCATGGCAAAGTCGCGCACGCGGCCGCCCTTTTCGAGGGTGATGCACTTGCTGTCCTGGCCGCCGATTTCGATGATGGTTTGGGCCTCGGGAGCCAAGTGATAAACGCCCTGGGCGTGGCAGGTAATTTCGGTGATGGTGGTGTGGGCGAAGCGGATGGCCTTGCGCCCGTAGCCGGTGGCGACCACAGGGCCAAGACTGGCCCGGTCCACGCGGGCCTCAACGCAGGCGCGTTCGAGGACCTCGGCGGCGAGTCGCTCCAGTTCCATGCCCTGGCTGGCCAAGCCGCGGCCAAGGACCCGGCCTGTTTCCGTGTCGAAGAGCACCACCTTGGTCGAGCGCGAACCCGCATCGATGCCGGCGCAGATCATCCCAAGGGCGGCGGTTGAGGGGTTTCAACCAGGGGTGGGCATGGATGAACCGCGGGCTTCGGGGTCATAGGTCGGGGCCGAGCGGACCGCTGGCTTTTCGTTCCGTGCTTTGGCGGAGCAGGAAGTCGCGCCACGGGCCCATTCCCTGGCCGGTGCGGGCGGAGGTCTCGAAAAGGCGCGCCCGGGGCGCGACGCGGCGGATATTAGCCAGGGCCAGCTCCCGGTCATAGCCGCAGGCCTCGGCAAGGTCGATCTTGCTGATGACGACGACATCGGCGGCTTGGAACATGGGGGGGTATTTCAACGGCTTGTCTTCGCCCTCGGTTACGGAGAGCAGGACGACGCGGAGGTCCTCGCCCAGGTCGTAGGAGGCAGGGCAGACGAGGTTCCCGACGTTTTCGATGATAAGGAGTCCGAGGCCGTCGAGGTTGAGTTGAGCGACGGCGCGGGCGACCATCCGGGCTTCGAGATGGCAGACGGTGCCGGTGGTGATCTGGACCACGGGTGCGCCGGTTTCGCGCAGGCGTTGGGCGTCGTTGTCTGTGGCCAGGTCACCCACGACGACGCCTGCCTTGAGATGGGGTGCCAAGGTCCGCACGGTCTCCCGGAGAAGGGCAGTCTTGCCCGAGCCTGGAGCGGAGAGGACGTTCAGGACCAGCAGGCCGCGGGCGCGGAAGAAGCCGCGGTTGCGTTCGGCCAGGCGGTCGTTTTTCTCCAGGATGGCACGGCCTACGTCCACGGTGCGGCGCGCCTCCGCCGCTTCGGCAGGGTCGGAACTGAGATTGCCCTGCTCATGGGGATGAGAGTGGAAGTGGGAGGCATCGTGGCTGTGGCCATCGCTAGGGTCGTGGTCGTGGTCGTGGTCGTGCGGGCTGCCGGCTAAAGCCGGCGTTCCGGGCGGCGCCTCGTGGCTATGGCTATGGCCGTGGCTGTGCTCGTGTTCATGCTCATGAGCCCGCTCCTGGGCATCGTGGCGGGCGCTCACGGTGATTGGAGCGTCGGCGGTCGAGCCGCATCCGCAATTCTCACACATTATTCAACCTCCAGTGAGGCCACTTCCATTTCCCGGCCGGCGCGGAGTTCTCCGCTGGGCCTGTGGCAGCCGGGGCATTCGGCAAACAGATCGTCGGAGACAAATTCGCGACGACATTCGGAGCACCAGAAGCGGGCGGGGACCGGTTCGATGGCCAGTTGGGCTTTTTCGGCGAGGGTTCCCCGCGCGAGAACCTCGAAGGCGAACTGGAGCGCGTCCGGCTCGACTCCGCTGAGGGCGCCGATGCGCAAGCGGATGACCAGGAGTTGACTGGCCCCGGCCAGGCGTGTCTGGTCCAGGGCCATAGTCAACGCGCTCTGCATGATGGACAGCTCATGCATCGTTCTTACTTCTTCTCCTCGCCCCGGTGGGCGGCCAGCTTATCGACCTGGTAGATGCCATTGTGGCTGTCGCCCACCAACTCGAGTTTGGCGATGAAGTCTGTGACGTTTTTCTCCTCTTCGACCTGCTCGTCGAGGAACCATTTCAAGAACGAGAGGGTGGGGTAGTCTTTTTCGTTCTGGGCGAGATCATAGAGGGCGAAAATGGCGGCCGAGACCCTCTGTTCGTGGCCCAGGCTTGTTTGGAAGGCTTCGAGGGGTGATTTGTAGTCGGCCTTGGGTTCGGGCAGGGCCTTGAGGAGGACCTTGCCGTTGCGCTCGGCGATGTAAGCAAAGAATTTGTGGGCGTGCAAGAGCTCTTCGTCGCTCTGGAGCCTCATCCACTTAGCGAAGCCCGCAAATGGGGTCTGCTCGAAATAAGCCGCCATGCCCAAATAGGCGTAGGCGGATGAAAACTCGAGGTTGATCTGTTCGTTCAGTGCTCTTTCCAACTTGATTGGCAGTTTCATGATTTCAAAGGTAGTTGACCCCGGGGATTTGGCAAGCTTGCGCGGGGCCGCCTCAAGGTTGCCGGCTTTCTCCAACATAGAGTTCGGCGCCGTTTTGGAGGAACTCTTTGGATTTGCGGGCCATCCCCGATTCGAGCGCCTTCTCTTCGGAGACTCCCTGGGTGGCGGCATATTGGCGGACCTCCTCGGTGATTTTCATGGCGCAGAAATGGGGGCCGCACATGCTGCAGAAGTGGGCGAGCTTGGCTCCTTCCTGGGGCAGGGTCTGGTCGTGGAAGGAGCGGGCGGTGTCCGGGTCGAGGCTGAGGTTGAACTGGTCTTCCCAGCGGAACTCGAAGCGGGCCTTGCTGAGGGAGTCGTCGCGCCGGCGGGCGGCGGGGTGGCCTTTGGCCAGGTCGGCGGCGTGGGCGGCAATCTTGTAGGCGAGCACGCCGTCTTTGACATCTTTGCGGTTGGGCAGGCCGAGGTGTTCCTTGGGAGTGACGTAGCAGAGCATGGCGCATCCGTACCAGCCAATCATGGCGGCGCCGATGGCGCTGGTGATGTGGTCGTAGCCGGGGGCGATGTCGGTGGTGAGGGGGCCGAGGGTGTAAAACGGGGCTTGAGCGCACCACTCGAGCTGCTTGTCCATGTTTTCCTTGATGAGATGCATGGGGACGTGGCCGGGGCCTTCGTTCATGACCTGGCAGTCCATCTCCCAGGCAATGCGCGTGAGATCGCCCTGGGTGCGAAGCTCGGCGAACTGGGCCTCATCGTTGGCGTCCGCGATGGAGCCGGGGCGGAGGCCGTCGCCCAGGCTGAAGGCGACATCGTAAGCGCGCATGATTTCGCAGATCTCGCGGAAATGGGTGTAGAGAAAATTCTCCTGGTGATGGGCCAGGCACCATTTAGCGAGGATGGAGCCGCCGCGAGAGACGATGCCGGTGACGCGCCGGGCTGTGAGGGGGACGTAGCGCAGGAGCACTCCGGCATGGACGGTGAAGTAATCGACCCCTTGCTGGCACTGCTCGACAAGGGTGTCCCGGTAAATCTCCCAGGTGAGGTCCTCGGCCTTGCCGCCGGCTTTTTCGAGCGCCTGGTAGATGGGGACGGTGCCGATGGGCACGGGCGAGTTGCGCAATATCCACTCGCGGGTCTCGTGGATGTTGTCGCCCGTGGAAAGGTCCATCACGGTGTCGGCTCCCCACTTGGCGGCCCATCGCATCTTCTCGACTTCCTCCTCGATGCCGGAGGCCACGGCGCTGTTGCCGATATTGGCGTTGATCTTCACGAGAAAATTGCGGCCGATGATCATCGGTTCGGATTCCGGATGATTGATGTTGGCCGGGATGATTGCCCGGCCGCGCGCCACTTCGGAGCGGACGAATTCGGGAGTGATCTCCGGGGGGATGCCGGCCCCGGACGATTCACCACCCCGTTCCGGGCGTTCGCGCTGCGCGGCAAAGGCCGTGGACTGCGCAAGGCCCAGGTTCTCCCGGATGGCGATGAATTCCATTTCCGGAGTGATGATGCCGCGGCGGGCGTAGGATAGCTGGGTGACCGCCTTGCCGGGCCGCGCCCGCAACGGCACGCGCAGCCCGGAATGGGGGATCCGGGCCGCATCCGCGTCCTGGCGCGAAGTTGGGGCCGTGGCGCCCGGAACTGCCTCGACGTCCGCTCGCGCCAAAACCCAGGCCCGGCGCAGCGCCGGCAGGCCTTGCTCCACCCGCCCCTCGAAATCCGGGTCGCCCCATGGGCCGGAGCAATCATAGACGCGGACAGGTTCGTTGGGCTTGAGGCCGCCCCCAAAGGATTGTGAGGGGCTAAGGCGGATTTCCCGGAACGGCACGCGGAGGTCCGGGTGGATCGTGCCCCGGACATAGACCTTGCGGGAATTGGGCAATGGCTCGCTGCTAGGCGGTCCGGAGGCGGCCGTGGTCGCGTTCATAATTGGCCTTTCATTTTACGATCACAAACCTGGGTCCGGGGGATGCCTGGAGAAGCCAAATCCCTTCGCCAGCATTACCTGGATCAGGTTCAACGGGTCTGCCTCGCTCCCGCGCGGCACTCTCAGCCTTCGCGCCGACACCGGCTCGGCGACAGGTTGGCTCCCCTGTGATTGCCCTCAAGTTAGGCCGAAGGGGGGCGGGCGTCAAGGGAAGGCGGAGGGCCCAAATCCTCGCCTAAGATGTTTTTGAGGAACCGCGGAATAAGCGGAATACG
>CAZZFF010000078.1:0-30488 GCA_964653485.1 uncultured Verrucomicrobiota bacterium | reverse complement strand
GCCAAATTCATCTTCCAACTCGACGCCCTGAAAGAGTCCCTCAAAGACCACTCGACGTTGATCTTCGACGCAAACACGCCCCCCTTTGGCCTCTTGAACGGGGTGTCCACCAACCTCTTGAGAAAGTAGCCCTCCCGCGCCATGGTTTACCCGCCACCCCTGGAACTCGAGCAATAGCTATGGACGACATACCCCTTACCCCCAAGCCCGGGCCCCTGCCAGGTCCCGCCCCGGTGGAGACACCGCTCGATGCCAGCTCGCAGGCCCTCGCCGAAGCCCTGCGGAGTAGTTTCGTCATCGTCAAGTTCGTCATGCTCGTCCTGGTCGCCGTCTTTCTGGCCTCCGGGTTCTTCACCGTCGGCCCCCAACAGCAGGCCATTATCCTGCGCTTCGGCCGGCCGCTGGCCCAAGGCCAGCAGGGCCTCCTGGGGCCGGGCCTCCACTGGTCCTTCCCCTAT
This sequence comes from uncultured Verrucomicrobiota bacterium, assembly GCA_964653485.1. Taxonomy (GTDB): domain Bacteria; phylum Verrucomicrobiota; class Verrucomicrobiia; order Limisphaerales; family UBA8199; genus CAVQND01. The sequence continues at coordinate 30,030 of CAZZFF010000078.1, read as the reverse complement.
CCCATCGACGAGCCGGTCATCGTCTCGATCACCGGCCTCCAGCAAGTCCAATCCTCCGTCGGTTGGTACGCCACCACTCGCGAGAAGGAACTGGCGGGCAACGAGGAGGTCATCCCATTCGGCACGCCGATGAACCCGGTCGTGGACGGCTACGCCATCACCGCCGACACCAACATCGTCCATGTCCGGGCGACCTTGACCTACCACATCAGCGACCCCATCAACTACGTCTTTGGCTTCGTCAACGCCTCCAACGCCGTCCGCAACTCCCTGGATAATGCCCTCCTCTACGCCGCCTCCCGTTTCAAAGTTGACGACATCCTCGTGCGGGACGTCTTCGGCTTCAAAGACGCCGTCCAAGCCCGCGCCACACGGCTGATCCAGGAGCGCCACCTCGGCGTGACGGTGGAGGAATGTGTCGTCCGCAGCAAACCCCCGCGCCAATTGCAGGCCGCGTTCCAAAGCGTCATCGACGCCGAGTTGCGCCGCAGCAAGCTCATAGCGGAAGCGCGCGGCTATGAGATTCAAACCACCAACGGCGCCGGCGCCGACGCCTCTTCCCGCATTAAACTCGCCGAGGCCGAGCGCGCCCGCTTTGTTGATGACATCTCCAGCCGCGCCAAGCAGTTCCAGGACTTGCTCCCCAGATACGACGAAAACCCCAGCCTCTTCGCCCAGCAACGCCTCGCCGCGACCCTGGGCTCCGTTATGACGAACGTTCAGGACAAGATATTCCTCCCCGAAAAGCGGCAGGAACTCCGCCTGATGCTCAATCGCCCGCCCGCAAAACCGAACGAGGGCAACCAATAAAGTCTGGATTCGACCTTCAACCTTCAACCTTTTCTTAACATGCAAGTCACCTCTCTCCTAAGCCGGCGCCACGAGCACGACCCCTCGTGTCCCTCGTGCGATCACGATCATGATCACGAACACGCCGCGGTCCGCCTGTGGCAGACCCTCGTTGGCATCGTGTGTGTCGTCAACGCCTTTATCGTGGATTGGAGCTTCGACAAAGGCCAAACCGTGGCCAGCGCCAGCGCATTCATCGGCGCCATCATCCTCGGCTACCCCATCGTCTGGACCGCGGTCAAGGACATCTACCGCGGCCTCCTCAGCATCAACGAACTCGTCGCCATTGCCGTCATGGCCGCCTTTGCCTCCGGCGATTACAAGATCGCCGGCGTCGTTGCCTTCTTCATGGTCATGGGTGAAATCATCGAGACCCGCACCGCCGAAGGCGCACGCGCCTCCATCGAATCTCTCATCCGCCTTACCCCCACCAAAGCCCGCCGCATCATCAAGGGCGGCGAGGAAGAAGTCGCCGCCCCGGACCTTGCGATCGGCGACGTTATCCGCGTCCGGCCCGGCGACAACGTCGCCGCCGACGGCGTCATCGTCGCCGGCCAAGGTTCCTTCAACCAAGCCACCATCACCGGCGAATCCCTCCCGGCGGACAAAAAACCCGGCGACGAAGTTTTCGCCGGGACGCAGAACCTCACCGGCGTCCTCGAAATCAAAGTCACTCGCGCCGGCACGGACACCACTCTTGGGCGCGTCCGCGAATTGATCCTGGCCGCCGAAAAGACCCGGCTCCCCGTCATGAAAATCGTGGATCAGTACATGGGCTTCTATACGCCTCTGGTCCTGGTCATTGCGGCCCTCGTCTGGGCCTTCACGCGCAACCTCAACAGCGTCATCTCCGTCATCATCTTCAGTTGCCCCTGCGCGTTCATCCTGGCCACCCCCACCGCCATGGTCGCCGCCCTCTCCGCCGCCGCCCGCCTGGGCATCCTGATCAAGAACGTCGCCGACATCGAGTCCGCGGCCAAAATCAACGCCTTCGTCTTTGACAAAACCGGCACCCTCACCACCGGTGAACTCGCCGTCAGCCGCCTCGCCCCGTTGGGCCAGACCAAACCCGCCGAACTCCTCCGCCTGGCCGCTTCCGCCGAAAGATACAGCAACCACCCCACCGCCAAAGCCCTCACCCAACTCGCCACCGAGGCCGGCGTGCCCCTCGACGAGCCCAAGGATTTCTCCGAAACCGCCGGCCGCGGCATCAAAGCCCAAGTCAACGGCGCCAGCGTCCTCATCGGCCGCGCCCAATGGCTCCGGGACAACCAGGTCACCGAAGATTTCATGAAATCGGTCGACCTCAACGAAACCGAGGGCTGGAGCCTCGTCTTTGTCGCGCTGGATGGCCGTTGCGTGGGCTGGATTGGCCTGCAGGACCAAACCCGCGCCGAGGCCCGCGAGTCCCTCGCGGAATTGAAAGCCAACGGCGTCCGCCGCGTCGCGATGGTCTCCGGCGACCGCCAACCCGTCGCCCTCCGCGTGGCCCAGGAAATCGGCTGCGAGGAAGTCAAAGGCGAATGCCTGCCCCAAAACAAGGTCGAGTTCGTCCGCTCCATCAAAGCCAAAGGCTTCCAAGTCGCCGTCGTCGGCGACGGCGTCAATGATGCCCCAGCCTTGGCCGCGGGTGACATCGGCATCGCCATGGGTGCCGCCGGCAGCGAGGTGGCTATTCACAGCGCGACCATCGCCCTCATGAATAACGATCTCCGGCGCCTCCCATTCCTGGTCAAACTCTCCCGGAGCACCCGCTCCGTGATCAACCAGAACTTCCTCTTCGGCATCGCCTTTATTGTCGGGGGCATGACCCTCGCAGCCCTCGGCCAGGTCCCGCCCATCGTCGCCGCCGCCCTCCACACCGGCGGCTCCCTCATCGTTGTCTTCAACAGCGCCCGGCTCGTCCGCAAAGGCGAGGAACTCGAACATTACCAGCCCGCCCCCGCGGCGCCCGCCGAACCGCCCCGCCCCGCACCCCGCGCCCAGTTGGCAGCCAGCGGCGCCTGAGCTTTGGACTAAGATAATGATTCATATCAAGGTTCCATGACTGAGTATGGTCGCTGATCTCTCCACTCCGCGCTCCGCGCTCCGCGCCCCGCATTCCGATGAAGTCGTCGTCTCGGTGACGGGCCTCACCAAGGTCTTCAAGGACTTCTGGGGCCGGCCCAAGGCCCGCGCCGTCGATCGCGTTGATTTCGAGGTGCGCCCCGGGGAGGTCTTCGGCCTGCTCGGCCCGAACGGCTCCGGAAAGTCCACGACCGTCAAACTCATCCTGGGCCTCCTCAACCCCACGCGCGGCCACATCCAGGTCTTTGGCCATTCCCCGCAGCACGTCCCCACCAAGGCCCGCATCGGCTATCTGCCCGAGGAATCCTATCTCTACCGTTACCTCGACTCTCGCGAAACCCTCGACTTCTTCGGCAACCTCTTCGAGCTGCCGAAAGAAAAGCGCGGCACCCGCGCCGAGCAACTCCTCGAAATGGTCGGCCTCAAACAAGTCCAACGCCGCGCCGTCGGCGAGTTCTCCAAGGGCATGCAGCGCCGTATCGGCCTCGCCCAGGCCCTCATCAACGACCCCGACCTCGTCATCCTGGACGAACCCACCTCCGGCCTGGACCCTATCGGCTGCCGGGAGGTCAAGGACCTCATTCGGGCCTTGGCGGCTCGCGGCAAGACCGTCATCCTTAGCAGCCATTTGCTGGCGGATGTCGAGGACGTCTGCGACCGCGTCGTCATTTATTACGGCGGCAGAATCCACGCCATGGGCACGCTGCGCGAGTTGCTCGTCAAGCCCGACTCCATCCGCATTACCAGCCCCGTGCTGCCTCGCCAGACCCTCGAGTCCGTCCTCGCCCTCATCCGCAAAGACGTCGCCGAGGACAAGGTCCGCATCGATTCGCCTACTCAGAATCTCGAAAACTATTTCCTCGATGTCGTCAAAAATGCCCAACTTGCCGCAGCCGAGACCTCCGGTGTCCTCGCCGGCGCACGGGTGGCCGCTTACCTGCGGGGCGACGCCGAAGCCCAGCCCGCGGCCGACAAGTTGCTCGACCGCCTCACCTTGGCCGCCGCGGCCCCGGCGCCGGCTCCCGTCCCCGCCCCGGCCCCTCCTGTGAACCAGGAAAAACTCGAATCCCTCGCCAAGGCCGTCGCCCCGGCCGCTGCCGCCCCAGCCCCCGCCGCCTCCGAAGCGGCCGGCCTCGAAAAAGCCAACGAAAAGCTCGCCTCCCTATTAGGTAAAAAAACCGGCCCCAGTCAAAAATGAAGCGCGCTTGCCGCCACATTCATCCTGAATAAGTCACAACTCCTGATTCATAACTCATTTCGCCACCGTTGATGCAGCGCCTTTACGCCATTGTCTGGTTGACCTGGAAAGCCGCCCTCCGCTTTCGCCTCTTTCCGGTGATTCTCGCCCTGTTGCTCATCTCGGTCGTCGGGTTGCCCATGTTTATCAAAGACGACGGCACCGCGCGGGGCTTTACCCAGATACTCCTGACCTACACCCTGACGGCCATCACCGCGTTGCTCGGGCTCTCGACGCTCTGGCTGGCCTGCGGAACGCTGGCCCGCGACATCGAGGAATGCCAAATCCAGATGGTCGCCGTCAAACCCATCGCACGGTGGCAAATCTGGTTGGGCAAATGGCTGGGGATCGTCTCCCTGGATGCCATCCTCCTGGCCGTGTCGGGCGCCTGCGTGTACGGCCTCCTCCAATGGCGCGCCCACCGCCTGCCCCCAGACCAGCAGCAGGTCCTCCGGGACGAGGTCCTCGTCGCCCGCGGCTCCGCCAGAGAACGCAGCTTTGAGAAGGACATCGACGCCCGCGCCGACCAGTTGCTGCGCCAACGTCTCCAGAAGAACCCGCTCGACCTCGCCAACGCCAACATCGATGAGGTGCGCCGCCAAATCCGGGAAAACGTCAAAGCCGCCTACGAGGTCGTTCCTCCCGGCTACCAGTCGCGCCCGTGGAGAATCAACCTCGGCCCGGCCCGCAATCGTCTGCACGGCCAACCCCTCTTCCTCCGAGTCAAGTTCAACACCGCCGAAAGCTCCTACAAAGGGGCAAGCGCCACCTACAACGGCATGTTCCAGGTTGGCGTGGAACGGAAGACTCCCATCTGGCATAGCGAGATGATGAGCATGTCCGCCGAGACGTTCCATGAGTTCCAAATCCCGCCCGACCTCTTCGACGACGAGGGCGTCCTCACCGTCTGCTTCGCCAACCCCACCGAAACCGCCATTCTCTTCCCTCTCGAAGACGGCGTTGAGGTTCTCTACCGCCAGGACGGCTTTGCGCTCAGCTTCGCCCGGGGTTTGGGCATCCTCTTGTGCTGGATGGCCCTGCTGGCCGCGCTGGGTTTGGCCTCGGCCAGTATCCTCTCGTTCCCCGTCGCGGCCTTCTTCTCCCTGGGCCTGCTCTTCGTCGCCCTGTCCAGCGGCACCTTGGCGGGCGCCGTCGAGGAAGGCACCATCGCCAACTATGACGCCGAGAAGGGGACCAAAGGCTTCTCCCCGGCCGACCCCGTGGTCATCCCCGCCTTTCGCGCCGCCCTCAAGATCATCCGGCTGGCAATGGACTTCTCGCCTGTCGATTCCCTGAGCACCGGCCGCAGCGTTACCTGGACTCAGCTTGGGCTGGCCTTCAGCCAAATCGTCATCCTCATGGGCGGCCTGCTCGGCATCGTCGGCATCATCATCCTCTCCAGGCGTGAGCTGGCTACAGCCCAGGGGACCCAGTAATTCAATGAGCGGCAGACTCAAGAAAGTGCTTCTTCTCACGCTGGCGGCGGCGTTGCTGGCCGGAGTGTTCTTTGTGCAGGGCTCCTTGAACCGCGACCGCGATCGGTTTGGCTTGACCCGCGTGCAACCCCTCGAAAGCGCCCCTCCGGTCCTGGCGTTCACCACCGTCGCCCTCGGCGGCTTCCGCGGCCTCATCTCGAACATCCTCTGGATTCGCGCCGGAGACCTTCAGGACCAGGACAAGTTTTTCGAGATGGCCCAACTCGCCGACTGGATTACCAAGCTCGAACCCCATTACGTCCAGGTCTGGCTCGTTCAGGCGTGGAACATGGCCTACAATATCTCCGTCAAGTTTACGGACTTCAACGATCGCTGGCGCTGGGTCAAGCGCGGCATCGAGCTCTTGCGCGACCAGGGCCTGCCGGCCAACCAAAACGAAGTCCTCATGTACCGCGAGCTGGCCTGGTTCTTTCAGCACAAGATGGGCGCCAACCTCGACGACGCCCACATGCTCTACAAACAAATGTGGGCCCGCGAAATGGCCCAGGTCTTCGGCAAGTTCAAGAAGCCCAACGTCGACGAGCTGATTAACCCGCAGACCGACGACCAGAAAGCCCGCGCCCGCCTGCTCAGGGAGCAATACAAAATGGACCCGGTCTTCATGAAGGAAGTCGACCAGCGCTACGGACCCCTGGAATGGCGTCTTCCCGAGGCCCATGCCATTTACTGGGCGGCGCTGGGGCTCAAGATCGCCGCCAACAATCCCTCAAAGGTAAGCGAGAAGGACTTAATCACCCTTCGGCGCGTCATCTACCAGTCCATGCAAACCAGCTTCCAGCGCGGGCGCCTCATCACCAATCCGTTTGTCGGGGCCTTCGAGTTCGGGCCCAACCTCGACATCATTCCAAAGGTCAGCCATGCCTACGAACAGGCCGCCCAGGAGGACGCCGCCAACCACGATCACATACTCCAGGGCCACAAGAATTTCCTCAAGGACGCGGTCTATTTCCTCTACGAATACAACCGCATGTCCGAGGCCGCTTATTGGTACAAATACCTGGCCACGAAATACCCCAATGCCGACGTCCTCGACTACAAACGCAATTCCCCCGCTCGGAATGTCAGCCTCGACCAATACTGCCTGGCCCGCATCCAGGAAGACGCCAACGGCACGCCCACCGACCGCATGAAAGGCACCCTCGAGGGACTGCTCACAAGCGCCTACCGCAGTCTCTCCATTGATGAAGACGACCACGCCGCCGGCTACAAGCTCCTGGCCCGCAAGCTCTGGGCCAATTTCATGAGCCGAATCAACCAGGACCGCCGCGCCTCCGTCGGCCTGCCGCCCCTCGAGGACATCGACCGCGAGGTCCTCGCGCGCATCCTTGACCCGGACCAAGGCGCCGCCCCCGAGATTCGCGCTGTCCTGCGCACCAAACTGCGCCTGCCCGCCGAAACCGTCCACCCGCCCGCCCCCGCCACCAACGCCCCGCCCGAAAAACCCGTGGAGTGACCAGCCGCGCGGACAGATCAAGCGCGCACCGCCTTTCTGCGTTCTTTGCGTTCTTTGCGGTTAAACCGCTTCTTCGCCGGTCACAGCCGCTTGCCCCTCCCCGCCTTCACCCTCCGCACAAGCGCTCCAACTCCGCCTCATCGATGACTTTGACACCCAGTTTGTGGGCCTTCTCCAGCTTCGAGCCGGCCTCGGCGCCCGCCACCACATAATCGGTCTTCTTGCTGACGCTGGCGCTGACCTTGCCACCGGCCGCCTCGATCTTCGCCGTCGCCTCCTCGCGCGTGAGATTGGGCATTGCGCCGGTGAGGACGAGGGTCTTGCCGGCGAGCGGTCCGGCATTGGCGCCGGTTCGAAAGGCCGCCGATTTGAAATTCACTCCCGCGTCGCGCAGCCGCGACACCAGCCTTTGGTTCCTGGCATCGCCGTGCCACTGCACGATGCTCCGGGCGATGATCTCGCCCACGTCCTCGCATTTTTGCAGTTGGTCCTCACCGGCGGCAAACAGGTCATCCAGGGTGGGAAAGCACCGGCCGAGCGCCTTGGCCACGCCGGCCCCGACGTGCAGGATTCCCAGGCCAAACAGAACGCGCCAGAGGTCGCGCCCCTTGCTGGCCTGGACGCCATCCAGAAAATTCCGGGCCGATTTCTCCCCCATCCGCTCCAGGTTCGCCACCTCCGCGAGGCTGAGCGAGTACAAATCCGCCACGTCCCGCACCAGGCCCGCGCCGACTAATTGCCGGACCAGGACTTCTCCGCCCCCTTCGATGTCCATGGCCACCCGTGCGCACCAATGTTCTATCCGCCCCCGCACCTGGGCCGGGCAGTCCGGGTTCAGACACCGCCACACGACGCCCTCGTCCTCCTCCTCCAAACCTGGCGCGCGGGAGATTCTCGAACCGCACTCCGGGCAGGTTTGCGGGAACCGGAACGGAACCTCCTTGCCGGTCCGTCGCGCCAACACCACGTCCACCACCGCCGGAATCACCTCGCCCGCTTTTTCGATCGTCACGGTGTCGCCCACCCGGATGTCTTTTTGGCGGATGTAATCCTCGTTGTGCAGGGTGGCACGGCTAATCGTGCTGCCGGCCAGGGACACCGGTTCCAGCTCGGCCACAGGCGTCAGCGCGCCCGTGCGCCCGACCTGCACCGTCACCCCGTTGAGCCTGGTTTGCGCCTGCTCCGGCGCGTACTTGTAAGCGATGGCCCAGCGGGGCGACTTGGCCGTAAAACCCAGCCTCTCCCGTTGCGCGAACGAATTGAGCTTAACCACCGCCCCGTCAGTCCCGTAAGGAAAGCTCCCCCGCGCCTTGTCCAGTTCCTCAATGGCGGATTCCAACTCCTCGACCGTCCGGCAGAGCCAAACCCGCTCGGGGGTCTTGAACCCAAGCTCCTTGAGCCAGGCCAGCATCTCATCCTGCCGCTGCGGCTGCTGGCCGGCTCCCGGCACCCGGCCCAACCCGTAAAGAACGACGTCCAGGGGACGTTTGGCGACGATGCGGGGGTCCAATTGCTTGAGCGAGCCGGCGGCGGCGTTGCGCGGATTTGCGAACGGCGCCTCTCCCGCCGCCTCTCGCTCGGCATTGAGCCTCTGAAACCCCGCCTTGGGGAGATACACCTCCCCTCGCACCTCGAACAACTCCGGAATGCCTTTTGCAAACCGGCTTGTCTCCCCGTGAACGGCCCGCACCCGCGTCGGGAGGCTGCGAATCGTCCTGAGATTGGCCGTGATGTCATCCCCCGTCGTGCCGTCCCCGCGAGTCGCCCCGCAGACGAACGCTCCCTTCTCATAGCGCAAATTCATGGCCAGGCCATCGATCTTCGGCTCGACCACCCATTCCAGGGGCTCCGCCGGCAGCAGCCGCTGAACGCGGCCGACGAACTCGCGCAACTCGCCGCGTGAGTAGGTGTTGTCCAGGCTGTACATCGGCTCGAGGTGCTGCACCGGCTTGAACTCCTTCAGCGGCTCGCCTCCGACCCGCTGCGCCGGGGAATCCGGGGTAATCAATCCGGGGAATTGAGCCTCCAGGTCCGCCAACTCCCGGTATAGCCGGTCGTAGGCGTGGTCGCTGAGGGTCGGCTGCGCCAGCACGTAATAAGCATAATCGTGCCGCCGGATTTCCTCGGCCAGGGCCTCGTGGCGCCTTTTGCCTTCGTCAAAGGTCATACTTGAATTTCTAACCCCAGTCGAAGAATTCCACTACTAAAATATCAACCGCCGGGACCCTTCCAACCCCTGCCTCTCCAACCTGTGAAGCACTCCAACATAATGAATGGCATGGATGAGACCACCTGTGGAACAAAAGCGACCAAGGTCCTCGATGTGAACGGGGTGATCGGGCGAAAACCGCGGCGGTGGCCGCCTTGGACGCGCCGGCATGGCGATGGCACGGCACAGGCTACAGAGCTTTCCACCGGCCAGGTGGCCGGTTCAGGGGAAAAGGGCTGAACCAGAATGAACAAGCAAAAGGAACGGTATGAAAAACAGACAGATGATAGTAGCGTTATTGGCGGGGAGTCTCACGCTGGCGACGAGTCTCAGAGGAGCCGACCCGCCCGACCCCGCGTCGTCTTCGACGCCGCCGAGCCAGCCGAACGCCGGTCAGACAAGCGAGCCGGGGCAGATGCAGTCCGGGCAGTCACAGCCCAACCAGGGCACTCGACAGTCGCCTGCGCCTGAAATGGCTCCCGAGCACTCGTGCCTGAGCGCCACCTACCTCATCGGACGAGAAGTCCGGAACGACATGGGCGAGCATCTGGGAACGCTGCATGACCTCATCGTCAGCCTCGACTCAGGTCACGCGCGATTCGCCATCGTTAAGTCCGGCGGGACGCTGGGAATAGGCGGAACCCGCATCGCGGTTCCATTGAAGGACCTCCAATGGTCTGGGGATACGAAGGAGTTCATCATGGCGGCCACCAAGGAGCAAATCCTATCCGCCAGCGCAGCGCCGACGGGCGGGTGGGCCTTTGCGGCCAACCAGGACTGGGCCGGCAAGGTCGACCGCTTCTACGGCAACCCCGGGCATCTTGACCTGGCGCTCCCTGGGCGGTCCACCGCCAGCCAATCCGACGACACCCGTGAGTTCGTGCGGGATGCCGTCCGGCCCGTGCCGGAAGCCCTTCTGCCGGAGGATCAGCCACCGACGTCGGACATAGGCCCCAAGGAGCCCCCCGCTACACCGGCCGACAGGGAGATCCTGGTCAAAGTCAACCAGATCATCGGGCAGTACGCCGGCCCGGCAACGGGCAGCGATGTCCGTGCGATGGTCCAGAGAGGTGTGGTCACCCTCAAGGGCAAGGTCGCAACCGCCACCCAAAAGTCAGTCCTCGAATCGCAGATTAAGAAGCTTAGCGATGTCGTGACGCTGATCGACGACCAATTGGTGGCAAGCAACGAATGACCCGCACAGGGCGGGCGGGCCCGGGGGCCTGCGCCCCCGGGCCCGCGGTAGTTTCGGACAACGATGAGGAACCGGAGCGTGTGGGGCAAACTCTACTTTACCCAATGTTCCGGCACCTCGAAGCTGAACCGGCTTTCCTGGGCGTTTTCTTCCTGCACGGTTACCGTGATGCGGCGGCCGACGCGTTCGGAGAGCAAACGCCGGAAGTCGATCAACCCTCCCTTCGCGCTCGGAATGCCAAGGACGCCGGTGGCCTGGCTCAGCCCGGCCTTGTCGACGTCAGCGGCGCCTCCGTGCGAGTGTTGGACAATGGCGTCACCCCGCCAGGGTATGGGAGGGCAGGCAGGCTTGAGGCGCGCGATTTCCGACGACGGGACGGCGAAGCTCACGCTCTCCGCATTGGTCTTGCGCCACGACATGACCCCGATCACCTCTCCGCGCTCGTTCAGCACCGGCCCACCGCTGTTCCCCGGAGAAATGGGGCACGAAACCTGGTAATAGCGCACCTTGTCCACGGTTCGAATCTGGCTCACGATGCCCTCGCTGATGCTGAAGTCAAGGCCTCGGGGAGCGCCAAGCACGCAAATCCGGGAGCCAATGCGCGGGGTCGCGGTGTTGAGCTTGATTTGGGGACGGGCACCCGTGTCCAGGCGGATCAAGGCCAGGTCGAGTTCCTCGTTCTTGTCCGCCAGGCCGACTACGTTCACCCGCCGTTGGTCGGAAAAGCGGGCCTCGACCCGGCGAGCGTCCTGGACCACGTGCCATGCCGTGACCGCCAACCCCTCGCCCACCGCGAGAAACGCGCTGCCCACGAAGTGCTGGCCGGCGCCGTTTTCAACTTCGAGGGTGAGCGTCGAAGGCAACGCCGCCTCGTAAATCTCTTCCGGACTGAGCGCAGCCCAAAGTGGAAAACAAACAGCGGCCAGAGTGAGATACACACCCCCTACAGCGGCGAACTTCAACTTACCGATCATCGGACGCGGCCCATCATGACGCATGTCAATGCCGTCGAGCAAGCCAATTCCGCGGCCGGCGCGCGAATCATTCCTGTTCCTCGCCGCTCCGCGGACGCAATCCGAGTTGAGTCAACTTCTCCCGCAACTTCAGCCGCGTGACCCCAAGCCAGCGGGCGGCTTTGGCCTGGTTGCCCTGCGCCAGTCGGATGGCCTGCTTGAACAGTTCCGGTTCCAGGTCGGCAATCATTCGCCCGTAGGCGTCGCTGAGCTGGCCGCGTTGCGCCCGGGCCAGCAACTCGGCGATATAGGCCGCGTGGGCTGCCTCATCAGGGACCGCGGGTTGCCGGCTTTTGGCCATGACTTGTTGGACGTGTTCGAGGCTGATGGCGAACGGACGCGCCAGCAGCATCGCCTGGCGAACGACGTTTTCCAACTCGCGCACGTTGCCCGGCCAGGCCTGGCTCTGAAGAAAGGAGAGGGCTTCCGGCTGGACCGCGGGTGATTCGAGGCCAAGCTCCTTCCCGTAACGCCGGATGAAGTACTTCGCCAACTGCGGAATATCCTCCGCGCGCTGACTCAAGGGTGGGAGTGTGAGGGTGACCACGCTGAGCCGGTAGAATAAATCCTCGCGGAATTCCTTTTCACGGATGGCGGTTTCGAGGTCGCGATGGGTGGCCGCCAGCACGCGGACATCGACCGCAAGGCTGGCCTCGCCGCCCAACCGCTGGATGCACCGCTCCTGCAGGACTCGCAGGAGCTTGCCTTGGGTGTTGGCGTTCAGGTCGCCAACCTCGTCCAGAAAGAGAGTGCCGCCGTTGGCCTGCTCGAAGCGGCCGATGCGCCGGGCTTGGGCGCCGGTGAATGCGCCCCGTTCATGACCGAAGAGCTCGCTCTCCAGCAGCGCGTCGGGAATGGCCGCGCAATTGACGGCGATGAACGGCTTGTCCGCGCGCTGGCTGTGGTGATAAATGGCCCGGGCGGCGAGTTCCTTGCCGGTGCCGGTCGCCCCGCGGATGAGGACCGTGGCCGGCGTGGCGGCCACGCGTCCGATTTCCTTGTAGATGGCCTGCATCGCCCGGCTGCTGCCGATGATCGCGGAGCGGTCCGCGGTCGCTTCCCCCATGCTGACCGGCTCGGACATGAGCCGGCTGCTGGCGACGGCAGAGGCGACCATGTCGAGCAGGTCGTCCACCTCGAAGGGTTTGAGCAGGTAATCACACGCTCCCAACTTGGTGGCTTCGATGGCCGTCTCGGTCGTGCCGTGCGCCGTCATTAGAATGATCGGCTGCTTGGGCTTCGCGGCGTGCAGCTCCGCCACAAGTTCCAGGCCCCCGAGACCCGGCATTCTCAAATCCGTGACGACCACGTCGTACGACTCCCCTCTGGCTCGCTCCAGCCCGGAGTCGCCCCGGGCCGAGACGGCCACCTCGTAACCTTCGGCACACAACACTTTCCGCAACGAGGCTGCGGTGCTTGCGTCATCCTCGATCAGGAGAATCCTGGCTTTCATGTTCATGTCCATGGACACGCGGGAGGACCACGCTGAAAGTGGTCCCGCACCGCGGTTTCGTCTGGTAGCGGAGTTGGCCGCCGTGCTTCTCAACGATGCGCGCCGCGATGGGAAGACCAAGCCCCGTCCCCCCCTCTTTCGTGGTGAAGAACGGGTCAAACAACCGCTTCCGGACCTCCGGAGGGATGCCCTTTCCGTTATCGGCCACTTCCAGGCTCACGGTTTCAGGCCCCCCCTCGGGACCGAACCCGGACCCATCGCGCACACGCAAGGTAATGAGGCCGTTTCGGCCGATGCTGTCGGCGGCATTCTGAACGAGATTGATCAGCACCTGCTTGAGCTGCTGGGCATCGGCGCGCACCCAGGCCGCGTCCGCCGGCTCCGCCTTCAACTCGATGGCGGCCTTTTCCAACTGTGCCCCCAGCAGGCCTCGCACTTCGTCGAACAGCCGCTGCACCGGCATGGCGGTCAGTTCCGGCTCGGATGGGCGGGCGAACTGAAGGAAGTCCTGCAGGATTCTCTCCAGACGCGTGAGTTCGCTGCCGATGACTCCCGCGTCTTCGTCCTCCGCGCCGGCGCCGGGCAGGTGTTTTTTCAGACTGTGGAGCCGGAACTTGATCGCCGTGAGCGGGTTGCGGATTTCGTGGGCGACCCCCGCGGCCAGGGCGCCCAGCGAGGCGAGTTTTTCCTGGCGTCCAATGAGGGCGTGAGTCTCGGCCAACTGGCGGCGCAGCGGCGCGATCATCCCGCGATAGACCATGACCACCAGGACGGCTACCAGCGGCAACATCAACGCCACCAAGAGCTCAAGCAACCGCATGAAGCCTGTCAGCGTGTCGTTGGACTCCCTGAGAAGACCCGCGAAAGAAGAGCGTTGCTTGCTGATAAATGAATCGCATACATCCATCAGGTCGCGCGACTGGCTCTGGACCTTTTCGTAGCTTTTCTTGAAATCACGTGCCGGCGTCAACCCGAGCCAGCCGCGGCTGGCTGCCAACACCTGCGTGCTCTCGGTGAGGTAGTCGTCGTACGCGGCCGTCACCCGGTCGAAGAACCGGCGCTCGACGGGCGTGGTTGTGCGGGCGCTCTCTTTGTCAAGCCACTGCTTAAAGACCTCGGCATCGGCGAGAAATGCCGCGGCGTCGTTGGTGTCGCTCCGGAGCCGGTAGCGAAGCAAAGTGTCATTCAACCGCTGCACCTCGCCCCGCGCGCGCACGCCCAGGTAGAAATTGTCGGCCCTGAGGCCGCCAAGTTCCTGCTGGAGGTTCTTCAACCGCCACCAGGTCGTTTGGCCGACCCAGAAGACCAGCGCCGAGCCCAGCAGCGCCGTCAGGGCCAGGCCGGCAACCCACAATTTCGGCCCCGGAACGCTGCCAGTGGCACCGGCCGAACCAGTTAAGGAATGATCTGTTCCATGCGTCTGCTTCATTGTCCAGCCCTCCTCTCCGCAGTGACTCGATTTTACACCGAAACTATTGCCCACCTTCAATGGCACGGCAACCGCTAACCCAGTTGCCGGAAGTATATGAAATCTCCAGCTCACTTGCGCCGGCCGCCAAAGCGTGCGATTGACTTGAACTTAATCTTGCGCGAAATGTCTGGAAAACTCCCAAGGACGCTCGACCGCTTTCATTGCGGCCGGCTTTTCGGACGGGCCCTGAGACCGCTCGCGCTGGCGCTGGCTTTGCTGCCGCTCGGTCGCCTTCCAGCCGCCCAACCCGAAGCCGGGGAACTTAGGCTCGGTTATTTCCCCAACATCACACAGGCGCAAGCTCTTTACGGCCGGGCGACGGGAGAGTTCGAGCGCAGGGTCGGCGCGCGCATCAAATGGACGGCCTTCAACGCAGGCCCCACGGCCATCGAGGCCCTCTTTGCCAATGCCGTGGACGCCGCATTCGTCGGTCCGGGTCCCACGATCAACGGCTTCATCAAGTCCCGAGGGGAGAAACTCGTCATTGTGGCAGGGAGCGCCAGTGGCGGGGCCGGGCTGGTCGTGCGAAAGGACTCAGCCATCCGCAGCGACAGAGATTTTGCCGGCAAAACGATCGCCACGCCGCAGTTCGGCAACACGCAGGACCTTGCGGCTCGAGTTTGGCTCCAAGAGAAAGGTTACCGTCTGCGGGAGCAGGGGGGTAATGTGTCGCTGGTGCCGCTGTCCAATCCAGACCAGATCACCTTGTTCAAGAAGAAGCAGATCGACGGGGCCTGGACGGTGGAACCGTGGCTGTCGCGCCTCGAGATGGAGGCGGGCGGCGAGATGTTCCTTGATGAGAAATCGCTTTGGCCCGGAGGAAGATACGTGAGCGCACACCTGGTCGTGCGCCGGGCGTTTCTCGATGACAACCAGGAAACAATGAGAAAGCTGATTGCCGCGCTGGTCGAAGTTACAGTGCGCATCAACTCGGACAAAAGGGCCGCCTCGGCCATCTTGAACGAGCAACTGAGGGAGGAAACGGGCAAACCGCTCCAGGACCGGGTCATTCAACGAGCCATGAGCCGAGTCGAGTTTACCTGGGACCCGATTTGCACGTCGCTAAGGCAGTCGGCCGAAGCGGCCCATCGCATCGGGTTTCTACGCAAGGAGGCCGCGCTGGAGGGCATTTACGCTTTGAGCCTCCTCAAAGGAGTGCTGAAGGAAAGGCATCTGCCGGCAATCGAAGAGCCAAGACCTTAATGGGCATGCACGATGCTCTATCCAACTCGTCCACGCAGGATGTTGCGCCGTCCCAGGTCAAATTGAAGTTGACCGGGGTCGCGAAGACCTATTCGAACGGGGGGCAATCAGTCGCGGCGTTGGGACCGGTCAATCTCGAAATCCGGGAAGGTGAGTTCGTCGTCTTCTTTGGCCCGTCCGGTTGTGGGAAATCCACGCTGCTCAACATTATCGCAGGCTTTGAAGAGGTCACCGAGGGGGAAATCCGGCTGGACGGAAAGGCCGTCGAAGGGCCGGACCACGACCGGCTCATGATGTTCCAGGAACACGGCCTGTTTCCCTGGCTCAACGTGGTCCAGAATGTCATGTACGGCCTGAAACGCCGGTTCAGGTTCAGACCCGGAGCACGCCGGGCGCACGCGCGCCGGTTCCTTGAGATGGTCCATCTCGGAGAGTTCGAGCAGGCTCGGGTTCACGAGCTGTCCGGCGGGATGAAGCAGCGCGCCGCCCTCGCCCGCGCCCTGGCCCCCGACCCGAAAGTCCTGCTCGTGGATGAGCCGTTCGGGGCCTTGGACGCCTTGAGCCGCGCCAAACTCTACGGAGACCTCCAGGAAATCCAGCAACGCACTCGCAAGACGATCATCCTGGTGACGCACGACGCGCGCGAGGCGGCTTGCCTGGGAGACCGCGTGCTGGTGTTTTCCGGCCGCCCCGGGCAAGTGAAGGCGCACATCACCATCAGCCTCCCGCGACCGCGCGACATCAATGATCCGGTCGTGGCGGAATGCGGCGCGGGCATCATGGCTCAAATGGAGGCGTGAGCCTATGAGAGTTCCACAAACCCGCATCAAATACTACGTGCTGGCGTTTTATCTTCTCCTCCTGGCGGCCTGGCAAGCCATCTTCTGGGCCCAGGTCATCCCCGACTTCCTGTTTCCGTCCCCCTTGCAGGTCGCCCGGCGGCTTTGGGAATTGACGGTCGACAATTACCTGTGGCCGAGCCTCAAAGCCACGTTCGAGCGAATGGGCATCGGCTTCTCCATCGCGGCCTCCATCGGCTTGGCAGTGGGCCTGGTCATGGGCATGAGCCGTGTGGTCAATGCCTGCCTGCGGTCGCTCTTCCTGGGACTCCAGACGCTCCCGACCGCCGGCTGGGTGCCGGTCTCGCTGTTGCTTTTCGGCCTGAGCGACCGCGGGATTTACTTCGTGATCATCATGAGCTCGGCCCCGGCGGTCGCCCTGACGGCTTCCGACGGCATCCAGCACATCCCCCTGATCTACCTGAGGGTCGCCCGCACCTTGGGGACACCCGGCTACGCGATGCCGGTCCGCGTCATCCTGCCAGCATCGTTGCCCAGCATCGTCACCGGGTTAAAACTCGGATGGACGCTCGCCTGGCATGGCGGGGTATCCGCTGAGTTGATCAAATCGACCGTCGGCCTGGGGTTCCTGCTCCAAATGGGACGGGAATTGAATGACGCCTCTCAGGTCATCGGCATTATGGTGCTGACAGTCCTTCTTGGCTTGTTGCTGGACCGGTTTGTGTTTGGTCTGGCGCAGAAGAGGATACTGGCGCGTTGGGGCCTGGCGCCCAGGTCGGGCGGTTGAGCGCGACGCGCGGGCGGCGCACCTCCAGCCAAGCCCCGGACGCCGTCGAGGCTCATTCCCAAGTGCTCAGGGCTCCTCCGAGACCAAGCCGGTCCGCAGAGCGAAACGCACCAGGCCCGGGGTGTCGAAAATGTTCAACTGCGCCATCAACTTCGAGCGATGGTACTCGACGGTCTTGTCGCTCACCTTCAGGGTCAGGGCGATGGCCTTGGTGGTTTGGCCTTCGGCCAGCAGTTGGAGGATTTCGCGCTGGCGCGGGGTCAACTGATCGAGCGGGCTGCTGGCGCGCGCGAGCTGGCTCAGGGGGAATTTTTTGACGAATTGGGTGGCGATTTCCCGGCTCAGGTAGATGGTGCCGCCGAACACGGTCTTGAGGGCCGCCGGCAATTCGGCAGTCGCCGCGCGTTTGAGAAGGTAGCCCGATGCGCCGGACTTCAAGGCCTGCAACACGTACTCGTCGCCGGGGTGCATCGAAAGGATGATCACCCGCACCTGCGGAAAGTCCCGGGTGATGCGCGCCAGGGCCTGGAGGCCGTTGAGGCCGGGCATGGAGATATCCATCAGCACCAGGTCCGGCTGCCGCTCCTTGATCATGTCTATGACCTCGCGGCCGTCACTGGCCTCACCCGCCACCACGACTCCCGGGAGCTTCTCCAGCAACGCCCGGATGCCGGCCCGCACGAGCGTGTGGTCGTCGGCCAGCAGCACCCGGCTGGCCTGGACCGAGTCGCCCGATTTGCCCGAGCCGTTCGTGCTCGTGTGGCTCCGCTCAGGACATCTCGCCTGCCTTCGAGGCGGCAAGGATGTCCTCCTCGGAGGCATTTGAGCGCCTGTTCCATCTGTCCTCTTCATGGCTTATCCCTCCACCCTGCAATGCTTGATTCTGCACCCCCACTATCGCCCTGTTTCGACGGCGCGGCAAGCCCTGCCGGGGGGGTCGCGCGGAGAGCCGACGGCCAGGCACGGCGCCGAGTAACGCAAGGCAAAAAGGCATGCTCGATGCGCGTTCCTTGCCGGCCGCGTTTGGGCTTTGCTTTTGCGGCGGTTTGGCGTAGATATTCTGCTCCCGCGAGGGCGGGAATCTTATATGAAAGCCGAAGTCGAGATATACGACACCACTCTGCGCGATGGGAGCCAGGGTGAAGGCATCAATTTTTCGGTGATGGACAAGCTGCGAATTGCCGAGAAACTCGATGCGTTCGGGATTCAATACATCGAGGGAGGCTGGCCGGGGTCAAATCCCAAGGACATCGAGTTCTTCGCCGAGGCCAAACGGAAGCGGTTCGCAACCGCGCGGCTGGCGGCGTTCGGTTCGACCCGCCGGAAAGGGGTCGCCGTCGAGAGCGACGAACAGGTGCGGCTGCTGCTGGATGCCGAAACGCCGGTGGTCACGGTTTACGGCAAGACCTGGCTGCTGCACGTCCGGGAGGTCCTGCGGGCCACCCCGGAAGAGAACCTGGGCATGATAGCCGATACGGTCCGCTTCCTGAAGGACCATGGACGGTCCGTCATTTACGACGCCGAGCACTGTTTCGACGGTTACAAGGAGGACCCCGACTACGCCCTGGCCACCTGGCAGGCGGCGGAGAAGGCGGGGGCGGACATGGTGGTGCTCTGCGACACCAATGGGGGCTGTTTGCCGGGCGAGATCAGCCGCATCACGGCGGTCGCGCGCGCGAAACTGACGGTCAAGGTGGGCATCCACCCGCACAACGACATCGGGCTGGGCGTCGCCAATGCCCTGGCCGGAATCGAGGCGGGAGCGACCCAGGTGCAAGGGACGATCAACGGCTACGGGGAACGCACGGGCAACTGCAACTTGATCAGCGTCATCCCGGCATTGGCGTTGAAGCTGCAGAAACCATGCGTCCCGGAATCCTCGCTGGCCAAGCTGAAGAAGCTCTCGCAGTTCGTGGACGAAATAGCGAACATCCGGCACGACCCGCGCCAGCCATGGGTGGGCGAGGCGGCATTCGCCCACAAGGGCGGCACGCACGTCAACGCCATTCAAAAGGTGGTCCGCAGCTACGAACACGTCGACCCCGCCTGCGTCGGCAACATCCGCCGGGTGCTGGTCAGCGACCTGGCCGGGCGAAGCAACATCGTGATGAAGGCGCGCGAGTTGGGGTTCAAGATGGAAAACGACACCCCCGAGCTTAAGGCGATACTGGCCCAGATCAAGAAGCTCGAGCACGAGGGCTTCGAGTTCGAGGCGGCGGAGGGGTCTCTGGCGCTGGTAATACGGAAGATTCTCAAACATGAGAAGCCGCCCTTCTCGATCGAGGGCTATCATGTCTCGATCCGGCGCGATCGCTCGATCTCGGTCTGCCAGGCCAGCGTGAAGGTGCTGGTGGACGGGGAGTTCGAGCACACGATCGCCGAGGGTGACGGCCCGGTCCACGCCCTCGACCAGGCACTCAGGGCCGCCCTGGTGAAGTTCTTCCCGCAGCTCAAGCGCGTGCGCCTGGAGGACTACAAGGTGCGCATCCTCAATACGGCCTCCGGCACCGAGGCCCGCACCCGCGTCCTCATCCAGTCCACCGACGGCAAATCCGAGTGGGCCACCGTCGGCGTTCACGACAACATCATCGAGGCCAGCCTCATGGCCCTCTCCGACAGTCTGGAGTACCGGCTGCTGCAACCCTGATCGTTTCACCACGATCAGCGTTCATCCACCTTTAAAGAGATTATGCCCGATCTACCGAAGGCCTACGAACCTCAAACCGTCGAAGAGAAGTGGTACGAGTTCTGGCTGAAGCACGACTGCTTCACGGCCAATCCGCGCTCATCCAAGCCGCCCTACTCGATTGTCATCCCCCCGCCCAACGTGACCGGGGTGCTGCACATGGGCCACGTCCTGAACAACACGATTCAGGACCTCCTGGCGCGCAAGGCGCGGATGGAGGGCAAGGAAGTGCTGTGGCTGCCGGGCACCGACCACGCGGGCATCGCCACCCAGACGGTCGTCGAGAGGACGCTGCGCAAGCAAGGCCTGATGCGGCACCGGGACGACCTGGGACGTGAGAAGTTCCTCGAACATGTCTGGGCGTGGAAAGAGAAGCAGGGCGGCATCATCATCCAACAGCTCAAGAAGCTGGGCTGCTCGTGCGACTGGACCCGGCAGCGATTCACGATGGACCCCGAGTACTCGCGCTGCGTCCAGAAGGTGTTCATCGACCTTTACAACAAAGGACTGATCTACCGCGGCAAACGGATGGTCAACTGGGACCCAGCCGCCCGCACTGCCCTCTCCGACGAGGAAGTCGAGATGACCGAAGAGAAGGGCGCGCTCTGGCATCTCAAGTACCCGCTCCTGGACGCCCAGGGCCGGCCCAAGGCCGATGAGTTCGTGGTGGTCGCCACCACCCGCCCCGAGACCATGCTCGGCGACGAAGCCGTGGCGGTAAACCCAAGCGACCCGCGCTACACGGCCCTCGTCGGGCGGCGCTGCCTGCTCCCGCTCCGCAACAAGGCCATCCCCGTCATCGCGGACGTTTTCGTGGACCCTAAGTTCGGCACCGGCTGCGTGAAGGTCACGCCCGCCCACGACCCCAATGACTACCAGATGGCCCTGCGGCACGGCCTGCCCTTGACGGTGGTCATCGGCCCCGACGGGGCCATGACCCCCGAAGCCGGGACTGACTTCGCCGGCCTCGACCGCATGGAGGCGCGGCAGGCGGTGCTCGAAAAGTTGACCGCGCAAGGGCTCTTGCTCAAGACCGAGGACTACGTCCACAACGTGGGCTACAGCCAGCGCAGCCACGTGCCCATCGAGCCGTTCCTGAGCGAACAGTGGTTTCTGAAATACCCGAGCGTGGAGCAAGCCACATCGTGTGTCGAACTCGCGAGCCTCGAAGGCAAGATGGCGACGGTGGTCACAGCGACCGGGGAAGAAATCAGCGCCCCGACAATTCATGAACTTCGGGACGCCGCCCGGTGCTACGCGCGCCGCCATGGCTTCCTCGGATCGCCATTTCGCAATGAAGATTCCGGCATCGAGATTCGCGTACGCCGCGACAGCCTCTCGCACGCTTTTTCTAATCGCGGGGCAGCCAACATGAAGGCTGTCGCGGTTCTGCCGGATTTGATCCAGAAAGCGATTTTGGTGAGCACCCGAGCGCACCAGCCACCCCATTCGCGTTTTCGCAGCGTGCATAGATTTGTGGCGGCACTCTCTCTCAGAGGCGAACTCCACAAGGTTCTAATTACTGCGAAGGAACTGGCTGATGGCTCAGTGCTGTACGATCACAAGGTTAAAAAAACAACGCTCGGCGGTAAATCTCTGGTGGCGCATCCCCCGAAGGAGAAGTTGGGCATCCAGCCTGCACCGAGCGCTGCAATAAAAGTCGCCGATCTGCTTGCGGATGTCAACTTTGAAAGCCGCTCAGTTCGGTACCATCCAGACCGCTGGACCAAGACCTATTCCCACTGGATGCAGAACCTGAGAGACTGGTGTATCAGCAGGCAGCTCTGGTGGGGGCACCAAGTGCCGGTCTGGTCCCGGAGCGTCGATTCACCTGACTTCCGGCACGAGCGGGAGGAGGTGGCTCGAAAGCTCGACTCCTTTAAGGAGCGTGGGGCTTTATTGCATTCCGACCTTCAGATTCCAGAGTTGCAGGAAATCACCCGGAGAGTCCTGGCCAATGTGCCAACGGTCCTCCAGCTCGCACGCTGGCATGTAGCTGTCGGTCCTGATGAGGTGGAAGTTGTCTCATTCCTCGAAGGGCATGGCTTCCGTCGCGACCCCGACGTCCTGGACACCTGGTTCAGTTCCTGGCTTTGGCCTTTTGCCACGATGGGCTGGCCGGAGCAGACCGAAACCCTCAAGAAGTTTTATCCGACGACAGACCTCGTGACCGGCCCGGACATCATCTTCTTCTGGGTCGCCAGGATGATCATGGCCGGCTACGAGTTCATGGGAGACCTGCCGTTCCGCAACGTCTATTTCACCGGCATCATCCGCGACAAACTCGGCCGCAAGATGAGCAAGAGCCTGGGCAATTCGCCCGACCCGCTGGAGTTGATAGCGAAGTACGGCGCCGACGCCTTGCGCTTCGGCACGATGCGCAGCGCCCCCTTGGGCCAGGACGTGCTTTTCGACGAGAAAGACGTCGAGTTGGGCCGCAACTTCTGCAACAAGCTCTGGAATGCGTGCCGCTTCCGCCAAATGCACGGCGGCGAGGTCCAGGGCGAAATCGAGCCGGGCCTTCTGAGCGGCGACGACAAGTGGATTTTGCTCAAGCTCGACCAAGCCATTCGTGAAATCACCAACGCCTTCGCCGAGTACCGCTTCAATGAGGCAAGCCAGACGCTCTACCGCTTCTTCTGGAGCGAGTATTGCGATTGGTACGTCGAGGCCAGCAAGGCCGTCCTCTCGCGCCCGACGGAGACATCTGAAACTCGAACAGCCGGGACGGACTCCGCTCCGGAACCCGGGGCGTCAGATGCCGCGCGCAGGCGCGCCAACACGCTGGCCGTCCTGGACTTCATCCTCTCCCATACCCTGCGCTTGTTCCACCCGTTCCTGCCCTTCATCACCGAGGAGCTGTGGCACGGGATGGGGTATCACGAGGACATGCCGGAAGACCAAGGCGGCCGGACGATTATGTATGCCCCCTGGCCCAAAGCGATGGACCAGGATTTCCGCGCCCACTATGGCCTGGACGAGCCATGCCTCGCCGCGGTCAACGCCAAGTACGACCTCGTGACCCAGGGCCGCAACCTGCGCCGCGAGGCCAACCTCCCCGCCAGCAAGAAAGTCAAATTCGTCTTCAAACCGGCCCAGCCCCTCGCGCCCCACGATGCCGCGGTGTTGAAGCTGCTCCTCAACGCCGAGGCGCTCGAAATCAACCCCGCCGGCCAGCCCCCCAAGGGCACCCCGACCGTCCATTCGGACCTGGGCGACCTCTATCTGCCGCTCGAAGGCCAGGTGGATACCGCTGCCGAAGCGGCACGCCTCAACAAAGAACTCGAAAAAATCGATGGCGAAATCGCCAAGGCCGCGCAGAAGCTCAACAACCCGAATTTCACCGCCAAAGCCCCCGCCCCCGTGTTGCAGGAGCATCGCCAACGACTGGCCGAGTGGCAGGCAAAGCGAGAGCGGGCCAAGGCCGCGTTGCAGGCACTCAACCGTTAACCGTTGCCTCCGTCCGGCTTTCAGCCATTCTGGGCGCACCTATGAAGCGATTGCTGCTTGCGATCGGGTGGGCGTGCGCATTTTTTGCCGCGCAGAGTTGGGCGCAACGTGATATTCTCATGCAATTGAATCAACTCGAGGCCCAAGGTCAATTCAGGGAAGCGGCGGCGATCTCCAGCCGGGCCTCGGAGGATTCCGCTTTGTCGGCCCAGGAACGGCGCCAATTGGCCTTTGAATCGGACCGTTTGGAACGGATACGAAGGGATTTTCCTCTCACCTCAGAGACGCTGTTCATTGCCCTCAAAGACGCGGTCCGAGGTCTCACTGCCGAAGAGTACAACCGCTGGATTGCCGAGGGCCGCTTCGACAGTCTGGACATCGACGGCGAGCGCCGGTTCATGGTTTCCAGTGTCGCCAACCTCTTCTTCCGTTACCCGCAGCTCGATGGCCGGCGGATGCCGCCGCGCGACACCGCCTGGCTCCAGAGGTCTCGTTGGGAAGCCTGCGCGGCTATCAAAAAGGCGG
This sequence comes from uncultured Verrucomicrobiota bacterium, assembly GCA_964653485.1. GTDB lineage: Bacteria > Verrucomicrobiota > Verrucomicrobiia > Limisphaerales > UBA8199 > CAVQND01. The sequence continues at coordinate 6,136 of CAZZFF010000078.1, read as the reverse complement.
CGCTGGCGGAGAAAACGCCTTACGTGCTGCCCAAGCGATTTCGCGCCACGATGGCCGTCACGGCCGCCCCCAATGCCGCCCCCGCCGGGGAGATCATTCGCGCCTGGCTCCCAATCCCCCGCCGCTACCCTTTCCAGGGCGATTTCCAAATCCTGTGGACCTCCTCGACGCCCAAACACCTCGATGACGAGCGGCAGCCAATCCGCTCGCTCTACCTGGAGCAGCGGGCGCAGACGAACCGGGAGACCGTCTTCTCGGCCGCGTATGCCTACACCGCCTGCGGCGTCTGGTTCGACCTCAAACCCGAGGAGACCCGGCCATGCGACCCGGAGGACCCGGCGGTGAAGGACTTCCTGGCCGAAGGGCCGCACGTGATGTTCACGCCGGCCATGCGCGCCCTCTCCCGGGAAATCATCGGCCGGGAGACCAATTCATGCCTCAAGGCCAGGAACTGCTACAATTGGATAGCGGAGCACATCCAATACAGCTACGCTATCGAGTATTCTACGATCCCGAACATCAGCGAGTATTGCCTGCGCAAGGGCTACGGCGATTGCGGCCAGGTATCGTTGCTGTTCATCACCCTGTGCCGGCTCAATGGCATTCCCGCCCGCTGGCAATCAGGCTGGAACACGTTCCCGGGCGAGAAGACCATCCACGATTGGTCGGAAATCTACCTCGCGCCCTACGGTTGGGTCCCGGTGGACCCTTACATGGGCCTCTATGCCATGCGTTACGCCGCCTCGCTCAGCCCACGGCGGCGTATCGAGCTGCGCGATTTCTACTTCGGCGGCCTCGACCAATACCGCATGGCCGCCAACAGCAACCACAACCAGGCCCTCACCCCGCCCAAACAATCCGTGCGCTCCGACGACGTGGATTTCCAACGCGGCGAACTGGAATGGGACGGGCATAACATCTATTTCGATCACTACACCTACAGCCTGTCGCTGGAGGAAATGAAAGCGCCGGCGAGAAACGAATGAATACCAAACCAATTGATCTGAAAGCGGCCCAGGCTGCGGCCGTCGAAGCTGCCCAGGCCGTGGGCGCCTTATTGCGGCGCAACCTCCACGCGACCAAACGAGCCGACAAGGTCACCCAGCATGACATCAAGCTGGAACTGGATGTCCGCAGCCAAAAACGGATCGAGAAGACGCTGCACCATGTCTTCCCGGATGTCGCCTTGCTGGGCGAAGAGGGCACCGCCGGTCCCGAAGACGCGGACTGGCGCTGGGTCGTGGACCCCATCGACGGAACGGTCAATTTTGCTTACGGAATCCCTCATGCCTGCGTGTCCATCGCCCTGCAGCATCGAACCGAACGTGCCGTCGCCTCGACGTACGAGGACGGCTACCAAACCTTGGTCGGGGTGGTCTATGACCCGTTCTGCGACGAGTTGTGGACGGCGGCGCAAGGGGGACCGGCGCGGTTGAACGGCCGCGTTATCCATGTCAGCCCCCGGCGCAAGCTGGGCGAAGCGATCCTCTCGATCGGCTTCTCGAAGACCAAGGAGGACCTCGAGGCCACCTTCCCTTACTTCGTGGACATCATCCACCGCGTGCGCAAACTGCGCATCATGGGCTCGGCCGCTCTGGCGTTGACCTACGTGGCTTGCGGCCGGTTCGACGCTTACATCGAGCGCGGCATCCGGATTTGGGACATCGCCGCCGGAGGATTCATTGTCGAGCGCGCCGGCGGCCAATTCTTCCGCGAGGCCCTTGGGGACCATGCCTATCGCATGATTTCGAGCAACGGCCTGCTCCACCGCCACCTGCGGGTCCCGTGAGGCGCGGGCCTCAGACCCGCATCCAACGGGCCGGCAGCCCCACGCCGGGAACGCGGCGCGCCGAACGCTTCGACGCCCGCGCGCTACACGCTCGCGCGCTCGAACCATTGCCTGAGCTTCTCGAGGGCCTGCGCGCGGTGGCTTAACCGGTTTTTCACCTCCTGGCTCAGCTCGCCGAAGGTCTGGTCGTAACCCTCGGGAACGAACAATGGGTCGTATCCAAAACCTCCCTGGCCGCGCGGGGCGAGGGCAATCCGCCCCTCACAAGAGCCCTCGAAAAGCTCGGCAAGCAACTCGGCTTCCGTCGCCTGGCAGACAGGCGAGGCGCTTTCCCGCCCCTCCTGAACCGCCGGGCTGACGGCCAGGACGCAACGGAAGCGCGCGGTCCGCTTCCCGGCGGGAACGTCTTCGAGCAGTCGCAGGAGTTTGGCATTGTTCCGGGCGCTGGAGGAGTTCTCCGAGCCGCCGCTCTCCAGACTGGCAAACCTCGCCGAATACACTCCCGGCGCCCCCCCGAGCGCATCCACCTCCAGCCCCGAATCATCCGCCAAGACAAACACTTGCCCGCGTCCCTCCCCGGAAAGCCCGCGACGGGTTCCGGACTGTGGACTGTGGACCATGGACTGTGGACTCCGTCCCTCCCCTATCCACTGCGCCAACTCGACCGCCTTCTTGGCGGCGTTGCCGCCGAATGTCGCGGCATCTTCGACCACCTTGGGCGCATTCGGAAGATCATTCAAGGTCCGGTACTCAAATCGGCCTCCCAAAATCGCCCGAATTTCTTCGACTTTGTGCGCGTTCCGCGTCGCGATGAGCAATGTAATCATGCGGCAGGAACGTAGCTTCTGCCGGGGCCAATGGCCAGCATAAGGCCACTCAGATGAGGGCGACCTGGCAGCCCGACGGGGAGAACGACAACGGTGCTACGAAATGAGTTGCCAGAAGGGAAGAATAGAAATCCGAAATCCGAAATCCGCCCTACTTGGTCTTGGTTCGGGTATCGAGCCAGTCTTGCATCTCGCGGAGGTGTGTGGTGAGATCAAACCAGCCGGTCTGGAAACTCGTGTGGTCGGGACCGCTCATGGCGGAGCCTAGGCGAATCGAGTTGGCATAGTACAGCCACTGCTTCATCCACTGCCGCTCGATCGGCTCGTCAAACGGATTGGTCCGGTCCGCCAAGCCCAGATCCCAGGCCTTGGTCATCAAGTCGGTGGCGACCCGGGTCATGCGGTCGGTTTCCTGGATAGTGTGGTCCAGCTTGTCGAAGTGGCCATCGACCCAATCCCGGTTGTGGCAGGAGCGGCAGAGACCCTTCATGAGGGCCTGACGGCGGATCTGCTCCTTGGCATCGATGAGGAATTCGGCGGCCGGATCACCGGCGAACGAGGTGGGCAAGGGTTGGCCTTCCCGGTTGCGGATGAGCGATGTGTCGCCGCTCCGGGGCTGGGGATGGGTGTATGGAAGGCCGAACAGGCGGACCCACAAGCGCGCGCCAAAATCGTGGGTGCGCGGGGCTATGATGTCCCCTTCCGGGGCGGTGACGAGGCTGCTGTGGCAGGTGGCGCACGTCGGCGCGCGAAAGTCCACCCCGACTCGCCAAGGCACTCTCTCCCAGTTCCAATCCCGCTCCTTGGAGTGGAAGATATTGGCGTGCTTGCTTTCCTCGTACACCTCGAAGGCGGGCACATCCGGTCCCAGATGGCACTGAGAGCAAGTGAACGGCTTGCGGGCGATCTCGATGGAAAAACTATGGCGTGGATGACAGGTGCTGCAAGCGCCGAGGCTGCCGTCGGGGTTGACTCGGCCAACGCCTTGGTTGGGCCAGTTGGAAAGCTTGGGCAGGACTACGTCGCCCAGTTCAGTGTTCAGGGTGCGAGTGCCGACGACCTCGACCCTCGACCCGTGGCAGGCGTAACAAGTATCGTTCTTGGTCTGGTCGGACGACCCGGCGGGCTTGAGCTTGCCGTCCTGGATTTCCATGAGGGTGGTCGCGCTTTCCACCATGGCATGGAAGACCGGGTTTTTCTGGATATTGCCCAGCGCGTGGGCCTTCTTGCTGCCCGCAAACTCCTGGGCTTCGAGGGCGTGGCAGACCTGGCAGTCCGACGGGGTTACGACGACGTTAATCCGAAAATCGAAGTGCTCGAAGTTGTCCTTGTGATTCGTGGCGTTGAGGCCGTGGCACTCGTAGCAACCGACCACGACGCCTTTCAGCGCGGCGGGGATGTTCTCGCTGGAGACGCGGCGTTCCAGCGGCCGCTTCTTGAGTCCGTCCTCGGGCGTCACTTTGCTGTGCAGGCTCTCCATCCAATCGTGAACCAGGCCCGGTTGATACTGGGAATGGCAGTTGATGCATTCCTGTGTTTCTTTGCTCAGCAGCGGCGCCGGGGCCTCGGCGGCGCGGGTTGACACGGGCAGGCCCGACGCGAGGACGAGGATGAGCCTCCAGGAGGGGGAGAACGGAAATCCGAAATCCGAAACCCGAAATCCGAAGGAAACCCGAAATCCGAATCTGGTTCCTTGTTTGGTACGGCCAGTGCGCGACGGGGAAAGAACCGCGGCCTCGATGCCGAGCAAGGAGCCGATGTCCAAAACCCTCCGGCCCTCAGATTTCGGATTTCGGATTTCGGACTTCCTTCGGATCTCGGATTTCGGATTTCGGATTTCTGGTTGTTGTTGCATAGAACCTCCGGCCTACGCCCTCAGTCCGCTCAAGTCCACTTCGAGCCGTTTGTTCTCTTTGAGGACTTCATCCATGGTCAAGCGCGTGCGGCGCGCGGCGGCTTCGCGGCCGAGGATGCAAGTCAATATGCTATCGACCGCGCGTGGAACGGTTTCATTCCCGCATTGGCCGGCGACGACGTTGTTGTAGAAGGTGGCGATGTTGCGCATGGCGCCGGCCTCGTAAAGATTGTCCACCGAGCCGGACCAGGCATCTTCACCCGTGCGGATGTGGGCCTTGCCCCAGTAATTGACCATCGCATTGCCTTTTTCGCTGAAGATGCGGCAACTCAACTCGCCCGTAGTGAAGTTGGGAAGCGCCTGCCCGAAATGATTGTGGACCAATCCGTCGGCGTACTCGAAGACCACGGAGCAGACATCGCGGGCGTCGCCGTGGGGGTTTGGGCGGCAGATGCTTGAGCCGCCTGTCGCCGCCACCGGCCGCCGGCCAAGGACCCAACACGCGGCATCGATGGCGTGAATATCGTAGTTCCCGATATTGTCGGCGCCCATCGCCACGTCATTGACCCAGATGAGGTTGCGCAAGCGGCTCTCGAGGGTCGCGGTCCGCGGCGGGTCGGAGAAGCCATTGCCGACACCCACTGTGGCCACTTGGGAAATCCTGCCAAATGTCCCGGCGCGGATGCGCTTGAGCACCTCGATGTTGACCGGGTCGGTGGGCATCTGGTAGTCCACCAGAAAGCATTTCTGGCGTTGGCCGGCCTTTTTGGCGGCTTCGAGGATGCGGAGGGTGCCGGGGACATCCGGCGCCACCGGCTTTGCCATATAGACATGCAGGCCGGCCTCGACGGCGGCAGCAGCCTGCTCCGGGAAGAAGTAGGGCGGCACTTCCAGCGCCACCGCTTCCACGCCGCTCTCCAGCAGACGCTTGTAGCCGGACAGCGTCGAGAAGCGCCGCGCCTTGTCCACGCCCAGGGCATCGCCACACTGGTCCGCCACCTCCTGAAAGTAGTCCGCGACGGCGTGCATCTCGTAACCGCCGTGCTTCTTGAACAGCCCGGCAATCCAGGCCCCCCGTCCCCCGTTGCCGACGACGCCCAGCTTGATCTTCCGGTTGAACTGAGCGGAGGGCGCGGCCGCGGGTCCATCCGCGGCGAGGCTGCTCCAAGGCCCGAGAGAGGCGGCTGCCGCCGCGAGGGTCCCGCCCAGGAATCGGCGGCGATTGAGCGCCGCCATTTTCGCGGAATCAGTCACAACGGTCCTGCCAAGTTGGTTTGTCATAGGTTATGTAAAGAATGGAGGATGATTCGGGCTGGCGCTTGATTTCTTGAATCAGCATTTCTCGCGCGCTCATAAATCAATTCTCGCCGGAAATGGAATTCAGACAAGAGCAAAATCCCTTATGTCCCGCAGCCAGGGGACGGCATAGGAGGGATCTTCAGGCAGCCGGAGCGCTCGTACTCATCGACGTCGGCGAAGAAGGTTTTGCGCATGAGGGCGATTTCCTGGGAGTGGTCCTGGTCTTCGCCTTGGCCGTTCGTGGCCTGGGGCTTTTCGGGACCGGCGGTTCTGTGTTGGAGTTTTTGGCAGCCGAGGACGAGGCGGGCGTGCTTCAGGAGGAGTTTCTCCCAGTCCGGGAGGGGCTTGGGGGCGAGAGGCGGGGGG
>CAZZFF010000077.1:0-30702 GCA_964653485.1 uncultured Verrucomicrobiota bacterium | reverse complement strand
TTTGGTAATATTGCCCAGGAAGATCCCAGCAATCGTAGGCCCATCGAGCTTCAGCGCCGGAACGCCCGGCAGGTTGTACGTCAGGGCGACCGCGCCGGCCACGGTGGGAATGTGAAGGATTCTTCCCGGCGCCTTGGCCATGTTTGCGTCGCTCATCGGGCTGTCGGACGCGCCGAAGTCCACGGTTTGTTCCAGAATTTGTCTCTGCCCTCCGCCCGAGCCGATGGATGCGTAGTTAAAGCGCACCGACGGATCGACTTTGGCATATTCGTCGAACCACTTGGAGTAGAGTGGGTAGGGGAACGTCGCCCCGGCCCCGTTGATGAGCATCTGCCCCAGCGCGGCGCATTGGGCCGCCAAGAGCCAGCCTGAGAGACACAGAATGAAGGTTCTGCTTCTCATATTTCAGGTTCAGGCGATTGGGACTTTACTCTCTGACCGGTCATTTGTCTTGACTGTCTATGCGTTCTTGAGCCTCAGGCACCAGTGTTACGAAACGATGTCGCTTCTGTTACTCTTCGGTGACAAAGGGCGCGCGACCACCCTCGCGACCGGGCAGCTTGGGCGCATCTCGCCTTCAGCACAACCACGAAGAAAACGCCGCGTAATCGCGGCGTCCCTGCCGGCCCTTGGGTCCGGAGAATACCGGAATGAGGTCAAATTTGCAATTGACCTTCGGCGGGCGGCTCCTCAGAGTGGGCGACACCATGCTGACTAAACTCTTCATCGGAAGCGCCAGCCTCTCCGTAGCCTGTCTTTTCACCGCCCAAGCCGCCGATACCAGCGCCACGCCGGCGTCCAGCCAGGGCGTTCAGATTACCGAGTTGGCCGACCGCGTGCGAGTCGAACTCAACGGCCAACTCTTCACCGAATATCGCTTCCGGGATGTCCCGCGCCCGTACTGTTATCCGGTCTTAGGCCCCGGCGAGTTGGCCATGACCCGGGATTGGCCCATGAAAGACACCCCCCAGGAGGCGCATGACCACCCGCATCACCGCTCGCTCTGGTTTGCCCACGGCTCGGTGAACGGACGGGACTTTTGGTCCGAGGAAAAGGACTACGGCAAGACGGTGCATGACGGCTTCATCGAGATCAAGTCCGGGGCCAAGTCCGGCGTCATCAGCTCTCGGAACAACTGGGTGGCTGCCGATGGAACCGTTGTTTGCCGCGACGAACGGACCTTGCGCTTCTTCAACCCGGAGAATCGCCCCGAACGAATCATGGATTTCGAGATTACCCTTTTTGCCTCCCAAGGCCCGCTGACGCTGGGCGATACGAAGGAAGGGACCATGGCCGTGCGGTTGGCCGAGACCATGCGCCTCAAGGGAGCCGTGGGACACGGCCACATCGTCAACAGCGCCGGTGTCCGCGACGACGCCACGTGGGGCAAGCGCGCTGATTGGTGCGACTATTACGGACCGGTTGCGGGCAAAACCGTCGGTCTGGCCATCTTCGACCACCCGGGCAATCCCCGTCACCCTACTTGGTGGCACGTTCGGGACTACGGGCTCTTCGCCGCCAACCCGTTCGGCCAGCATGATTTCGAGGGGCTTCGCTTCAATAAGAGCGCCGGCAACCTGACCATACCCGCAGGCCAGAGCGTGACATTTCGCTATCGGTTTTATTTCCACGAGGGCAACGAGCAGGAGGCCAAAGTGGCTCAAAAGTACCGCGAGTACGCTAAACCTTGAACGGAGCGGTTCATAGGGAGCCGGGCAGCCAACCTGTTGTTGACCCGCGACTACCGCCACCCATTCGTCGTCTCGCGGAAGGTCTAGGGTTGGGGTATGGCGGCGCCGTCTTTCCGTGGATCGGAGGCGCCGTAGTTGACCCGGGCGGCGAAGTCGCGCATGACGGCCTGGCCGCCGCCGACGGCGCTGGCGAAGGGGCCGCGCACCTCGATTTGATGTCCCTTGGCGGCCAACTGCGCCCGGACGGCGGAGGGGACGCGGTCCTCGATCTGGACATCGCACCCGGCGAAGGTCTGTTTGGTGAAGCGCGGGGCCTCAAGCGCGGCTTGAATATTCATATTGTGGTCCACGAGGTCGGAGACGAATTGCGCATGGGCTTGAGCTTGGTTCCAGCCGCCCATGATGCCGAAGGCGATGCGGACATGGTCTTTGGCCATGAAGGCGGGGATGATGGTGTGGAGGGGACGTTTTCGCCCGGCGAGCAGGTTTGGGCTTTGGGGTTCGAGGCTGAAGAGCGCGCCGCGATTTTGCAGGGCAAAGCCGGCCCCCTCGGGGACAATGCCGGAACCGAACGAATTGTAGTTGCTCTGGATGTAGGAGACCATGTTGCCGTCTGAATCCACAACGCAAAGATAGGTGGTATCGGTGCCGGCAGGGGGTTCGCCCGCGTCGGCTTGGGCGCTGGCCTTCTCGGGGTCAATGAGCCTTGCGCGTTGGAGGGCGTAAGCCTTTGAGAGCAGGCCCGCGACGGGGACACGGTTGAAGGCAGGGTCGCACACGTAACGGAGCAGATCGGCGTAAGCGAGTTTCTTGGCCTCGATCATCAAATGGAGCGAGTCGGCCGAGCCGGGGCCGAGCCGGGCGAGGGGGAAGTTCTCCATCAGGTTCAGCATGATGAGGGCGGCAATTCCCTGGCCGTTGGGCGGCAACTCCCAAACGGTCCAGCCGCGATACGTGGTCGAAATCGGCTCGACCCATCGACTCGAGAACCGGGCCAGGTCCTCCGCGGTCATCGTTCCGCCGTGGGCTCTGGAGCAGGCGAGAATCCGTGTCGCAATTGGGCCTTCATAAAAGGCCTTCCGGCCATGAGCGGCCAGTTGTTTGTACGCCCAGGCCAGGTCAGGGTTGCGGAAGAGCTCTCCGGGGCGCGGGGCGCGGCCCTGCGGGAGGAAGGTGGCGGCGGCGTTGGGGTCCTGCCGCAGTTTCCGCTCGCAATCCACCCAGTAGCTCGAGAATATCTCCGTGACCGGGAAGCCCTGCTCGGCATAGCTGATGGCGGGGGCCAGCACATCCGGAAGCCGTTTTCGCCCAAATCGTTCCAGGAGTTTTGTCCACCCATCCACCGCCCCGGGGACGGTCACAGAGTGAATTCCGGTTTGCGGCATCTGGACGATGCCTTTGCCCTTGAGGAACTCCGGCGTCAGGGCTGCAGGCGTCCAGCCGCTCGCGTTGAGGCCGTAAAGTCTTCCGGTTTTGGCTTCATAGACGATGGCGAACAAGTCGCCGCCGATGCCGTTGGCCATCGGCGCAAACACGCCCAGTGCGGCGTTGGCGGCGACGGCGGCATCGATGGCGTTGCCGCCATGGGCGAGGATCATGGCGCCGATTTGCGAGGCGATCGGGTGTTCGGTAGCCACGATGCCGTAGGTCGTCATGACCATTGAGCGCGCCTGCCAGCGGTCTTCGGCCTCACTCCGGGCGAAGCAGACGCCGGCAAGCGCCAGGGTGAGAAGGAGACGTAAAGAACGGATGGAAGAAAACTCCCGCGGCCGCGCGGGGTCAGGGCAGGTTTTATGCTTCATGCTTCATTATTTGAGATGCCTCCGCAGGCTGCGGGCGGTCAGCCCAGGCGGATTGCAAGCTGCTGATTCGCGTTGAGTTCAAGGGTGTCAGAGAGAGTCAGGGTGAGGCGGTTGTTCGAGAGGGAGTGACTGGCTTGAACGGGGCGCCCATCGAGTTGGACGCGGACGGACTCGGGACGGAATTGCTCCGGCAACGCGAGGGTGAAGGCGGCGAGGCGCAGTCTGCCCCATTTCAGGGAAAGTCCAGCCTCGACGGCGAGGGGGGTGTTGAGCGGGGACATACGGACCTTCTGGGAATAGGTTCCCCATCCTTCGGCCGTGGTGAAGGCGGCTTTGAAGTCCTCAGCGGCCAGGCGCGGGGCGAACCCGAGGCGGCCTTTGGGTCCGTGGTACTCGAATCCGCAAGCGGCCAGGAAGATGCCGTAGCTGGCCATGCTTCGGGCGTAGTGGTCGCCGCACTCGACTTCGTTCCAGGGGTTGCGGCGGGAGGCGTGGTAACGGTCGTGGACGGCGCGGGTGACGGCGAGGCCCTCGGTGAGGAGGCCCTCCCAGATCATGTGGCCGGCGGCCTGATACTCGAACCCGTTCATGCACTCGTTGAAATAGCCGGCGGCCCAATCCGGGCCTTTGCCTTTGGCTTGAGCGTAGTCCCAGTCCGAGCGGGGAAACGTACACATCAACAGCCCGGCCTCGCCCGGCATGGCGTACCAGCGGCCGGGCCTATAGGCCGCGCGGTAGGGTCCGACGTCCGGGGTGAAGTTATAGCGCCAGAGAGACTTCAGGGCGGAGAGTGTCTGACTGGCCGGGAGCACGCGCGGCAGGCCGACCTGAAACGCCCAGCTCTGGCCGAAGACTTGGTCGATTTCGCAGCCGGTGCCCGAATTAATCGCGTCCAGGTGCTTCGGGTCCGGCTTGTTGATGAAGTATTCTCCCTCGAAGAGTTGGGCGACAATGTTTTTCTGTCCGGCTTCGAGGATAGTCCGGCATCGGGCGGCGAATTCGTTGTCGTCCACTTCGAGGGCCATGGTTTCGGCGGCCAGCAGGGCGGCAAGGTACAGGCCGCTCAGCCAGGCGACAGGCCCGAACCAATCGGTGTCGAGAGTATTGTGCTGGTTGGATTCGATGAGGCCGTCGCCGTCGCCGTCCTTGGCGATGAGCCACTGGGTGGCTTTCTTGATCGCCGGCCAGTTGCGTTTGAGGAACGCGTCATCGGCCGAGGTCCGGTGTTCGCGCAGGGCGCGGAGGACGGCGCCGGCCTGGGCATCAATGGCCGGGAAGTTGTTGAACTCACCGCGGAAAAAAATCTCGCCGTCGGGTTGAAGGGCGAGGCCGAAATCAACCTTCTCTCGTGTGAGACGTTCGAGGTCGGGAAAGAGGTGGGCGAGGGCGTGGGCGTATTGCCAGACGTGGCCGCAGGTGCCCTCGCAGCAGCCAACGCCTTCCCAGCCGTAGAAGCGGCCATCGGCAAAGCGATGGCAGGTGGATGTGGCGAGGATGGAGGTGTTGAGGAAGGTGCGGTCCAGGAACCAGTAGGGCAGGGTGGAATCGTACCAGGTGTCGTGCCAGAGCCGGGTCTGGGAACTCAGACGGGTGAAATTGTCGCTGACGTACCGGGCGACGGCTTGGGCGGAACCGAAGCGCGTGGCGTAGTATCGGCCCGGCGGGAGGCGGTTGAGCTTGAGGCTGGGAAAATGCCAGGCGAGGACGAACGTGGCTTTGGCGGAGGCGCCGGGGCCAAGCCTCATCTTGCGCGTCAAAGAGCCGGCGAGCTTCTGGCCAAAAGGCTTGAGGGCCGGGCCGGCTGCGGCATCCCGGGTATCGAGGTCCTTCCGCTGGGGGCTGCCGTCTGAAGCCGGCGTTTCGGGCGCAGTGCGAGCGGCCTTCTGGGGAGCGCGAGCGTTTTCCTGCGAACCGGCCTGACTGGGAGGCGCGACTTCCGTGGCGCCGAAGTCTTCCGCCTGGAAGTCAAGGAGGACCAGGCCGAGCGTGCCGAAATCGGCCTCCTGGGCCAACGGACCCAAGGGTTCGCGGGGTTCATCGCTGAAGGTAATGTCATCGACGCCGATGTTGCCCCAGGGGCCTGATTCCAGATCGACAATCCGCAAGGTCGCGGTCTTGCCGGCCCAGCGGCGCACATCCCAACTCACGGGGCGCATCCGGTTGCTGTCCTGGCCGGTGGCACTGAGCATGACTTGGTCCTCGATGAGGAGGTTGATGCAGGTCTTGCCTTGGTGAGCGCCTCCGCCGACGAGGAACGTGATGTAGTGGCGTTCTATTGTGAAAGGCGGGCTGGTCAAAGTGCCGGTCGCGGCGTCCTTTTCCGTAACGCTATTGCCGGGCGCGGAGGCGTGACTGTTGACGACGCGCTTGCCCTTGCCGCCAACGTCGCCCTGGTAATCCGGGGTTTTTGAAATCTCGATTGGGCCGGCCCCGAAGGCGGTGCCGGTGACGGTCCATTCGCCATAGGTGTCGGCTTCGAAATCGGCAAAGACGATGTCGGGTCTGGGGGCATGGGACGGCTCGGGGGCATCCAGGGCGGCGCATTCCAGGAACAGGAACGGGGGGGCGGGAGGGGCTGGTTGGAGAGAGGATGACGGCCCGACGTGGACGAGTCGATTGCGATGGAGGCCATCGCGCGTTTGGCTGCTGAAGAGGCAAACCGGGTTTTCAAGCCAACCGCTCAGTTCGACTTCCAACTCGGCGTCGCCGTGGTTTTTCACGGTGTATTCGAGCACGGTGGCCGGGAGGGAGGAATCATCGGTGTTGAGCGGGATGAAGGGCGAGAAGGCTTCGAGGCTAACGGCGGCGGGGCAATCGGCATCACGATATTCGACATAGGCGATGGGGTATTCGCCGACAAAGGAGATGTCGCGCCAGTGAGGGCGTTCGAGGGGCCATTGGCGGGTCTGGCCGGCTGTCGTGACGCGGAGGACGAAGCCGTGGTCGAAGGGCGAGGCGGGCGTCATCGGCTTGGCGTAATGGTCGGCGCCGGTGCCGACGTACCGGTTGAAGATGTCCCAATGCCACGGTTTGCCGTCGCCTCCCAAGTAGAGCTGGCCGGCGCAAAGGCCGCCGATAGGCATTCCGATTCGTTCGAGGTCCGCGCCGCGATAGACAGTCCGTTGGCCCCGGGCGGTGAGGGAGGCGAGCCATTCGGGCCGCAGTTTCTTGTCCGCCGGGACGAGTTTCTCGAAGTCCAGCCGTGTGAAAGGGCCGGCCATGGCGTCCAATTGAGAAAAGGCCACGGTCGTGGCGCCCAGGCCGAGGAGTTTGAGGAAATCACGGCGAGGCCAGCCGGGGGCGGAGGTCTGTTCGGGAGAGTGGCAGGCGCAGGAGGAGGTCGAGCAAGGCGGGGGGGAAACGGACTTCATAAGTGGTTGAGGCAGCGATTGTTATCTGGATCAGCACTGGGCGACGGTGTCATAGACGGCGAGGATTCTTTCGGGAGGGATGTGGGCTGGATGTTGGTTAAGGGCCATCCGCACACGTTCAGGACTGGTCAGCGCGCGCATGGCATCTCATTCTTTGGCATCCGCGCGAGAACGGCCGCCGATGCTGATAAGATGTTTGGCGGTATGGATGTACATGCGGCCGCCCGCCACCGCGGGCGTGCTGTGGGTTGTTTCGCCCAGGGGATAGCGGCAGAGCATTTGGAAGTGGTCTGAGGCCGCGAGCACGACGACCTCGCCGGCGGTGGAAATGCCGAACAGGCGGGCGTCGACGCAAACGGGGGAGCTGAAGAAGTGTTTGCCGAGACGCTCCTGCCATTTGAGCTCGCCCGAGGCGGCGCGCAGGCAACTCACGACCCCATCGTCGCTCCAGAGAAAGAGGAGCGGACCGACGCAGATGCTCGTGGGCACATAGGGGGCCGCTTGGCGGACCGTGTAGGCCAACTCGGGTTTTCGGTTGGCGGCGGGGTCGCCCGGGCGGGCGGCGACCAGGTAGATGCCGCCCTCGCCGCTGCCGCAGGCGGCGATGATGAGTCCGTCTGCCAGCAGAGGCGAACTGATCACGCGCTTGTCGAATATTCCCGGCAATTCCCAGAGGACCGTGCCGGTATCCGGGTCCACCCCGGAAAGGCCGTGGGAGTGACTCGAGAAGATGAGTTCCGGTTTGCCTGATTCGGGTTCGTAAAGGCATGGGGTGGAGTAGTTGGCCTCGGTGGTCTTGCGCGGGGTCTTCCAGCGGGGTTGGCCTGTGGCGGCGTCCAGGGCAATCCAGAAGCTCTGTCCGTCCTGTTGATTGGCGAGAACGACCTCGTCCCGGTAGAGGATTGGCGACGCGCCGCCGCCATGCTGGCTGACGAAGGGGCCGAGGTCTCTTTCCCAGGCCCTCCGGCCGTCATGGTTGAAGGCGGTCATCACGATGCCCTCGGGCGCGCTCCGACAGACATAGACCCGGTGTTCATCGACGGCAGGAGTTCCCGATGCAACCGTGTTGAAAGGGTGCCTGTGGTAGGATGTCAGCGGCAGCGCCTCCTGCCAAAGGACTTGTCCCTGGCCGGCGCTCAAGCAAAGGACGCGGAGCCGGTTGGTGCCCGCGTCTCCCGTCGTGAGGAAGACCTTGTCCCCCCACAAGACCGGCGACGAGTGTCCTGGTCCGGGCAGGGGGGCCTTCCAATTGATGTCCTGGTCCGTCCAGACGGTCGGGATGGTCTTGGACGCGCTGATGCCCGAGCCGTTAGGCCCGCGAAAGCGGGTCCACTCCTGGCCCGAAGTTAGCGCCGGCAAAGCCAGCACGGTCAGGATGAAGCAGAGTCCGCAAGCCAAAGAGTGCTTCATGACAGAGAGGTGATCTATCAGAACGCGGGGGGCGCGGCACGAAAAAGTTTCGCGGAGCTTTAGCCGCGGAGGAACACGGATCGTGTCCCTCACAACATGGAGCGGAGGCGCGAACTCGGTGCCGCCCTTTAGCCTGATTCCTTGCCTTGGGCAGGTCTGGCTGTTAGGGTTGAAGGCACAATGGCTCTTTCGTTTGTTTTTTTGGGTTCGGGCACTTCGCAAGGCGTTCCAGTGCTGGGGAAAGAATATCCTCCGGAGTTTCTGGCAAATCCGAAGAATCATCGCACGCGCCCATCGATTTACGTGGCAAGCCCGGGGGTGAGGCTGGTTGTGGATACGACGCCGGAGTTCCGGATTCAGATGCTGCGGGAGCAGATTCGGCGGCTGGATGCGGTGCTCTTCACCCATTCGCACGCGGATCACATCATGGGTCTGGACGATTGCCGGTCCTACTGCAACCTGCGCGAGGGCCATGCCTTGCCGGTGTATGCGAACCGGGATACGATGAACGACCTCAAACGCGTCTTCGCCTACGCCTTCCACGGGGCGGCCTCGGTCAAAGGCTACTTCATTCCCGAACCGCACGTCATCGAAGGACCTTTCGTGCTGGGCGACCTTGAGGTCGTGCCGTTGCGGCTGCCTCACGGGTCCGTGGAGAGCTGCGGCTACCTGTTTGTGCAGGATGGCCGCAAGCAGTTGACCTATCTGAGCGATTGCAGCGAGGTGCCTCCGGATGTCGTCGAGCAGGTGCAGGGCGTGCAAGTGGCGGTGATGGATGCGCTGCGCCCCGCGCCTCACCCCACGCACATGTGCCTGGATGACGCCCTTGCCGCCGCCCGCCGCATCAGCGCGGGGCGCACCTATTTCACCCACCTGACCCACGATTACGATCATGATGCGGCCCAAGCCGAACTTCCGCCCGGGGTCGAATTGGCTTATGATGGGCTGAGAGTGGAGCTATGAAGCGATTCGTGGTTGGATTAGTCACGGCAATCCTGGCCTCGGCCGGGGCCGCGCCGGCGCTGGCGGGCAACCCCGGCGAGGAGGTGGTCGTCATATATAATAAGCGCGTGCCGGAATCCAAGCCGTTGGCCCTTTACTATGCCCAGCGGCGGCAGGTGCCGGCCGAGCAGGTCATCCCGGTGGATTTGCCGGTCACCGAGGAGCTCTCCCGCGCCCAGTACCGCGATGGCCTGGAGATGCCGCTGGCCAGGTTCCTGGAGGGCAAGAAGCTTTGGCGCATAGGGCAGGTGGACGCGCCGGCGACCGCCGGTCATCCCGCCAAGGTGCAACGATTGGTGGTCAGCTCCCGGATTCGCTACGCGGTGCTCTGCTACGGGGTGCCGTTGCGCATTGCCGAGGACCCCAATCTCATGGAGGCGGGAATGGAGAAGGCGACGCCGGAAGGGCGGCGCAACGGGGCGGCGGTGGACAGCGAACTGGCGCTGCTGCCGTTGGTTCAGGAGAAGTATCCGCTGAGCGGATGGCTGCGCAACCCGGTGTACGGCACGACGAATGCCACGGCGATCGATCCGACGAACGGCGTATTGATCGTGGCGCGACTGGACGGCCCCAGCCCCGCCATCGCCCGCGGGCTGGTCGACAAGGCAATCGAGGCCGAGACCCACGGCCTATGGGGCCGGGCCTACTTCGACCTGCGCAACACAACGGAGCCGGGGCTAAAAATGGGCGATGAGTGGATTCGCTCCGCCTCGGAGCTCTGCCGCCACCTCGGATTGGAAACGGTGGTCGACGAGAACGCGGCGACGTTCCCGGCGGGCTTTCCGATGAGTCATATCGCGCTCTACCTGGGTTGGTATGACGAGAATGTCAGCGGGCCTTTTGCGCAGCCTGCCGTGGAGTTCATGCCCGGGGCCTTCGCGTATCACCTGCACTCTTTCAGCGCCTGCAGTCTCCGTGTGACCAACCTCTACTGGGTCGGTCCGTTGCTGGCCAAGGGAGCGACCATCACGATGGGATGCGTGGCCGAGCCTTACCTCGTGGGCACACCCGACCTGGCGATCTTCGTGGGTCGGCTGGTGTATTCGGGGTTCAGTTTCGGCGAAGCCGCGTATGCCAGCCAACGCCTCCTGTCGTGGCAGGTCACGGTGGTCGGGGATCCCCTCTACCGGCCCTTCGGGCGCAATCTCGATCAACTGTTCATGGAACTGGAAACGCACGAGAGCCCATGGCGAGAGTGGGCCTATCTGCGTTTGCTCGACCTGAACCTGGCCAATGGAAAGCCTCTGTCCGCCGGAGTGACCTACCTCGAGCAACTCGACTTGACCCAGCACAGCGCGATACTCACCGAGAAACTGGCGGACCTCTACTCGGCCCTGGGCAGGCCCTTATCCGCCGTTCATGAATATCAACACGCCCTGGCCCTGGGTCCGTCCCCGCAACAACGCCTGCGCCTCAGACTGGTCCTGGGCGAGAAACTCGCCGCCATGAATCGCGAGGAACTGGCCACTGCCGACCATGATGCCTACGAGGACTACCAAAAGCTGCTCCAGGAAGCCCCTGACTACCCGGACAAACAGGCGATCTATCGCCGCCTCCTGCCGCTGGCCCAGAAGCTCAATAAGGCGGCCGAGGCCGAGCAATACGAGGCCGCCCTGCGTCCCGCAACCGGGAACAACGGAAACGGTTCGGGAGGAAGGTAGAGCCCGGCGAAGGGAAGCCGCCGGGAAACCCTAAATCCGAAATCCGAAAACCGAAATCCGAAGGAAATCCGAAAACCGAAATCCGAAGACCGCGTCCGGTGTCTCGTCCGGTGCGGTCGCACCGAGGTGACTGTGGCCTGAGCATCGAATGTGGCGCCACTGCCCAAAGCGGTGCAATTTCGGTTTTCGGATTTCGGATTTCCTTCGGATTTCGGATTTCGGATTTCGCTTGCGTTTTCCCAAAGGGGCTTGCCCGGAGCCGATGGGGGCCGTAAAGTGGCGGGGACATTCACAGATTTATGCAAACCATTGCTCTTGGAGTCAGCCCTTTGCAAAGCAGTCGGCTGGCGTATGGCTGTTGGCGGGCGGCCGGGACGTGGAACCCAGCCGAGGTCACTTCTGCGAACCGGGCGGCGGGCCGGCGGGCGATCATCGCGGCCTACGAGGCAGGCTACACTCTGTTCGACAATGCGGACATTTATTGCGCAGGCGAGGCCGAGCGCATCCTTGGGGATGCGCTCAAAGAGGTTTCAGGCATGCGCGGGCGCGTCCTCATCGCCACCAAGGGGGGCATCCGCGCCGGAGGCGACCCGCAGCCTGGTTCCCCCGCGCGCTATGACTTTTCCGCCCAGCACATCCTCCGGGCCGCCGAAGGTTCGCTTCAGCGCATGGGCATTGAGACCATCGATCTCTACATGCTCCACCGTCCGGACTTCTTGGCTGACCCGCAGGAAATAGCCCAGGCATTCTCCAAACTGAAGGAGACAGGCAAAGTCCGTTATTTCGGGGTGAGCAATTTCCGTCCGAGCCTGCTCACGGCGCTCCAAGCGGTCTGTCCAATGCCCCTGGTCGTTCACCAAGTCGAGATCAGCCTGGCCAAACTCGATGCCTTCACCGACGGCACGCTGGACCAATGCCTGATCGAAAGGCTCACGCCGATGGCCTGGAGTCCCCTGGCCGCCGGCCTGCTCGGCAACGGCGCCGGCGAGTTGCTTCCCTCGCAAAAGGGGTATCGCCCGGACCAGTTTCTGCCGGTGATCGACGCGGTGGCCCGAGACCGGGGCGCCACCCGGATTACTGTGGCCTTGGCCTGGCTGCTGAAGCATCCCGCTAAAACCCTGCCCATCATCGGCACGATCCGGCCCGAACGGATTCGAGAGGCGGCTCAAGCCGTCGAACTCGAGTTGACGCGCGAGGAGTGGTATCGTCTGCTGATTGCCGCGCGCGGGGAACCTCTTCCATGAGGAGTTGTGGATGCACGTGGCACAATTGAGGCCGGTTTGGGAGACTATCGGTTATTTGTGGCGCTGAGCGTGCCGGAGGAGGTTGAGAGGGAGGTCCACAAGGCTCAGGAAGAGTTACGCCGCGCCATTGCGCAAGCCCGGGTGACGTGGACTCGGCGGGAGCAGTTTCATCTGACGCTGAGGTTTCTTGGCAACGTCGCAGCCGAGCGTGTCGGGGCTTTGGTCGAAGCGGTTCGAGGTGCTTGCAGTGGGTTCGCGCCGTTGCGGTTACGGGCGGTGGGGGTTGGGTGCTTTCCGGACATGCGTGCTCCTCGAGTCGTATGGCTCGGGGTCAGAGATGCTCAGCAGGCCCTCCCTCAGTTGCAGCGCGCCGTCCAGGCCGCCTCCGCCAGTTTCACCTCCCAGGAGCGTGAGGAGCGGTTCAGCGGGCACCTGACGATGGGCCGCATCAAGGGCATCGGGCGAGTTGAGGCGGAGAGGCTTGCCGGGCACGCCAGGGCCATGGCGGAGAGGCTTTTCGGAGGATGGACGGCTGAGGAGGTCCAGATTGTGCGGAGCGAACTCTCGCCTCAAGGCGCCCGGCACACCGTGTTGGCGACAGTTCCCCTGAAGGGTGATTCGCTCCAACAGTTGGACGTTCCGACAATCAAGGGAGTCTCCCTCGAATGAATCTGATCGGGAATTGATGATTGTCGCTTTGCTGATGAACCGGGTGCTGAGATTTCTCGTTGTCCTGGCCCTGGGATGGGAGGGCGCGGCGTGGGGGCAAGTGAATTATCCCACCCCTTACACTTTCCTGACCATCGCAGGGAACGCGGGGTACGGCACGGCTGACGGCATCGGCAGCACGGCGCGCTTTTACGGTCCTCAAGGAGTGGCGGCGGACACCAACGGGGTCTTCTACGCGACGGATTCGGACAACGGCACAGTCCGAAGCATTACCGCGGTCGTTTCAACGGGGACGACCAACTGGATAGTCTCCACACTCGCCGGGTCGGGCGGCAGTCCTGGGAGCGCCGACGGCTTTGGCAGCGCGGCCCGCTTTTACCACCCGAACGGCATTGGAGTGGACAGCACGGGCAACCTTTATGTGGCCGATACCGGGAACAGCACGATTCGCATGATCGGCCGGAGCCTGGTTGGCGGGCAAACCCGGTGGCTCGTGACCACCATTGCCGGCCTCGCCGGGTCCGCCGGCAGCGCCGACGGCACCAACGGCACGGCGCGATTCAATCGTCCCTCCGGCCTGACGGTGGACGGGGCCGGGAACCTGTATGTGGCGGACGACGCCAATGCCGCCATTCGCATGATCAGGCCCAGCGTGTCCGGCGGGCAAACGAACTGGGTGGTCGTGACCATCGCCGGGGTGGCCGGGGTGCATGGCAGCACAGATGGGCCTGGGGCCGCAGCCCGGTTTTTCAACCCGTTTGGCATCGTTGCGGACAGTGCTGCCAACCTTTACGCGACCGACTACGGCAGTGCCACGATTCGCAAGCTGACGCCCAGCGTCTCCGCCGGACAAACCAATTGGACGGTCAGCACCATCGCCGGCTCCGTGGGAGGATTCGGCAGCGCGGACGGCGCGGGCAGCGCAGCCCAATTCCTCGATCCTTTTGGAATTGCGATCGACGGCACCGGGAGCCTCTACGTGGCGGACGCCGGAAACCAGACGATCCGCAAGATCACGCCGAGCAACTCCGTCGGACCCACCGAATGGGTCGTCACCACCATCGCCGGCTCGGTCGGCATCTCTGGCAGCAGCGACGGCATTGGGGATGCCGCCCTTTTCAGCTATCCCAACGGCATCGCCGTCAATCAAGCGGGCGCCCTCTGCGTGGCGGACACTTTCAACAATACGATTCGGGAGGTCACTCCCAGTGCCCCGGGAACTCTTGCGGTCTGGACGGTGACCACGATGGCCGGCCTGGCTGGAGGCAGCGGAAGCGCGGACGGAACGGGGACCGCGGCGCGATTTGACAATCCATTCGGCGTCGCTTTGGGCGCCAAGGGAAATCTCTTTGTGGCCGATTCGGGCAACAACACGATCCGAGAGGTGGTGCCGAGCTTTTCGGCGGGGCAAACCAACTGGGTGGTGAGCACAGCCGCAGGTTCGGCGGAGGTTGTCGGCAGCGCCGATGGGACGGGGACCGAGGCTCTTTTCTCGGGTCCGATGGGGGTGGGTGCGGACAGCACGGGCAATCTCTATGTGGCCGACACGGGCAACAACACGATCCGAGAGATCGTTCCGAACCTGTTGGCGGGCCAAACCAACTGGGCCGTGAGCACCATCGCGGGGTCCCCGGGAATCGCCGGGGCGGCCGATGGGCCCGGCGGCGCCGCCACGTTCAACGGTCCAACGGCCATCACAGTGGGCGGCACGGCCATTCTCTATGTAGCCGACGCCGGCAACTCGATCATCCGCACGTTGACCCCGGCTCTCTCATCAGGACCCGTGCAATGGACAGTCGCCACAATTGCCGGCGCGGCCGGGGTTCCCGGCAGCAGCGACGGCACCGGCGGCACGGCCCGGTTCAACAACCCCGGCGGGATCGCCATGGACAACGCGGGGAACCTCTACGTCGCGGACAGCTCCAATAACACGATTCGCAAAATCACGCCCAGCGCGTCCGCGGGTCAAACCAACTGGGTCGTCACCACGATCGCCGGCTCGCCCGGGATTGCCGGCGGCGTCGATGGGATTGGCAGCGCGGCGCTGTTCAGCGGTCCGTCGGGCATTGCCGTGGACCCGGCGGGCAATGTCTATGTGGCGGACTTTTCCAACGGCACCGTTCGCAAGATGAGGCCGCGCATTTTGGGCAAACAAACCCAATGGCTCGTAACGACTATCGGAGGCACGGCCGGCAGCCATGGCGCGACGGACGGAACAGGCGGTGCGGCGCGATTTTATTCTCCAAGCGGCATCGCGGTTAGCTGTGCGGGCGACCTTTTCGTGGCGGATTGGGACAACAACACAGTCTCGCTCGGTTTCTCCCAGCCGTACATTGTCCTGGACACTCCGACCCTCAGCAACGGCCAGGCCCAAATCAATTTCTCGCTCCTCTCCGGGATGCCCGCCTCTTTCAACTTGTTGATCGCCGCACAGCCCGATGGACCTTGGAACACGAATACCGCCGCCGTCCTGACCACCAACCTGCCGGGCGCCTCCTACACTTTCACCACCCAGCTCCCGCTAGGCCCCGAACAGTTCTTCAGGGTCCAGCGCCCATGAGTGATGGTGAACGCCGCCTTCAGGCCGCGACAGCCTCGCCCAACGTCCGCTTTCATTTCACCTCCGCCAACGATCTCGGAGAGGCGATTGGAGCGTCCGAGGCGGGCGGAACCATGGGCTGTCGTCAGCTCTTCGCGGCCAGGAGCGTCAGCCGTGGCCACCACCAGGTGATCTTGCCGTTTTTGTCTTCGAGGCGGAGCGCTTGTCGCACGTGCTCGGAGGCAGTGCGCACGGCGTGAAGAACCTTCTCCCGGCTTTCCGGCGGAGTTGCTGAGGTGTCGAACCACCAATGCACATCGGGCTGCTCGAACGAGTGCAACTCGGAACGGACGACCCTCAGCCCCGCGCCGGCCAACAACGCTTCCCATGTCCTTCGCGACAGCAACCGTCCGTGGGTCGAGTCGTGCCACTTCTCCACCTGATGGAGCCATTCTTCGGTTTCCGGATCATCATCAGGCACACTGCCGTCAATCGCCAGGAAGTGGCCGCCTCGCTTGAGCACGCGCGCCGTCTCCTGCGCAAATTTCTCCGGGGAACTGAAGTGGTGCGGCGCCACCCGGACCGTGACGAGGTCGAACGAGCTTTCCGCAAACGGCATTTCTTCAGCCGGAAACAGCCGGGTTTCAACTCTGAACCCGGCCTCCGCGCAGAGTTTTCGCGCGTTCTCCAGCATCCGCTGCGAGATGTCTCCGGCGGTCACCTTCCAACCCTGCCGGGCGAGAAAGAGCGCGGTATGTCCGCCGCCGGTGGCCACATCCAGCGCCGCGCCTTCCGCAGGGACCGGAATACCTTCCAAGCCCATCGCCACGTCCCGCGTGTTCGCCAGAATATGGGATTTGCCGTAACGGTCACTTTGCCGGTCAAACTGAGCCGCCGATGCCGATTGCCGGGAGTCCAATGAATGTCTGTTCATCATTCACCTTTTACAAGCGGTGGATCGCGGTTTCAAGCGGTAAAGCGGATGCCGCTCCGGGCCGGGGTGTCGGTATGGGGCGTCTCGGAGAAAGAATGGTCTGCCCTTGACGCCCATGGAAATGCGGGACCTGTTTCAACATGTGACAGGCCAAGGGAATTCTCCTTTGGTGTAACGACGAAACAGGGTCGGTTGGTCCTGGCTCGCCCGGGCCTGTGCCGTCACGGCGGCCCTGCCGGCGGACAGTTGCGCCCCCAAGGATTCATAAGCCACTCGGAGGCGCCAAAAGCAAAACGGACCGGGTTGCGCGGCTCAGGCCACGGTGACTTCCTGGGCGAGATAGACATCCTGGACGGCGTGCAGGATCTCGACTCCCTCCTTCATCGGGCGCTGAAAGGCCTTGCGCCCGGTGATCAGACCGGTGCCGCCGGCCCGCTTGTTGATCACCGCCGTGGCGACGGCCTCGGCGAAGTCGTTCTTGCCGGAAGCTCCGCCGCTGTTAATGAGGCCGGCGCGTCCCATGTAACAATTGGCCACCTGGTAGCGGCACAGATCGATCGGATGGTCGCTGGCCAGCTCCGAGTACATGCGTTTGTCGAATTTGCCGTAGCTCGAACCCGCGGTGTTCATGGCCTCATAGCCGCCGTTATTCTCGGGCAGTTTCTGTTTGATTAAGTCCGCCTGGATGGTGACGCCGAGGTGGTTGGCCTGACCGGTCAGATCGGCAGAGACGTGATAGTCCTTGTCCTTCTTGAAAGCGGGGTTGCGCAGATAACACCACAGGACGGTGGCAAGGCCCAGCTCGTGGGCCAGAGCAAAGGCCTGGCTAACCTCGACGATTTGGCGGCCGCTCTCCTCGGAACCGAAGTAGATCGTAGCCCCGACCGCCGCCGCGCCCATGTCCACCGCCTGTTTTACGGTGCCGAACATGACCTGGTCGAACTTGTTGGGGTAGGTCAGCAGTTCGTTATGGTTGATCTTCACCAGGAACGGGATCCTAGCCGCGTATTTCCGCGCCACGGCGCCGAGGACTCCGAACGTCGAAGCGACGGCATTGCACCCGCCCTCGACGGCGAGCCGGACGATATTCTCCGCATCGAAGTAATCGGGGTTCTTGGCGAAGCTCGCCCCGGCGGAGTGCTCGATGCCCTGGTCCACCGGCAGGATGGAGAGGTAACCGGAGCCCCCCAAGCGCCCGTGGCCGTAAATCCGCTGGAGGTTCACCAGCACACGGTTGTTGCGGTCCGAGGACGCAAATATCCGGTCCACGAAATCCGGTCCCGGCAAATGCAGGCGCTCCTTGGGGAGCTTCGGGCGATTGAAGTTCAACAAATAGTCGGCCTTGTCTCCCAGATATTTTTCGATCGTCGTCATCATATTCCTTTTGGTTTAAAACCGCGGATGGGAGTGGACCCCATCCTCCCTCCATTGTGCCTCCGAACCGCGGGACGCGCCAACAAATTCAGGGGCTGTTGAAGGCGTCGAGGGCGGCAGATACGGGAGCGAGGAAACTGTTAAAACGGTTGGCATTCGTTCGCTGGGCGCGTGACAGCCCGCCGAAGCGGGGTGTTAATGAAACTTGGGGAGGCTTGACAAGGATGGAATGCGCGCCGCCCGGAAACTCTCGTCGCGTCAGGTGGATGGGATGAGCCTATAGAGCGTGTTCGAGAACGAAATCCACGATCGGCTGCGGATTGTCGAGGCCGTGGGGGTGGTGATCGCAGTCAGGTTTGTGAATGACCACAATCTTGCCCCCGAGATCCTTGTAGCGTTGCTCGATGATGAGCGTGTTTTCCGTCGGAGGCACCACCTTGTCAGCGTCGCCCACGACATGGACCAGCGCGACCTTCGCGGCGGCCAGCGGCGCGAGTTCATCTACAGGGTTCTTGTTGTAGGAGAGCGCCTCCGCCTCGTCCTTGAAACCGTAATTCCTGAGCAGGGCCGCCCAGTCGCCGGGGCTGCCGTTGCCTTTGCCCTTTCCGCCCGGCCAACTCTTGAAATCACAGACCGGCGCATCGCCATAAATGCACGCGACGCGCGAGGGGTATTGGGCGGCGAAGTTGTAAGCGTAAAGTCCACCGCGGCTGATGCCGATGAGCGTCCCCTTTTTTGCGAGGCCGCCGGCCTGGAGGACTTTGTAGAAAGCGTCGAAGTGGTTCACCGCCGCAGGACAACCATGAGTGTTGCCGACGGCAATATGGACGTGGTGAAAACCCTTCTCGAGCAGTTGCAGGACACCGGTTCGCTCGGTAAAAGCGTCGGGAAACTCCATGCACCACGTCCACGGATTTCCCGGCGCTGCGTGCTTCGGCTCGACGACCCACGCCGGGCAGCCGTCCACCGTGAAGTTGTGCCGGCCAAAACCGTGCCACGTGTCGGGATTCTCGCCAGGCCAACTCTCCCCGGCGCGCGCAGCGGCGAGGGACGCGGCGAGGAACACGGACCACACCAGGACTTTGAAAGCCATGTTCAAGCTTTGCATAGGGAATGTCAGGGCGAAGAAGGTTTCGCGTCGGCCGGGATCAAGACCTGGCCAAGCCGGACTGTCACCGGCCCCAGGAGGCCTGCCGGCACTGGGGAACTTCCTTTGGCGGGACCGCTGATGGTCCACGTCTTGCGGGCTTTTTCGTCGAGACCGGCATCGTAGGCCAATCGGTTGAACCAGGTATCGGTCACATCCACGGACAAGCGGTTGAGGCCCGGCTTCAACAACCGGGTAATGTCCAACCGGTAGGGCGGTGACCAGAGGATGCCGGCCGGTTCGCCATTGAGACGGGCCGCGGCGATGACCTCGACGCGCCCGAGGTCGAGTTCCACGCGCGCGCCTGGCGCCAGAGGGTTCATCTCGAACTCAGTCGTATAGGTGGCGGTACCGGAGAAAGCGCGGGCCTCTGGCGGAAGGTCCAGTTCTGTCCAGGACGACAGCTTATCCAGCCGCAGGGCTTCGGGTGCTCCCCACCCAGGAGGAAAGGCGAGGGTCCAGGGACCCGGCAGTCGGAAGCTGTGCGGGACGCGGGTTTCCCAGGCGCAGGTGGTTCCGTCTTCCCGAGCAGCCCGGAAAACGCCCGGCTGCCAGGCGAGCAGGCGGCTGTTTCCATCGAGGGTCTCACAGGCCGGCGGCGGTGTCGGCAGCGGATCGAGCAGCGACAGCGGTTCGCCTTCCCCGGCTTCGAGGTGTTTCTCTTCTCCACCGGGCGCGCGCATCACGACAAAGAGCCGTTTAGGTGTCTGGGGGGCAGGGTCAGCTCCCGCCCAGGCGTTTTGGGCGGTGACTCCATGAGCGCCGCGCAAGAGGTCCTGGCGGACCAAGGGGGTCACATCCATGCGGCGGGCGGGATTTGCGGGATCGCCGTAGCTGGCGGAAACCACCTGCGGGCCGGGTGTCAATAGGCAGGGGGCGCGTGCGTCGGCCACGGTGAGGCCGTCGTGCTCGATGCGGACGATACGGCTCGATGGGGCCCGGTCGGTTCCACGGAAAATGACGAACACGGAGCCGGATGGAGGAAGATCGAGGGCGACCAGACTTGTTTTGCCTTCTCGCCGCACCACACCCGCGGGCCGCATGCGGCCGGACAGCGGGTCCCAGAACTCGACGGCGCCGACGGAGCGGAAGCGGAGCGTGCCGCGAAACCCTTGCGGCGTCGGGGCGGCTACGAAATACCAGTCGGCTCCATCGGCCTGGCGGTGGGTCCAGACCACGCCATCGCCTTGCACGTCGGGTTCCAGGCCGAGTTTCAGCAGGACGTCGCCCAAAGACATCCCGAAGATGACGCTTCCCTTTCCAACCGACCGCACGCTTTTCGCAGAACCGTTTTCGGGCAGTTTATCCTCCGGGCCCCAGAGGGCCTCGACGGCGTTGCGGAACCGTTCGCCAGAGCGGGCGCCGCCGCTCAGAGACGCGAGTCCGCGCGGGCGTTCGCCAACCAGTGCGGCGCCCGCCTTGGCCAGGGAGAGCAGACGTTCCAGGGTCTCGGGCAGCATCCTGGGGCAATCCGGCAACCACAGGAGGCGATAGCGCAGGCCCTCCGGAGTGAGAATCATGCCGTCGCGCACGGACAAGCGGTTGAGAAGGACATCCGGATTGCAGTAGTCGTAGCGGTAGCCGGCCGGAAAGGGCGCATCCTGGCGGGGTTTGTGGTCCTGCTCATCGCCCAAGTACCAGAGGACGTCGGAAACCGGACGGCCACGTTCGAGGAGATAGCCGCAGCGGGCCAGGTAGGCCGTGAATTCGGGCATGTACGGCCACCAGGTCTGGCCGCGGAGGAACGGGGTGCCGATGCCCGAGCCAAACGAGGTGCCCGGCGGCAGGAAGTCAGTGCGCGGGTTATGGGTGTAGGTATGGAGTGCAAGGTGGGTGATGCCTTCGGCGAAGTGAATATCGACGACGGGTTTGAGCATGCCGGGATGTTCTTTCCAAGTCAGGTCGAAAGAGGTGAAGGCTTCGGCGGTAACGCGCGGCTTGCCGTAAATCCGGGCCGCGGACACGCACGGTTTGACGGGCTTGAACTCGAAACTGCCCACGAACGCTTCGGTTCTGGGCTGCCAGAACTCGCACATCGGGACATCGGCGTGTTTGTAATACTCCAGAATGTCAGCGGGGAAGACATCTCCCGGAGCGGTCTCGAACGAGATGGTCAATCCGTGTTGGCGTCCAAGCGCCTCCATGCGCCCGAAGAAGTTCTCCACGACGAGATCATTGATGGTCACCCTCCAATCGCGCAGGAAGCGCGCCGTGGTTTCGGGGTCGCCGACGACATACCCCGCGAGGGCTGGGAACCAATTACGGAGCGTGTAGCCGCGCAAACGTGAGAACTGCCGGTCCATATCCGGCGTCCAGGTCTGCGTCTCGCATTCCCAACTATCGAGCACCATCCCTTGCATCAGGCCGCCGCCAACCGGGCCGGTTTTCGCGGCGAGCCGTCCGAGGTATCCTGCGAAGTGGGCTTCCGCCCCGGAGGGGGAGAGTTTATCGCATTCCCATCCGGTGGCTTCGGGCGGGGCCGGCCCGTTGCGTTTGCCGGTGTTGACGTGACCCCAGCGCAGCACCGTCCAGCGTCCCTGGGGGGCCTGCCAGCGGAGAGTTCCCTGCGCATCCATTTTGTCCGTCAAATCAACGATGCGCGCGGGATCGAGCCAAGCGGCCTTTGCCTGCTGAGGATGCGGCGCGCGGTCCAGGCCGCGCAGACACCATGCAGCTTCGGCCTCCCAGTTGTTCTTGCGCGCTCCCGTGAAGAGCTGGAGGGAGGAGAGCGTCAGGGTGTGTTGATGGTCGATGAGGATGCGGTAGGTCTTTGCGGGTACGTCCGAGCAGGCCAGCGAGATCGGCATGTTGTCCTGCCAATTGCTCTGGGGCATCACGTGCTTCGCCACCTCGCGCGGTCCCTCCGGCAGGACAGCCTGCACCGTGATGGTCACGCCGGGAACGTAACACCAGTGGTGGTTGAAGCCCTGAACCGAAGGGAACACCACTGTGCGGAGCGTCACCGCGTCCTGAAAGGAGGCCTCGACCCAGACGGGTTCCTTCCCCGGCTCCAAGACAATTGTCCCGTCCTTCTCATTGCGGAAGCACTTTTCCCACGGCAGATTCTCACGGTTGCTCCGAATGGACACCGGCAGGAGGGCTTTGCCGGTGTCGGAGTCCGGCGTCGGAAAGGCCATCACGGCGACCTCCCGATAATCGCGCCACGGTTCCCGGCTGGGCTCGGGTTGGGGCAGGGCCAGGCTGAGGTCGCTGCCGCCGGTCACGTCGGCGCGGCTCCAAACCAGATGCCGCATCGCCTTATCCGGAGTGATCCAAGGTCCGCCGGCCATCGCCCAGCCTGGACAGTTCTGCATCGTGAAGCGAAGTCCAAGCCGGCGGCATTCCTCGGCCGCGTGATGCACCGCGTCATCCCAGGGCTGACTGAGGCACCTGATCTGGGGTTCTACGCCCGGCCACGGGCCGCCGAACTGGCCATGGAAGAGTTGGATTCCCTCGATACCCGCCCGCGCGATTGCCTCCAAGTCGGCCGTGATGCCCGGCTTCGCGACGTTCCCGCCAATAAAGTGAAACCAGGTCTCCGGACGGAAAACGCGGGGCGGCTCGCGAAATGCCTCGGCATCTTCGTTGCCGAACGCGCCGTGCAGCGCGGCGACGTCGGGGATGACCGCCGGCGGGCCGTCCTGGACGGCGCCCAGGGACGCACAGGCCATCGATAAGGCCGCCAAGCAACCCAACCAGCGGGCGTTATAGCTCATAATTTAATCGGTCGTTGAAGATTGGAGGAACTCGATTCCGTTCCCGGTCAACTTGAAGCGCCGGGCACGGATGGCGCTGTGCTGCCCTTCTTCATAATACACAACCAGGACTGTCCGGTCTTTGAGTTCGACGGTCGAAGGGTAGGCGCCGGGCGTTTCATCAATTTGGTACGGACCTTGCCACGTCTTGGCTTCGTCGCGGCTGACGTGCAGGGCGGTGAGCGGCAGACGATGGGCCAGGAGTATCTCACCGGTGCTCAAGCGCGTGAGATGGGGGCAATGGCCGGGAAAGCCGATGTCTTTGACCGGTGACCATGTGAGGCCGCCGTCCGGGCTGGTAGCGAAGTGCATATTGACTCGGTCGCCGCGCAGCGCCGCGTAGAGGGTCCCGTCTTTGAGGAGCACGACGTCGGTTTCCGCATCGAGGCGCACCCCGCTGCCCCGACCGATCGGGATGGGGGCGCACCAGGTCTTGCCGCCATCGGTGGAACGGATAACGCCGCCGTAGGCGGTGGCGCCTTCCTCGCGATAGACGCCAAGGACACGGGTGCCGTCGGGCAATTCGCGCACCGGCGCCGAGCTGGGCCAGCCGGGAGCCACTATCCGCGGTTCCGGCGCCCAAGATTCGCCGCCGTCGCGGGAGGTAACCAGGCAGGTGTCGCAGATCACGCGGCCTTGAGGCTGAGGGCGGTAAGTGAAGAAGCTGCAGACGAGGGCGCCATCGCGCATTTGCGCGATGTGGGGATCGCGGTCGTCGAACGGGCCGTCGAACAGGATGCGCGGCGCGCTCCAGGTGCGGCCCTCGTCGCTGGACTTGACGCAGCAGATGCGACCGCCTTTGGGGCAGTCTTCCCGCGGCAGCGACACATGACCGTAGCCCGCGTAAAACACACAGAGCAGGTCGCCGTTCTTCAGCCGGCAAACATCCGGGAACGCCTGGTAGGTTCCGGCAACATCGCCTCGCGAGATGACCGGGATGCCAACGGCCGGCGAACTGAGCGCCGTCATCAGGAACAGAACTCCGATCAGGTTTGTGCGTTTCATCAAGATCGCGCCTGATAATCCAACCTTCAGCGCCCAAAGCCAACCGAAATCAGCGGCGAGGAGGGCCGTTAGGCGGTGGAAATGAACCGTGAACTCCACCCCTGGCTCGATCACGTTCGGCACGCGGTTCAATAATGAACCAATCTATGGTTTGACACTTTCGACGTGGCATGACTCTGTACAGAAATGCACGCATCCCACAGCCAACGTGACCAGCGTTGCAAGAACCAGCTCGCGGATCTCTGCGGGCCCGGATGGCACCGAGAATTCGCTGGCAGCGCCTCCTGAAGAGCGGTATTCTTCCAGCATGACGATGGAAGATGTCCGAGCACTGCCGGTTGAGCGGAAGATTCAGATCATGGAGGCGATCTGGGAGGACTTTCGAGAGCGCTTTGAGCGGTCGGAGATTTCCCCTCAACAGAAGCAGTTGTTGGATCGCCGTCGCGCCAGGGTTCGCGAAGGTGCGGCGCGGCTTCTGGATTGGGATTCTGTGAAAGGGACGTTGGGCAGGCTATGATGCGGGTCGAGATTTCGGCAGACGCGCAGGCGGATCTCAACGAGGGGTTTCTTTTTTACGAGGCGCAGGGGCCGGGCCTGGGCGATTACTTTATTGCCTGCGTTCGGGCTGATACACGTAGCGCCCAGCCTCTTTGTTCACTCGTTGCAGATCGCTGAGGATATGCGCCTCGTTCACGCCTCGTTGGGCGGCAAAATCTCAGCGGCTTGATGCCACCTTTAATTTCCAGCGCCTTATCGCCCCGGCTGTTTCGTCTCGGCAAACACCTCGCGGACCGCCTCCAGGTAAGCGAACCCGTTGACCGTGTCGGGTTCCAGGTAGCTGCCTTCGGTCCATTCGTTCCAGCAATTGATGGTCAGGATACGCGGGCCGCCGGGCTGGGCGAGCAGGCGCTGTTTGGTTTTCTCGAGCGCGGCCCGGAAGTTTTCGGGCGTGTTCCGGCCGATGGTGTTCGTGAACGGATAGCCGAAGTCGCCGAACTCGTCCTCCTGCGCCGCGCGCGGGCTGGGGTCCCAGCCCATGCTCACGTTCGGGAAATATGGCACGCCGAACAGCCTCTCCGCCCGGTCCCAGTACTTGAAATACTCGTCGCGCACGAAGTTGTAGTCGGTGACCTGCCGGGGCAGTGACACGTGATGGACCCACACGTAAGACGTGACGGAATCGAAGCCCAGGTCGCGCACGAGCTTTGGCGCGTCCGCGGGCTTGTTCTCGCCCGGGAGGATCGGCTGCCCCCAGACCACGGCGTTGAGGTGCAATCCGGGCAGTCCGGCGGCGCGGGCCTTGGCGCGGAATTGGTCCAGAGCCGCGCGCGTCGCCTCCACGCCGCCGAAGCTCTGCAGCAGCTTGGTCAGTTCGTAGAACGAGAAATAGGGCCGCCCGTCGATTCGCCAATAGGAGGGCTGCTGGAAGTAATCCTTGATGACGTGGTCGCAAATTCTTTCAAAGCCCGCGGGCGTGACTTTACCGGGGAATAGCAGCTTCGGAGGCGTGCCGCGCTTGTAGGGCTGAATCTCCAGCCAATCGTGGTTCGCCCACATGAAGGCGAACTTGAGGCGAAGTTGATTTGTCGCCTGGAGGAACCCGAGGTCAATCGGCCGGTCCAGGAACGGGCCGTCGTCGTAGTAATACCAGTCGAAGATGAACGCGCTGATGCCGTGGTCCGCCGCCGCGGCGATCTTCTGGGCCATGGCTTTTGGGTCGGACTCGTCCGCATACCCCCACAAGGGCACCTTGGGCTGCTGATGTCCCGGGAAGCGGGGCCGCGCGGCTTTGACCAACTCCCATTCAGACCAGTCTTTGCCCTTCATCTTCGTGTTGCGCGGATCGCCCGGGTGATAGTTTCCAAAATAGTAGCTGGCCACGGTGATCTTGGGAGATGCCGCGGAATCGTCCGCCGATTCGGCCGGCGGGATGAGCGGCAAGTCCAGCCACGCCAGGCCGATGTCGCGGTCCATGTGGCTCTTGACCCCAGCCGGCATTCTCGCCGAGGCGTTCCCATCGTAAAAAACCGCCAGCCGGCTTCCGGCTTTGACGACCGAGGGGAGGCCGATGATGTGCTTTGACCAGTTGCAGTTCTTTCTATCGAGCACGACGGCTTTGTGCTCGCGGTTCCAGTGGGTAAGGTCCCGAGTCCAATAAACCCAAATAGCGTCGGTGTATTCCAAACCGTCCTCCACTCCGACGTGGTTGGTGAACAGGAACCAGGTCTTGGTCTCGTCGTCGTAGTAAAGAGAGGTGTTTTCCACCTGCTCATCGGGTGGCACGATTGGGTCGGGAGCGATTGCCCAGGGACCGTTCAAGTCCTTCGTCCGGGCCAGGCTGAGGGTGCGTTTGATGGGACGGTCGGTCGAGGCGCTGAAGAACATGAGGTATTCGCCGTCCTGCCGGATCACTTGGCCGGGGCTGGCGGTTGCCGAGTAATAGGTGCCTGGCTTGGTGCGGAAGGGCGTCACCGTCGGCTGCTTCTGCCACGGACCTTCCGGGGATTGACCGCGGGCCTTCATGGTCAGGTAAGGAAAGGCGGGGATGAAATCGGGGGCCGGAGTGACATGGGGGGTGCCCAAGTAAAACAAGTGCCATTGCCGGCCATCGAAAAATGTCACCCCGTAAGAGGCCGAAGCCGAGTCATCCTCCCCGGCTTTGCCGAGGCCCAGCACCGGGCCTTTGGCCGTCCAATGGACCAGGTCCCGGCTGGTGGCCAGACAGGCCAGCCATCCCTTTGGGCCGGCACCATCGTAGTGCATATAGTAAATACCGTCGTGTTGCCATACCCAGACGTCTCTTGCGCCCAAGGCATCGGAAGCCTCCGGACCTCCACCATGGCGGAGCACGACACCCTCGTCCTGGGCATCCAGGCGCCACGGCGCCGCCGGCCGGCCATCCGGGTAAGTTGCCACTTCCACAGCTCGCTGGAGGCGCGAACCGGGGCTCGCGGCATTCCCGAGGGCGAGACCGGCCAAGAGCACGCAGAGCCAACCGGCGCGGCGCTTCGTTGCTTCGGATAGTGATTTGATTTTCATGGATTGGAGGCTGAGTAGAGGTTCGTAGAGCTGATTTCCTATGGCTTGGCAGGATCGCCGATGTTTCCCGGCCAGTCTGTCGCCCGCACCAGGATGGCAACAACCGTCTCCAACCCCGCAGGGTCCATTTCGTTGAACCGGCCCAGGTTCGGCGAGTCGAGGTCGAGAACCCCGAGCGGGCGGTCGGGCAACTCCATCGGGAGGACGATTTCGCTGGCAGACGCGGCGTCGCAGGCGATGTGCCCGGGGAACTGGTGGACATCCGGCACAATGACCGGGGTCCGGCGCAGAGCGGCGGCCCCGCAAACGCCCCGTCCGCGTTCGATGCGGACGCACGCCGGTTTCCCCTGGAAGGGCCCGAGGACCAACCGGCCTTCGCGCCAGAGATAGAAGCCGGCCCAACTGATCTTTGGCAAGCGGAGGTAGAGCAAGGCCGCAGTATTGGCGAGGTTGGCGAGCCAGTCGCGCTCGCCTTTCAACAGGCTCGCGAGCTCTTCGTGCAGGGAGGCGTAACTGCCCGCGTTTCCAGAGTATCCGCAAGATACGTGCGTCATACGCAGGCACTATAACGGATAGGGCAACCCCTCAAGCCGCCTTACCCTGCAAACTCAGGAGAGATCGTCCGTGCGCGGTCAGGCTTGCCCCGGCAGTAGAAACTCGAGATCGAACTTCTTTGCGATCCTGATCACTCGCGGAATGTCTTTCTGTTCCTCCTGAGTGAGCGCGCCGATTGCCTCAAAGAACCCCTCGAAACCCGCCGGCGTGATGAGGCACATCAGCCGCCCCGGGGAACGCCCGAGGTAGCGGTAGGTGTGCGGGATGCGACGGGGTGCAAAAATCGTCGCGCCCTTTTCGGCCACGAAGCTCTCGCCGCCCACGGTGAATTCGTATGCACCTTCAAGAACCTGGAACGTCTCGTCTTCGCGATGATGGATGTGCGGGGGCGGACCGCCGTTGGGCACGTCATGCGACTCGACGACGCTGACAATTCCACCGGTCTGCTGGCCGCCGATGCGGATGACCATCGGAATGCCGAGGATATTCACTTTCTTGCCACCATCAGAAGGGACTTGTATTGGAGTCATAAGCTACGACGATACCACAGGCCGGGACTCAGTCAAATTAGCCGGGGGGGACATAAATGCTCTCGCAGCCGGGCAAGGTGGCCATCAGGCGGTCGCAGGAGACGCACCAGAGGTCCCAGTGGCCGTCGATGTAGTTGCCGTTGGCCGGCAAGGGACAAGCTTGGGCATAAAGGAACCACTTGCCCCCGATTTGATACAGTGCGGGGGTGGCGACATGGTAGATCGTTTCATCGCGATACAGGCCCTCCCATTTTGTTTGCAGCAGCGCATCCACATCGACCTGCGCCCAGCCGGCAGCCGGGTTTTGGCTCACGGCGATGACCGGGCGCCAGCGCCTGCCCGCCGACGTGCCGACTTCAATGGTGAGAAAATAGGTGTGGCCGTTTTTCCAAACCTGGTGCCACTCATAATAGGCGCCGGGCGTGGACTAGTAGATGTAATAGGCCTCCTCCTCCGCGATGTAGAGCACGGCGTCGAGCCGGATGCTCCCGCGGTCCCAGCCCTCTTTACCGGCGCTGAACACGGGGTTGGTTGGGTCCTGGTGCCAGGTGAACGGGGCGGACTTGAGCGCCCAAGCCTTGCCGATAAAGCACAGGTTTCGGTTGGTCGCCGGGACGCCGGAGTAAAACATCACCAGACGGCTCGGGTCCTTGGGGTTGGGCAAAACGCATGGCTCTTGCACCTGCTGCGATTCCCAAGGCGAGTCCGTTCGGCTGATAACGATCTCCCCGCGGATGGGCTTCCGTGGAGCCTCCGCGCGCGAGGCGGACGTCGGGGCAACCGCAAGGGTCAAGGCGGCCGCCAGTAACAACACGTGCCGGCCGACGAAACAGAACTCGTAACCGAGTTCCAGAAAGAACTGCCACAAACGCGAGATGAGGCGGTCCTCCAACTCGCGCTCTTTGACCGCCCGGCGGATGCCCAAAAACTCAAGGCTGTAGGAGCTTTTGAGCATCTCGTCGGCCTGTTCGGCAAGGTGCTCGGGCAAGGCGAGTTCGAAATTATGGGTTTTCTTTCCCGCGACGGCGCGCTCGTACGCTCCAACCTTAATCTGGTTGAGCAGGACGTTACGCGTCCAGCCGAAACGGGCGGTGGCGCGGAGGTAGTAACGGCGGGCGGCGGGGGTTTTGACCTTCTTCAACAATTCAACGTGATGGCCCCAGGTATCGGGGAACTCCGCCTGCAGGTCCGTGGCGAGCCGTTCCACCACCGCATCTCCCCAGCCTGCCGTTTGTTGCTTTTCCACGATGCCGCGCCCGATATCCCAATAGAGCAGGATCAATTCCTGGTTGACGGCGCGGGCGGCCGAGATTCTGGCGCGCAGGATGCGCTCCTTGAGCGCCGCGAGGAAACTCGGGTGATCAGGGTGTGTGGGTGCTGGAGTCATGGCTCGGTGGGTTTCGCGATCATTTCGGCAAATCGACGTGATAACCGCAGGGGATTCATTTACCAATCGCAGATTCTCAATTGTCAATTCCCGATCAGCCTCTTCCGAAAAGTCCGAGATATGCATGAAGCGAGTGGTGTACACCAAGGAAACGAAGAAAACGAAGAATTCCGTCCTAGGCCCCACACAAAGGCGCCCGGTGATCGCCAGGTCCGCGGCCATTGGCGCGAGAACCTGCTCTTGGCGCTGCGGGTTGCGCACGGGCGGCAGGAACCGGGATTTCGCTGCTGTGGGCTCCGGTTATCCGCATGGGGGGAGCATGGCGCGTAGTTCCGCCCGCCCGCATTCACGGCTTGCCGCCAGCGGCTCGGCGTCAATAATGACCCTCGATGAATCGCACATTGGCATCCCGGCTATTCGGGGCATGGCTGTTGCTCTGCTCCACTCAAGTACCTGCGCAGATACCATCCAACGACCTGCCGTTGCGCATCGGCGCGGACCAGGCCGGCGGCAACGTCTTTCACGGCGGGATAGCGGCGGTGCGACTTTACTCCCGGGCGCTCACGACGGCGGAATTGGCGAGCCTGGCCAAAGCGCCGCGCGATGGCAGGGGAACTGTGCGGGGGTGTGTCGGCGAGTGGCTGAACCCGAAACTGCCGTCGGATTCCGAACAGAAGTTCGATTTTTCGGAGGGCTGCACGATCGAGGCCTGGGTGCGACTCGATGCCGGCACCAGCGGCCGGATTGTGGACAAAATCACCCCGGGCGGCAGTGACGGCTTCTTGCTCGACACCCATCCCGGAGACGCGTTGCGGCTCATCGTCGGCAATGAAACCCTGACCCATGCCTTGCCGCATGAAGGCGAGTGGGCGCACGTGGCGGCTACGGTGGACGCGGCGGGCCGCCTCGCGCTGTTTGTGAATGGCGAATATGTTGCGGGCACGGCGGCCGACCCTGGGGACGTCACGGTAAGAGGAGCCGCCGGAGGTCCCGGCGGCGCGCTCACGCTCTGGTATCGCCGGCCAGCCAGCCGATGGACCGAGGCGTCTCCCGTTGGAAACGGACGGCTCGGCGGCATGGTCTGGGGCGGCGTAAAGCGCGAGCGCATCGACTTGAACGAAGACACCCTCTGGTCGGGCGAGCCGTACGATAACCTCAACCCTCGCGGACTGGCGGCGCTGCCGGAGATTCGCCGGCTGCTGCGCGAGGGCAATGACAAGGAGGCCCAACGGCTGGTGGAGCGCGACATGAACGGCAAGTACAACCAAAGCTACCAGCCGCTCGGGGACCTGACCATCGAGTTTCCCTTTGCCGGAGAAGCGACCGATTACCGGCGCGAACTCGACCTGGCGAGCGCGGTGGCGCGGGTTCAATTCGAGCACCAGGGCGTGCGCTACACCCGGGAGGTGTTCGTGTCGAACCCGGCGCAGGCCATCGTTGTGCGGCTTACCAGCGACCGGCCCGGCATGGTTTCGTTTACCGCCTCGTTGGGCTGCCAGTTGCACCACGCCACGAAAGCCGCGTCGGGATGCCTGCGCCTGACCGGTCGGTGTCCCGCGCATGTTGAGCCGAGCTACTCCGGCGAGG
>CAZZFF010000076.1:0-31001 GCA_964653485.1 uncultured Verrucomicrobiota bacterium | reverse complement strand
CGGCATAGACGTTGTAATTGCCCGCCGGGAAGTTGCGGGTGTAGTTGAACCACTGGTTCGCCCCAATCCATGCCAATGCCGTTGTGGATGATGCCCGCCGCTTCGACCCCCACCGCCGGAGGGACCGGGGGAACCGTGTAGTCGCCGCCGTCCGACGCATGGAACCCGAAGGAAAGGCCGGTCGTGGTCCCATCCTCGATCAGGCTGATGTTCGTCGAGCTGCCGTCGTCCGAAAAGCGCCCTCCGTTGGGCGTCGCCTGCCACGCCGGCCACCGGTCCTTTGGTGGTGTCGCTGGCCGGGCCGGCGCCGCCGCTCGTTATCCACGCGGTGCCGCCTGTATGGGATAGCGTCGCGGCATCCCACAATGTGCCGCCGAAAACGAGTCCGTTGGTCGAGGCGGCGGAGTTGAACGGATTGGTATATAAGCCCGCCTGCGCCGAGGCCGCCCAGACCAGCCCCAGGCCAAGGACACATCCAACGGTCCATTTCATAATGCCGCCTCGCGGCGCTCCTATCCGCCTTTCAGGAGCTCAAGCATCTTCCGGTCGAGTTTCTGTCCACGGAACTCCTCGTAGGCCACATCGGGACGGCCGCTTTCGAGCACGCCGAAGGCGCCTCGCAAGTTCCACAGCGCCCAGCCCCAGCCGGCATCCTTCCAGAGGGCCAGGCAATCCCGCATCCACGCCAGCACAACCGGGTGAGGCGTCCGGTTGAACGCCCCCCACTCGCCAACATGCACGCCCACGCCTTTTTGCTCAAGTTGTTTCCACGGCTCGATTCGGCTCTTGCGCAAGGTCTCCTTGTTCACTTCATCCTTCTCTCCCTGCCTCAGCGGCCAGGTCGGTTCTGGCCACTGGTCCGAGCCGCGCATCCAGCCCGCTTTGTAGTGAGAAATCTGTATCGGCTCGTAACCGCGCGTGCTCTGGGCGATGCCCAACCCGGCCAACCCGACCACCGGGGCGCCACCCCACTTGAGGCCGTCGGCGATAATCAACCGCCGGGCGTCTTCCCCGCGAATCGCCTCGACCAGGCTCGTCACCACCCTGACGTATGTGGCCTCCGGAATATCCGGTGGCTCGTTGAGCAGGTCAAAGCTCAGCCGCTCGTTGGGGATGCCCTTGTATCGTTTGGCAAAGTGCGCCCAGTGAAATGCGCACGCCTCCAGCGCCTTCTCGTCCGTCCAAAGATCGAGCGGTTCCTTGGGTGGATTGACGCAGTAGCCCGGCGCCCGGTGCAGGTTCAGATTAACATGCACCTGGTACTTGCGGCCGAACTCCACCGCCTCGTCCACGTGCTTCAACTCCTTCTCCCGCAGCTCCCGCCAGGTGCCCGGGTCTGCCCAGCACCGATACGACATCGGCAGGCGCACAAAATCAAAACCCCATTCGGAGAGCAGGGCGAAATCCCCCTCCTCGAACGGCGGGTTGCCGCCCGCCCGCTGCCCGAATTTCTCGAGCAAATTGAACCCGCGCCAACGCGGCAGACGTTGGGCCGTGGCGGGTTTAACCTCGGCGGCGCGCAACGCAAGTCCGGAAAGGCTGGCCGCCCCTGCCGCAAGCGTCGCGGCTTGTTGCAGAAAGTCTCGGCGATTCATCATGCGGCCCTTAATATCCGGCTTCGAGCCTGGTGTAAAAGAAAATCAGTCCCCCTTCTTCTGTGTCATGAGAGCAGACCTCGTGGGCTTGTTGCTGTCACCATCCAGAGAGCAAGTGATGAGGCTGAGGTGGGACGCCTCGCGCCCGCTGCGCAGCCGGAAAAACCCAAAGGCGAGGCAGCAGCCTCCCGCCAGGACGCCCCCCGCCCAGAACCTCGCGCGGCTGACATGAGATACAGCATCCGGCGGAGCATGGAGCGTGGAGGCGGGGAGCGCCGGAGTGGAGGGCGTCGGAGCAGGGAGCGCCGGGGCGGAGAGCGTCGAAGCGGGGAGCGCCGGGGCGGAGGGCGTCGGAGCAGGGAGCGTCGGAGCGGGAAGCGCCGGAGCGGCGAGCGTCGGGGCGGGAGGCGGGGAGGCGGGGAGGCCATCGGAGCAACCGCCGCGCTCGACGCTTCCCCGCTCCACGCGCTTGCCGGAGAGGATGAGTGGGGGGGCTAATCGGGGCTGGACGGCCTGAGGCGGGGGCGCCGGCGCCGGAGCGGGAGGCGCGATGCGGATGGCCGTCGCCTCGGGCGGTGGCCACGCTGGGAAATCAACCGGCCCTGCTGCTGGCTTCACCGACCAATCAATCAGCTTTCCGTTCCGGGCTCTCAGGACGGTCACCAGCGGCACCTGCCCCTTCTGCTGCTCCCTGTACCACCGGGCGTAGTAGTCGTTGATCGGCCCATCGAATGGCGTGCCTCGCATCTCTGCGTCACCCGCTGAAATCAGGACTACCGTAATCCGTTCCGAGGCTTTTATCACGTCCTCGACGGCCGGGATGACCTTATCGAGGCACGGCTGCCCTTGGGAGCCCTGGGCGTTCAAGAACTCGAGGGCGCGGCGGGCGATGGCCTCCTGGTCTCCAGGCTCCCACACCTGCAAAGGGAAACGCCCCGTGTAGAGCTCCTGGTTGAAAGTCCACAACCCCAGCGTCTCGCCCCCGCTCAGCTCCCCCTGCATTCCCGAACTTAACAAGTCATGCACCGTCTGGAGCGTCGCCTTGGACCGGTGCCGCATCGAACGGGAGGTGTCCACAATCAAAAGGTACCGGCTCGATGAACCGTCGGAGCTTCCCGCGAGAGCAGGA
Organism: uncultured Verrucomicrobiota bacterium; assembly: GCA_964653485.1. Taxonomy (GTDB): domain Bacteria; phylum Verrucomicrobiota; class Verrucomicrobiia; order Limisphaerales; family UBA8199; genus CAVQND01. The sequence goes on along the minus strand of CAZZFF010000076.1, from coordinate 28,277 downwards.
GCGCCCAGGGTCAAGGCGAAGAATGCCGCCAAACTGCAAAATAGGGTCCGCACTGCAATCATCTTATCGCCGGCGCTCGAACCGGTGGCGCTCTTTTCGGTTATAATGTTTAATGTCGTCCGCTTGCTCGGCCAACGCGCTTTCGACAGTCTGGATGAAATTGAGACAACTGGACGCCATCCCGCCCAGGCTCATCACCGTCTCCCGTTCGGCGTGGTCGTCCGTGACCGCCAGCACTTCGCCGTAGGGGCCGAAGCGATGCGCCGCCCGCTCGATCAACTGGTCGGCCGTTTGGCCGGCCTTCGAGTAAAGCACTTCGACTTCGGAACGAGATGAAGCACGCGCCGTGCCGGAGGGGCCGCTGTTGCCGTCAAAAAAGATCGTGATGGGAGTGCCAACCGCATCCTGATAGAGCGTCAATCGCGCAATCAACTCATCCCGGGCGGCGGCCGAATACCGCGGCCTCCCCCGGGCCAGTTCCGGCCAGGAGTGCAGGAGGCTGTAGCCATCGACCAATATGCGCACGAACGCCACAATCCAATGGTAAACCGTGCAGGCCAAACGCCAAAGTCCAAAGACTTTCACGTTGCGGGAAACTGAAAATACGGCTAGAGTCTGATAAGAGCCGCACGCGAACGCGAACGAACCACGATTATGTATTTCGGCGTTGATTACCATCCGGAACAGTGGGTCTATCCTTATGCGGGAACGCCTGAACATCCTGAGGCAGCTTGGGACAAAGACGCCAGGACAATGCTCAAGGCGGGCGTCAACGTCGTCCGCATCGGGGAATTCACTTGGGGTCTGTGCGAGCCCGAAGAGGGCAAGTTCGACTTCGCCTGGCTTGGGCGAGTCATGGACATCATGGGCAAGGCCGGCATCAGCGTGGTGCTGGCAACCCCCACGGCGGCCCCGCCGGCCTGGCTGGCCCGGAAGTACCCCGAAATCCTGCCCATTGACGAACAGGGCCTGGTCAAGCATGAAGGGACGCGCCGGGCGGTCTGCCTGAACAGCGAGGTGTTTTGGAAGCGCTCCAAGCGGGTGGTTGAGGAGATGGCCAAGGCCCTGGGACGCCATCCCCGGCTCATTGCCTGGCAAATCGACAACAGCCTGGGCGGCAACTTCACCGAGGCCTCTTTCAACGAGGACACGCGCCACGACTGGCACGCCTGGCTGGAGTCCAAGTATGAGAACATCGAGCGCCTGAACCAACTTATGGGGCTGCGCCATTGGGGCCAGGTCGTCACACGGTGGGACGAAGTGCCCATGCCCATGACCGCCCCAGCCGCCCACAACCCGGCCCTGGTCCTGGATTGGTGCCGGTTCTGCAGCGACACCATCGTTCAATTCGTCAGGATGCAGGCCGATGTCCTCCACGAACTGACGCCCCAATGCCCGGTCACCACTAATTTGCGTCCCCTCCTCCACCGCTTCGATCACTTCGACCTGGCCGAGGTCATTGATTTTGTGTCCATCGAAAGCACCGCCGCCATCAAGGCCAAGGCCTCGGAACTGGCCTGCGAAATCGACATGCTCCGTTCGCTCAAAAAAACCGGGATTCGCACCCCGGACGGCGATACCGGCTTTTGGGTCATAGAGCAGAAAGCCGGAAACGTTTCGTGGCAGGACGTGAATTCGCTGGTCCGGCCCGGGGTGCTGCGGATGTTCACCTACCAGCTTGTGTCGCGCGGGGCCACCGCCATCCTCTTCTTCCGCTGGCGCCAACCCCGGTTCGGGGCCGAGAAGTTCCACGGCGCCGTCCTGCCGCACAAGGTGCGCACCGACGGACGGGTGTTCCAGGAAGTGGCCCAGATCGGGGAGGAGTTGAAGCTGCTGGGTCCCTCGCTCCAGGGTACTCGAGTGCAAGCTGAGGCGGCCATTCTCTACAGCCATGACAACGACTGGGCCTTGCAGCAGCCGAATCAGCCCAACAAGCACTTCAGCCTCCGCGAGCATATCCAACTCTTTTACAGCGCCCTCCATGACCGAAACATCACGGTTGATTTCGCCCGCCCGGCCGAGGACCTTTCTCCTTACAAGCTCGTGTTTGCCCCCTCGCTCTATTTGCTGTCCGGGGGCGAAGCCGATCGGCTCAAGCTCTATGTCCAGAACGGCGGCACGCTCATCTCCACCTTCAACACCGGCCTGGTTGACGAGCACAACCTGGCCCCGGACACCGGCTATCCGCACGACTTGACCGACCTCTTCGGCTTGGAGGTGATCGAGTTCGACCAACTGCCGCCCGGCGAGGAGAACCACCTCACCTTCAAGGGTACGTTCCCGACCAGCCACCTCCACCCAGCCCGCCTCTGGTGCGACATCATCGAGCCCAAAGACTGCCAGGTCATCGCCACCTACGCCAAGGACTTCTACGCCGGCCGCCCGGCCATGACCATGAACACCTTCGGCCTGGGCAAGGCCATCTACATCGGCACCCAGAGCCATCAGCATTTCTACAACGACCTCGTGCTCTGGCTTCGCCAACTCTGCAACCTGCATTCGCTCCTCAAGGTGCCCGAGGCGGTCGAGGTATGCATGCGCCAGAGAGACGGCATGGAAGTCTTTTTCCTGCTCAACCATCAGACCTCGCCCTTGCGAATCCAATTCTATAAACCGATGCACGATTTCCTCACCGGCAGCACCTTCTCAGGCAATTACGACCTCCAGCCTCATAGCGTCCTGGTGCTGGACGAACACCTGCCGAAGGCGCAATGAATCCGAGGCACATCCCGCCGCTCGGCCCCGCAAAAGCCACTTCGCGGGAGCGCGTGCTGGCCCAGTGGCGGGGCATCGATGTCGCGCCGTTGGAAAAGGGCCGGGCCTTCCGCGCCAAGGCCGCGGGCGTGTTCCTGCCCAAGATCATGGGGGATTTGGGCCTGGACCGCCGCCGGGGCGAGGCCGAACTGGTGAAGGTCTGGAACAACCTTCTGGACCCGAACATCGTCAAGCACGCTCAGCCGGCCGGGTTGCATAAAGGCACCCTCTTCGTCACCGTGGACAGCAGCGTCTCGCTCTGTGAGATCGTGCGCTATCGCCGCAAGGAAATCCTCGAACGCCTCCAGTACAGCTTCGGCCGCAAAATGATCGCGAAAATCTCCTTTCGAGTCGGCTGAACTCTCTCCTGCCCCGGGCCGATCCCGGGCCAAACTCATTGCGCCGAAGGCGAATGTCCCCTTCCGGGGCTACGGTGCGTGCGCCAGGGCCGGGGGCGTCGGGACAAAGAGCTTGTAGGTAAACCCTTCGACGCCGGTGCTGCCGCCATAGACGATGAAATGGAAGTACTTGCCCACCTTGTCCAATGGCGGGAGCAGAGAGGCGTCCGCCCTGAACGCATCGAGGGCGGAGCGCATTGTTTCCAGCCCGTCCTCATAACCGAACATGTCCGTTCCCGGACCGACGACCTTCTGCTCAGCCTCCGAGAGTCCCGGGGTGTCGCGCAGGCTTTTGCCTCGGCTTTCAGCGCCCCGCAGGTACTCCTCCACAAGCGCGGCGTCGGTCGAGAGGGCGACGTAATCTCGACTGGCGGCGTAATGGAGCGTGGCAGGGCCGGCGGGCCCGCGCGGATTCCAGGACAGGGGCATCGAGAGAGTCGGCGGCAGGGGCACCGAGCGGATTCTGCGTCCGAGGAATTCGCGTTCGGTGGCGGAGTCGGCGTTGGGGAAAATCAGGAACAGGGCTTGGAGTGCCGCCGCGAGTTGGTCCGGGCTCGGGGAGCCGAGCAGGTAGAGCGTGGGCAGCGGCTTTGACTCAGCCGGAGCGAGGTCGCGCGCGGCCTTCTCATACCGGATGAAGTCGTCGCCCAGGTTGGCCACCAAGGCCCGCTTGAGCTCGTAACCCGGCTCCTTTTCGCGCATCCGGGCGCCCGCGGTCTCGAGGATGAAATTCATGCTGTCCAGGGCCTGCGGCGACAGCTCGGTCACCATCTTTTCGAAGGCCCCCCAGACCTCCGGCCCGTTGAGGCGCCAACGTTGGAATTTGGCCGCGTCCGCCGGCACAAAGGGTGGCGGACCGGATTCCTTGGCCTGGCCCGCGAGGATTTTCAAAAGGCCCTTGCGCGCCGGTTCGGGCGCGGCGAGGAAGGCCCGGAACAACAAACCCTGGTTGGAATCCTCCAGGCTCAACGCGATCGTCTTCAGCCCAGTCAGCCCGCAGGCCGCGGCCAGTTTGTCCAGCGGTATCTCCTCCGCTGGAGCAGGGGCCTCGGAGTTCTCTTTCCTGCCGGCCCATTGATGGCAAAACAGGTCCACCAGGGCCCTGGCATCGAGCCAGGCATAAGCTGGGGCGCCGCGGAAAAACGCCTGGTGGTCGGGGCCGTAAGCCGCCTGGTCGCCCAGGGCCGGCAGCGCGCCGCCCGCCAGACGGGCCACCACCTTCTCGACCACCTTCGTCGAGTTGCCCGCGATCAAGAGCGAGTCGGCCTGTCCAATCACCAACTGAGCCTGAGCCGGGGGCCTTCCCGGTTCACTCTCGGCCCTGAATTCCTGGTACTCCAGCGGGCGCGGGAGGAACCGGCCCAGGGCCTGGTTCAGGACATTGGCAGAGACCGGCAGGATCGAAAACTCAAAGTCGCCGATCTTCTCGGTCCGAATCGTTTTGCCGCTCTCGACCCATTGTTTTCGCGAGGCGGCGAGCACGGCGCCGAGTTGGCCCCGATGCTCTCCGCAATCCACCAGCGCCAGCCACCCGAGGGCCTGGCCCGCCTTGCCTTGCCAGCCGTTCTGGGTCAAGGCAAACGTCAGTTGTCCCTGCGGCAGGCTGGCGATGGCCCGGAGGTCCACCTTCAATTCGCGTTCGAGCGGCTCAACCAATTCCGCCCTCCACTTCGAGACAAGGCTGGCGCGAAACGGCCTCATCGCCTCGTCGTTCCAAAACCCGAATTCCGGCGGCCTCGCGCATGCCTGCTTGAATTTCGCAAAGTCGGGGGCCGTTACGACCGCCAATGTGTCCTCCGGCAACAGCCGTTCCGGCGCCGGGACCCCAGCCGCCGCCAGTGCCAGCAATAGGACGCACTCTGTTAGCATTGGCCGAACGTAGTGAACCCGGAGAGCTTTGACAAGGATGCGCCCCGCCGCTTGCGCGCGGAAGGATCAGACTCGACAAGGCGCCAGAATGTGTGAAAGAATGGCGCAAAACCGGCGGAAGTGAACGATCGCAATGAAGCGGCTCAAGATACTGCTCCTGTATCCGGAGGTGCCATCGACCTTCTGGAGCCTGACGCATGCACTGAAGTTTTTTGGCAAGCGGGCCTACTCGCCGCCGCTGGGATTGCTCACAGTCGCGGCGATGCTGCCAAAGCACTTTGAGAGGCGGGTCAAGGATTTGAATGTCCAACCGCTCGAACAGAGCGACCTGGAGTGGGCGGATTTTGTGTTCCTCAGCGCGATGGACGTGCAACGGGCCTCGGCGCGCCGCATCCTCGACCGCTGCAAGGCAGCCGGAGTGAAGGTTGTGGCCGGCGGTCCACTGTTCACCAACGGAACCGAGGGCTTCGCCGACGTGGACCACCTGGTGCTCAACGAGGCCGAACTGACCCTCCCGGCGTTCCTTCAAGACCTGGAAAAGGGCCTTCCACAAGGGCGCTATGCCACCCCGGAATACGCCCCGCTCCAGGAATCGCCCCTGCCCGCGTACGAACTCATCGATTTCAGCCCCTACGGCGCGCTAAGTCTCCAGTACTCCCGAGGCTGTCCCTACCAATGCGATTTCTGCAACGTCACCGCCCTGTTTGGCCGCCGTCCGCGGGTCAAATCCGCCGCCCAAATCATCGCTGAGTTGGACCAAATCTACCGGCTGGGCTGGCGGGGGAGAATCTACTTTGTGGATGACAACCTGATGTGCGACAAGCGCCACTTGAAGGCCGAGGTGCTGCCGGCGGTCATCCGGTGGAGACGGGGCAAACCGGGCCTGTCATTTCACACCCAGGTTACCATCAATCTCGCCGACGACCAGGAGTTGATGGACCTGATGTATGAAGCGGGATTTGATTGGGTATTCATCGGCATCGAGTCGCCGGAGGAAGAGAGCCTGAGCGAGTGCGGCAAGCGGCAAAACCTCCATCTCAACCTGCCCGAACAGGTTCGCCGCCTCCAGCATTCCGGCCTCCAGGTCCAGGGCGGCTTCATCGTCGGCTTCGACCACGATTCGCCGGACATCTTCCGGCGCCAATTCAAACTCATCCAGGACAACGGCATCGTCATGGCCATGGTTGGGCTGCTGCAGGCGGTTGAGGGCACGCAACTCTATGCCCGCCTCGATCAGGAGGGCCGGATTCTGAGGAGCCAGACCGGGAACAACGTGATCGACGAAACCAATTTCGTCACCCGCATGGATGGCGAGGTGCTGCGCCGCAATTACCGGGAGTTGGTTCGGGCCCTCTACGAGCCCGGGAATTATTACAGCCGGATCAAGAACTTACTGGCGCATTACAAGGAGCCCGCCCAGAAGCCCGCACTGACCCGGGAGGCCGTGATGGGGGTAGCGCGGTGCTTTTTCTGGCTTGGCTTGGTCCGGCGGGGTCGTTTCCATTTCTGGCGCGTCCTGCTCTGGACGTGCCTCTTTAAGCGCGAATCAGTCCAGAACTTTCTCGGGCTGGCCATTCTGGGCTACCACTTCCGCAGGATTTTCGAGGGGATGGGCGGCGCTCGGGCAGACCGCGACTGCCGGGAGGAAACAGGCACGCCTCTTGCTGCGATAAACAGGCCGGCGCTGAAATCGTGAGACAAACGCAACCTTGCCTTACCCTATGGCCAAGCAAGTGACTGATCCTATAGCCTCCTGGTTCGTCGCAGCCGAGAAACTGGGGGAGTTCATTGGGATTCGGTTTGGGCACATTCCGCCAGGCGCGAGAGACCCAGAGTGGAGTTTTTTGCCGCATACAGATTATGACGGCATTGGCGGGTTCGCCGAAATGCTGCGTCGCCGAGGGGCAGCCGTGGACCGCCTCCCCCAAATCAGACACCCGAGATCCCGTTCCTGGCTGTGCCTGGTTCGGGCGTTGCCGAAGTACCTGGCTCCGCGGCGCCGGGTGCGATGGGGTGCTTTGGACTCGGGACCAGCTCTTGCCACCGAGAGCGGATCAGCGGCCAAGCCCTCGCCGCCGCCGGCTGTCGCCTGGCATGTTTTTGACGAAACGACGACCACCCACATCCGGCGCGTCTGCCGCAAGGAGGGTGTGACCGTCAACTCGTTCCTGCTCAAGCACTTGACCAAGGCGATTCGTCCGTCTCTTGAGGACCAATCTTCGGTCGTCCCGTGGATGATTCCCGTCAATATCCGGGGTAGGGTGGACCGGGGGCGGGATACCGCGGTGCATACAAGCTATGTCGGTGTCAAGGTCAGGTCCTACGAGACGGTGCGGGACGTCCACCGGAATATCTACGCTGCTTTGGCCAGTGGCGAACACTGGGCCAATTGGCAGATGTACCTTCTAGGCCGTTACATCAGCAGCGGGGTGCAAGAATACCTGGTCGCCTCCGGATTGGGGGCCTCGCAGTGGTGCATCGGCGGGTTCTCCAACCTGGGCGATTGGGATGCGGACAAGAAGATCACTCAGCCGGATTGCCTCGGGCCCTGGCTCTTCACCCCGTTGGCGTGGCGGTGCCTTTCGATCGCAGCGGGTTGCGTCACTTTCCAGAACCGGCTGAGCCTGACTCTCCAGGCACACCCGAGCCTGACGACCACACCGGCTGTTCCGAGGCTCTGGGTGGAAAACTGGGTCAAGGAAATCGAGATCGATCTCGCCAGCATGCTCGGGGCCATCCCGGCGGCGGCAGAGGGCGACAGTGCGCATACGGGAATTAAGCCCGCTGGAAACGGTTTCGATGTTACGGCCCGCCGCTACGCCGGGTAGGTCAGAACTTGTACGTAGCTGAGAGGTTCAGAGCGTTGTTGAAGATGTGGTAGGTGCCGTTGGCCAGGGGAGAGGTTTGGTCTCCGGTCACCTCGCGGTTCGGATTGTAGCCGAACTGGTAGGCCACGGCCCAATCCCACCGCTTGCCCTTCCGGCCAAAGCCGACACCTCCCAGATGCAAGTCGGCGTCCGGAATCAGTGGGGTAAAATTCCTGTTCGGGCTTGAGTTCTCGCTGAAGAAGTAGCCGACGCTCACGAAATAACCCCGCGGGAGCTGGCGGGTGACGCCAAACTCGTACATGAAACTGGACCGGTAATTCAGGGGCAAGGTCTGGTTGCCAAAGGCCGTTCCCTGGAACGAAATGTCTTTCACAGCGTCCCAGTCAGTCCAGTCCAGGTCGAACTCGAAGTTCCACTTGTCGGTGGGCCGGAAAGAAACGCCCGCCACGGCAAATTGCGGGAACAGAATGGACGCCTCTGTTGACTTGGAACCCGGCAGGGGTGGCGAAGGGGTTGAACTGGAGGTGCCTGAGTAATCCATCGTGGTAGCGAGCCGGTAGTTGAGGCCGAAGGCCCACTTTGGGAGGGGCTGCCAAAGCGCGCCGGCGTTGAAGCCCAGGGCCATGCCCTCTCCTTCGAGATTGAATTGGTCATTGGGGACCACTCCGATGCCCCGCTGGAAACTGGCTTGGGAATAGTTGATCGTAGGGCCGATGGCCAGCGACAAGGTCCGATGCACTTTCCAGGCCACGACCGGGTTGATGCTCAGGTACAGGAGACTGCCATTCTCCGCGGCCGTCCTGAACGCGTTGGGCTGGCCCCAGTCCAGCGACAGCCCGTATGGCACATAAATGCCCACGCCAAAGGCGAAAGGAACGTCCCGAGGCGCGGAGACGAAATAAAGCTGCGGAACCATGTTGAGGTCCGACCCGACGCTGGCCTTGGCGCCGGTCGAGGATCGGAAGTCGTCCCCAGGCAGCAGGAAGTAGCCGCCGGCTTGGAGGTAATTGCCCTCCAACTGCGCGATGCCGGCCGGGTTATAGTAGATTGCCGAGGGATTGTCGGCCGTTGCCACAAAAGCATTGCCGCGGGCAATCGCCTCCGGGTCCTGGTTGGGCAACCGATAACCGACTGCGCCGGTCGGAACGGGCCAAAGGACTAGGGCTCCCAGCAGGGTCGTAACGCAACATGCGCCTGGCTTCCCGTTCATCATAATATTTGGCATCTTGTACTATTGCCCGACGGCTTCCGTCTCGAATTAAGACAGAACCTATTCGTGGGGCCGACAATTGCAAAGCAAAGTTGGTGCCAAACGCATGCATGGGAAGAGGCGCGGGAGCGGATCGAGCGTGGGAGCGTGCTTTGCGACCGCGAACCCGGGCGTGGCGCCGTCGCGGTCCCGCTCCGGTGGGACTGAGACGCTACCCGGGAAGGGCGGCACTCTACCGAAGCGCCACTGCGAGGGCACCGTTGATGGAAAGCGTGGGGGAAGGGGGGTGATATGGATTTGTCTGGTTGTTGGCCCGAAAAATGTTCTACGCTCAGAGGCGGAAGAAACGTCCCTGTGGATCGGACCTCCCCGGGTCAGGCAGAGACACGTGTGTGAAGAACTTGCCCTCGAGCGGGCAGCAATCAGAAAGCGATGCTAACGGCCAACCTGGCAGTCAAGAACAGCCTGGTGGTTTGCCAGGACGATCAAGGGGTGGAACTGCGAGCCAGCCTCACACGGCTGACGCGCTACCTTGCGGTCATCGAGGTGTATAATCCGGGCTTGGTCGTGCGGCTTTCGTCCGTGTTGAGCCATTTCCAGATTGTCGTTCAAGACCGGGTTATTTACAGCGGACGGGCGGTCGTCCGGAACCTGGTCAGCACGGGGCTTACGCTGGTGTGCGAGGTGGCGCTGGAGGAGGCTTCATGGGCGGACGTGGAGTTCACGCAGGCCATGTTGGCCGATGGCAGGCTGCGGGAGGAGTTCGGCCAGTTCCTGGGCGAGTGGCAAAAGCTCTACAAGGTGACCCCGGCCTACAAGCTCATTATCGCCGACATGCAGACCTTTCTCATGGACCTGCGCCTGTGGCTCGACCAGGTGGAGTTGAGCATCAGGTCCGCCCCCGCCGGCGACCGGATGCTGTTGGAGCAGGCCGCGGCGGAGCAGGTGGCCGAGCCGGTGATCGGCGCTGTGGATGCCCTCTTCCAGAAGTTCGAGGCCATCGCCGGGGGCCTCGATGAGGAAGTCAGGCCCGTCCATCGCAGCTACATGCGGCGGCAGCTTCATCCGTGGGTGCTGTGCGCGCCTTTCGCCTACCGCGCGTTTGCCAAGCCGCTCGGCTACGCGGGAGACTATGAAGTGGTCAACATGATGGCCCGCAATGCGCCGGAAGGCGGCTCGCTCTTTGCCAAGGCGGTCAATACCTGGTTTTTGCGGCAAGCCCCGGCCCAAGCCCACCGCAACCGCCTGGAGTACCTGGGCGCGCATTTAACGGGCGAGACAGCCCGTGTGGCCGGCGCCGGACGCGAGTTGCGCGTGCAGAATGTCGCCTGCGGCCCGGCGCAAGAACTCCAGCAATTCCTGCGCGAGCAGCCCCTGAGCACCCGCGCCCGCTTCACGCTGCTCGATTTCAACGAGGAGACCATCCAGTACGTCCGCTCCGCGCTCACCGGCATCAGATCGAGCTACGGCCGCTCGACCGAGTTCCAGTTCGTGAAGAAATCGGTCCATTCGCTCTTGAAGGAGAGCGGGCGGAGCTTCGAGCGGCGGGCCGAGGATCAATATGACCTGGTCTATTGCGCGGGTTTGTTCGACTACCTGTCCGACCAGGTCTGCCGGCGGCTCATGGATGTCATGTACGACTGGCTGGCGCCGGGCGGCCTGCTGATCGCGACCAATGTCGAGCCTGGCAATCCAATGCGCCACGGCATGGAGCACCTGCTCGATTGGCACCTGGTTTATCGCACCGGACCCGAACTGCGCGCCCTCAAGCCGCGGGCGGCGGACCCCGATTCGGTCCTCGTTCGCTGCGATAACACGGGGGTCAATGTGTTCATCGAGGTCAGGAAGCCGATCCATGCCTGAAGAGCCGACATCGAATCAGCCGGAGTTCCGGGCGGCCTTTCTTGCCAACGAACGGCGCGAACGTGTCAGCACGGGCAAAGTGGCCTCAGCCCTCGTCGTCATTCTCATGCCGGTCGGGATAGTGCTGGACCTGTGGGTTTATCCGGAGCACTGGCTTTTTTTTCTCGTCCTGCGCCTGGTCTGCTCCGCCTTGGCCGGCTTGCTCTGGTTTCTCTACACGACGCCCCTGGGTCAAAGACACGACCGGGCGCTGGGCATGCCGATCGCCCTGCTGCCCGCGTTTTTCATTGCGTGGATGATCTACCATACGGGCATTCCGACATCTCCTTATTATGCCGGCCTGAACCTGGTCCTCCTGGCGGTCAGCGTCGTGGTCCGGTGGGATGTGCTGGAGTCTGTGCTGGCCGTCAGCGGGGTCCTGCTCATGTATGCCGCCGTCTGCCTGCTGCGACACGGCAAGGGCCCGTTGATCCTCAACAACTTCTATTTCCTGACCCTCACGGGCATCGTGGTCGTCACGGCCAACTTCTTTTTCAACCGGCTGCGCTTTCGCGAGTTCAAGGCCAGCTACGAACTCGAGCGCAACCGAAAGGCCCTCGAGGAATCCAATCGGAAACTCCTCGAACTCGACCAGGTCAAGAGCCGCTTTTTTGCCAACATCAGCCACGAATTGCGCACGCCTCTGACGCTCCTTTTGGCGCCCCTGGAGGCGCTGCTCCATCGCTTTCCCCTGGACCTGGAGACCCGCGATCTTCTCCAGACCATGCACGCCAACGGCATGCGTCTGCTCAAGCTCATCAACGACCTGCTCGACCTGGTCCGCCTGGAATCCGGCCGCCTCGAAATCAAGCGCGAGCCGATCGAAATCAAGGAGTTCGTCAAGGGCCTTGCCAGCGCCGCCCGCCAGGTGGCCGAGGACAGGCGGCTCCGGTTGGAGACCTTTGTGGCCCCTGAGTTGGGGACGGTGCTGGCAGACCGCGACCGGCTCGAAAAAATCGTGCTCAACCTGGTGTTTAACGCGCTGAAGTTCACTCCCGCCGGGGGCCGCGTGGAGTTGCGCGCGGAGAAACAGGACGCCAATCTGGTCTTGGCCGTGTCGGATACCGGAATGGGGATTTCCGAAAAGAACCTGCCGTTTGTGTTCGACCGGTTCTGGCAGGCCGACGGCTCTTCCAAGCGCAAGTACCAGGGGGCGGGCATCGGGCTGGCCCTGGTCAAAGAGTTGGTTGAGGCCCAAGGCGGCAAGGTGAGCGTCCAAAGCCAGGAAGGCAAGGGCGCCACTTTTACGGTCCGTCTGCCCTGCCAGGCGGCCGAGCCGGGAGCAAAGGCAAAGCCGGAGGACGCGAGGGAGGCTCCGCCTGCGGTCGAGGCCGCCGCGGCGGCGGTTTCCTCCAACGAGTGGTTGGCGGATTTGTATCGGCGCGCCGAGCTGTTCCCCGCGCTGACGCCGCTGCAGCCATCGTTGCGGCCGGTGGAGCCCTCGCGGAACGGGAAGCGGCCAACGGTGGTGGTGGCGGACGACGAGCCGGACATGCTGCGCTTCCTGAACACGCAGTTGAGCCAGCACTACCAGGTCCTCGAGGCCGTCGACGGCCAGCAGGCCATCGATAAGGCTGCCCAGTTTCTGCCCGACCTCATACTGCTGGATATGATGATGCCCGAGAAGGACGGGCTGCAGGCTTGCCGGGAACTGCGCGAGCGGACCTCCACCGAGGCCATTCCCATCGTCTTGCTGACCGCCCGGGCGGATGAAGAGACCAAGCTGGCGGCTCTCTCGGCCGGGGCGAGCGACTTCTTGACGAAACCGTTTTCAACCACCGAATTGCATGTCCGGATCAGGAACCTCGTCCAATCGCACCAGTATCAGGCTAAGCTGGTGCGACAGAACCAGGTGCTCGAGACCACTATCGGGCAGCTCAAGGAGACTGAGGCCGAACTGGTGCAATCCGAGAAGCTGGCGTCGCTGGGCCGGATGAGCGCGGGCATCATTCACGAGATCAACAATCCCCTGAATTTCGCCACCATGGGCCTGTTCGCCCTCCGCAAGCGGACCCAGGCCCTCGGCCCCCCCCTCCAGGGGGAGTGCCAGGGAATTCTGGTGGACGTGGAGGACGGGCTGAAGCGGGTGAAAAATATCATCTCGGATTTGAGGATGTTCACCCATCCCGACACGGGGAGCCGGGACCAGGTGCCCGTGGCGGAGGTGGTGGCCGCGGCGCTGCGGTTCTTGAGCAACGAATGGAAGGACAAGGTCCGGATCGAACAGAACCTCCCGGAGGGCCAGACTGTCCTGGCCAACAAGAACAAGCTCATCCATGTGCTTGTCAATCTGTTGCAGAACTCGCTGGACGCGCTGGCGACCAAGACTTTTTCGGAGGGATCGCCTACGATTTGGATCGAGGGTCGCCGGGAGCGGGGCAAGGGCATCCTGCTCGTGCGTGACAACGGCCCGGGCATCAAGCCGCAGTATGTGGACAAAGTGTTCGACCCGTTTTTCACCACCAAAGATGTGGGCCAGGGCATGGGCCTGGGGTTGACCATCTGCTATCGTATCGTGCAAGATTGCCAAGGCCGAATTGCGGTGCGCACGGAACCAGGCCAGTTTTGCGAGTTTGCGCTTGAATTCCCGGCTGACGAATGACCGACTATGGAACACCTCTATGATTACCGGAAGTTTGCGGTCCTCTACGTGGATGACGAGGAACTCTCGTTGAAGTACTTCACGCTGGCCTTCGGGGACCAGTTCCGGGTCCTGACCGCCACCAGCGCGCACGAGGGCCTCAAGCTGCTCGAACAGCACAAAGATGAGATCGGGCTGCTGATGACCGACCAGAGAATGCCGGGAGAAAAAGGGGTGTGGCTCCTCGAACGCGCCCGCCAGCTCCGCCCGCGCATCATCCGCATCCTGGTCACCGCCTATGCCGACATGGACGCCGCGATTGCGGCCGTCAACGCGGGGGCCATCTACAAATACGTCACCAAACCCTGGGACCCCCCCCAACTGGAGAGCACGCTCAAACGCGGCCTCGAGTTTTTCATCGTCCAGCGCGAGCGCGACCAGTTATTGCAGGAGAAGCTCTCCGTGTTGCGCAATATGATGATTGCCGACCGGATCGTGAGCCTGGGCCTGCTGGCGGCCGGCTTGAGCCACCATATCCGCAACTCCATGGTGGCGGTGAAGACCTTCCTGGACCTGGCGCCCGCCAAGATGCAGGAGGAAAAAGTGGACCTCAACGGGCTGCGCAACCCCGATTTCTGGAAAGGCTATTACCAGAACGCCCAGGGGCAGATCGCCAGGATCAACCACCTCCTCAAAGACCTCTGGACCGCCTCCGAAAAACCGGGCCTTGCCTTCGGCGATAGCGTCCAGTTGCGCGCGGTGGTGGCCCGGACGGTGGACGCCCTCCGCGAACCTTTGGCCGCAAAGAACATCACCGTCGAGAACCGCATCCCCGATTCCCTCCCGCCCCTGCAGGTGGACAAGGCCAAATTCTGCCGGCTCTTCGATTTGCTCTTAAAAGACGAACTGGCCAGCCTCCCGCCGGGCAGCCGCATCCTCTTCTCCGCCAGCCAGCCCGAACCGGGTCTGGGGGGGGACAAGGAGGAGATCGAGGTTCAGTTGAGCGACAACGGTCCGGGGCTGCCCGAAGAGGCCCTGCGCCTCGTCTTCGACCCATTCCTGGTCCGGAGCGACAGCCCCATGGAATACGGCATCCACCTCATGGCCTGCTATTTCATCGTCCATCATCACGGCGGGCGCATCGAGGCCCGCAGCAAAGCGGGCGAGGGCACGACCTTCACGCTGCATTTGCCCACCCATCCCGCCCAGGCCGCCCCGCCGCAGGAGGAACATGAGTTTCTCCAGCAGGTGATGCTCAATGACGCCATCTGGGAGAAACTCATCTCTTCGGACTGAACCGCGGACCAGGAAATCTCCTGGGTGCAAACCGGGGTTCCCCTGATTGTGCCCGGGGAGGCTGGCGTGTTTACTGGTCCAAGATTGTATTGACCCAGGGCCAGTCTATGTTTCATATAGTGCCAGTGGCAGTTCTTCCAACACAAAGGGTGACCGCGCCATGAAAACCTTATTGGTGCTGGCACAACATCCCGACCTGGCGGAGTCACTCCGGGCGGGACTGAATTCCGAGGAGTACCGCGTCCTGGATCGGTACAGCCTCGAGGAGGCGGAGCCGTTCCTGGCCCACTCTTTAATGGATGCGTGCGTGCTGGAAATTGACTTGACGACCGTCCAGGGAATCTGGGTCATCGAGAAACTGCGGCGGCGCGCGCCCAGGTGCCCGCTCATTCTCTATACCGGCCCCGGGCAAAACCAATGGGAAGAAGAGGCCTACGTGCTGGGGGCCACTCACGTGCTTGCCAAGCCCGTGCGCCCGCGCATGCTGGCCGCATTGCTGGCTCGGCTCTGGCCGGAGCCGGGGTCCGCCTCCCTCGCGCCGGTCTCCTCGCAGCTCCCCGTCCCCCATGGGGTGGCGGCGCAGCCCATCGAACCGGCGCCCGTTCCGGTGGCCGGCGCGGCGCAGACTCTGGGCGTGCTGCGCGACTTTTCCGGCATTCTCACACAGTCCCTTAACGCGGAGGGAATGCTCAAGCAATTCCTGCTGCTGCTCCGCGAGATTCTCGGACTGAACCGGGCGGCGATCTTTCTGCGGCCGCCCTTTGCCTCCCTGGGCGGGACGCAGGTCTTTGGCGAGGGCCGGCAACTGCGGGCGGCCTGCTCGCTGGGCCTGTCCGCCGGGCTGTTGCAGCATTTCGAGCTGTCCTTCGAGGCGGGCATTGGCGGGCATTTGCTCCGGCTGGGCCGGATATTGCGGCGCCAGAGCGAGGAGGCGCGGAGCGACCCGGCGACGCAGAAAGAATTCGAGTTGCTGGGCGTCGAGGTTGCGGTGCCCGTCCTGGACCGGGAGAATGTGCTGGGTGTGGCGGTATTCGACGGGCGGGTCACGGGGGAGCCCCTGGTCAACTCGGAATTGGAATTGATCTTCCATCTGCTCGAACAGCTTGGCCTGGCCCTCAAGAACATCTGGCTCCACGACCAGTTGGTCAGCAACCATGAAATGATGGCGGACATCCTCCGTGAGTTGAGCAGCGCCTGCGTCGTTGTCAGCCGCGACCTGGCCGTCCTTCACGCCAACAAGATGGCGCGCAAACATTTCGGCCGCACCGAACGGCAGAAAGGGGAACTCGAATTCAGCGACCTGCCGCAAGTCCTGGGCGCCAAAATCTACCAGGTCCTCAGGACCGGCGCGGCAGTCTCGAGTTTCAAATTCAAGCCCTGGGACGATTCCAGCGCCGTCTTCAATGCCAACATCGTCCCCTTCCAGCGGCAGCAGCCCGGCCTGCCCGCCGCGGCGCTGCTCATGGTCGAGGACATGACCCAGAGCGAGCAGTTGCAGCGCCTCGAACTCGAGACAGCCAAACTCCGCCTGGTCACAACCATGGCCGACCGGCTCACCCACGAAATCGGCAACGCCCTGGTTCCGCTCTCCGTTCATCAGCAAATGCTGGGCGAGAAGCTCGCCGCCCGGAGCATGGACCTGGATTTTCTCCAAACCATGGAGCGCGACCTGGCCGAAGGCGTTCGCCGCATCACGCGGTTGACCAACCAGATGCGGTTTCTGGCCCGCGACAGCCTCGGCGCGCAAGAGGCATTCCCCCTTGGGCCGCTCCTGGAAGATGCCTACCAGGAAGCCCGCCGCTGCCAACCTGGCAAAAACTGCCAGCTCAAATACGACACCGGCAATAAACCCATCATCCTCACCGGCGACCGCCTCGCCCTCAAACACGCCCTCGCCGAGGTGATGCTCAACGCGCTCCAGGCCAACCCGGCTGACCCGCGCATCGACATCCACCTCCGCGCCGACCAGTTGGCCGACGGCAACGGTGGACACTTGGGGGTGCAAATCGACGTCGAGGACAACGGCCCCGGGTTCACTGCCGACGCCGCGGAAAAGGCATCCACCCCCTTCTTCACCACGCGCAATGTCGGCTTGGGCCTCGGATTGACCGTCAGCCGAAAAATCATCGAGACCCACCGAGGCAAACTCGAAATCGTCCCGCCAAAGTCCAACCAGTCCGGTATCATCCGCATCTCGCTGCCCCTCGAAACAACGAACGTCCAGGCGGTTTGAGCGGCACCTCCTAAGGCAGCCCGAGGATGCGATACCAGCGTTGAGGAGCCGAGGGGGCAAGGTCGGCGGCTTCCAGCGTGCCGCTGATGGCGTCCAGCGAACCGCCGAGGTTCGTCCAATTTGTTTCAGCCAGGCTGTTCTTGTATTGAACCTGGTAGCTTTGCGTTGCCACCGCGCTCCAGGTCAAGGTCACCGCTTCGGGGGTGGCGACGACGGACCGGATCACGGGCGGCAGGGGAACGCTGACTCGAAAGATCACCCCGTTGCTGTAGGCGCCGCCGGTGGCCGCGGTGCCATAAAAATTGCCGTCGCTGGCTTGGACCAGGTCTCCGAGGGGATTGCCGCCATCAACGGACCCGCCAAAGGTGTAGAGGGTGGTCAGGGCGCCGTTGGGGGTCACCCGGAAAACGGTGCCGAGGCTCTGCGCGCCCCCAGCGTAGGTGGTGCCATAAAAATTGCCGTCCGACCCCTGAATTAACCCGGCGTAAGGATTGGCCCCGTCACTGTTGACGAAGGTGTGAAGTTTCGAGTACTTGCCATCGGGCGTGACTTGGAAGATAACCCCGTAGCCGTAGAATTGCCGGCCTCCGCTCAAGGCAGTGCCGTAGAAATTGCCGTCCTTGCCGAGAACCAGCCCCGCGTAGGGCCAGCCGCCGTCCTCCGCTCCCGTGAAGGAGTAGAGCGTCGTGAGAATGCCGTTGGTGGACATCATGAAAATGGTTCCGTAGCCCAGGCCGTAGGCGCTGCCGTTCACGTACGGGCCCCCCCATACTGTCGTGCCGTAGAAATTGCCGTCGGGGCCTTGCGTCAGGGGGCCGGGGCGGGCCCCGTTCGAGTTCCCGAACAAGACCGGGGCGCTCATTTGACCGTCGGGGGCCAAGCGGAAAATCGAGCCGTAACCCGCCGCCTGGAACACCATATTGGTGAACGGGCCGCCATCATCGGTGGTGCCATACCAACTCCCGTCACTGGCCTGGACCAACGCCGCGTCCGGTTGGGCGCCGTTGGTGCCCGACAAAGACGCCAGCAACGTGAAATCACCGCCCGGAGTGAGCTGGAACAGTGTCCCCGAATTGCTAACTCCGCCATTGTAGGCGGTCCCGTAAAGATTGCCGTCGCTGCCTTGCGCCAGGGCCGCGGATGGATTCGCTCCATCGCCTGAACCGCTGAACGAGTAAAGGGTCTTGAAGGCCCTCCCGTCCGCCGACAGCCAAAAGACCGTGCCTGCATTGGCAGCGCCGCCGCTGACCGTCGTGCCGTAGAAGCTGCCGTCCCGGCCCTGGAGGAGGCCGCCCTTCGGACTGGCCCCGTTAGTCCCATCGAAGGCGACCAAGGTGCTGAACGTGACGTAACCCCAAGCCCAGGGCGCGCACAACCAAAAAGCCAGCAAACCGGGAATCCATCTGAGACTCTGAATCAACTTCATAGCCAATCCTCACCCGCTTCCGGACGGGCAAAAGCTTACGTTCCAGCAAGGAGCAATGCAACCTCCGCTCTCAAAAACTCTCTTGCATCAGGCCCAATTCATACTGTAGTTTCGCGCTGTTCTTGGCCGGGCGCTGTGCGTCGGGCCTCCGTATGCTGGTTCACATTCTGAAATCGAAAATCCATCGGGGCCAGGTCACTGGCGCTAATATCGAGTATGAGGGCAGTTTGACCCTGGATCGCGCCCTGATGGAAAAGGTGGGGTTGCTGCCATACGAGAGGATTTTGTGCAGTAACATGGCCAACGGCGCGCGGTTTGAGACCTACGCTATCCCTGGCGACCGCGGTTCCGGCCAGATCATCCTCAACGGCGCCGCCGCCCATCTCGGCAAACCCGGCGACCGGCTTACGATCATGAGCTTCACAGAGGCCGAGGTGGCGGAGGCGAAATTCTGGAAACCCCGCATCATCGTTCTGGGGGAGAAGAACGCCATCACTGCGGAACGAGGCATTTGATCGAACAGAAACAAGCCGGATGCCTGCCCTACGCCCGTGAACCGGCCCGCCCTCCTATATGCGTGATTTTCACGCCTGAAGCGTGAGAATCACGCATCCGTACGGGGTGCTCCATCGAAAAATGGGGCTTTTCAGGCGAAATCCGGCGTGGCATGGACAATGCTCTTTTTCTAAGGCGCAGTTTTTTGCGGGGTTAGCGGGTGGGTGCAAGAGGCTGGCAGCGTGAGTTATTGGGCAGTCATGAGAACGTTGTTGCGAAAAATCTCTAGCGGGCTTTATTTTCAAGGGCCTGACCGATGGACCGTGGACCCGGCCGAGGCCTTTAATTTCAAATCCATCGATCGGGCATTGAGTTTTATCCGGACTTGGCACCTTGAGGAAGTGGAGTTGGCCTTTGCCTTCAGGGATGGTCCCGAGATAAAGCGCGTGCCCCCGGAGCGGATCGAAGTCAAATATTGCGAGGAATAAGGCCTCTTGGGTGTTGTTGCCCTGCGTTGGACCGAGAACCTGCATGGGGTGAACTCCCTATATCACGCCGTTGGGAAATGCGATAAAAGAAGAGCGCCAACAGATTCTCAGCCGCCAACCAAGGAGGGGCGGCTCTTTTTTTTTACTGCTCGCACCTCTTGTGCCCCTTTGCTAGAGTCAGGGTAAGGGCAAGCGCGACACATGGAATGCATCGAGCTGTCCCTCGCCGCCCTGAAGAAGCTTTTATGAATCGCAAGATACTCGTGATCCTCTCGAATCGTTGGAATCGCAGCCAAAAGCTCCGCTATGTGGAACTGGCTGCCGACAACAAAGGCAATGTCCTCAACGAGCGCCCTTTGCGCAGCCAGCCCAGCAAGTCAATCTACGACGAGGTCTGGGAGAATGACCAAGGCAAAACCTCCTGGGCGGCCTGCAATCGCTTCCGCCGGAAATATCCTCACCCCCTCGAAAAGGCGAAGGCGTGAGATGGACAGGCCCGGTCCCTGGCCGCCACCTTCCATGTTCCGACAATCCTGCCTTTTTCTATGATCACCGCCTCCGAATAGAGGGCCACGGTCGGGCAGATATGCCAAGGGATTCCATAGAGGCAATCGCCCAACTTCAACCCGCTCCGGGCGGTCTCGACCACGAGATGTTCCTCGCTGTGCATCACCGGCTTGGCATCCTCCAGGTTCAGGAAACGCACGCGGGGCGGGGGCATTTCAGCGGCGATCGCCTTATGGCCCAGGTCCAGGCAGAATCGGTTCAGGCCGGGCTTGCTCACCACTCGAGTCAGCACCAGGGCCGCCGGTTCAAAGCCCAGGTCCGGCGCCTTGCTGGCGTAACCGGCGTCCCAGAAAACAGAGGTGCCGGGGCTGAGTTCGACGCCCTCGCGCCTTGCGTGAATGGCGAAGGTCGGCGTGCCGCCCGCGACGACGCGCGGGACGGGCAGGCCCGCCTTTTCCAACTCGCGCCGCAAAGCCGCCACCGGGGCGAAGGCTGAATCGCAGGCCGCCGCTCGGGCCGCCGCATCGGGGTTGCAGATGTGGCCGTCATAAGCGTGGAGTCCTCCCGGCTTTAGTCCGGGCGAGCGGGCGATCAACCCGTAAAGGCGCGCGGCCTCCAGCCCGGCGGGCACACCCGTCCGATGCTGTCCGACATCAATATCCAGGGCCACCTCGATGCCGCCGCTCCCGCCGGGTTGACCGTTGCTCACGCGGCCCAAGCCCTGCGCCATGTTCGATAGCTCTCGAATGGCCTCCGCATCATCGCAGATCACCGAGAATTTCGTCCGTGGAAAGGCTCGGATAAGCCCCCCCAGCAGCGCAACGTTCGGCCCGACGGGCTGATACGCAATGAGCAAGTCCGGCACTCCCATGCCGGCGGCCATCCGCGCCTCCGCAAGCGTGGCGCACTTGAACTTGACGATGCCCATCCCAAGCTGGAGTTCGAGCATCTCCCGCATCTTGTGGGTTTTGATGTGCGGCCGCAAACGACCCGCTTCGCCGGCAATAGCCAGCATGCGCCCAAGGTTCTCCACGACTCGCTCGCGATATACAAGCAGGCAAGGCGAAGCCAATTCGGCTGTGTCCCCGACCTCGAACCAATTCACGCCCGTATGCTGGCTCAGACTATCCCGCAATTCAATCGCAGAGTTGGCCGGGAGCCTCTCCGGAGGCTGGACACCGCCCTCCCCGCGCCTCGCCGCCGCGCAAATTGCCCTTGACCCCAGGCCCAGCGAGGCTATGTTTCAGCCTCCTATATGGCTTCCGCTTCAGCATCGCTGAAGTTATCTCGCGAAGCCAGCAAGGGGGCCGGGAGGCCCCCTTCCTTTTTAAGGCGGCGGAACGCGGGATCACACTCCCTCCCTCGCCGCAGACAGCCTGCCCCCGCTCCACTCGTTGAGCCCCCGCTCCTTGCCGGCCTTGGCCGGGGAGAGATGGAGCAGTTCCATGGCCTCGCCAATGAGGTAGAGGGAGCCGGCGACGGTGACAAAGCCCTCTCGTGCGGTGTCGGCCAAGGCGGCGGCCAGGGAGGCAAACTCGGAGACGGCGGCCTGGGGATTGGCGCGGCGGCAGGCCTCCGCAAGGACACGCGGCTCGGCGGTGCGCTCGCTGTGAACGGGACACAACAGGATGCGGCCTGCGAGCGGCGCGAGGATACGGCACATCGCCGCCCAATCCTTGTCCCGCAAGATGCCGAGGACCAGGGCGGGTTTGGCCGAGGGAAAGTACTCTTCGAGGGCGGAGGCGAGCATCTCGGCGCCACCCACGTTGTGCGCGCCGTCGAGGAGCAGTTCTTGGCCCGAAGGCAGTGTGGCCAGTTGCAGGCGGCCGGCCCAGCGCACGCGGCTCAGGCCGGCGCTGAGCTTGGATTCGCTCACCGGGAGGTGCCGGGTCAGGGCGCGCACGGCGGCGACGGCCACGGCGGCGTTGGCTCTTTGATGGCGCCCCAGCAGGGGAAGATGGACGCTGTCGAGCGGCGGGCGTTGGGCGTCGGCGGGCGTTATGATGGTGAGGGGGGCGTTCTGTTCACGCGCCTTGGCGGCGATGACCTCGAGCGCCTCCGGGGCTTCCGTGCCGGTAATCACGGGGACGCCGGGCTTGATAATGCCGGCCTTCTCGGAGGCAATGTCGGCCAGGGTTTCACCGAGCCACTGCTGGTGGTCGAACTGGATGTTGGTGATGACGCTGGCCAGGGGGGTGACGATGTTGGTGGCGTCCAACCTGCCTCCGAGGCCGGTCTCCCAGACCACCACATCGCACTGTTGGGCGGCAAAATGGCGCAGCGCCATGACGGTCACGACCTCGAAGAAGGTCGGGTGTTCGGCCTGGGGGAACTGCTCGGCCCACGGCCGCACCTCGGCCGCCAGGCGCGCCACTTCCGCTTCCCCGATGGGATGGCGATTCACCTGGATGCGCTCGCCAAAGGCCACAAGGTGCGGCGAGGTGAACAGGCCCACGCGCAGGCCGGCGGCGCGATAGACGCTCTCCAGCATGGCGCAGGTTGAGCCTTTGCCATTGGTGCCCGCCACGTGGACGAATCGCAACTTGCGTTGCGGGTTGCCGGCGAGTTCCGCCAGCTTGAAGGTGTTCGCCAAACCGAACTTCGCCCCAAACCAGCGCAAGCGATACAAGAACTCGATCGCCTCCGGATAGGTCAGGCTCGCTCTCAGAGAACAAACTCCTCCAGAATCTTCTCGGCCAACCGGCGCTCTCTTTCGCCCGGCCGCGAGTTGCGCCAGGGCATCGCGCGGGCACAACGGCGCAACATGACCTGCGGGTCCACCCTCGGAGGCCGGGAGACGAAGCCCGGCGCGACCGGCAATTCCAAATCGGGCGGTTCCGCAGGCGGGGCCGCGGCGCCCGGTTTAGTCGTCGGAGCAGGCGCGGACGAATTTCTCATACAATTCGAGGTTACCATATTTCAGGAACAACTGGCGAACGCTTTCTGTTTGCAGGTCGAGGTGGCTGGTTCGGACCAGACCCTCGACGTCCTGGAAGTCCTTCAGGAAGCGGTGAGCGCGGGTGTGCTTGAGCGCGTGCAGCTTCAAGGCAACCAGGTGATCGAGTGAGGGTATGCGCAGCCTGGCGCCATACATGTTCACCTCGACGCTGGCGGCCAGCATCCGGGCAAACGTGGGCTTCCGGACCAGCATTAAATCAACTGGCCACTCCGCTTGCGCCGGCGGCGCGAACTGAACAAAAGCCTCGGCGTCGCGATCCACGGCATATCCCAACCCGCGAAACAGCTCCACCCACGCGGCGCGGGCGTCTTGCCACACGAGGAGGTCCAGGTCGGCGGTCTCCCGGGAGTAACCGTAAAAGTTGACTGCGTGACCGCCGATCACAAGGAAATCCAACCCCTTTTTTTGCGCTTCGGTGACAATCTCTTCGAACAAACCCATATTCGGCGCGCCTGTTACCGCACCTGCGCCCGGGCCTGGGCCGCGGCGATGAACCCTTTGAAAAGCGGGTGCGGCTCGTGGGGTTTGCTGTGGAACTCGGGGTGAAACTGCGAAGCGATGAAGAAGGGATGTTTGGCCAGCTCGGCAATTTCGACCAGCTTGCCGTCGGGAGTGCGCCCGCTGAAGACAAAGCCCGCCTTCTCGAACTGTTCACGGTAGGCGTTGTTGAACTCGTAGCGATGGCGGTGGCGCTCGCTGATGACGAAGGCGCCGTAGAGCCGCGCCGCTTTTGTGCCCACGACAAGCTGGCACGTCTGGGCGCCCAACCGCATGGTGCCGCCTTTGCGCGTGACCTTGGTCTGCTCGTTGAGCATCGCGATGACGGGATGGGGTGTGTTCAGGTCGAACTCGGTCGAGTGGGCCTTGGCCAGCTTGAGCACGTTCCGGGCAAATTCGATGGTCGCGACTTGCATCCCCAGACACAGGCCCAGGTAGGGCAGCCCGGTTTCCCGGGCGTAGCCCGCCGCCTGGATTTTGCCCTCGATGCCGCGCTGGCCAAAACCGCCCGGCACCAGGACCCCGCCCAAGCCCTTGAGATGCTTGGCCGCGCCGTCCCGCTCGATTTCCTCGGCATCGATCTTCTGTATCTCCACGCCGCAATCATTGGCCACGCCGCCGTGGATGATCGCCTCATACACGGACTTGTAGGCATCTTGCAACTCGATGTATTTGCCGACTACGCCGATGCGGACGCTGTGCTGGGGGGCGATAATCTTCCGGAGGATTTCCTGCCAGTGCGCCATGTTCGCCCGAGGGGTGTCCAGGTGTAACTGGAGGCAGACCAACTCGTCCACCCGCTCCCGCTGGAGCATCAGCGGCACTTCGTAGATGCTGTGGTCCACGTCCTTCTCTTCCACCACCGCCTCGAAGGGGACGTTGCAGAAGAGCGAGATTTTCTGGCGCAACTCCTTGTCGAGGGGCCGCTCGCAGCGGCAGACGAGAATCTGGGGGGCGATGCCGATTTCCCGGAGTTTGGCGACCGATTGCTGCGTGGGTTTGGTCTTGAGTTCGCCGGCGGCCTTGATGAACGGAACATAGGTGACATGCACGAACATCGCGTTGTGTGGCCCCACCTCCAGCGCAAACTCCCGGATGGCCTCCAGAAACGGCAACCCCTCGATATCTCCCGTCGTGCCGCCGATCTCGGTGATAATGACGTCGGCCCTTGTTTCCTCGGCCAGGCGGTGAATGCGGTTCTGAATCTCGTTGGTGACATGGGGAATGACCTGGACCGTCTTGCCGAGGTACTTCCCCTCCCGCTCGTTGTTGAGCACGGTCTGATAGACCTGGCCGCTGGTCAGGTTGTTGAGCCGGGTCAACTTGCAGTTGGTGAATCGCTCGTAGTGGCCGAGGTCCAGGTCCGTCTCCGCGCCGTCGTCCAGCACGTACACCTCCCCGTGCTGGTACGGATTCATGGTGCCGGGGTCCACGTTCAAATAGGGATCGAACTTCTGCAGCGCGACCTTCAGGCCCCGGTTCTCCAGCAGCGTCCCCAGAGACGCCGCCGTCAGCCCTTTGCCCAAAGAACTGACCACCCCGCCCGTCACAAAAATGTACTTCATGCTCTTGATTTATCCGCGTTCTTGGCTTCTTAACAAACGCTCCACCCGCGCCACGTCCGCCGGAACGTCCACCCCGACGCTGTCGTGCTCCACTGTGACCACGGCGATGGCGATGCCGTTTTCGAGCGCGCGCAACTGCTCGAGCTTCTCGGCCGTCTCCAACGGCGAAACCGGGAGCCGCACCAGCCGCAAGAGCGTCTGGCGCCGGTACCCATAAATGCCCAGATGCTTCAAAAAAGGAAACGCCGCCAACTGTTCGTCCACCGAACGATTGGCGGCCTCGCGCAAATACGGAATCGTGCGCCGGGAGAAGTATAGCGCCCGGCCGGCGGCGTTGACAACGACTTTCACGACGTTCGGATTGTCGTATTGGGCCGGGTCCTTGATCGCGGTCGCCGCGGTGGACATCTCGTCGCGTTCGAGGGCGCGGGCGACGGCATCGATGACCGCCGGGTCAATCAGAGGTTCATCTCCCTGAACGTTGACGAACGCGTCGGCGGCGCAGCGCCCCGCCACCTCGGCGATGCGGTCCGAGCCGCTCGGATGACTGCCGGCGGTCATCTCCGCGCGGCAAAACTCCTGCGCCACCTCCCAAATCCGGGTGTCGTCCGTCGCGACGATCACCTCGGCCAGGCTCTTGGCCTGCTGGCAACGCTCGATCACCCGCTGAATCAGCGTCTTGCCCGCGATGCGGGCCAACGGTTTGCCCGGAAACCGGGTAGAACTGTAGCGGGCGGGAATGATGCCGATGATCTTCACGCCCCCCCTTATACCGAGGCCATTCCCGGATTGCACGGAGGAATTGACGAGTTGGATTTGCGCGAGTGGGAGCGCGCGGCAGCAGTTGGGCCCCAGGGTCGAATTCCTCCAGGTCTCTCGCCGCCGCTTCCCGTAGAACATCCAATCCGGCGAACCTGACTACACACGGTGAGGCGAAGCTTCCATTCCGGCGAGGTTCTCGGACGCGCTCTCGGTGCTGCGAATGGCGTTGGCCAGACCTTCGAGGTGGTGTTCGAGGGTGAAACTGCGAAGGAAAATCTGCCGGAGGTCTTCACCGGTGGCGGCGAGGCTGAGGAGGGCCTGGAGCCGTTCCGCGATTTGACCCGGCGAGCGAATGTCCACGAATCCGGGATAATCCAGGGGCAACAGTTCCGGGATCGAGCGCCAGCGGGTGGTGATGACGGGCAGGCCGAAGGCCATTGCCTCAACCAGGACGAGGCCAAAACTCTCGGCGTAATAGTAGGTTGGGAAGCAAAAGCAGTCGCTCTCGGCGAGAATGCGTTGTTTGGCGGGGCCGAAGACAAAGCCGGCGTAAGTGACACAGCAGCCGCCCGGCGGGGCGGTGCTGTCTGTCGAGCGCGCTTGGCCGGGGACGGGGGGGCAGGCCGGAGGCAGGCGCAGGTCGGGTTGGGCCACGCGCCGCTGGAATTCCTCGCGTTCGGACGCGTTGATGAAATCGCCCGCGACGGAGAGACGGAGGAGGATGGGCGAATGGGCCTGGGCGAGCTTTCGGTTGGCCACCGCAACGGCATCGAGCGTGTCGAAGAGCCCCTTCTCGCGAGTGCAATGGGCCAGGTAAAGCACATTGAAGAAGCGAGGGTCGCGGCCGTCCTGGAGATCGGCGGGGGTGAGTTCGGCTCCGGAGAGGAGTTTGCGCCGCGCGGCCAGGCGGGCCTTGCGCGGGGGCAGGACTTCCTCGGCGAAGTTCGGGCAGGGGTCGGGAATTCCGTTATTGACGACGACGATTCGGCGGGAGAAGAGCTTTTCGGCGTCGGCCTGGTTGAATTTCGACAGGACAATGCTCAGGTCCACCTGTTTCATCAAGCGATAGGTCAAGGCCCTCGATCGAAGTTGGACCACCGTTTCGAGCCATTTGGCCAGGCCGGCGGCGTGCCAGTGCAGGATGATGTGCTTGAAAAAGGGCCTGCACAGCAGCATGACCAGCCAGTCCCGATACAGGGCCGACCGTTTGCCGGGAGCGGGGATGTAATAGAGAGTGGTGACGCCGTACCGAAAGCGGCACCAGATCGCCTGCGCGCTGTAACCCAGGAGCAGGAGAAACTTGCCGATGCGGAAGTCTCCAATGTCTTCGAGTTTTTGGGAGAGGCGGGCGTTGACGTGGTAGCATTCGATGCCCAGGGCCGCTCCGGGCGCGGGTCCGGCAGCCTGACCGTCCGGCGGCGGGGCCGGGCTCGGGTGCAAGGCGCATCGAGCCGCGCGGTGATCCCCTCCGAAGCCTGCCAGCATGAGCTGCACCATGTAGCTCTGGCCATGGTGCGGAGGTGGGGTATGGGCAAATACCAAGAGCTTCATTGTCGTGGCAGCAGGATTGATCCCGCTCGCTGATTTCACCATGATAGGGTGTTTTATTGGGTTGGCCATGATAAACAAGCCAAAAATGACCCCGCCCGCCCGTGTGAACGTGCTGGGCGTGGGCATCAGCGCCATTAACCTGGAATCGGCGGTCGCTATCATCGGCCATGCGCTCGATGAGCGAACCCGCGGCTATGTGTGCGTGACCGGGGTGCATGGAGTCACCGAAGCCCGGAGCGACCCTGCCTTTCGCGCTATCCTGAACGAGGCCTTCCTCAACACCCCGGACGGCATGCCGATGGTCTGGATGGGAAAGCTCCGGGGGTTCCGGCAAATGGGGCGGGTCTATGGCCCGGACCTGATGCTGGCAGTGTGCGGCCACGCCGGTTTTCGCGGCCTGACTCATTTCCTGTATGGCGGCGCGCCCGGAGTGGCCGAAGAGCTCAAGCGCCGCCTCGAACAAAAGTTCCCCGGACTCAGAATCGCCGGCGCCCTCAGCCCCCCTTTCCGGCCGCTGAGACCCATCGAAGAAGAGGACTTGGCGGCCCGGGTCAAGGCCCTCCGGCCCGACATCTTTTGGGTAGGGCTCAGCACTCCGAAACAAGAGAAGTTCATGGCCCAATACTGGCAACGGCTGGAAGCGACTCTTTTTTTTGGAGTTGGCGCCGCCTTCGATTTTCACGCCGGCCGGCTGCGGCAGGCCCCGCGCTGGATGCAGCGGAGCGGCCTGGAGTGGCTTTTTCGCCTCGGCTGCGAGCCGCGCCGGCTCTCGAAGCGATATCTGAAGAACAACCCGCTCTTCCTCGCCCGCGTCTTCTGCCAGTTGACCCGAATCAGGGATTACCCGATAGAGTGAGGCCGGAGTGCCTTACAATCCGAAATCTGAAGGGAATTCGAAACTGGTGCGCTCGGAGAAGACGTGTGCATCCGGGGGTGAAAGTCCCCCCAGGTTCGG
>CAZZFF010000075.1:0-31935 GCA_964653485.1 uncultured Verrucomicrobiota bacterium | reverse complement strand
TTTGGCACAACGATACCCGTTCCCGGGTAACAGTTACTTTTGGCGCACGGCGCAAGAACGTGGATTGGCGCTTGTCTCCGGGCGTCGAACTGCTTGAATGGCGCAATGAGTGCCGCTGACGAGTTATTTGACTCTGCCATGCCGGAGATTTACGAGGTGCAAACCCAGGCCCCCGGGCCGGCGGGGAGTCTGCCGTTGACTGAGGACCTGCTCTTGCACAGCCCCAGCGGGGACATTTTCGGCCTTGTCCAGAACGCGGGGATGGGCTGGACTCCGTCCGAGGCGGGAGGGCAGCAGTTCCTGGTGCTCAGCACGCAAGGAGGGGTGCGGGCGGCTGACGGCAAGCCGGTGGCACTGGGGTATCATACGGGTCACTGGGAGATTGGCCTGCTCGTCGAAGCGGCCGCCCGTGAGTTCCGGCGGCTCGGGGCGGTTCCCTTTGCCGGCTTTTGCTCGGACCCGTGCGACGGAAGGACGCAGGGCACTCCGGGCATGTTCGACAGCCTGCCTTACCGCAACGACGCGGCCATCGTGCTCAGGCGCCTGGCCCGTTCCCTGCCCTTGAGGGCCGGGGTGCTGGGGGTGGCGACTTGCGACAAGGGCCTGCCGGCAATGCTGATGGCGGTGGCTGGGTTGAGGGACTTGCCAGGAGTGGTGGTTCCGGGCGGCGTCACTCTGCCGCCCTCCAAAGGGGAAGACGCGGGCACGGTGCAGACGCTGGGGACACGGTTTGCGCGCGGATGGGTCACGCTCGAAGAAGCGGCCGAGCTGGGCTGCCGCGCGTGCGCGACGCCCGGAGGCGGCTGCCAGTTTCTGGGCACCGCGGCCACGGCCCAAGTGGTCGGCGAGGCCCTGGGACTCTCCCTGCCCCATTCGGCGCTGGCGCCTTCGGGGCAGCCGGTGTGGCTCGATCTGGCCCGGCGCTCGGCGCGCGCGCTGCATCGGCTGGCGGCGCGCAAAGTGGCGGTCCGCGACATTCTGAGTCCCGCCAGCATTCGCAATGCGATGGCCCTTCACGCCGCGTTCGGCGGCTCGACCAACCTGCTGCTCCATGTGCCGGCCATTGCCCACGCGGCCGGCCTCGAACGGCCCACCGTCGACGATTGGATCGGGGTCAACCGCCGCGTCCCAAGGCTGGTCAGCGTCCTGCCCAATGGCCCCGTGCCGCATCCCACGGTGCGCGTTTTCCTGGCGGGCGGTGTGCCCGAGGTGATGTTGCATCTGCGGCGGCTGGGCTTGCTCGAGACAGACGCGCTCACTGTGACCGGCCGGACGCTGGGCGAGAACCTGGATGGATGGGAGAAATCCGAGCGGCGGCGGCGTTTCCGGGAACTGTTGCTGAGCCTGGACGGGGTGGAGCCCGACGACGTCATCTTGCCTCCGGACCGGGCGCGCAACCGGGGGCTGACAGGCACGCTGGTCTTTCCGCGCGGCAACCTGGCGCCCGAAGGGTCGGTCGTGAAGAGCACCGCGATCGATCCCGCTGTGATCGACCCTGACGGGGTGTATCGCAAGACGGGACCCGCGCGGGTCTTCGTGAGCGAGAAGGCGGCGATGGCGGCGATCAAGCAAGGCGACGTCAAGCCGGGGGATGTGCTGGTCCTGGCGGGCGTCGGGCCGGCGGGGACGGGGATGGAGGAGACCTACCAGGTAACAGGGGCGCTCAAGCAGCTTCCCTTCGGCAACCAGGTGGCGTTGCTCACGGACGCCCGTTTCTCGGGGGTCTCGACCGGGGCGTGCATCGGCCACGTCGGGCCTGAGGGTCTGGCCGGCGGGCCGATTGGCAAGGTGCTGGAGGGGGACATCATCCAAATCCGAATCGACCGCAACCGGATCGAGGGGAGCGTTGATCTCGTGGGCGAGGGAGGGCGCCGGTTCAGCTCGGAGGAAGGCGCCGAGGTCCTGGCGCGCCGCTCGCCCCGGAAAGACCTGGCCCCTAATCCTGCCCTGCCGGAAGACACCCGGCTATGGGCCGCCCTGCAAATGGCAAGCGGGGGGACCTGGGCCGGCTGCGTGTACGACGCCGAACGGATTGTCGCCCTGCTGAAGAGCGCCCCGGCTCAATCACCACACGAAAGGTGACTGGACAGGGGTGGCAATCACCACTGCTCGAAGTGGATG
Source organism: uncultured Verrucomicrobiota bacterium (assembly GCA_964653485.1). Lineage (GTDB taxonomy): Bacteria > Verrucomicrobiota > Verrucomicrobiia > Limisphaerales > UBA8199 > CAVQND01. The sequence goes on along the minus strand of CAZZFF010000075.1, from coordinate 29,814 downwards.
TAGTCGGGATTCAGACGGGTGCGCGGGTCCTTGGTCTCAGCGGGATGGCCAATGGCGATGCAGGCGACCGGAATGACGGAGGCCGGCAGGGAGAGAATCTCCTTGAGGCTTTTGACCCGCTGTTCCCTGGGATGCACGCCCAGCCAGCATGAGGCCAGCCCGAGAACGTGGGCGGAGAGGAGGAGATTCTCGGTCGCGGCGGCGCAGTCCTGCAACAGGTAGCTAAGCTGCTTGTCATGGGCGGCGGCCAAATCCCCGCAGACCACGATGGCCAGGGTGGCCGAATCGAGCATCTGGCCGTTGGACAGGGAGGCCGCCAATCGAGCCAACTGCTGGCGGCTGCGGACCACGACGAAGCGCCAGGGGTCCTTGGCAACGGCCGAGGGGGCCGCCATGGCGGCGGCCAGGAGCTTTTGCACCGTCTCCTTGCTCACTTCTCCCGGAGCATAGAGCCGAATGCTCCGTCGTCCGAAAATGAAGCCGAGTTCGCGGTCCATCTGAGCCTGAGTTTTCATGGTCAAGAATGCGGGCAGGAATGTCGCGCATCGAGTTTTGCCGGGCAACCTTTATTTGCGACGGCACGGAGGCGCCCCACCCCCTTACAAACGATTCCGGGCTCTGTAATTGCGGGGCGGGTGGAAATCCCCGATATTGTGGACGGCTATGAAACACATCGAGAAAGAGGAGCTATACGCGCATGTAAGCGACTTCCTGAAAACCAGGGGCATCGAGCTCAAGGAGGGCAGTTACACCAATTTCATTCACAACGGGTGCAAGGTGCTGGCGGACGCCATCAACCTCAGCCAGCAAGGCGTCCAGCGAGCCAAGAGCGGATTGGACGAGAAGCTGGACCAGATGCGGGAAATCATCCACGAGAAGACGGCGCCCAGAGGCCCGGCCAACCCGCCCGCGGGAGCCGGGCCGGCAGCCGCCCCATCGAGCGAAGCCGGCCCTCCAGAGGCCCCGCAGGTCCCGCCCGACCCGGCAACCCCGCCGAAGGCCGGCAAGTCCACGCGAGCCAATGCCTCGAAGAAGGCGGCGCCGCGGCGCGGGCGCAAGCAACGCCCCCAGCCGTGACCGATAAGAGAAGAGCCTACACGGCTCCGGTACGCTGGGAGGGGCGGTCTTGTAATTCAGCCTTCAGCGTCCCCTGACGAACTCCTCGTGCAAGCGGGCATAGGGGCCGCCAGCCTTGAGGAGGGCCTGGTGGGTGCCGCGCTCGACGATGCGGCCCTGGTCCAGTACGAGGAGGAGACCGGCCTTGCGGATCGTGCTCAGGCGATGGGCCACGACAAAAGCCGTGCGGCCCCGCAGCAGGACTTCCAATGCCCGTTGGAGTCGCGCCTCGGTGACCGTATCGATGGCGCTGGTGGCTTCATCGAGCACGACGATGCGCGGGTCGGCCAGCAGCGCGCGGGCGAAGCAGATCAATTGCCTCTGGCCGAGCGAGAGGGCCGCACTTTTTTCTCCCACCTGGGTCTGAAGGCCGCACGGCAGTTCCTCGATGAGGTCCAGGCAATCCAGCGCCCGCAGCGTCGCCCGGACTTCGTCGTCACTCGCCTCCGGCCGCGCAAAGCGGATGTTATCGCTGATGGACCCGGCGAAGAGGAAGTTGTTTTGCTGGACGCTGCCCATCTGCGCGTGAAGGGAACTGCTTGCCACATCCACAAGGTCATGCCCATCGACGAACACCCTTCCGCGGGTGGGCAGGTAGAACTTCTGGAGGAGGGCAACCACAGTGGTCTTGCCGCTGCCGGTGTGGCCGACCAGGGCAACGGTCTGTCCCGGCTCGACCACAAAACTGATGTCCGTCAGCACCGGGCGGCCCGGTTCATAAGCAAAGGTGACATCTCGGAACTCGACCCGGCCCTGGATCGCCGGCAGGGGCCCGGCACAAGGGGCGTCCTGCCATCCCGGTTTGAGATCGATCAGCCGGAAATAGCGTTCGGCCCCGGCCATGGCGGTCAACGCCTGGTTGTACTGGTTGCCGATGACCTGGACCGGATCGAAGAAGAAGTTCGCCAGGAAAAAGAACATCACCAGGTCCCCGACCTCCATGTGCAGCGAGCCTTGCCAGCGGAGGGCGCCGTAGCCGCTGAGCAGCGCCGTGGCCCCGAGGAAAAGCTGGCTCTTCATCTGCAGCAGGGGGATGAACACCGCGGAGGCGCGCGCGACTCCGACGTTGTTTTCGCCGTGCAAATTCACGAGCTTGCGGAAGAAGCCCGAGTTGATCTCCTGCCGCACGAAGGCTTGGGTCACGCGGATGCCCCCGACTGACTCCGCCAACGTCGAGGTTAGCCGGCTCCAGGTCTCCTGGAGTTTCCGCAACTGGTGGCTCACCTCGCGCCGGTAGCGGTTGTTGACAACCCAGATCATCGGCACCAAGGTCAGCATCAACGCGAAGAGTTTCCAATTGTACCACGCCATCAAGGCCGCGGCGACCGTCATCTGGACGGCCTGGATGGTGACCACAAACGCCACGTCCTGCACCGCCACGCGCACGCCGTCGATGTCCGAAGTCATCCGGCTGATGATGCGCCCGAATTTGGTTTTGTTGAAGAAGGCCATGGGCAGCGACAACAGCTTGGCGAAGAGCTCCGAGCGCATGTCGTGGGCCACCGCCTCGCCCAATTCGAGGGCGAAGAGCTGGCGCAGGTGCAGAGTCCATACCATGAAGAGCACCAGCAGCAGATAGACCCCGGCGTGAATGTAGATGCCGCGCAGGTCCCGGCCGGCGATCGGCCCGTTGATGGTCTGGCCGATCATCCACGCCAGGGCCGGCAACTGGAGGCCCCGGGCGAACGTCAGGACAAACAGCCAGTTGCGCCGCGCGGCATAGGGGCGGGTGTAGGTGAACAACCGCCGGATGAGCGCCCCGCTCAAGGGCGCCCAGTCCGCCTCCCGCGCCTCTATCGGACGAAAGTAGGTTATCGCCTCGCGCGCCCCCTCCGCGGCGGCCACGGAGCCAACACGATTGGGCGTATTTCGGACGCGGCTCATCGGCTGAATGTGGACTGCGGACCGTGGACCGCGAACCGCGGAGCGCCGACCGCGCAGTTTTCGCTCTCCCCATCCACGTCCATAAACTGGAGGAGGGCGGTTTCGCGGTAGAGGCCGGGCGCCCGCACCAATGTCTCATGGGAGCCCTGTTCAACGAGGCGGCCCTTGTCGAGCACCAGGATGACATCCGCCCTCCGGAGCAGGCTAAGCCGATTGGCCACCACAAACGCGGTGCGACCCGTCATGGCGCGGCGCAACGCCGAGACGATTTCATGCTCCGTCTTGGCGTCGACCGACGCCGTCGGATCATCCAGGATGAGGATGGGCGGGCGCAGCAGCAACGCCCGCGCCAGGGCGAGCCGTTGGCGCTGCCCGCCGGAGAGATCGGCCCCGGCCTCCCCCAGCACCGTCTCGTAGCCCTCGGGCAGCCGAACGATGAACTCGTGCGCCGAGGCCGCGCGGGCGGCTTCTTCGATTTGCGCCTGCGTCGCCCGCGGGTTGCCGAAGGCGATATTGGCAGCCACCGTGTTCGAGAACAGAAAGCTCTCCTGGTAAACGATTCCGATCTGCCGCCGGTAGCTGTCCAAATCCATGTCCCGCAAGTCGAGGCCGTCGGCCAGGATGCGTCCCCGCTGCGGATCGTAGAACCGGGGGACCAAGCCCAGCAATGAGCTCTTGCCAGAACCGGTCATGCCGAAGATGCCGACGACCTGGCCCGGGGCCGCCTCGAACGAAACTCCCTCCAACACCCGGGCTTGGGGGGTGTAACCGAAGGTGACGTCCTCGAAAACGATCCCGCCGCTGAGCCGGCCCGCGGACCTCGCCCCCGGCCGGTTCCGCACCTCGGAGGGCGTGTCGAGCACCTCGAAGACCCTCCGCGCGGCGGTAAAGCTCTGCTGGACCGAGTTGGCGATGGTGGTGATGTTGGCCACCTGGCCGTTGAACTGCTGCAGCAGCCCGGCAAACACCACCAACCCGCCGCCCAGCGGAATCCGGCCCTGGACATACAACCACCCGCCATAGGCAAAGAGGATGACCAGGCTCATTTGCGACAGCAACTGCGTCAGCGGCGTGAACAGGGACAAATCGAGAAAAATCCGCTTCTGCTGTCCCGAGACCTCCTGGTTGGCCTGCTCGAAGCGCCGGACCTGGTGCGGTTCGGCGGCGAAGCCTTTGACAGTCTGCATCCCGCGCACACTCTCGCTGAACAGCAGCACCAATTGGTCGTACAGCTCCCGGTTCCGCGCGTAGCCCGGCTGCAGCCGACCTGAGTAGTAATGGGTCACCCACCACAGCCCCGCCGTCACCGAAAGGCACGCCACGGTCAGCATCGCATGAATCCGCCACATGAACACGAAGTACGCCCCCAGGGTCAGGGCCATGTTCAGCCCCTGCAACACCACCCCGTCCACAAACAGGCGCGTGTTCTGCACGTCCCCGGTCACCCGGTTGAAGATGGAGCTCGAACCGTGGACATCGAAGAAGCGGAAACTCAGGTCCTGGAGCCGGGCATAGACCCGGCTCCGCAAGTCCGGCACGATTTTGGCCTGGGTCAGGCGGGCTGTGACCATGTTGTATTGATAGGTCAGCACGGCCCGCAGCAGCGCCTGCGCCATAATCGCCAGCGACAACGCCGTCACCACTTGCAGCGGGGTCCACCTCGCCGGGGGGTTCCAGCCCATCGGATAAACCGGCGCCCGCTGCGCCGGGTCCAGCGCGTGCCGGATGACGTCCACCGATACTCCCAGCCACTGCAACCCCGCCACCCCCAACCAGAGCAGGGCCAGGCTCAGCAGCACGGACACCAGGCAATCCCCCCGAAACTGCCAAGCCAACCCGAGCAACCGCCGCACGAGTTCGCCGTTGGAATACCGGCGCTCGTTCGGAAGGATGGAAGTCGAATCAGACATTATCAACCTACCATTATCCCGCTTCCACCCGCTTTTTCAATTCCGGCGTTTGCCCAACTCCGCTTGGCGCTTGCCCCGGCCTTGTTTTCTGAGATAATCGCATGGATAATGAACTCATCGCTGAGCGACATGTTGGAAATCATCCTGGTCACCTATAACCGGGCGCGGTACCTGGATGCGACGTTGGAGAAGCTGCGCGACAGCCCTATTGCCAAGTGCAAGTTTACGGTCATCGATAATGGCTCGTCCGACGCGACGCCCGAGGTCTGCGGGAAACATGCGCCGCTTTTCCCCGATTTCCACGTGCTTCGGAACCGGTTCAACGTAGGCATCAGCGGCAATTACCTTCGCGCGCTGGAGACTGCGCGGAGCCAGTACACGTGGATTCTCTGCGATGACGACGATTACGACTTCTCGCACTTTGATGAAATCGCGCAGGCGGTGACGTCGGGCAAGTATGACATCATTTCGGTTGGCGTGCCGAACCACAGCGTGTTGCCGCGCGGCGCCGTCATTCGCGCCCCGGACCTGATCCGGGACCACCGGTATAATTTCTTTTACACCGGCTCGTTTATTCCCTGCACGATTTTCCGGACGAGCCTGGTCGTGCCCGAGATGATGCTCAAGGGCTACTACAACATCCACACCATCTTCTCGAACCTCTTCTTCTTCGTCTATGCGGTCAAGCAGAACGCCCTGGTTTACGTGACGCCCCATGACTTCATCATCAACCGCCAGGAAAACGTCGGCTACCGGCCCTTGCACCTGGTGATTGGGTGGATGATGGTGGCCAACCAGGTCAAGAAGGACGACAAGGCCATCGCCAACGCGATGATGCACGAGATGCTCGGCCGCTATTATTGGCCCAAGAAGATATTTCAATACACCGTCTTTCAACGCGGTTTCGTCAACCAGAACACCTTCCACGACGCCTTCCACCTGGCGGTCGAGTCCTTCAAGGCCGGGCCGGTGTGGTTCCTCAAAGTCCTGCCGTTTGTCGTTCTCATCACTTGCTTCCCCAGCTTTGTCAGCCGCCTGCTCTGGAAGGCTGCCGAGAAACTCGTGGAAGCCAAGGAGGGCCGCAAGATCAAGCGCCCGGAGAATGTCGAATTCCTCCACGGGAAGGAATACCGCGGATGATCGAATGATGCGGCGGGGATGCCTTCCTTGACATCGAGGCGGGTGTGGCCAACACTGTTTTTCTTATGGTTGAACCGAAAACCGGCGAGTTGATGGACACCCTCGCGTCTCTGTGCAAGAGGCGCGGTTTCATTTTTCAATCCTCCGAAATCTACGGTGGACTGAATGGTTTTTGGGATTACGGTCCGCTGGGGGCGGAGCTCAAGCGGAACATCAAGGATGCCTGGTGGCGCTCGATGACTCTGTTGCGCGACGGCGTGGTGGGCCTGGACGCCTCGATTATCATGCACCCCCGGGTTTGGGAAGCCAGCGGCCACACCAGCACGTTCAGCGATTTGATGGTGGATTGTCTCCTGACCAAGAAGCGTTTTCGCGCGGACCAGATCGAGCCCCAGGATGGCACGGCCTATTTTTACACCGGCGCCGTCGAGGATCCGGCCGGCAAAGAATCCAAAGACCCTTTTTCGGTGCTGATCGCCACCGGCAAACACCCCGGCTACGCGCGCGAGGTTGCCCGGCAGTTTTACCAGCAGCGCGGCCTTAAGGAGCCGGTCCTGCAGGGCGAACGCTCCGAGCAGGTCCAGAACACCACCCGCTACGACCCCGAGAACGGCTCGCTGCTGACCGAACCGCGCCCTTTCAACCTCATGCTCAAGACCTGCGTAGGCCCCGTGGAGAGCGCCGACAACATCGCCTATCTCCGGCCAGAGACGGCCCAGGCCATTTTCGTCCAGTTCAAGAACGTGTTCGAGGTCTCCCGCCAGAGAATCCCTTTCGGCATTTGCCAGATCGGGAAGGCATTCCGCAACGAGATCAACCCTCGCAACTTCACTTTCCGCTCCCGGGAGTTCGAGCAGATGGAGCTCGAATTCTTCATCCGGCCCGACGAGGCGGTCGAGGCCATTTGCGGGCGAGTGGCCAAGCCGGCCGGGCCGGGACACCCCGGGGAGCCGCGGCCCGATTGGGGCTGGCAACTGTGGCACCAATACTGGGTCGAAGAGCGCCTCCGTTTCTATGAGAGCATCGGCCTGCCTCGCGCGTCGCTGGTGGAGTACTGGCAGAAGCCGGAGGAATTGGCGCACTATGCCCGGGCCACAGTCGATGTCCTTTACAAATTCCCATTCAGCAAGCGCGGGGAGAACGGTGAGCTCATCGGGGAGGAACTCGAGGGGATTGCGGCTCGCGGGGATTTTGACCTCTCCCAGCACCAGCGGTTCGCCGGCCGGCCGATGACCGTGTTCGATGAAGAACTCAAGGCCGCCTGGCCCAAGCTTGACGCCGCCCGGCAGGCCGAGTTGGGCGAGCGGTTTTTCCAGGGCCGCCTCAAGTACCTGCTCCACGCCGAAGGTCCGCTCGCTCCCGCGGTTGCGGACACGCAAGCGCGCCAGGGCGGCGAAGGCCACGCCAAAGCGCCAGACGCGGCGGTTGGCAAGGAGGCTCTTGCGGCAAGACAAGCGCGGCAGGAAGCCGAGGCATTTGCCAAGGGCTACTATATTCCGCACGTGATCGAGCCTTCCGCGGGCGTCGACCGCCTGGCGCTGGCCCTGTTATGCAATGCGTATTCGCAGGACCAGGCGCCCGACGAAAAGGGCAAGCTCGAGACCAGAGTCGTCATGCGCTTCCACCCGCGCATCGCCCCGATCAAAGTCGCCGTCTTTCCGCTGCTCAAGAACAAACCCGAGTTGGTCAAAAAGGCCAAGGAAGTGCGCGACCTGCTCCGGCCCCACATGTCCGTGTTCTACGATGAGGCCGGCGCCATTGGCCGCCGCTACCGCCGCCAGGACGAGGCCGGGACTCCGTTCGGCCTGACGATTGATTTCGACACGCTCGGCGAAAAGGGCCCGGAGCTCAAGGATACGGTGACCTTGCGCGACCGCGACACCATGAAACAGGAGCGGGTCAAGATCGCGGACCTTGTGGCGATGCTGACTGCGAGAATCCGCTAGCCTCCAGAACTCTTTGACACTTTAGGCATTACGTCCGGCCAACGACACATCACGCCTCAATCCTTGGGTTCCGCCCGCCCGGACGCATCGGGCGGCTCGCTGGAATCCCCCCCAGGCGGCCCCTCTGGTTCACCCGGTCCGTCTCCCATGGGCACTGCCGGGGCCGAAGCGGTTCCGGCCAGCAAGCGGGCGCCGACGCTGTATGCGATCATCCTCATAAAGCTGCTCAAAGGGGCTTTGTTTGTGGCTTTGGCCATCACGGCCTACACTCTCTCGGACAACGATCTCCCAGCCGAGTACCGGGGGCTGCTCCACGTGCTGAGGCTCAACCCGGAGAGCAGAATCTGGGCGCATCTTGCCGGGCAAGTCAGCCAACTCACGGAGACCCAAGTGCTCGTGGCCGCGGCTGGGCTGCTGGGGTATAGTCTCTTCTCGATCGTTGAAGGGGTGGGCCTCATTTTCCGGGTTTCCTGGGCCGGCTGGCTGGCGATCGGCGAATCGGCCTTTTTCATCCCGATCGAGGTCAACCACCTTTGCCGTCATGCGTCCCTCGTCGGTTTTGTCGTGCTCGGCATCAACGTCCTCATTGTTTGGTATCTGTATCAGAACCGCAGGCGCCTGTTCCGGCACCATCGCCGTTGAAAACCACCGGGAGGGGTAGCCTGCCAGCATCACGGCAGTTGACGAGGACGCGGTTGTTAGATTCAATCAAGTTATGAAAATTGAAAGTCTGAAGGTGTTTTGCGATCTGGCCCAGACCCAGAGCTTCACCAAGGCGGCCCAGATCAACGAGGTCACTCAGTCCGCCGTCAGCCAGCAAATCACCTCGCTGGAGCGCCTCTTCAAGTCGCTCTTGGTCGAGCGGGGCAAGAAGAAATTCCGGCTCACGCCCGAGGGCGATCTTCTCTACGAGCACAGCAAGCAGATTCTTGAAACCTATGGCGCGCTTCAGGCCAAACTCAAGGAGACCAGTGAAGTCGTCTCCGGGACGATCCGGGTGGCGACCATCTATAGCGTGGGCCTGCACGACTTGCCCCCGTATCTGACGAAGTTCCTCAAGAGCTACCCCGGCGCCAATGTCCACGTCGAATACCGCCATGCGCGGCAAATATACGAAGATGTCTTGAGCAACGTCGTGGATCTGGGCGTCGTTGCCTACCCGGCCCACGCTCGCAACCTGGAGGTCGTCCCGCTCGGCAAAGACCCCCTTGTCCTGATTTGCCATCCAAACCACCCGTTCGCCAAACGCAAGAACCTCAAGCTCAAGGCACTGGACGGGCAAAAATTCGTCGGATTCGAGCGCGACATCCCCACGCGCAAGGCCCTGGACCGCCTCTTCAAGGAACACCGTGTGACGGTGCAGTACGTCATGGAATTCGACAATGTCGAGACCGTCAAGCGGGCGGTGGAGATCGATTACGGCGTGGCCATCGTGCCCGAGACCACCATCCGCCAGGAAACCGCCAATCAAACGCTGGCGGCGGTCCACTTCGAGGAAGGGGATTTTCCCCGGCCGCTGGCCCTTATCCATACCCGCAGCAAAGTGCTCTCGCCGGCAATGAAGAAGCTCATCGCCCTGCTTACCGACCCGTCCAGTCAGTAGCGGCGTCGGCCGCGCCCCCGGAAGGGCCCGCGGCACCTTGGCCCCGGGAGAGACCCGCGGCCCGCGCAAGGCCGTCCTGGCAGGCCAAGTTCGGAGCGGCGGGACAGATTCTCGGCCGGGATCAAAGGACTTAGACCCAGTGCCAGGGCGTGGACCGCCTTGAGCGCCGAGTTGATCTGTGTCAGGATTTTCGCCGCATCGGACGCCTCCGGGAGCGTCTGGTCCTCGAGTTTTCGCCTCAGAGTGGCACAGGCCAAGGCGACCGCAAAGAGCCGCTGGCACAGGCCGTCCTGGAGGGCCTCTCCTATCTGGCGCTGGCTTCGCTGGCTCATGTCCAGGATGACCTCTTCGAGCCGTTTTCGTTGCGTGATATCGGTGTTGACGGTGACCACCCGCGCCGGGAGGTCCTTGTCCGCGCGTCTCAATGTCCAGCGGCTCTCTACGACGACCTGATCCGAAGAACGGGTTGAGAGGCGCATTTCGCCACACCAGACGCCGTTTTGCGCCAGCTTCTCCCGGGCCGCGTCAAATTCCGGGGCGCTGGTGAAGAACAACTGCCTGGCAAGGCATCCCCGGGCCTCGGCCAAAGTCCAGCCCAACAGCCGCTCGGCCCCACCGTTGATGTACTGGACCTGGCCGTCCAGGTCCCAGACCACGAGAGCGTCCCGCGTTTGCTCAAGGAGGTCGGACGCTGTCGCTGCGAGTATGCGAGTGTTCATCGCGGGGAGTATCAGGCTTTGGGGGGCCAGACGGCTACTGGGGAGTTCCTTGGCGGGGCCTAGGAAATTCCTGGGCCGGATATTCTGATAAGAGCCACCATGTCACAGTTGAGACTCGGTCTCCGGTTTAGAAGGAGACAACATGTCTCTATATGGAGTCACATCGCATTTTGAGTATTGTCATAAGTTGCTAGTCTGTAATGACTTACACATTTGGATTCTTCTTGGCATAGGTAAAGCTGAAAAGAGCGTGGTTATTCGAACATAACGAAGAGAAAGGAAGATGAAATATGAGTAATCTGACAAGATGGCAACGACCGGAAATGACCTCGTGGGCTGGCTACGGACGGCTAACGGATTTGCGGGATGAGATTGATCGGCTGTTCGAGATGCCCCTGGCCGACCTGGCGCGGACCTCTCAGGTGTTGAGCGGTTGGACGCCGGCAATGGACCTGTGTGAAGACAAGGACAATCTCTACCTGAGGGCGGAGTTGCCCGGCATGAAGAGGGAAGACATCGAAGTCTCGCTGCATGAAGGGACGCTGAGCATTTCCGGGGAGCGCAAGAGCCAGAGCAATTATGAGGACGCGGAGGTGCATCGGTCCGAGCGGTTCTTCGGACGGTTCCAGCGAACGGTTTCGTTGCCGGCGCCGGTGTCGCCGGACAAGATCAAGGCCCAGTATAAGGACGGCGTTTTGACCGTGACGCTGCCCAAGACGGAAGAGGCCAAGCCCAAGCAGATCGATGTGCGCGTGAGCTAATGAACCCTCAACCTGTGCGGCGGGAATTCCTGCCGGGAGCAAGAATGACTATGAAAACGACAGTTCAAAGAGAATCGCATGAGACCACGGATCGCACCGCGCGAGCGGAGTATGTGACGCCGGAGGTGAACATCTTCGAGACCAAAGACGGGTACGTCCTTGAGGCGGAAATGCCCGGTGTGGACAAGAGCGGCCTCGAGATTACGCTGGAGGGAACGGAGATCGCCATCGTCGGGCGCCGGCACAGCGCGGCGCCGGCCGGCGAGATGCTGTTCAACGAGTGCCCGGGAGCCGATTACCGGCGGGTGTTCGAGTTGGACCCGGCGATCGACTCGAGCAAAATCTCGGCCAAGATGGACCAGGGCATCCTGACCCTGGTGCTGCCGAAGTCCGAGCGCGTGAAGCCGCGGAAGATCGCGGTGGAATAAGGCTCAGAGCTTGGTGGAGTGGAGCGCGGCCAGGAGATCGGAAAATGCCGGTCACTGGCCGCTTTTTATTGCCTACTTCAGGATACGGAAGAGGCTGGTAAAGTCATCCGTCCAAAGCGGCCCCTGGGTCTTCCTGGCCTGGAGCGGCTGGGCGGCTTGGGCGATGCCCGGCGATTGGAGGAATTGCTCGTCGCGGCACAGGAGCATCCAGGCGGAAGCGTAAAGCCACCAGCTTTCGCCGGCCTCGTCGTAGTCGATGAGGGCGGTCTTGTAGTTGAAGCGGCGCGCGAGGTTGGCCACGACCGGTTCGAGGTCGAGGTAATGGTTGGAGATGTGGACGGCCAGGACGCCGTTGGGCTTGAGGTGGCGCCCATAAAGCTCGAATGCCTCACGGGTCAGGAGATGCACGGGGATGGCGTCGCTGCTGAAGGCGTCCAAGGCCAGGAGGTCGAATTGCTGTGAGGGCTCCCTTTCCATCGAGAGCCGGGCATCGCCTGGCGCGATCTCGATCTTGGCCGGGCAACGGCCGAGGTACTTGAAGACAGACCCGGCGAGGCGCTCGATTTGGGGGTTGAGTTCATAGATGCGCAGGTAATCTCCGGCCCGGCCATAGGCGGCAAGGGTGCCGGTGCCCAGGCCCACCAAGCCGATGCGCCGGCTGCCGGAGGGCAGGGCCCTCATCGCCAGACCAATGCCGCTCTCGGCGCCATAGTAGGTCGTGGCCCAGGCTGAGCGCGCCGGGTCCACAAACTGCAGCCCGTGCGTAATGCGGCCATGCTGGAGCAGCAAGTGATGGCCCTCCGGTTCGTCCTTCCGATGTTCATACACGGTGAGCACGCCGTAAAAGTCCCTCGATGTGGAGACCACTTCGGCGCGGGTCCCGCAGTCATAGTGCCAGAGCGTTTCCGCCAGTGCGAGCCAGCCCAGCCCCAGCCAGATGCAGGCCAGCAGATGCCAATGGGCGAAGGCCCGGTGTTTTCGACGCGCCACCCAAGACACTGCCAGCGAGCCAAGCACGACCCATAGCCCGACGCGCAGAGCGATGGACCAGCTTTTGGGAACGGCGCTCGATTGCGCGGCCAGCCGGGCGATGAACTGGTCGAATCCGCCAAAAGCCAGCAGCGGCAATGCGCACGCCATCCAGGGCCAGGCATCGGGCCGCAGGGACGACCCAAGGAACCGGAAGAGCGGCCGATTGAGCAATTTGAACCTGGAGACCTGGCCTGCCGGGCCGGCACTCTCACGGTCTCTGGCGCAGGCGATGAGAAACAGCAGGCCGCACAGCAGGAGGCCGCAGTGCAGTTCGTAGTAGTCGGTAAATAACCTCGGCGCGCCCAGGGCAACGAACAATCCGCCCGCGGCGCCCCCGGCGGCGATCATCAGGTAGAACTCAGTGAGCCGGCCGGCGGCGGGACGAAGACGGTAGAGTTCGCCATGGCAGACCATCGAGCAAATGAAGAGCGCGCCGCAATAGACCGCGACCTGCTTGGGCACAGAGGCCTCGCTCCCGTTGACAAGCGCCCAGCACAGGGCGCCGAGCACCCCGGCCAGCGCCAGGGTGAACGGAAAGCGGACATACCAGCGGGGGCTATCGAAACAAAGGATGAAGCTCAGCAAGTAAAGTCCCAGCGGCAGCACCCAGAGAAACGGGATTACCGCCACGTCCAGGCACATCTTGTTGGTCGTCGCCAGCAGCAACACGGACGCGCACGCCGGCAGCAGCAGCCAGAGCAGGCGAACGAGAATCGATGGCCGAGGCCCGGCGCACACTGTCCGGTCCGCGGCGCCATCACCCGCCCTTGCGTCAGGCGCTTTCCACAGTTGGCGCGCGCACAATGCGCAGCCGACCGCGTAGGCGGCCAGGCCCCAGCCCCACAAAGCAGCCTGGGCGTGGCGGGTGAAGTGGCTCTCGAAATAAAACGGATAGCTTGCCAACGCCAGCAGGGAGCCGGCATTCGAGAGGGCATAGAGCCGGTAGGGCTGTTTGCCGGGGTGAGTGCGGGTCAACCACTGCTGCAACAAAGGGCTGGTGGAGGCCAGGATGAAATAGGGCAGACCGAGGGTCGCGGCGAGCAGGGCAAGGATATGCAGGGCCGGATGCGCGCCGTCCCGCGGCTTCCAGGAATCTCCGGGCACGATGGGCAGGAGCGCCAGCGCGGCAGCGACCAGGACCAGGTGCAGCAGGGCCTGCGCGCGGGGCTTGAGCCGGCTCGATCCGAAATGGGCGTAGGCGTAGCCGCCCAGCAAAAGCACCTGGAAAAACACCATGCAAGTGGTCCATACACCGGGGCCGCCGCCGAACCAAGGCAGGATGTACTTTCCGATGAGCGGCTGCACCAGAAACAGCAGAAACGCCCCGGCAAAAATCGTCAACGCATACGCGGCCACGCCTCCGGGATTCTGACACAAGCCGGAAAATGCGAAAGCGGCAAAGTCACAATCAAGAACGACAAAACGACACGCCTAAATGAAGGTCCCCCTCTGCAGAGCTTCTGCCGGGTCATACCAAGAGGCGTTAATGAACGCCTGAATCTTCTGCACGAACAACCATACGATCCGGCCATCGATAGGGTGGAGTTCGTGTTGGCGTCGGACCTCCTCATAAACCGATCTCTTCTCAAATGGAAGCCGCTTGGCATGGCGCAGCAGGAATACGTTATCAACGGCCGTCAGACGGCAGTCTTCAGGTTCCATGTCGAGATATTCGTTGAGGACATAGTATTGCGAGTAAGGACAACCCTGTTTCAAGCGGGCGGCAGTACCAGCCGCCTCCTGAAACATGGTTTTATCGAGGTTGACCTTGCATTCGGCTGCCAGAACGGCCAGGGAGAGTGAACCACTGGCAGTCTTGGCTGGTGCAAAATCAGGGTCGGGCGAGAAACGGTAGTGTATCTCCTTCCCGAGAATAAAGTCCTGGTCCTTGACCTTCAACGCAACGACGGGGGCTTCGTCGAGTGCGACTAGAGCGGGAGGTGCGAAGGAGAGCGACATGAAGGCGGTGGTCGGGCCGACAGTGAGCGGGAAATCCGGAAGGCCCTCAAGAACGGAAGGGCTCACGAGTTCGATCAAAAACTCCTCCAAAACGGAATTGTCCAGCTTGAGTTGGCCCTTTTGCCGCTTGAGGAACGCCGAGCCTCTTCGCGCAAGGATCTCGACCTCGAGAGTATCCTTATACTCGTTGAGCAGATGGGTCATCTCGACGACGCGAGACTTCCCGGTGGAATTCAGCCCGGCGAGCGAGACTCTCCACGACTGGTAACGTTCACGAGCCTCCTGAAGCAACCGCACGTCATCCGGCTCGCACTTGGTGTTGCGGATGGCTGCGTCCAGTTTGTCGAGATGAGGAGTATTCGGCATGGCTCAGATTTGCGGGTTCCGGGTGAACAGCGGTGACGGGCGAATGGACGGCCCGTCCCCGATGGCTCCCCGGATATCAGTCAGAACTTGACCGCTGGCCCTGACCGATATCTCCTCCAAGAGGCTAACGGCGACCGCTAGCGAGCCGCCGGTCACGGGCTTGGAATCGATCCGACGGAGGACGAGGATATCCTCGTAGATGGAAGCACCAAATCGGTTGGTAAACCGCCGTTCAAAGGTGTTCTCATGCTGGAAAGCTCCCAGATTGTCGGCGATGGAGCGAACCAACTCAGAGTTGGGAATTGAAACGCCCCGTACGTTGGATTCGCGGCCAACGACCAGGATGAGACTGCCCCCATCAACAAGACTCAGGGCGAAACTCTCCAGGGACTGCTCCATGTCCAGGGCGTACTGGACCACTGTGCGAAAACGGTTCTGGCGGTTCTTCCTGTTGGAACCGATCTCGCTGCCGGCGACCTGGAGGAGGTCGAAGCCAAGCAACTCCAGCAACGCACGGTGGTTCTGGTGGTAGTTGAACACATTGATATAAGGCGGGCTGGTCAGGATGAGAGCCGCGTTGCCCGGGACCCGCCGATGGATTAGGCGAGCGTCACACAGCGAAACCTCTACGGCAGCGCTTGTGGATGGGAGATGCAGGAGGTGGTGCCTAAGCCTCGCGGCGGCCGTGGAAACGGCCCCTTCGAGGTCCGCAGCCCGGCAGCCCTCGGCCTCCAGGAGCACAAGCAGGAGAAGGAGCGTCTGGCGCCTGCTCTCAGCCCTTGCAAACAATTCCCGCCCAAGGTCGAGCAGGTTCGAGGCGCGGCTTCGGTAGTCTCCGCTTGCATTAAATAACGGCAGATCGCCAATCCCCCCCAGCACGGACCGGAGGATGCGCTCGACTCCTGCCATAAGATCGAGGCGTTCCGCGCGAACCAAGCTGGAGAATGTGAAAAAGCGGGACATCGCATACGCGGCAGGGTTAATCTCAAAGCCGTGGACCGGGCGATTGCGTGCGGCGCACTCTCTCAGCACCGTGCCGCTTCCGCAGAACGGGTCCACCGCAAGACCCGCGCCTGTCGCGGCCTGGTCGAGCAGGTACTCGACAAATTGTGGCGTAAATTGCCCGCGCCATCCAAAGATGTTGCTGCGCGTCTTGCTGGCGACATCCAGTCGCTGTTGGTCGAGAACTTGCATTTCCCGGTTTCGAGGCACGGTAGCTTGGACCCCTGGTTGTGTCACGCTGAAAGCACCGTTTTACACTGGGCTGAAGTGGCGCTGTTAATGAAACACCTCGCGGATTGCCTCTTGACCCGGCGTCTGCGGAGGTGGCAGCCTTGGTTAAGTTTCGAAACTCAAGCTTCTACCAATTATGCGAGTTGCACCCACGTTCTTCCTGCTGGCATGGATAGGCTTCGCTTGGCCGGTGGCGGCGGCCGACACTCCGATGGTCATCGAGCTTTGGCCGGGCAAAGCCCCGGATGAGACCGGCGCCATCGGCCCCGAGCGGGAGCTCATGTCACCGGCGCTGGACCGAAAACAGGTCGAGGTCACGGAACCGACGCGGATGATCACCGACGTGAGCCGGCCCACGATCACGCTCTACCGGCCCGCCCCGGAGAAGGACACCGGGACGGCGATGCTGATTTGTCCGGGCGGCGGCTACTGGAACCTCTACTGGCAGCTCGAAGGGGAGGAAGTGGCGACGTGGTTGAACTCGATTGGCGTGACCGGCCTTATCCTCAAGTACCGGGTCCCGCGCCACGGCGATGAGCCGCCAAGGGAGCCGGCCCGGCGTCCGCTGCAGGACGCGCAACGAGCCGTGAGCCTGGTCCGGAGCAAGGCCAAGGAATTGGGGCTGAATCCGCAGCAAATCGGCATCGTGGGCTTCTCGGCGGGCGGGCACCTGGCGATTGCCACGGCGACGAGTTTCGAGAAGCGGAGCTACCCGCCGATGGATGAGGTCGACAATGTGAGTTGCCGGCCCGACTTCGCCGTCCTGGTCTATCCAGGTTACCTCAAGGCCAGGGACAAGGATGAACTGGCCCCGTGGCTGCATATCCCCGCCGGGACACCGCCCGTCTTCCTGGCGCACGGCGGGGAGGACATCATCAGCCCGCCAGAGCACAGCGTGCTCACGTATCTTGCATTGAGGCGGGCCGGTGTTCCGGCGGAGCTGCATGTCTATGCGACGGCCGCGCACGATTTCGGCGTTCGTCCGAGCGGCCATCCTTGCTCCACCTGGACAGAGTCATGCGCCCGGTGGCTGCGGCACCTGGGTTTTCTGGAACCTCCCGCGCGGCACACCTCGGGATGAAGGCCAGTTTTACATCCCCCCGGCGGGCGCGGCCACGGTTAAAGTCCGGCCGGACTCTGCCAATGCTTGATCATAAGCGCTAACCCCGGCGTCGCGCAGGGGACCGGCCGGCAGGTCTCGCAGCCAGTTGCCCGCCTGCTGGGCGTTCTGGGCGGTCCAAATGGTCAACAGGTTTTGCAGCGCGGCATCGCGTGACGGGGTGTCCGGAAATGCCGAGACCCAGGAGGCGGCGGCTTGGGGCGAATTCTGCGCCCAGCGTTGCACGATCGAAACCACCGCGCGTCCCTGTTCGTCCCCGGCGTCGAGGGCGCTGGCGGCCAGCGTGGCGGCGCCCGCGCCGTCTTGCTCCGCCGAGGCGACGGCCGCCGCGGCAACCAACCGCTGCTGGAGGACCGGATCGAGCACCTTGCCCGCCCAGGGGGCCGCAGCACTGGGATCGGTTCCAGACCATTGGCTGAGCGCGTGAACGAGCAAATCATCACGTTCGGGCGTCGGCGGCAGCGTGCCCGCCAGTTCCAGGGCCGCGACAGGCTCAGCTCGGGCGGCTTCGTAGGCCAGATCGAGGGTCGCGGCTTGTTTCTCGTCGTCTGCAGGGAGGGCCAGCACCCAACCTGCGGCGGCAGGCAAGTCGGTATTGGCCCAGGCGATGGTGACTTGTTCGAGCGCGGCGCGGCGCAGGGCGCCTTCGGGCAACTGCGAGGCCCACGCAGCCGCCGCGCTCGCGTTTTTTTCAGCCCACCGGCGTACGAGGCGTTGACCCAACTCAACGGCCCCGTCGCCGGCGTCTCGAGAAAGCGAATCAAGGGTGGCAGGCAAACCGCCATCGGAAACGGATTCGACAACCCGCTCAATCGCTTCGTTTCTGCGGTCAGGATCGGTTTCGGCTTCGATTGCCCCCACGAGCAGGGCATGAAGGGATTGGCCGTGTTGAGTTATCCGCAGAGCGGCGAGCGCGGCCTTGGGAACCGAGTGCGATTCGGCCAAGGCCGGCCTGCCGTCGGGCAGAGATTGCGGGCGGTCACCGACGCGGCGCAGAACCGGCGCCAGGACGAGGCACACCATGACCAGCCCGAGGGCAATGTTGGTCTTCATAGACACCCGCATTCTCAGGACGCAGCGGTTAGGGAACCACTGTCACATTGGCGAACGTGGCTGTGTTCAGCGTCTGGGAACTGCCGGAAGCGACCGCCAAGCCAACGTAGATTTCCTTTGCCATCGTAATGCTCTGGGAGCTCACCTGGCTCCAGTGTGTGCCGTCGGCGGATTGGTAGCCGTAGAGCACGTTCCCGCTGCGCACGACTCGCGCCCAAAGGCCTTGCGACGCGCAGACGCCTGTGGTGGCGGACGAAGCGGCGCCGCCGGTCTTGCCGCGGGCCTGCCAGCGGAGCGTCCCGTCAGTGGAAACGCCCAGGAAGGCGTATTCCGAGCCTTTCGTGAGGCTCTCGCGAACCATCACGCCGACGCGCCCGCTCTTGCCGTTGTTTTCGACCGGATTGAGGCGGACGATGATTTGGCCGTCGCCACTCAGCGGTTGATAGACAAAGCGGAAACTGTCGGCCGTGCCGCTGATAGCGCCGGCGCCGTTCACGGTGTAAATGCCCTTGGATATGCTGGCGCTGCCGGCGACACCGACGCTGCCGATGTCGACCGTTTGCCACGGGGCGGGCAGGCCGGCCACCTGAAGGTTCAACGGCGCTGAAACGATCGCGCTGCCGGCGCTTGCCTTGGTCCGGCTGGAAATCGGGGACGAGGCTGCATTCTTGCCGGACGCCGCCACGCCGTTCAGCCGCCTCAGCATCGCGACGGAGGAGGACGAGGCCGCGGGCGCGGTGACCGATACGTTGCTCACATAGAGCGTAAAGGCAGTCTTGTATGCGGACACGTCGGCGGTGATTCCACCGGTGGTATAGGGAGCCGTGGAGCCGAAATTGTTGTCCGTCACGCTGATCTTCTGCGTTCCATCATAGGACACGGTGATGTTGGTCCCCTGAAAAGCGAGGGCCAGGGTGTGGAGGTTGGTGCCCACGCCCGTCAGACTCGCCTGCGCCATCGGCGTTCCGCTCCAACTGGTCCAGCCGGTGAACTTGATCAGCTTGATCACCGAGGAGCCGCCGCCGGAACCCTCGGGATACACCCAGGCCGCGTAATGCGCTCCGTTGGCCGTATTCAACCGGCCTCCGATGCCGCCGCCCCAGGCCCCGTTGGTGCTCGAGAAGCGGATGCTGGCCTGCACCGTGTAGTTGCTCCAGCCGTTGGTGTTATAGTAAGCGTAACCATACCCGCCCAGGGCGGAGGAGCCCTGCATCGCCGCGTTGGCCACGGTCCAGGTTCCCACCTGGGATACCCACGGGGCCAGGCCTCCGGGGAACGTATCGCTAAAGAGCACTCCGCTCGGGGCCGGGGACGTCACGGTCACGTTCACGGGAGAGGAAGCGACCGTGCTGCCGGAGTCATAGACCGCCTGGGCCGTCAGGGTGTAGCTGCCGGCGCTCACATTGCTGCAGGTTAGGCTGTAGGGCGTGGAGGCATCGGCGCCCAGGAGTGTCGTCCCGCTGTAAAATTGGACCTGGGTGATGGAGTGGCCGTTGGCGGTGACGGCAGCGGCGAGTGTCATTGTGCCGGGCGCCGTGCAACTCGCGCCGTTGAGCGGCGAGGTCAACACGATGGTCGGCGGGGTGGATGATGGGATCTGATAGGAGATTTCATTCGAGAACGGGCTCTCGAGGCCAGCGGTGTCGACCGCGGCGGCGGCGAAAAAGTAAGTGGTCCCGGCGGCCAGGCCCGAGATCGCCGCGTTGGTTGTGTTGGCGACCGAGATCATGTTCGTGTAGGTCCGGCTGGCCCCGCCGTAGTACACATTGTACCCGACCACATCCGCGTTAGTGCTCGGACTCCAGGCCAAAGTGACCGCTTGCGCCAGGCGAGCGGATGCGCTCAAGACGCCGAGAACCAGCAGGACCCGGAGGAACCTGCCCAGGTCCATGATTGTCGAGGTCCGGCCCGGAACGCTTTGCGGAGGGTGTGATGGGTGTTCGCCTGGGTTGTGTCGTTCGGATAGCCGACGGCCACACGCGGAGGCTGCAAGAAATGGACTCGAATCGGGCGCCCGATTCGCCTGGTGGTGATAATATTTGCACATGCGCGCATTGTTATGCCGCGCCAGCGCCGCGCGCCACTAGGGCGTTCCTAGTCGCCGCCAGGGGATGCCTTGCCCGCGTCCCGCGCGCCCGCGACGTGCCGGGCGGACGCGAGGCGCGCCCGCGGGAGGGGGGACGTATGTGTAGCAATGAATATATATCCTCACTCGCCGCGGGCCGGCGGCGCGGCTGGAGGCCCTATTTTGCCTGCAACTTGAGGCGCAGCTTTTCCATGGTGCCGCCTTCGGCGAAGTCGAGTTGGGCGATGGCTTTATTGTAATCGACGAGGGCCTGGGCTTCGGCCGTGAGGGCGGCGGTGAGAATCTCCTGCATCTGCAGAACAATGAACGTGGTGGTGAGGCCGTTATCGAGCTTCTTTTCTTCGGCGGCGAGGGCGGCCTCGGCATAGACGCGGGCCTTGCGGGTGGAATCCACCTGGGCATAACGAGACTCGACCTGGTTCACGGCATCGGCCACGGCGACGAGGATGCCTTGCTCGGCCTTCTTGAGTTGGAGTTCGGCTATTTGTTTGGCGGCCCGGCTGGCACGGTAGTTGTTGCGCTCGGCGACGTTGCTGAGCGGGAAGCTCACGACCGCGCCGTAATAGTAATCGGGATGGATAAAGTGGAGGGCGTCGCTGAGGCTGGTGCTCAGGTCCGGGGTGTAGGAGACGCCGCCCAGGTTGCCGACGAGGTCGAGGCTTGGAAACAACTGGTTTTTCTGGAATCTCACGGAGACGGCTCTTTTCTCGACGACCAGGCGGGCTTCGGCGAGGTCGGGGCGGTTGTCCACGGCGTTTTGGAAGCTTCTCTGGCGGTTGAGTTCGGCCTTATCGGCGAGCAAGACCCCGGCGGGCCGGAGGTCCACTTCGGCCCATTGCCTGAAGTTGTCGGTGAAGAGGCTTTTCAAGGCGTTTTCCCGGTTGACGAAGAGTTCGCGCGCGGCCGCCAGCGCGGTCAGGGTGTTCTGCACTTCGGTCTCGGCCTGCTGGGCGTCCAGGGGTGGCAAGTCCCCGACCTCGACGCGGCGCTGTGTTTGGGCAAGGAACTGCCGGCGCAATTCCAGCATCTTTTCCTGGACGCGCACGAGTTCATCGCTGGCCTGCAGATCGTAAAAGCTCAACTCGACGGCCAGCACCGTTTTCATGATCTCGAAACGGAGGGCCTGCTCGGAGATTTTCAGGTCCTTGCGGCGGATGAGGATTGTCTCGCGGGATTTGTCAATCCAGAAATCCTTCAGGAGGTGTTGGCGGAAGGTGACCCCGATATCCGCAGGGTAGCCGCTGGTGTAACGGATGCCGCCCGGGAAACTGTTGGCAAAAGAGGGGTCGCTGCGGAAGTCGGTTCGAGCGAAGTCCGAGGTGGAAAGGGCGCTGAATTGGTAGCTCATGCCTATGGGCAGGTTGCCGCTCAGGGATGGACCCAAGGCGTTGGAATCCAGTTCGTAGGGGAAATCGGGGCGGAATTTCTTGAAGTCGGTATCTGTCGGGACCGACTCAAAGCTGTGCGTGGCGGAAAACGAGAAGACGGGGTCGTAGGGACCGTAGGCGCTGTTCAGCTCGTAGCCGGCAATGGCGTTCGATAGATGCTCGATTTGGAGGTCCAGGTTGTGGCGGAGGGCCACGTCGACGCATTCCTGGAGGGTCATCGAGCGAGGGCCGGGCGCCGGCGCGCCGGCGGGACCGGGGGCGGGGGATGGAGAGTTAGTTTGGGCGGAAGCAATAATGGCACCGATTAACACCACGGCGCCTGCCAGCAGTCGAGCACGCATGTTCGTAATCCCGGGATGATGCCCGCTTCCGGGAAAGGGGTCAAATGTGTTTGCGTTTTCATCTTGACGCCCGCGCCCGCGAGGTTCCCTATATCCATACTATCATGAAGACTCCAGACGATGATCGGACCATAAAAGAGGAGAACTCCCTGCAGACGGGCCTGAGCCGGCGCCGGTTTCTTGGCCGCGCGGCGGCGGCCGCGGCCGGGATGAGCGTCGTGCCCCGGCACGTCCTGGGCGGCCCGGGGTTCGTGGCGCCCAGCGAGAAGGTCAACATCGCGATCATTGGATGCGGCGGCCAGGGCCAGACCAATATCCGTGAGTTGTTCCAGCACGCGGACGCGCAGATCGTCGCGCTGGCCGACCCGGCCGAGTTCGAGGACCTGCACGCCTTTTACTTCAACAGCAACGCCGGACGACTGCCGGTCAAGGAGGAGGTGGAGAAACATTACTCGGCCAAGAGTCCGAATTACAAGGTCGCCGCTTTCGAGGATTTCCGCGTCATGTTGGAGAAGGAGAAGGGCATCGATGCGGTGCTCTGCGCGACGCCGGACCACCTGCACGCGTACGTGTGCGTGAGGGCGATGCGGGAGGGCAAGCACGTTTATTGCGAGAAGCCGCTGACCCATAATGTGTGGGAGGCGCGCCGGGTGGCCCAGGTGGCGCAGGAAACAGGCGTTGCCACGCAAATGGGCAACCAGGGGCACTCCGGGGACTTCATCCGCAGCACTTGCGAGATGCTCTGGGCCGGCGCGATTGGCGACGTGCGCGAGGTCCATGCCTGGACCAGCGCGTCCCGGTGGAACAAGGGCCATTTGACCGGACGGCCGGCGGGCCAACCGGTGCCCAAGGGTCTCAACTGGGACCTCTGGCTTGGTCCGCGCCAGACTCGCCCCTACAGCCCGGAGTACATGCCCGTCACGTGGCGGGATTTCTGGGACTTCGGCACGGCGCCGATCGGGGATTTCTTCTGCCACAACTTCGACCCCGCCTGCTGGGCGCTCGAATTGCGCCATCCCATCAGCATCGAGGCGTACGCCGCCGCCGGCGTGGACGGTTACATCGCCCCCATGGCCGGCATTTACACGTACCATTTCGGTCCGCGCGGGACAATGCCCCCCGTGAAGTTTACCTGGTACGAGGGCGGGTTGATGCCCTCGCGTCCGGAGGGCCTGGAAGAAGACGACCAACTGGGCGCCAACGGAAACGGCATCCTCTTTGTCGGCGACAAGGGCCTTCTGACCTGCGCCGGTTGGGGAGGCCGTCCGACCCTCCTGCCTGGCTCGCGCGACGCGGAATACAAGCGCCCGCCAAAGACCCTGCCCCGCTCCAAAGGCCACCACCGGGATTGGCTCGACGCGTGCAAAGGCGGCAAACCCGCCAGCTCCAACTTCCAATATGGCGCGGCCTTGACGGAAGTCGGCCTCCTCGGCTTGGTCGCCATCCGCGCCGGCAAGAAGCTCCACTGGGACGCCCCGGCGATGAAAGTCACCAACGCGCCGGAGACCGCCAAATTCCTCAAGGAGGAATACCGGGCTGGATGGGAAGTTGCGTAATCCGGCGTTCCTCAGGGTGTCGCTCGAAAACCGCTCTCCCGATCCTAGTGCGCGCTTTCCATGGTCAGCTTGGCCTCGGCCCAGCCGGAAATGCCGGCGGTGAGGTGCTTGACGTTGGTGTAGCCGAGCTTCTCGGCGGCTTTGGCGGCGGCGGTGTAGGCCTGGCACTTGGGACCGCCGCAGTAAGCCACTACCAGCGCGTCCTTGTCCTTGGGCAGCAAGCCGGCCAGCTTGGCCTTGTTGGCCTCGAAATCAATGGCGCCGGGGATATGGCCCTTCTCCCACGACTCGGTGCCGTTTGCGTCAAGGAGGGTCACTTTCTTTGCCGCGATGGCGGATTTGAGTTCCGGGATTTTGATCTCCGGATATTGGCCGGCATAGATGGCAACCGCCGCCAGGGAGGCGGCACAGAAGACTAAGAACTTTCTCATAGTTAATGCAATTTATCAGTATACATTGAAACCAAGACCAACTTCGCACAAGAGGAGCGCGCGTCCAGCGGTTTTTTAAAAACCGAAGGCGGCATTTTTTCCTTCTGTGCGATGGAGTTTCCTGCCATAATCGGGCGCAAGTCGAACGATTGACCTGGATGACTGGGCCGGCATGAACAAGGGTTGGGGCGGCAGCGTCTAATAAACTTTGCGACGATACGATGCGGCGTTGGATCCTGTTATCAATTTGCGCCATTCTTGGCCTGGGGATGCTGGTGTGCGGTTTGCTGGTGCCGGCGCATCTGCGGGCCGTGGACGCCAGCGTCATTGAAGCGGCCGGGAGGCAAACGCCGGGCCTGGTCCGGAAGGGCCTCGATCTGGCCGCGGAAGGCAACCTGGGGGCGGCCCAGTTGCTTTGGGAAGCGGCCCAAATGGAAGAGGTGCCGGACCGGCAACAGCTCCGCTCGGCTGTCACGAGTCTGGCCGCGCAGCGCCCGGACTGGATGATTTTAGGCAGCCCGAACGCGCGTCTGGAGAAGCTGGCGGCCCGCCCCGCCGGGTCGGCCGCCAACGGCGCTGGCAGCGGCTCGGAGCCGTTCACAGAAGTCCTTGTGCCGACGGACATCCGGGATCGCGCCCTGGGGATGCTGGAGACTTCCCTCAATCCCGCCATGCAGGAGTTGCTGCGGCTGCGCGACCTGACCAATACCGTCATTTTTCCACCCTCCTCCTCCTCTTCCGGGCGGGTCTTCGATACGGCGGTGTTGGTTTGCGGCCTGCTTTTGGAAGAAAAGAAGCTCAACCCGGCGTTGAGCAACTCGGTGTATGAACTGGCCTGGTCGGCGAACCATGGCGGCCATTCGCTGCCCGGCACGAGCACCGGCGCCTCGGCTCCTTCGTGGAACACGGAACCTCTGGAACAAGTCCTGCTGGACCTGATGTCCCTTGGCCAGCGGTTCAACTGGGGGCAGATCGAGGTCTTCACCGCCCCAATCCAGGATGCCGAGACCCTGCGACGGGTCGCCTACCTGGTCCGCAAGACCGAAGGGCAGACGCCCGTGCTGTTCGCCGCTTCGGTCCTTTCGGGCGAGCCGGGGGCGGTGGCCGGCTACGTGCTCAAGTTCAGCGAGACCGGGCTGGCGGACCTGGGTTCAACGCTGAGATTTGGGGCGGGAGGAGTGAAGGAACTGCTCGCGCGCAACCAGCGTTGGTACAGCCCCGGTCTCCGGCGTCAGCTTGCGGCGCACGCCCCTTTTGGGACGGTGATCGGCGCGGCCTCGGATTATAGCTGGCTCATGCCGTGGTTTGCCCTGGGGGTGAAGTGGTTTTCTTACCTGTGCAGCGGTTTTCTGCTGGCCTCGGCGATGCATTTCAGCCGGCCCGCGGTCTCGCCCCTGGAGCAACCGCTGCAAGTGCGCGGCATTCACATCGCCCGCGAGGTCTTGTTCGCGTTGGGTTTCTTGCTGGTGGTCCTTATCCTGAGCGAGCCGTTTCTCTCCCAGGAAAGCCAGAAAGTGGAGCTCCCCTTTCGAGTACGCCTGCCGCTGGTCGGCCGCGTGCTGCCGGCAGCAGTCAGCAACCTCAAACCATCATTTATGAACGAAGTAAACCTGTTGACCCTACTGCTGTTTTTTGTCCTTCAAGCTCTGGTCTATATCGCCTGCCTCTTCAAGCTGGCGGAGGTCCGCCGCCAGCGAGTGCCGGCGCGCATCAAGATCAGGCTGCTCGAAAACGAAGACCATTTGTTCGATGCCGGCCTGTACCTGGGCTTCGTGGGCACCATCATTTCTTTCATCCTGGTGTCCCTGGGGGTTGTGAAGTTCAGCATCATGGCCGCCTACTCCTCGACCTCATTCGGCATCATCTTCGTCTCCATCTTTAAGATATTCAACCTACGGCCCCTTCGCCGGCTATACGTTCTGGAGTCGGAGAGCTCGCCCCCCAATGGGCCTGAGGCGGCCCGGCCCACTCCAGCCCCAACCCTCGCGACACCCTCATGAACCGCTCGATCCTCATCGTCATTTGCGATTTCCTCCTGGTGAGCCTGGTGGCCTTTACCACCGTGGACGTCAACAAGATGGCGGACCAGGGGCCACGAGGGATCAAGCTGGAGATGGTCACCAACCGGGTGGACAGCAGCAAAGACATTACGGCTGTCATGCGGTTGGCGCTGGATGAAGAGCGCAGGAACCGCGACCGGCTCGTCGGCGAGTTGACCAAGACGCGCGACACCCTTGCCCGGCAGCAGTCCCTCCTGGGTGAGCGTGACAAGCAGGTGCAGAGCGTTCAGCAGGCGATGGCGGCGCTGGAGAAGCAGCTCCAGGCCTCGCAGCAGGAGCTGACGCGGCGGGACCAGCGGCTCCAGGCCTCGCAGCAGGAGCTGGCCGAGCGCGACAAGAGGGTGCAGGTGTTCCAGCAGGAACTGGCTGCCCGCGAGCAGCAGGGGTCTCAACTGGCCCAGCAACGGGCGGCCTTGCAGGAGCAGTTGGCCGCCGCCGAGGCCAGCTTGACCAACCTCAGCCAGCAACTCCACGAAACCACCGCCCAGTCTATCATCTCCGGGGAGAGGCTCGCCGCGTTCGAGGACCTTGTCTCCAAACAAACCCTCCAGTCCAGCAACCTGCAGCAGCAATTGGCCGCCCTGGCCATGACCAACGAGGTCGTCTTGGCGGAGAGGCAACGCCTGGGCACCCAACTTGCCGTGGCCGAGACCGAAAAGCGGTTTGCCGCCGAGCAGGTCGGCCACATGCAGGAGGAAGTGAAAATCGAGCGCGAGGAAAAGGCCCGTCTGGCTGACGGGGTCAAGGAGCTGGCGGCCAAGTCCGGGGACCTGGCGCGTGAGGTCCGCGAGAACCGGAGCCTGGTGCCCAACAACATATTCTATGATTTCGCCACCAACCGCGTTCAGGCCCATTTCTCCGCCGTGCGCGGCCTGCTCTTTGGCGAGACCACCAAGAACAAAGAGACCGAAACGGTGCTCGTGAGCGACAGCTCGAGCGTTTACGCCCTCTGCCACGTGCATGACACCCCGTTGACTCTCTGGGAACCCGGGACCGATTGGGAGG
This sequence comes from uncultured Verrucomicrobiota bacterium, assembly GCA_964653485.1. GTDB lineage: Bacteria > Verrucomicrobiota > Verrucomicrobiia > Limisphaerales > UBA8199 > CAVQND01. Next base: position 2,677 of record CAZZFF010000075.1, on the reverse strand, counting down.
GCCTCACAGGCACGCTGAGCCGCAATACGGCGACCTGCCCCATTCGCTCCGTCTCCTTTTGCCTGGCCGACCCGCGCGTGGTCCTCATCCCGGTCACGCCCGAGGACGCCGCCCGATTGGGGTGCAAGATATATAAGGTCTCCACCGAGCCTTACAAGTTCCAGGATGCCGTGCTCGTCGGCACGCACGAAGATTATTACGGCGAGTGCCGCTTCCAAATCGATCTGTCCACCCCCGAATATGTGAAGCTGGACCGGAGTTTCCTCAAGGGATTGATCGGCAAGTTCAACCCATCGAGGGGCGACCTCGTGTTCAGCAAGGCGGGCGAAATCCTCGGCGTGATGGCCAACAGCAGCTACTGCCTGATGCTGCGTAACTTCTCCCCTGAGGCCACCTTCCAATTCGGCGACGACATCCGCGCCCAACACACCGGCGCCACGCTCTCCGCTCTCTACTCGCACCTCCTGACCATGCCGTTCAAGCTCCAGTGAGGCGTCCGGCCTGTTCCCGGGCGAAATGTTGACCGCCACCTGTGTGCTGTGTACTATTTGAACATGAGCAGTGCGGAAATCATCTCTGAAATACCGAAGCTGTCGCACGAGGCGCGACGCGAAATCATGCGCTGCCTTATCGAAGCGGAGGAGGACGTCGTCACCCTGGCCGAATGTGACCAGAGGGCGCTGGAGCGGTTCCAAATGCTCGACGCCATGGAAGCCGAGGATGAAAAGAACGCTGCCCGGTGAAATATGGCGCGTAGATCTCGGCCTGGCTGCAAAGGTCCGGCCCGCCCTCGTCCTGAGTGATTATCCTCAAGACGACGAGCTGGCGTTGCTCGTGGTTATCCCCCATACGACCGCCGTGCGCGGCAATCGTTGGGAACTGGCCGTGCCGAAGGCTTTTCTCAAGAGCCCGGGAGCCTTCCACGTTCAACAAAATCAACCCATTTCGCTCGCGCGCCTCGAAGCCCCGGCTTGGAGCGTTGACGCCGGACGAGTTCAAACGGGTCAAAGAAGCTTTGATTCGCTTGTTGAATCTTGGCCGTTGAAACGGCCCGCCCCAACCCCTCTCAAACGAACCGCCGACCCTCTCAAGGGTATTCAAGACGGAGTTTGCGAGTCACGCGGGGACGTTATGCCGCAAGAAGGCGGGCTGGCAACTTAGAAATGCACTCATCTATGAGTTGACGCCACTCATGACCCCACGCACCCCACGCATGAGGCATCTGCCGACGATTGCCCCTTCTTAGCCGAGCCATGAAGGAAGAACCCCCACTTCAAGCCGGCGAAAGTGGCCTCTCAGATGGAGACTCCGAGGCGCCAGCTTGGCTCAGACACTTTGGCAAAGTACTCGCTAGGCACAAAGCCGCCATCACCCTTGTCGTTGGCTGCGGCTTCCTGCTCGCCGAAAACGCTGGCCTTCTCGCTTCACGCCTCCCCAAATCCATCCCCGATCTCAAACCCCATTGCGGTTCCCTGCTCGCCCTGCTCATCATCTCGCTCGGAATCATCGGCCTCTGCTGGCGACGTTCCTCTGCATTCTTCCAACGCTGGGGGAGAAATCGCGAGCCCATCCTATGGGACGCTCTCTTTCTCGGAGCCGCAGCCGGTCTTCTCCTGCATTTCATCCACAAAGGTGTGTGCGATAGAGTCTGGCAGACTTGGTGGCTGGTTCCCTTTCTAGCCCTTCTCTCGATTTGCATCTGGCGCGTCCAAAAGCTTTCGAGCAACCAAACGCAGCCCTCCTTCGCCAGGTCCGCCCAACTACTGAATGACGAACCGCTCGCTGAACTAACCCCCGAAACCGACGCTTTCGGCCGCCTCAAATTCGCCGCCGCCCTTGCTGATGCCGTCTGCCACAACGATCCCGCGACCTGCCACGTCATCGGCCTAGTCGGCCCCTGGGGCTCTGGGAAAACCACCATCATGCCAGCCCTCTCAGGAAAGTGTCAGTCAGCGGGCTTCCGCGTAATCTCGCTTGACGCCTGGGCCTTCCGTGAAACGGGCCGCCTGACCGAAGCCGTCCTCACGAAAATCGTTAAGGATATTGACCACCGCTATCTGCTGCCGAATCTAAGGCGAACGCTCGCCCGCTATCTTTCCATCATTTCCCCGATGGTTGGCAAAGTCCCGGTCCTCGAGGCGCTCTCAAAAGCTCTCGCCGGCGCCGACGAACTCGACAACCTCAAGAACAGCCTCGCGGCCGCTGTACAGTCCACCCAGGATCGCTTCCTCGTTATAATTGACGACGTTGACCGCCTCGACGCCTCGGAGTTTCAAAGCCTCATCAAGACCGTCCGCCTCTGCGCTTCGATCCCACGAATCGTCTATATTTTGGCCTACGACCAGGTGTCCATGTACCGCCTCATCGCCAAAGAAGACGCCCCATTAGCCCGCGACTTCATGGATAAGATCGTCGAAGACGAGTGGGTGCTGCCACTCATCCCCCACGAAAAACTCCTCGACTACATCAGGAAGCATTGCTCCGGCTCGGTCGCCGGCCGCCCCAAGCGATTTGCCGATGACTTCGAGGAAAGGCTCAAAGAGTCCCTTCCCGCCTTGCGCCAACTGCTCCGCACTCCCCGGCAAATCAAACGGGCCGGCATCTCACTCTCTCGCCGCTCGACCCTCCTCTCCAAACTCAATCCTTTCGACGCGTTCCTGTGGCAAGTCCTCCGCCA